>PNKK01000024.1 GCA_013822395.1 Anaerolinea sp. | reverse complement strand
CCAAGACTAGGTGCAGCTGGCAGTTCATGTCAAATGTAACATGTCTTAGATCGGGACCCAGGTTCGCTACTCGAGAGCAATCACTCCCTGCTGACGCGAGAGGCCCCGCTGGTTGACGCCAGGCTGGTTAGGATGGTCCGGTCATCCGAGCGATGCGGACGGGGGAGAGCTCATGGCTGAGGTCACGGTCAAGCGAGCCGGCGAGATGGTGCGCGGGCTGTTCGAGCTCCTCGCCCCGGCGACAGACGGGCTTGCGGCGAAGGATGCCCTCGCCCGACTCGCCAAGACCGTCCCACCGACGCCGTTTGAGGCTGCGGACTACCCGAAGCGGCCGGGTGTCAGGCGATACGAGAGGCTCGTCCGGTTCCACACCATCAGCGCGGTCAAGGCCGGCTGGATGACGAAGGTGGACGGGACATGGGCTCTGACCGACGCCGGCCGAGCCGCTCTCAAGAAGGAAGCCGACCCGGAGGCGTTCTACCGAGAGGCCGTCAAGCTCTACCGGGCGTGGCATGAGGCTCAGGTCAAGAGCGGTACGGTCGTGGAGGGGGCCGGGGGCGAGGCCGACATTATCGAAGCCGCCGGCCTCTCTGTGGAAGAGGCCCGCGAACAGGCGTGGGAGGAGGTCCGTGCCTACCTCCTCGGGATGCCGCCCTACGACTTCCAGCGGCTCGTCGGGGCGCTCCTTCGCGGGATGGGCTACCACGTCGCGTGGGAAGCGCCGGGCGGCGCGGACGACGGTATCGACATCGTGGCCTACACCGACCCGCTCGGCGCGAAGGGTCCGCGCATCAAGGTTCAGGTCAAACGACTCGGGAGCAAGGTCGATGTCGGCGACCTGCGCTCGTTCATGGCCGTCCTCGGGGACGATGAGGTCGGCATCTACGTCGCGGCGTCAGGATTCACTCGCGACGCCGAACGGGATGCTCGCCGGGAGCAGAAGCGGAAGTTGACGCTCCTCGACCTCGGCGGCCTCTACAGGCTGTGGGTCGAGCACCAACGAAACATCCCCGAGGAGAGCCGACAACTCCTGCCGCTCACGCCGGTCCACTACCTCGATCGCTCCTGAGCTATCGGGCCGTCCGACCCGAGCTCCTCCATGCGCTGGAGAAGAGCATCGAGCTCCGGTGGCTTCTCGCGTTCGAGGATGCCCAGCAGCCCGCTGAACGCGAGAAGGACGTAGCGCGAGAGGAACAGCGTCGTCCCCTCCGCGAGCGAGGCGCCCAACGCTCGCATCCTGCACACACTCGCCCGTTCCTCGGCGAGCCGGTCGAGTACCGGCTCCGGGTTGGTCTCCAGCCCGACCCAGACAGCCTCCTCCATCAGGTGCTCACTCTCGACGATGAACTTGAGCTTCCAGCCGAGCATACCGGATGGCGTCGGCTCCCCAGCCGCTCGAGTTCGAGCAGCCGGAGACCATCCGTAAAGAGCGCCCGGGCGAGCTCCATCGCTTCGTCGCCGAACGATGCGTCGAGGAGGAGCATCGCCGCCCGGTAGGCGGACACGGCTCGGGCGAACAGCCACAGGGCGAACCAGTCCGAGGTCTGGATGTCCAGAATCTCGGTCGGCGTCGCGGCCGAGATGAACGCATCGACGTCGCGGGCGAGGGTCATCTCGGGCTTATGGTCAATCGCCCGCAGGGTCGCACAGGCCCGGACTGAGCGCCCTCGTCCGCGAGGTCCGCCGCGGCCAGTCCGGGACGGCTCGGGCCGCAACTTCGGGGGAGGGTGACCCCGGCCTAGAATGGCACCGTGCAGTCGGTGCTCTGGTCGCTCGGTTCGCTTCTGCTCGGCGCTCTCCTCGGTCTCGTCGTTGCCCAGTCAGCGGAGGCGGTCCCGCTGGCTGCGGGCGCCACCGTCGCCGTGTACGGCGTCGCCGCGCTCCTCAGCGTCCGGGCCATCCGCCGCCGCGTCCCGTTCGCCCGGACGAAAGACGACCGTGACGACATCCTCCGGGTCGCGCTCGGGCGCCACCTCGCCGAGGGTAATGCACTGATCGAGGAGGTCGCCTCGCTGACGACCGAGGCCGACCACATCGTCGACGTGAAGCGCCGGGCCGAGGCATGGGGCAGGAGGGCCGCGGACGAGCTCGACCGGGAGCGGCCCGGCTGGCGCTCAGTGTTCCTCGATGACTCGGGCATCGCCCAGTTCGCCAGCCAGTACGGCGACCGCGACCTTGTGCGCAACTGGCTGGAACGCCGGCTCATCCGCCTCCGGGAGCTTCAGACGCGCCTGGGCTGAGAGAGCGGGATTCCGGCCGTAGGGCGGTGTGCTGCGCCGGCGGAAGGGGAGACCGACTACCGAATAGGGAATCTCCGTCACTTTGCGCTGAACGCTATCCGGAGTCGATAGCTCTGCGTGCGGGCACCCCGATGCCGCGGTACGCCACGCCCGCCGGGAGCGCCAACGCGGACAGGCTGTTCCGGCCATCCACGAGGAGCGCGATGTCCGGGAACCACGACGCGTCCAGCTCTCGCCAGCGCCGGTCGCCGGTCTGGGTGACGATCGCCCGGACGTCGGCCCTGGAGCCCCACGAGTACGGCTCGGCGCCCACTGATCTGATCTCGTCGTCTGACAGCAGAGGGTCGTGCGCGAGGACCCGGGCGCCAGCGGTCCGCAGGGCCTCGATCAACGGGATCGCCCGCGAGTAGGCGAGCTCCTTCACGCCCTCGCGATAGGTGAGCCCGAGCACGAGCACCTGCGCGCCCGCGAGACCGCCGAGCGCCTCGCGCACCGCTTCGACCGCGATCTCGATCTGCCCGTCGTTCACCTCGCGGGACCGGGCAACCAGGGTGAGCTCGGGCGCCCTGGACAACAGGAAGTGCGGATAGACGGGAATGCAGTGGCCGCCGACGCCCAGGCCGGGCTGGTGGATGTGGCTGTACGGCTGGCTGTTCGCGGCCGCGATGACCTCGCGGATGTCCACACCGACACGGTCGGCGTACGCCGCGAACTCGTTGGCGAGGGCGATGTTGACGTCGCGGTACGTCGTATCGGCGAGCTTGGAGAATTCGGCCGCCTCGGCGGAGGTCATCGCCACGATCTCGGCGTCCAGCACGGCGTCGTAGAACCGCCCCGCCCGCTCGGTCGAGCGCGCGCTGAGTCCGCCGACGAGCTTGGGATACGTAGCGAGGTTGCGGAGGGCGGCGCCCGAAAATAGCCGCTCGGGCGAGAAGGCCACGAGGAAGTCCTCCTCCGCCCGGAGCCCGGAGGCCGCCTCCAGCTGTGGCGCGAACCGCCCGCGCGTGTCCCCGACCGGGAGTGTCGTCTCGAAGATCACGAGGCTGCCGGCGTGGACGCCCGGGCCGATCGATGCGACCGCCGAATCCATGTACCGGTAGTCCGGCCGGTGGGCCGCGTCGAGCATCACCGGCACGATGAGCACGACGACGTCGGCGTCCCGCGCCGCGACCGTCCCGTCCGTCGTCGCTCGCAGCCGCCCGGCCGCGTGCGCCGACGCCACCAGCTCCGCGACCCCGGGCTCCTCGCCGATGTGCGAGCGGCCGTCGTTGATCGCCGCGACGACGGACTCCTGGACGTCGACGGCGATGACGTCCCAGCCGTGGCCGGCGAACTGCGCCGCCAGCGGCAGGCCCATCTTCCCGGCCCCCACCACGGCCACCGTGCCGGCGGTCCCGGCCGTGCCGGTCCATGGCGACACCCGCCGCGGCGGCAGATCGTGCCGGCATTCGTTGACCGGCAGGACGATCGACCCGCCGAGGAGGCTGGGGCCCGTGGTCGGGCGGGTGACGATGCTCATCCGGTTTCGATCCTCTCGGGGCAGCTCAGGTGGTTCAGGCCGGCTCAGGCGGTCGCGAAGCGGGCGGCGAACCCGTCCAGCGTTACGACCTCGCGCCGGGCGGCCGCGTCCAGCAGCGCCGTCGCGACCCCGACCGCCCAGAGCCCGTCCTCGGCATCCACCTCCGGCCGGCCTCCTTCGCGGACGACCTGCAGGAACGCGTCGTGCTCGAACGCCAGCGGCTCGCCGGCCGGGACCGGCAGCACGGCCACCTCGCCCTCGAAGGTCGGCGCGTAGCCGCCGATCAGGCGCGGGTTGGTGGTATCGGTCGCGCGCGTGAAGGTCAGGCGCTGGGTCAGGTAGTCGAGCTCGAACATCCCTTCCTCGCCGACGACGACGAGCTGGCGCCGCTTGGCCGGAGTGAGCCAGTCGACGTCCAGCTGGGCGACGACGCCGGACGGGAAGTGGAGGAGCCCGAACAGGAGGTCCTCGTGGTCGGCATGGATGCGCTGGGCCGTCTCGGCGTGGACCCGGACCGGCCGCTCCCCGGCGATCCACGAGCAGATGTCGACGTCGTGGGTCGCGAGGTCCACGGTCACGCCGACGTCCCGGATCCGGGCCGGGAACGGGCCGGCTCGGCGGGAGGTGATCGCGTAGACGGTCGAGAGCCAGCGCTCCTCATGGAGCAGTCGCCCGAGCTCGCGGACGGCGGGGTTGAACCGCTCGACATGGCCGACCTGGACGGGGACGCCGGTCGCCCGGGACGCGGCCACGATCTCGAGGGCCTCCTCGACCGTCGGCGCGAGCGGCTTCTCGACGAGGACGGCGATCCCCCGCCCGATCGCGGCGAGGGCGAGCGGCAGGTGGGCGGTCGTCGGCGCGGCGATGACCACCGCGTCGAGGTCGGCCTCGGCGATCATCGCGAGCGGCTCGGCGAAGCCGGCCGCGCCGGTCCCGGCGGCCGCGCCGGCGGCCGCAAGCGCGTCCGGGACCGGGTCCGCGATCGCGACGAGTCGGGCGTTCGGCCGGCTGGCGATCACCCGGAGGTGGTTGCGGCCCATCGACCCGAGGCCGGCCAGCCCGACCCGGATCTCACGATCCCCCGCCGGGCGCCAGAACGCGGTCATCCGGGGCGGACCGCCGCCGCCCGCCGGGTCAGGCCCCGGGTCATGCCCCGGGTCATGCCCCGAC
This sequence comes from Anaerolinea sp., assembly GCA_013822395.1. Lineage (GTDB taxonomy): Bacteria > Chloroflexota > Limnocylindria > Limnocylindrales > CSP1-4 > UBA5189. The sequence goes on along the minus strand of PNKK01000024.1, from coordinate 29,622 downwards.
GCCGACCCCGACGTGCGCGAGCACGGCGTCGCGAACGACGCGGATCACCGTCGCGCGATCCTCCTGGGTCATCCCCGGATACATCGGCAGGGCGATCGTCCGCTCGGCCGCCAGGTCCGTGACCGGAAGGTCCGCGTGGAGGCCGCGCTCCTGGATGTACGCCTGACGATGGACCGGGATCGGGTAGTAGATGTCCGCCCCGACGCCGCCCTCCCGGATCGCCGTGATGATCGCGTCCCGAGCCGGCCCGACCTCGAGTGTGTACTGGTGGTAGACGTGGGTTCGACCGTCGGGCACCACCGGGATCCGGACCGGCAGATCCGCGAAGCCCTCATCGTACGCGGCGGCGATCGCCTGCCGGCGGGCCGTGTTGCGATCCAGCTTCTCGAGCTGCACGAGGCCGATTGCAGCGTTCAGGTCCGTCATCCGGAAGTTGAAGCCGAGCGTCTCGAACTGGTAGCGTGCCCGCATCCCCTGGTTCCGGTAGAGGCGGAGCCGGTCGGCGAGCTCGCCGTCCTTCGTCGTGACGAAGCCGCCCTCGCCGGTCGTCATGTTCTTCGTCGCATACAGGCTGAACGTCCCGTGGCCGAAGCTTCCGGCGCGACGGCCGCGATACGTCGCGCCGTGGGCCTGACAGGCGTCCTCGACGACCTCGAGGCCGTGGCGATCCGCGATCGCGCCGATCATGTCCATGTCCGCGACGAGCCCGAACAGGTGGACCGGCACGATCGCCCGGGTCCGTGGCGTGATGGCCGCCTCGATCCGCTTTGCGTCGATCAGGTACGTATCCGGCTCGATGTCCACGAAGACCGGCATCGCGCCGGTGGACAGGATCGCGTTGGCGGTCGCCGCGAACGTGTGGGCCACGGTGACGACCTCGTCGCCCGGGCCGATTCCCAGGCAGGTGAGCGTCGCCATCAGGGCGAGCGTTCCGTTCGCCATCGCAATCGTATGGCCGACGCCGCAGTAGTCCGACCAGGCCGCCTCGAGCGCCTTCACCCGCGGACCCTGGGCGATGATGCCGGATCGGAGCACGTCCGCGACGGCGTCGATCTCCTCCTGGCCGAGGTCCGGGCGAGCGATCGGGATCATACGGGAGCTCCCTGCTGGGGGTGCGGGCGCTCCTCGAGCGCCTCCGCGTCCGGAACGTAGACGTAGGTCCGCTCGCAGCTCGGACAATGGATCTCCGGGTGCGTCGAGTACTGCGGCGGGGTGGCGGCGGCCGGAGCTCCGTCGGCGTCGAGGAGCCGGACGCCACAGGCACATATCCAACCGATCCGCCGGGCAGGGTTGCCGACGACGAGCGCGTGGGACGGGACGTCGCGGGTGACGATCGCGCCCGCGCCGACCGTCGCGAAGGCACCGACCTCCGTGCCCGCGACGACCACGGCGCCGGCACCGATCGACGACCCGTGACGGAGCACGACCGGGCTGACCGTCCAGTCCCCCGCCCGGGCGAGCTCGCCGGTGGAGGTTATCGCCCGCGGGTAGCGGTCATTCGTGAGGATGGCGCCCGGCCCGATGAAGACGCCGTCCTCCACGGTCACGCCGTGGTAGACGAGGGCGCCATTCTGGATCTTCACCCGATCCCCGATCTCGACACCCTCGTCGATGAACGCGTCGCGCCCGATGACGCACTCGGCGCCGATTCGCGCGCCGACGCGGATCTGGGCCCGGTGCCAGATGCTGGTCCCGGCCCCGACGGCCACGTCGGCCTCGAGGTCCGCGGTCGGGTGGACGCGCGCTGACGGATGGATCACGGGACCTCGCTGGGCTCCTGCTGCGGCTCCCGAGCCGCAGCGCTCGGCGACGCGGCAATGCTCGGATGGGCCCGGCCTGCGGCCGGGGCGGTCGGGCTCAGAGTATAGCCGAGGGCCTCGGTCAGCCCCTTCGATCGGCCCTTCGACGGAGACGACCGAACAGCCCCGCCGTCACGCCGAAGGCCGCCCCGAAGACGAGCGCGCCGCGCCAGTCCAGGACGGGTCGGATGTCGCCGCTCACGCGCTGGGCGATCAGGAACAGGACGGCGCTCGGCCGCCGGATCTCGACGTGCTGGGCGACCAGCGTCCTGACGAATGACTGCTCCACGCGGGCCTGCTGAGCCAGGATCGACCCGGCGCCGCCCTGAGAGATGCTGATCTCGCCCCCCATCGCGGCGCCGAGCAGACCCATCTCCACCGAGATGCGATCTCCGCGGGCGGCCCCGACAACGCCCTGCGTGACGGTGACGTCGGTGGCGTCCACGCGCCCGATCGCGCCCTGGTGAACTTCCACGGCGTCGGCCTGAACCCACGTCTCGTCCTCCTCGACGGATGGTGCGGCCGCGAGCTCCTCATCCGGCACGACGACGGGACCAGGGGCCGGGGTCGTGCGGCGCGTGCGGCGCGGCGCGGAGGTGGGGGCTGGTTGAGACTCGGCACCGTCTGGCTGGACGGTCTTCCTGGTGGGCATGGCCTGTACCTCGCTCGTTCGATGCGTCCCGCCCGACGCGCACCGCCCGGACCTTCGGGTGCTGACGCGGATGGGGGATCGCTCCGCTATTCTGCGCCCGCCGCGGCTGCGGACGCCGCGCAGGGGAGCCCACGTGACCGAGACCGGCGCCAGGGGCCTGAACGGAAGGATCCGATCGGCCGCCATCGTCCTGCTCGTCATCGTCGCGATCGGCGGCGGCGCGGGGGTCGGTGCCCTCGTTGGGTCGCTGTCCTCGGCGCCGGATACCGGCTCGGGGATCCGTGCGACACCGGGACCGAGCGGCGCCGCGAGCGGCGATCCGATGGCGACGCCCTCACCGGAGGCCACACCATCACCCACGCTGGAACCCACGCCGGAGCCCACGCCCGTGCTCGTGCCGGCGCCGCTCACTGGACTCCCCGTCAGCCCGGAGGCCGCAACCCGGCAGCCGATCGCCGTGATGATCGACGACCTGCGGGCGGCGCGCCCGCAGTCGGGGTTCAACGCCGCCGCCGTCGTCTGGCAGGCGCCCGCCGAGGGCGGCATCCCTCGCTACATGCTGATCTTCCAGGACTCGATCCCGGCGTCGGTCGGCCCCGTCCGGAGCGCCCGCCAGTACTACATCGACTGGGCGGCCGAGTGGAACGCCGTGTTCGTCCACGTCGGAGGCTCACCCGGCGCGATGGCCACGCTGCGTGAGAGCGGCCGAGGCCAGCTGGTCTGGAACGCGGACGAGTTTCGCTTTGGAGGCACCTACCTCTGGCGCGACAGGGATCGGCCGTCACCGCACAACGTCTACTCGGACGGGGCGCGCCTCCGGGCGCTGGCGGCGGCCGTCGGCGCGGCCGATGGGCCGATCGAGCCGGCCTGGTCATTCGGCCCGGCCATTCGCGGCGAGTTCCGGCCGGTCGGGACCACCCTGACCGTCGACTACCCGTATGAGACGATCACCTTCCGGTTCGACCCCGCCTCCAACACGTACCGCCGCTACATCGACGGGGCGTCCGAGCCGCAGGTCGATGCGGCCGATGGCCGGGTCGTCGCCCCGGCGAACGTGGTCATCCTGCGGATGCGCTTCGGGGCGCTCAACGACGGGTCCGGGAAGAACCGCCTGGAGGCCGCCGACGTGGGCTCGGGTGAGGCGATCGTCTCCACGAATGGCCGGATCATCCGGGGCACCTGGTCGAAGGACTCGATCTCGAGCCCGACGCAGCTGTTCGCCGCCGACGGCACGCCGATCACCCTGACGGCTGGCCAGACGTTCGTCCAGGTGATCGCACTGTCGTACGCCTACGAGGTCATCGAGGGTGCCGTCCCGGGCGCTGAGATCAGGGTCAGATAGGTCGCCCGCTGCGGCGAACGCCAACCTCCGCATAGACGCGGCGCGTGTCCGCGGCCACGTCCGCCCAGGCCCGGCGGGATCCGCGGGCCCGCTTGAGGGCGAGGCCGGCGAGCCGACGGTGCACCCGCTCATCCGTCCACGCGGCGTGGAGCGCGGCCGCGAGCCGCTCGACGTCGCGGGGCTCAACCAGGATGCCCGCGCCGCCCACGATCTCGGGCAGCGCGCCGACGCTCGACGCGACGACCGGCGTTCCGCTCGCGAGGGCCTCGATCGCGGCGAGGCCGGCGGATTCGGACAGGACCGGCAGGAGCACGGCTCGGGCCCCCCGGACGAGTGCCGCTAGCCGGTCCGGGGAGAGCGCCGGCGCGTAGGCGAGCGCGTCGCCAATCCCCGCCCGCGCCGCCGCCCGGGCGAGGGCGGCACGGTCCTCCGGCGAGGCGCCGACCAGCAGGACGCGGGGCGGCCACGCGACGCCGGCGGCGAGAGATCGGGGACGACCCGCGACGCCGAGCGCGGCGAGCGACCGCAGCAACGTCCCGAGGTCCTGGCGAGCGTCATACCGGCCCGGGTAGACGAGGTAGCGATCCGGGAGACCCAGGCGCTCGATCTCCGCGCGGGTCGCCGGGTCCGGGGCGCCGTCATCGGTGGGCGGCGGCGCGAACGCGGCGCGGGCCGCGAGCGGCACGACGCGGAGCCGGTCCCGACGAAGGTGGAGGAGCCGGCTCGCCGCGCTCGAGACCGCCGTCGTCCCGACGATCACGGCCGCGGCGTCCCGGAGCAGGCGAGCGCGAAGCCGTTGCCCGAATCGCACCGACGGGGAGCGCTGGTAGGCGCCGGGCAGCTCCCAGGGCGCGAGATCGAGCAGGCTCACCACGACCGGGATCCGGGAGAAGAGCGGCGGCGATCCCGCGGCGGCGTGATAGACCGCGCCGGCCGCTCCCCCGCGCTCGGCGCGCCAGGCGGCCCCGAGAGACGCCCCGCGGAGGAGGAACGGGTCGACGGTCAGCGCACCCGAGCGGAGGAGCCGCGTCGGCGGCAGGAGCCGTCGCCCGACGACCTCCAGGCGCCCGAACGACGTCGTCGGATCGTCGAGGTCCGACTGGAGGAGGAATGCGAACGACTCGCCCTCGAGCGGATCCGCGTCGTACGCGCCGAGGAGGCCGGCGAGGTATGCGCTCGTCGCCGGCGCGCGACCAGGGTCCTGGAGCGGCCGGACGTCGAGGACGACGCGGATCCCGGGGATGGGCGCGGCCGAGACTTCCGCTCCAAGCGCCGTCACGCCGCGGAACGCCCTCGGAAGCGTGCGACCAGCTCCTCGGCCCGGAGCCGCAGGACGACGAGGAGTGCCTCGGCGATGATCCGACGCGACATCTTTGAGTGGCCGACACGGCGGTCGCGGAACGTGATCGGAATCTCCACGACGCGCGCCCGGGTTCGCGACGCCCGGTGGGTCATCTCGATCTGGAAGACGTAGCCACCGGCGTGGATGCCCGCGAACGGGATCGACCCGAGGGTCGCTGCCCGCCAGGCCTTGAACCCGCCGGTGAGGTCGTACGGCCGGAGGCCCAGGACGATCCGGGCGAACAGCGAACCGCCGCGCGAGATGAACCGGCGCCCGACACCCCAGCCCTCAACCCTGCCGCCGCGCGTGTACCGGCTCCCGATCACGAGATCCGCCTCACCGACGGAGATCGGACCCAGGAGTGCCGGCAGCACCGCCGGATCATGCGACCAGTCGGCATCCATCTGGACGACCGCCGTCGCCCCGCCCTCGAGCGCGACGCGGAAGCCGTCGAGGTACGCCCTGCCCAGGCCCTGCTTGCCGGCTCGATGCCGCACCCGAATGCGTGGATCGGCTGCCGCGAGCCCGTCGGCGAGCGCGCCCGTGCCGTCAGGGGACGCGTCGTCGACGACGAGGAGCGTGGCGCCCGGGAGTGCCTCGAGGATCGCAGCCACAATGCCCGGGAGGTTCTCGGCTTCGTCGTAGGTCGGCAGGACCACCCAGACCCCCGTCTCCACGCCGGGCGCGGGTCCCGTCTCGCCGTTCGCGTTGTTCGCCTCGGTCGTCATCCTCGGGAGTCTACCGGGAGGACGGCCGGATCCGACCGCCGACGGCGTCCCGTCAGGTTCAGGCCCCAGTGAGACTGGCAGGGTGTGTCTGTCCAGCGGTGGTCGAGGTGGGATGAGTGGCGCTGGCGCAGATCGGCTCGTGCGACGTGGATCCCGACGCGGCTTGAACGCGCGTCGAGCAGACGTCCACTGCGATCCGCCAACTTCGACCACGACCTACCAGCACGCCCGCAGTCTCAGCCTCCGATGAAGGTCGGGAGCTGGGCCTGAACCGCGTCGCCGACGACGCCCGACCCGCCGAGGATGACGATCCGGGCCGGCCGGAGCCTGCCCAGCTCGGCGGCGGCGGCGGCGGGCAGGCCGTCCGGCGTGACGAGGAGGAGCGGTCCGCGGGTCAGGGCGGCCAGGGCCGCGCCGGCGAGCGCGTCGGGAAAGTCGAGACCGGTCGCCACGTAGGCGACGGCCACGCCCGGGTTGTTGGCAGCCGCGCTGATCGCGGCCGCGGTGGAGTAGCGATCCGTCCCGGCAACGCGGCTGACCCCTCCCGTGGTGGCACCGCCGAGCGTCGCGAGGACCGCGTCGCTGACCGAATCCGGCGTGCCGAACAGGACGATCCTGGCCGGCCGGAGCCTGGCCAGCTCGGCGGCCGTCGCGGCGGGGACGGCGACGCGCGTCACGAGCAACAGCGGCGCCCCCTCGGACCCGGCCACGGCAGCGCCGGCGAGCGCGTCGGGGAAGTCGAGGCCGGTCGCGACATAGGCGACCGGCACGCCCGGGGCGTAGGTCGCCGCGCTGATCGCGGCCGCGGTGGCATACCGGTTCTCGCCGGCGAGACGGGTGACGCCGCCGGTGGTGAAGACGGTGAGAGAGGCAACGACGGCATCGCTGACGACGCCCTCACCGCCGAGGATGACGATCCGGCCCGGGGTCAGCCGCGCCAGCTCTGCCGCCGTGGCGGCCGGGATCGCGTCGCGGGTCACGAGCAGGACCGGACCGCCGGTCACGCCGGCGGCCGCGGCGCCGGTCAGCGCATCCGGGTAGTTGAGACCGGTCGCGATGTACGCCACCGGCACGCCGGGTGCGTAACCCGCCGCGATCGCCGCCGCGGTCTCGTACCGGTTTGCGCCGGCGAGGCGGCTGACCGTCCCGGGGTCGACCGGCCCGACGGGCGGCGGCGGCGTGATCGCCTGGGGCACCGAACTGAACGGGGCTCCCGTGACATCGACCGTCCGGAGGTCAGGGCTGCCGACCACCGAGCGGTAGTACCCGTTCGGCGTGCCGTCCGGGTCCATGTAGGCCGTGTAGCCGGGACTCCGGGTGGACGGGAACGAGAGCTCGTTGCCGTTGTAGTCGTACTGGGTCCGCCAGAGGTCGACGATCGTCTGGTTGGTGGTGAACAGGTCGCGGATCATCCCGTTCACCATGCCGGTCCCCTCGGCGATGACCGCCCGCGCCCCGGCTGCCAGGAAGGCCGACGCGAAGTTGTCCACGCGCTGCATTGCGACGCTGAGCGTGGGTGCGGGAAAGCCGGGCTCGGAGCTGCCCGCGGCGTAGCACAGGTGATTGAGGAGGACGACCGCATTCGGGGCCAGGCGGATCTCGTTCCTGATGTACGGCTCGCCGTAGTACTTCGTGATGGAGTCGCCGCTGGTCGCGGTCGCGTTGAGGCCGAAGCCGTTCCTCGTCGTGAAATTCGGGTCGTACGGGTACGGACTCGGCCAGCCATTTCCGTGACCCAGGTACAGGACCACGTTCGCGCCCTGCAGCTCGGCCTTCACCGCCGCCCACGTGGCATTCGGGCTGTAGACCCGCACGACGTTCGAGGAGTACTTGATCGCCTCGGCGTACGCCTCGTCCGCCATGGCCCGGTAGTTCGCGGTCTTGGCCTGCACCGGCCCCACGATGATCACGACCTTCGCGCTCGAGAGCGCCGCCGGGTAATCGGCGGCATCCAGGGTGGGAGTCGGCACACTCGAGCCGGACGGCGTCGCTAGCGCCGCGACGGGCGCGACCGCGAGGAGACCGGCGACGAGCGCGAGGACGAGGGCGCGGGCCACGTGCTGCAAGTGAGGGCCTCCGTCCGGGCCCGAGCATGACGGGCCGCCTTGGGGTTGACCTGGTATCCCAAGCCTCGATGGCGCGAGGCTCAATCTCAATGCCGCGGGGGTACCAGCGACCATGGCCCCATGGTCGGGAGACGTCGGGTGGATCGGAGCAGTGGTGATGGATGAAGGGCGGTGCGGTACGGCCACGTCCGGTGCCCCTGCCCGACGGACGGATGGGGCCACGGGCGCGATCGCTGCGTCACCGATCAGGCCAGGAGGCATGCGCGCCAGCACAGCGCGTCAGGGCGTGGCCGAAGATCCCGATTCCGGCCCCGGAGTGGCATCGATGCACGGCTGCTCCGAATCCGGGAGCGTCCCGCCCTCGCTCGGCTGGCAGTTCGTGGGCTGCTGGTCCGGAGACGGGAGGCCACCCTGGTAGTCGAGGATGACGAGGACGTACTCGAGCCGGTCGAGCGCGGCCGCCGGCTCCAGGAACGCGGTCTGGACGATCTCGTTCGCGTCCCTCCGGACGTCGATGACCTGACCGATCACGAGGCCCTTCGGATACGGCGAGCGGATCCCACCGGCGAGCTCGATCCCCGCCGTCACGACCTCCTCGCCGAGGCCGACGCTGACGGCCGAGTCGATGTTCTCCATGAGCAGGCTGCCCGGGAGCTGCCCGATGACCTCGCCCGTTGCGGCGCTCCCGAGGAGCTGCCCGATCACCGTCGACGCGGAGTCGCTGATCAGCTGGACCGTGGCGGAGGTCGAACCGGCCTCCACGATCCGCCCGACGAGCGCGCCGCCGGCGGCGATCACGACGTCACCGATCTCGATGCCGTCGGACGTCCCGCGATCCAGGACGATCCGCCGCTGAACCTCGGAGGACTCCCGCGCGATCACGGATGCCGCGACGGTCTCATACTCGAATCCGTTCCGGAGCTGGAGGAGCCCGGTCAGGAGCTCGTTCTCGCGCCGCAGCTCCTCGGCCTGGCGGCTCTCCGTCCGGATCCGCTCGTTCTCGACCCGGAGCGCCTCGTTCTCCAGGCGGAGTCGGTCGATCTCGCCGATCGCAGCAGCGATCGAGTTGAGATCCCGGCCCAGCCCGTCGATCGCGCCCTGGATCGGGCGGAAGGCGAAGCCGATCCCCCGCTGGAGGTCGACGACGAACGGGTTGGCGGAGACCGCCATGAGGATGAGCGCGGCTGCGAGGAGCGCCACGTACGTGATGGCACGGCGGCGGGCGGTCCGGCTGGAGAAGACGGCGCTCAAGATCGGTCACTCATTCGGTCACTCATGATGACGAGGTCCGGCTGCGGCAATTCATGGTACGCATCCCGTGGTCGGTGACTGGCTGCCGCTCGGCCGCGCACCGCGCACCGCCTGCCGGCCTCGCCGGCCCGCCTCGCCGCCAGGCCGCCTCGCCATCCCAATCTTTCCTGGCCAATGCTCCGAGCAGGAGCTGACCTCCAGCCAGCGCTCCACGCCCGCCGCCTCGCCACCCAATCTTTCCTGGCCAATGCTCCCCCGGGGAGCACAAGACGGATGGAGCCGGGGATCGCCGGCCGCTCGGGGCCGCCGGAGCGCCTCGGTTGGCCCTCGCCACGCTCGGCGAGCGGGGTCGAGACGGTCGGCGGCGACCCGTTCGGCCGCCGGCTGGCCCGATTCGGCCTCGGGCATCTGGATAGTGCCCCGGGGAGGGGCATTGGCCAGGAAACCAGGGCCAGCATCCCGGCCAACGCCCCCCCCGGGGGGGTCGATCGCCAGGCATCTCGGCCAGGTCGCGGGACGGCGTGTCCGGGGCCCCGAGACCAGCATCCGTCAACGTCCCGGGGAAGGCATGGGCCGGGACGTCGGCTCGGCTGGGGGCATGGCGTGGGGCTGGTTGCGGGCACGGGCATTTCGTTCGGTCCGCCGTGGTCGGTGCCGCGGCCGGTCCGCCGTGGTCGGTGCCGCGGCCGGTCCGCCGTGGCCATCGGTCGGGGCCTCAGCGGGGCGGTCTGGAATAGGTCTCGGTGACGAGGACGCGCTCCATGCGGTCCATCTCCTGGAGCACCATGCCCGTGCCGCGAGCGACGCAGGTCAGCGGGTCGTCGGCCACGTGGACCGGCATCTGAGTCGCCTCGGCGACTCGGCGGTCCAGGCCGGCGAGAAGGGCGCCGCCGCCGGCGAGGACGATCCCCTGGTCCATGATGTCGGCGACGAGCTCCGGCGGCGTCTCCTCGATCGTGTCGCGGATGGTGTCAACGATCTGCTGGACGGACGGCTCGATGGCCTCGCGGATCTGGTCGGCGCCGACCTCCACGCTCCGGGGTAGGCCGGTGAGGAGGTCCCGACCACGGAGGTTGACCCGCTGCTGGTCCCATTCGCCCGGATAGGCGGAGCCGATCGCGATCTTGATGTCCTCCGCCGTCCGCTCGCCGAGGAACAGGTTGTACTCGCGACGGGCGAAGTTGACGATGTCCTGGTCCATCTCGTCACCGCCGATCCGGATGCTCCGGCTGACGACGATGCCGCCGAGGCTGATGACCGCGACCTCGGTCGTGCCGCCGCCGATGTCGACGATCAGGCTGCCTGACGGCTCGCTCACCGGAAGGCCGGCGCCGATCGCCGCCGCCATCGGCTCCTCGATGAGGCGTGCCCAGCGCGCGCCGGCGTTCAGCGCGGCGTCCTTCACCGCGCGCTTCTCCACCTCGGTGACGCCCGAGGGGATCCCGATCAGCATCCGCGGCCGGGCGATCAGCCCGATCCGGTCGTGGACCCGGTCGACGAAGTACTTGATCATCTGCTCGGTCACGTCGAAGTCACTGATGACCCCGTCGCGGAGCGGCCGGATCGCGATGATGTTGGCCGGGGTGCGACCGACCATCCGCTTGGCCTCGGCGCCGATGGCGAGGACCCGCTTCGTCCGCGCCTCGATCGCGACGACGGACGGTTCGCTGATCACGATTCCCCGATCCCGCACGTGGACGAGGGTGTTCGCGGTGCCGAGGTCGATCCCGATGTCGCGCGAGAAGAGGCCGAGGAAGCGATCGAGCAGGCCGGGCAAAGGATCCTCTGCGAACGGTTGGCTCGGGGCTGGTGGGGTCGGCGCCCGGACGAGCCGGAGCAGTATACCCGGCACCTCGCGCGGGGCGGCCCTTTTGGGTTGTCGGCGCAGCGCGTCCGCGGCCCGAGCTGCCGCACCGAGGACGAGCCTATCGTCGATCCCCGCTCGTGGCGCTTGCCGGGGACGCAGGGACGGATAGGGAACCGGTGCGAGACGCGAACCTCCGGTCGGGCCGCTGGGCCGTCCCTCGGTCAGCCCACGCGTCCCGCCTCGAGCGAGCGGACCAGCTCGGCGATTCGCGTTGCCCGGACGCCCTCTGGCAGGCCGCCGAACGCGACACCGGCGAGGAATGTCGACAGCGGCGCGGCGATCCGCTCGCTGGTGTGGGCCGCCACCCGAGCGAGATCGAGGAGGGCCGCGGACTCCGCGCCGGAGATGGTGAGAGAGGTGCCGGCCGGGAGCTGCCAGCGCAACCGTTCGAGCCAGGCATCGAGGCTTACTGTGCGATCGTCGTCAGGCGTCATTGGCGTCTCCCATCATTCCAGGTGAATGCGGCCAACCCTGGCCAGTTGGTCGCGTCTGTGCATGGTGGCGGCCTCTCCGCCGCTGCGGTAGGTCGGACTCTCACGCTCATCGGCGCCCGGGCTGCCGATCGCTCGGCAGTCGAGACAGTAGCGCTCCAGGATCTGCATCACCCGCCGTTCCTTGGGACCCAGGAGGCCGGCCACGCGTTGGAGCATCGCGTGCGGAGCCACCGGCCGCCCGCAGCGCACGCAGGAAGCGACATCCGACCCGGCGAGGCGCGTGGCACCTTGCGCCAGGGCATCCCTGCTCGCGACGCGGCGCAGCGCGATCGCACCGTGGGCCACCTCCGGGCAGCTCGCGACGCACTGGCCGCAGGCGGTGCAGCGGACGCCGTCGAAGGTGATCTCCACGGCGCCGTCGCGAGGGGCAACCACGAGCGCTTCCGTCGGGCAGGTCCGCGCGCACATCCCGCACGCCGTGCAGGCGTCCGCCCGGATCTCGACGATCCCGACCGGAGAACCCGGATGCTCGAACACGAAGGCGCTCCCGTCGCTGCCTTGTTCCGCGAGCGCGTGCAGGACGTGACCCGCAGCGCCGGGCGCGAAGATGTTGTGATCCGCGTGGTCAGACCCAGGGACCGGTGCGAGGAGCACGTCTCCAGGGGCGGCAGCGACGCGATCCTGCGACCAGCCCATCGAGCCCAGCAGGCGGCGACAGAAGGCGACCCGTTCCAGGGCGGCCTCGTCCCGCCCGAGCGGGCATTCGCCGTCGCCACAGAGCCGGACGGCGACGGCCGCCGCACCGAGCAGCAGCGGCGCGAGGAGCCAGCTCGCGGGCGCCATGCCCGTGCACGGCACGACGACCGGGTACCATCCGGGCGCCGTCTCCACGCGACGAGATCGCCGGCAGGAGAAGAGGATCCCGCGCGGGCCTGATGGGCCGCTCGACGGGTCGAGAAGCGTCCTCACCTGAGCATCCAGCTGTGCCGGCGTGACCGTGGGATCCACGATCGCCTGGACCGGACACGCGGTCGTGCACAGGCCGCACGCGTCGCACGGTGCCGGGTCGATGGAGATCGCTCCGTCCGAGAGCACGATCGCTCCGCGCGGGCACGCCTCGACACACGCCCGGCAGCCGCGATCGGCGACGCACCTCGACGGCTCGATCGAGGGGACCGCGACATACTCGGCGATCCTCAGCTTGAGAAGGGCTCGCCGGGTAACGGCCTTGGGGAAGATCATCCGCGCGTTCTCCGGCGCACTCCCGGCGAAGCACTGCGCCCGCGCGACGGCCGCTTCAAGAAGAAGGATGAGGCGCTCGATATCCCCGTTGGCGGCACGTACGTCGACGATCTCGAGGCCGAGCGGGTCGAGTCCGGCCCGCCGGGCGGCGGCCTGGACGGGGCCGGACACGAAGTCGGCCGAGCACATGGCGAGGACCAGGCTGGACACGCCGTCGGCATGACGCGCGATGAGCTCCGGGTCGTTGCAGAGACCACGGACCACGCGGACCTCCGCGGCTTCGAGCCAGAGCCACTCCTCGGGCGTGACGCCCGGAAGCCTGTCCGCGCAGGCCAGGACGAGCGTGCTCACCGGACCGCCTCGAGTCCGCGGTGGGCCGCGACCCGGGGGTCCGTCGCGACTCCGGGCTCCGTCGCGACCCTGGAGGCCATCGCGAGAGTGGTCACGAGCTCTCGGTCGTGGTGCACGAAGGCGCGCGCGCCCGTCAACAGCGTGCCGTAATAGCCATCGCCGGCGGCCACGGCGCCGCGATGAGCCATGACCGGAAACCAGCGAGCGAGGTGCCGCTTGAGGAACCGCTCCTCGTCGCCGAGAACGCGTTTCGCCTCGGCGTCATCGCCTCGGTCGGTCGCCTCGGCCTCCCGGGCGCAGAGCGCCGCCATCCCCTCGAGTTGGAGGACAGCATGGTCCACGGGCAGCGAGATCAGTGGGTTCGCCGCCAGGCCGAGCCGTCGATACTCGCGGTCGAGGTCCACGAGGAAGGCGCCGGGTCCCCGCGGAAGCGGCAGGTAGGCACTCTCCACGAGCGGGCACGGGGGCTCCCTCACGCCGGCCTCAAACAGACGAACGTAGTCGGCCTCCAGAACGTCGATCGACGGTGGTTCGTCGAGGACGGCGGCGAGCGGATGCCACCACGTCGCAAACGCGAACCCGTGGATGACAGACGTCTCGAGGACCGCGATCGCCGAAGCGAGCGCGACGATGCGCTCCTGGTCAGGTGGCAGCAGCCCGGCCGCGATGAACCGGTAGAGCCCCTGTCGCAGCCGCGCCAGCCCGATCTGGCGGGGGCGGGCCGTCATCGCCCCCGCTTCTCGGGCAGGAGCTCGTACACCACCGCCGCGAGGAAGACGAGCACCACCCCGGCGATGAACAGCACGGGCGCCCCGACGACCCGAGGCTCACCCGAAGCGACGCCGGTCGTGACCCAGGGCGCGGCCAGGGCGAAGTAGCTGATCGCCTGGAGCGCGAAGCCGACGACGACCATCAGGACCGTGAGTACGTTACGCACCGGCCGGCACCTCCTCTTCGGGCAGTTCCACGATCGGGAAGACCTTCATGAACAGCGCGATGAGGAGGACCCCCAGGCCGAACAGGCCGGCGATCACGGCGAATTCCCCGAGCGCCGGCGTGTACGAGCCCTCCGGGTACGGCAGGAGCTGTCCGTGCGTCTGCGAGGGCACGACGATCAGGTAGCGCTTGCCGATCGCGGCGAGGTTCACGAGCAGACCCGCGACGACGAGCAGCGGAATGCTCCACCGGCGGGTCAACGCCTGCCAGAGAAGGAGCGCGAGCGAGAGGAGGAAGAACGCGAGCGCCGCCCAGAAGATGCCGGCGAACTCTCCCCAGAGCAGCGCCTCGGTCAACCTGCGCTCAACGACCTCACCCGTGTACGTGGCGGTGAAGAGCTCGGTGGCCAGGAGGAAGAGGTAGACGAGGACCAGCCCGAGGAGGAGCCCGCCGAGACGCCGGAAGACGTTCAAGCCGAGCCGATCCTCGGAGCCGGCCACGCGCCGGACGACTGCCGCGAGCACGATGAGCAGGCCGACACCGGAGACGCCGGCGAGCGTCACGAAGGCGGGCGCCTGGACGGCGCTGTACCAGCCGGGCCGACCGGCCTGGAGACCGAACACGAACCCGAGCGTGGAGGTGGCGACCACGAGCAGCGGGACGATTGCCACGGCGAGCCAGAAGCTTGCCCGGCGATGGCGTGCCCGCTCCCCGGGGGAGTCACCATACCCCGCGGCCCACAGCCGATACAGCCACCGGAGCCGGCTCGGCGTCCTGGCGCAGATGGCCGCATCACGTCGCCCGTCGAGGTAGAGGTAGACGAGGCTGGCGAACAGGTAGCCCGACAGCACGATCGTGAACGTGCCGAAGAACGGCGACTGGGGACGCGCGTACAGGAAGAGGTTGACCAGTCCCCGCAGCGGCTGCCCCAGGTCGACGAGGATGGCGATCGCGGCGAGGAGGAGCGCGACGACCGTCAGCAGCTGGCCGAGACGACCGATCGGTCGGAGCTCGTCGAGGCGAAGGAGCCGGATCAGCGCGGCCAGCGTGACGCCTCCAAAGGCGACGCCCCCAAAGTAGACGACGAACGTGACGTAGAGGCCCCACGTGGCGCCGCCCATCGTCCCGAGGTCGCGCAGCCCGGTGGCCACCAGGCCCTCGGACGCCTCCAACGAGTAGGCGTAGATCCCGAGAGCGACTGCCACCGCCGCGAGCCCGACGATGGTGAGCCAGCCGGGCGTGATCCGACCGATACCCTGCGGGAGCGGAGTCCCCGGCGCGTTGGCGCTCATGCTCCGACCCTCCCCTCGACCGGCTCGATCTCACGGACATCCGTGCCCGGCGTCCGACCCCCGATGTAATGGACACGGGGCTCGGTACCCGTCTCCTCGAGGAGCCGGAACGACTGCTTGCCCCGCAGGTACGTGCTGACCGGGCTCTCCTGGTCCTCGAGATCACCGAACACGAGCGCCTGAACCGGGCACACCGTCACGCACGCGGGCTGGAGGCCCTTCTCGATCCGCTGGACGCAGAACGTGCACTTCTCGACGATTCCACGGAAGTGACCGCCTCCGGCGACCTGCTTCTGCTCTGAGCCGTACCGGCCATCGAGCTCCGGGTTCCGGTAGGGCGGCACCTCGCCGCCGCTGGCCGGCTGGATGTCCGGATCGGACCAGTCCATGTAGTAGTTCTCGGCGGGCTGCT
This sequence comes from Anaerolinea sp., assembly GCA_013822395.1. Lineage (GTDB taxonomy): Bacteria > Chloroflexota > Limnocylindria > Limnocylindrales > CSP1-4 > UBA5189. The sequence continues at coordinate 13,908 of PNKK01000024.1, read as the reverse complement.
TCCAGTTGAAGAAGTTGACACCGTACGGGCAGGCGACCTCGCAGTAGCGGCAGCCGATGCAGCGCTCGTAGTCGGTGAGGACCAGGCCGTCGATCCGCTTGTACCGCGCCCCGACCGGGCAGACCTTCACGCACGGCGCGTTGTCGCAATGCTGGCAGGGGCGGGGCAGGAAGCTGATCCGCGTCTCCGGGTACTCGCCCTCCTCGAGCCGGAAGACGTGCATCCAGAAGACGCCCTGTGACGTGTTGTTCTCGACCTTGCAGGCCTCGACGCAGGCCCTACAGCCCTGGCACCGCTCTAGGTCGACCGCCATCGCGTACTTCGGCATCGGGCTCCCCTTCAGGCCCTACTGACTCGGACCTTCACGAGGAAGGACTGGTCGGCGGTGTTCGTCATGTAGCCCTCCCCCACGTAGTAGATCTCGTTCGGGGACGGCCCTCGCTCCCTGGCCCGGGGGTCCGCCCACAGGCCGAAGTGGTTCGGCATCCCAACCGTGTCCGGCCGGATCGCCTCCGTGTAGCTCGCCCGCGTGCGAACCCGTCGCGTCTCGCCCGTGACGGCGTTCTGGGACTCCACCCAGACCTCATCCCCGTCGGCGATCCCGCGCTCTCGCGCCGTCCGCGGGTTGATGTCCAATCGCTGCCGCGGCGCGAGCTCGGCGAGGAGCGGCATGAACCCCGTCCGGCTCTGCTTGTGCTCGATGAGCTTGTAGCTGATGAGGTCGAGGTCGTATTCGGCCGGGGACGCGTCCATCGTGAGCGACCGCCACGTGGGGAACGGCGTGTAGTCGCGCCAGTAGACTTCCTCGGCGCCCTTGGCCTGCATCTCGTTGCGGTAGCGGAGGAGGCTTTCGCCGTAGAAGCGGTGGAGGGCCCCGCCGAACGGCGGATCGGTGACGTAGCCATAGCGCTTGGCCGGCTTCAGCGGGCCTTTGACGTAGACGCCCTTCGTCTCGAAGTGGGAGACCCCTTGCTCGATCCCCTGCGCCAGGGCCCAGTGATCGAAGATCTCCCGTGGTGTCGGCTTCTTGTCGAGGGGCAGGGCGTGGGGCGGCTCGAGCTTGAGGGACTTGTTGAGCTCGTCAAGGTAGCCGCCCTCGCCGTACAGGACGCCGACCGCCTCGGTCAGATCGAGGTAGATGTCGATCTCGCCGCGGGACTCGAACAGCGGCGCCATGGCCGGGACGCGGAGGGCAACGGCGTCGGTGTACTGGTCGTTGGCCGAGCTCGGGCCCTCGTACTTCTCGAGGGTGGCTGCAGGGAGCACGACGTCGGCGAAGTAGTCCGCGGTCTCGCTGAGCCACGGGCTGATGTCCGCCACGAACTTGAACTTCGCGTACGACTCGATGAACTCGCGACGGGAGAGAAACGAGACGAGCGGGTTGACGTAGTGGGTGATCATGACCTCGGGAAGCTTCTCCACCCCGTACCGCCGCGGGTCCAGCATCACCTTCGCGACCATGCCCGGGAACCCGCTGTTGATCGGGAAGTACCTGCTGGACTTGAGGGTGTACCCGTACGGCGGGTCCTTGACCTCGACCTCGTCGAGCGCCGTGTAGTTCTTGTCGATCTTCCAGCTCGTGTCGGCCATCTGACCGCCGACGGCCCCGGGGGCACCGACGAGCATCGTCATCATCAGCATGGCTCGGACCGCCTGGAACCCGAGCTCCTGCTGGCTCATGTGGTAGGCGGCGATCCCGACCGGTCGATAGGGCACGCGGACGCCGTCGACGACGGTCGTGCTGCCGATGCGAGCGTTCCGGCCGAACTCGATGGCAACACCCCGGATCTCGTCGGCCGCCAAGCCGCACACGTCAGCCGCCCACTCGGGCGTATACGAGGCGATCTGCTCCCTGTAGAGCTCGAACGCCGGTCGGGCGGGCATGCCATCGACGGTATAGGCGCCGTCGAGCGCGGGCTGGCTCGCCGTCTCGAGAGGGGCGGGGCCGTCCGCGGCCGCGTCCCACACCTGCGGAACGCCGTCCACCCGGACCAACGTCCCGTCGTTCCTCACGAGCGTCGCCGCGTTCGTGTACCGGGCGAGGTACTCGCCGTCCACGTACCCCTCGGCAACGAGGACGTTCGAGAAGGCGAGCGCGAGCGCGAGGTCCGTGCCGGGGCGGATAGGCAGCCAGCGGTCGGCAAAGGGGCCGGCGCCACGCAGGCGAGGATCGATCTGGACGATCTTCATCCCCCGCTCGCGGGCCTCGAGCATCTGGCGGGGCCAGGTGATCCAGCAGAACTTGTTGCCGCCACCGTTCGTGATGTTCCATCCCCAGGAGAGCAGATATCGGGTTTCGCGGAAGTCAGGATGGAGCACCCCGGTCAGGCCGATCGTGTACTCGAGGGCCCGGTAACCGGCATCGGAGCAGTACGTCCCATGCCCGAGCTTCGTCGCTCCCAGCGAATTGACGAAGGCATCGTCGTAGAAGCTCTTCGCCTTGCTGCGTCCCTTCTGCCAGAGGACGAGCTTGGGGTCCTTGTCTCGCGTCTCCTTGACGCGCGCGGCGACGAGGTCGATAGCTTCTTTCCACGATGCTCGCCGCCAGGTGCCCGACTGGCCCTTGGCGTTCGTTCTGATGAGCGGCGTCTTCACGCGGTTCGGGTCGTAGAGGGCCGTGATCTGCGCCGGTCCCTTGGGACAGAGCGCTCCGAGGTTCAGGGGATGCTCCGGCTGTCCCGCCAGGCTGATCACTCGCCCGTTGATCCGCCGGGCGATGATGCCGCAATCCTGCTTTCCGATCCAGCAGGTGGTCGGCACGAAGTCCTCGACCGACGGCGCCACCGCCAGGGCCGGGTGGGCCGCCACGACCGTCTCGAGTTCCCCGAACAGCAGGCGCTGGCCGGCGGCTGCACCGGCAGCTGCACCCGCGAGCGCCGACCCCTGCAGGAACCGCCGCCTGGTGATGCCCACATCGACCTCCTTCGACTGGACACCGTCAGGGGCGGCGGTGTGAGTGCGATATCGAGCCAACGAATGGAGACGCACGCGCGATGATCTCTGGCGTACGGTGCTCAACGCGACCGGCCTCGGGGTAGGGCCATCGGGGCCGATCGCGCGATGACCTACGGCCTCTCCGGGAGGCTCGCCCCGGCACCCCCAACAGCGCGCGTCAGACGACCCGTCGGCATCGTGAACGCCCTGGCTGACCGCCCTTGTTGCATGGAGTACCGGTCGTGCCGGTCAGGCGGCCGCGTTCGGCGGCAGCCCCGGTCGGTCGAAGGCGATCCCCCGGTCGCGCATCGAGACGAACGCATCGGGGCCGATCACCAGGTGGTCCAGCACCGCGATATCGAGGAGCCGGCTCGCGGCGAGCGCCTCGGCCGTCAGGTGGAGGTCGTCCGGCGACGGCGTGGGGTCCCCGCTCGGGTGGTTGTGGACGAGGATGAGGCTCGAGATTCGCCGAGGATCGATCTCGACTCACTCGCCGGACCGCAGTCGGAGCAGACACAGGTGCTCGTCGCGGCATCGGTCGGCGTGAGGAGCCCGACCACGGCGGCGCGAACCGTGGCGATTCGATCGAGGTCGAGGGCATAGAAGACCCAGCGCCCGTTGCGCCGCTCGCGCAGCAGCCCGGCGGCTCGAAGGACCCGCAGGTGATGCGACACGAGGGCGGGACTCATCGCCAGCGCCTCGCCGACGTCACAGACGCAGTGTTCGCCGTGGCCGAGAAGCTCGATGATCCGTGCACGGTTGGGTTCCGCGATGGCCTGCAGGACACCGACGTCGACCGCCGATGATGGACCGAGGGTCGGATGGCCGGCACTCATCGGTCGAGATTCTAGGCCTTGCTTGCGCAGGTCCTCGTTTGCGTGCAGCCCCGCCGTCGACTCAGCGTCTGCCAGCGACTTGACGGCCGACGGTCGAGAGTCGACCTGTCGCCACCGCGGCAGGCGCATCACCGGGCCGCCGTACCGGCCCCGACGGCGAGCCAGCCGGCAAGAGCGAGGAGGGTGACGGTCAGCACGGGCAGGGTCAGGGCGATGCCGATCCGGAAATAGGTGCCCCAGCCGACGTGCATCCCCCTCCGGTCGAGGACGTGCAGCCAGAGGAGGGTCGCGAGGCTGCCGATCGGGGTGATCTTCGGCCCGAGGTCCGAGCCGATCACGTTCGCATACACCATGGCCTCCCGGACCGGGCCGGCGGCGGCGCTGCCGTCGATCGAGAGGGCGACCACCATCACCGTGGGCATGTTGTTCATGACCGACGACAGGGCGGCCGACAGCGCGCCGGTCCCGAGCGCGGCGACCGTGAGTCCGCCGGCCGCAAGGCCATCGAGGACTCGCGAGAGTTCGGCCGTCAGGCCTTCGTTGCGCAGTCCGTAGACGACCAGGTACATCCCAAGGCTGAACAGCACGATCTGCCAGGGCGCGTCGCGGACGACACGCCCGATCGGGATCACGCGTTCCGGGCCGACGATTCCCGTTCGCCATGGGCGGCCGGCCACGATCAGCAGGGCCAGCGCCCCGAGGCCGGCGACCGCCGACACAGGGACCCCGAATGCTTCGGCCCCGAAATAGCCGACCAGAAGGACGGCGAGCACGATCCAGCCGACCCTGAAGACCAGGGGGTCCCTGATGGCGTCCGCGGGCCGGCGCAGCGCATGAACCTGATAGGCCTTCGGGATCGCGTGCCGAAAGTGCAGCGACAGCGCGAAGACGGTCGCCGCCAGGGCGGCCACGGTGACGGGGAACATGACCTTCGCGTAGTCGGCGAAGCCGATGGCGAAGAAGTCGGCCGAGACGATGTTCACGAGGTTGGAGACGACCAGCGGGAGGCTGGTCGAATCCGCGACGAAGCCGGTCGCCATCACGAAGGCGAAACTCGCCGCCGGGCCGAACCCGAGCGCCAGGAGCATCTCCATGACGATCGGCGTGAGGATCAATGCGGCGCCGTCGTTGGCGAACAGGGCGGCGATCGCGGCACCCAACAGGATGATCAGCACGAACAGCCGTCGGCCGTGCCCGCCGCCCCACACCGCGACGTGCAGCGCCGCCCACTCGAAGAACCCGGCCTCGTCCAGGAGCAGCGAGATGATGATGACCGCGACGAAGGTGAACGTCGCGTTCCACACGATGTCCCAGACGATCGGGATGTCGCTCGGCCGGATCACCCCGGCGAGCAGTGCCACGGCCGCACCACCAAGGGCGCTCCATCCGATTCCGAGTCCGCGCGGCTGCCAGATGACCACGCCGAGGGTGGCGATGAAGATGACCAGTGCGATCAGCACGGGTGGGGGGCCAGCTGATCGAAGGGCGTGCGCACCGACTGATCCAACGACGCGCCCGGCGCACCTTGCTCTGCTGGTGGGCGATCACACTGCGAGACGATCGGGTACGGCGACGGTCGGGCGATCTCCATGGGCCGACATTCTAACGATCGTTTGTATATCTTCGGGCGTGACGAATGCACCGAACGCGAGGGCCGAACGGCAGGCGGCCCGTCGGTCTGGACGCGGTCAGGCCGCCGCGTTCGGTGGCAGCCCAGGCCGGTCGAAGGCGATCCCCCGGTCGCGCATCGAGACGTACGCGTCGTGGCCGATCACCAGGTGGTCCAGCACGGCGATATCGAGGAGCCGGCCCGCGGCGAGCGCCTCGGCGGTCAGGTGGAGGTCGTCCGGCGAGGGCGTTGGGTCCCCGCTCGGGTGGTTGTGGACGAGGATCACGCTGGAAGCCGTCAGCCTGACGGCGTCGCGGAACAGCTCCCCGACCCGGACGAGCGACGCGCTGACGTTGCCCTGGTAGGCCGTCGTCACGCGGAGGACGATGTTCTTCGTGTTCAGGACCACGACCCGCAGCTCCTCGCGCTCCAGGCGCCCCATCTGAAGGACCAGCCGGTCGGCGACGTCGCGGGGCGAGCGGACCGCCCAGCGAGCCGTCGGCCAGTCGGCGAGGAGGCGGCGCCCCAACTCGAACGCGGCCTGGAGCTGGGCCGCCTTCGCGCCGCCTACACCGGGGATCGCCTCCAGCTCGAGGCCGGAGGCGCGGGCAAGGCCCGTCAGCCCGTCAAACCGGGCGATCGCCTCCTCCGCAACGTCGACGGCGGACCGGCCGCGGCTCCCGGAGCCCCACAGCAGCCCAACCAGCTCGGCCGACGTGAGGCCACTCGGTCCGCGCAGCTCCAGTCGCTCGCGCGGCCGCTCCGTCGCGGGCAGCTCGCGGAGAACCCGACCGCGCGGGAACGGAACGACGGCGCCGGGCTCGGGCTCGGCCTGGGTCATGGATCGCCTCCGTTCGACTCATCGGTGGCGGGAGGCGTCCCCGGGGTCCGAACGACGGAAGCCCGCCGATTCCCCCCGCCATCCGGACCCGAGGACATGGCGCAGCCTACCGGGGAGGGCTCACCGGACGGTCATCGGCCGATGCACCGCCGCTCATCGGGACGGGCCCGGCCGGCGCCGTGGCGCCGCACTCCTCGGGCATCGTCGCGCATCACACTCCTTGGGCGCCGTCGCGCCCTCACGTGCGAAGGGCGGCCTCGGCAAGGACGATGAGGATCCCGTTGTACGCCGCGTGGAGGCCGACCGCGGCCCACAGCGAGCGCCGGCGGAGAAAGACCCAGCCGAGGGCGAACGCGACGGGGAGCCGGGCCACCCCCGCGACCAGGGCGATGCCCAGCGCCTCAGAGAAGGAGGCGCCACTCTGGGTCAGGAGGTGGGCGAAGGCGAACAGGAGCGAGGTCCGAACGATGGCAGCCGCCGGCGGCACAACCCGTGCCCAGGCGGTTGTGGCAAACCCGCGGAAGAGGAGCTCCTCGTACAGCGGCGCGATGAGTGCGCCCGCGAGGAGGTTGATCGCCAGCCCGACGGACGAGCCGGCGGGCGGGAGCGGGCTCTCGGGCGTGCTGCCGACGATCGTGACGAGCGCCGCGACGACCACGGCCGTCACCAGGACGATGGGAGCGGCGAGCACCATGCCCCAGGCGAGATCGCGAAGCGCCGCGGGCATCGGACCGCGCAGGCCCATCTCGGCCCACGACAGCGCGCCTGGACCCACCACGAGCGCCCGGAGAATCCCGACGACGACGATCGCCTGGAGGATCACGCCGAGGAGCGAGAGGCCCGGACCGTCCAGGCGGACGCCGAGGAGGCGGAGCGGCGTCGCGACGACGACGACCGCGAGGTAGAGCCCGACAACGATGGAGGCGAAGACGAGAATCGGCGAGGGCCCAGCGTAGGCGAGCTCAGCGGCGCGGCGCTCGATCGCCTGGGAACCGCCGAGGAGCACGAGCCCGACGAGCATGACGGCGAGGCCGCCGACGAACAGGACCGCCCCCGGTACGGTCTGGCCGGCGAGCAGCCCGACGAATGCGCCGCTCCCCCCCACGACCGTCGCGAGCCACCCGGCGACGAACAGCCCTGGCGCACGCCGGCCGTCGATCGTGAACCGGAACAGGCCCAGCACGGCGGCGGGATTCGTGGACGTCGCCCGGGGCTCCGATGTCGCGGCGGAGGCCGGCGTCGACAAACCGGCCGGCGTTGCCTGGAGCTCCGGCGACGGGTCGGTCAAGAATCGGCGAGCGGGTCGGTCGTCCGCGCTGCAGCGGGCCCGGCGCCGGTCACGGCGCCGGGAGCCCGGACGGCGGTTCTGGTCTGGGACGCCACGGGCCGCCGCGCGGCAGGCTCCGGGAGGGCGTCGCGTGCGGGAACGCGCACGACGGGAGCCGCCGTACCGGTGATCTCGAGCCGCTCGAAGTCCTTGCCACACCACGCGCACAGCGACCAGTCCAGGCCCACCAGCTTCGTGCAGTTGGGGCAGACGCGGTTGAGGCGCGTCCGGCAGGTGGGGCAGATGATCCACTCGGGATCTACCCGCCGGTCGCAGGACGGGCAGTGCCGGATCGCCTCGATCTCGGCGAGCATCGCCTCCTCCGCGAGGTTGCGCTCGTAGATCTCGCCGATCCGCTCCTGGGGTCGCACGACCCGGTAGGCGAAGACGGCGAGGGGGAAGAGGACGGGCGTGAAGGCGATGATGAACGCTGCGGCCAGGTACGGGACGATCGGGTTCTCCGTCCGGATCTGCAGGTCGCGGAACGCCCAGTAGGCCGTCGCCAGCCAGAGGATCACCCAGTAGATCATGAATAGCTGGAATCCGAACTGGATGACCGGGTTGCCGAGCACCGATCCGATCGCGTCGCCGATCGTGCCGAGGATCTGTTCCATTCGCCGGGGCGGCGCCTCCGTGGACCTTGGCGATCACCGTGAGCGAGTCCTCGCGGATCGCCGGGCAGTGTAGCAGGGGCCTCCGCCCCATCCTCGCGACGGCTCTCGCGACGGCTTTCGCGACGCCCCCGTCCCGCGACGGCTCGGACGCCCTGGTGGATGCCGGCGTGACGCTCAGGCGTCCTCGCGTCCGTGGGACGACCGACCTGGCGCAACCGCGATGATGCCGCCGGCGACCAGGAGCACGGCACCGACGGCCGCCAGAAGTGCCCCAAGCTGCGACGAACCGCCCTCGAGATAGAGCCACACGAGTCCGAACAGGATCCCGCCACCAACCATGCCGCAGACGCCCGTCCGAGCCCAGGAGGCGACCCGATTCGGGAGGACGGCCAGCGCCGTTACCACGACGAGGGCCACGAAGATCGGAAGGTGGAGGCCGACCCCCAGGCCCCAACTGTCGAAGTACCCGTCGATCCCGGTCATGAAGGTCGACCGCCATGGGAGGAAGAAGCCGAGGATGGAGATCCCCCCGCCGAGCGTGACGAGCCAACCCTCGATCTCATCGGGCGCGTCGAACGGGAGATCGGCGAGGATCGAGGCGCGGCCGGGCGCCACGGGACGGGCCGCGGCCACCGGCCCGGGAGCCGGCGCTGGTGGAGCCACCATGGCCGTGGGCGTGGTCCCAGGCCCGGCGCCCGTCGTGTCGCGGACGGGCCGATGCACCGTCGAGGGCGGCAGGTAGGAGCCGGGCACGATGCCCCCCGACGTGATGCCGTCGACGGCGATCGCCACCTCGCTGGGCTCGGCCACGGCCGCGATCAGAGACTCGGCTTCCGGTGCCGCCGCAGCCGCGGCGGCCGCAGACTCCGGCTCTGACGCCTGCACGGCAGCCGAAGGCTCGGACTCGAACCTGGGAGCGGTCTCCGGTACGCCGGGCTCAACGGCCGTGGTCGTGAGCGACGCGACGAGCACGCCACAGGATGGGCAGGCCAGCCTCCCCGGGGGGACGGGCTGCCCGCAACTCGGACACGGAACGGACCCCGACATCTCCACTCCCTGGATGCTCCCCGGCTTCCCGCGCGGCCGGGCTCTCAGGGTGCCAGATCGTGGCGGTCCGGGAAAGCCCCCCGTGGGGTGCCTGTGCCTGTGCCGGGAATCCGAACCGGCAGGTGCCGGGCGACCTCGAACGTCCACGCCGTCGCTCGCCACGCCACGGCGAGCGAGAGCAACCACAGCCCGGCCGTCCACGTCAGCGAGAACAGGATGAGTGCGACCCTGATCTGTGCCCCCGTCCCGCCGTCGACGAGCACCACCCGCAGGTGGTTCCAGGCGATTCCGACGGCGGTGGCCGTCGCGAAGATCACGAACGCGAGCGCCCCATTCGTGACGACGAAGGTGGCGACCCCCGAGGGTCGAGCGAGCGAGCGAACCGCCCTGACCAGCGCCCCGGGCAGGGAAGCGCCCCACGCGAGGTGGCGCACCGCGAGACCACCGAGTGCCTCGCCCAGAGTCCACGCCGCCGCCAGCCCCACCACGATCTCGGGAATCCGGAGGGCGACCCGCACGGCGACCGGGAGCGCAGGGTCACCCGGCCGAATCAACTCCTGATAGGCGGCGTCGACAAGCCGGACCGAGCCCCACCCGAGCACCATCACGGTCGGCATGTGCGCGACGATCCGTACGGCGAAGGCGCGGCCGGCGTCCCCGGACCGAGGCCTCGGACGGTCCTCCATCTCCTCGTCCGCGGCCGCCCCGCGGACGAGGACAAGATCGAGCGAGCCGCCCAGGAGCCCGCCGGCTACGACCCATGCGAGCGTCGCGGTCGCGATCGTTCCGACGGCGATGAGGAACGACACAGACGGTCCGCCGAAGACGAAGCCGACGAGGGCCGGGCCGAAGGCGTTCGCGAGGCCGGCCGCGGTGGGAAGCTGGACGATTGGCAGGAGGACGATGAGGACACCGCCACGAACGAGGAAGGCCGCGAGGGCCAGGACCCACCAGGCCGGCCGCGACAGCGATGCGAGGAGCGCGGCGGCCAGCGCCCCGGCTGGCGACTCGACAGGCAACCCGGCCTGCGAGGCGACCGGCGACATTGAGGTCCCGCGACTGGCCGCGGTCAGGGCGCCGGTGACGGCGAAGGTCCGGCCAGCTCGTCGAGACGGGAGAGCGCCTGGCGGACCAGCTCGATCTCGCGCCCGTAGGCGGCGAAGTCGCCGGCCCGCAAGGCCGCCTGGGCCGCCTCAAAGCGGGCGTTGGCGTACGCGACGAGGCCAGGCACATCGGTCGGAAGTTCTGTCCCGGGGGTCGGGCCAGGCGAGGGGGTGGGGCCGGTCGGCGAACCCGGGGTCGGGCTGGGACCTGGACCCGGGCTGCCACCCTCCAGGAGCAGATCGAGCGCTTCGGCGAGCGTCCGTCCCCAGACCACCGAGGTCGGTGACGCGACGACGATCCGTTGGAACTCCGGGAACTTCGAGGCCGTGGACTGGAGATAGACGGGCTGCAGGTAGATGAGGGTATCCCCGACCGGCACCACGATGAGATTCCCGCGAACGACCGTGCTCCCGGACTGGTCCCAGAGCGTGATCTGCGCGCTGATCGTGGGATCCTGATCGATCCGGGCCTCGATCTGGGCCGGCCCGAAGACGGACGTGTCGGTCGGGAAGCGGTAGACACGGACGCCACCGTACTGCTCTCCGTCGTTGCGAGCAGCGATCCAGGCGATCATGTTCGGCCGGCTCGTCGGCACCATCGGCTGGAGGAGCAGGAACTCCGGATCCGCCTCGCCGGGCATGCGCATGATCACGTAGTAGGCCTCCGACGCGAGGCTCTGCTCGCTCCCCGTGCTCGCGGGCACCGTCCAGCGGTCGTCGTTCCGGAAGAACGTCTCCGGGTCCGTGACGTGGTACCGCCCGAACATCGATGTCTGGACGTTGAACAGATCCTCCGGCACGCGGAGGTGCGCCCGGAGGTCGTCGGGGAGCTCGTCCAGCGGGCGGAAGAGATCGGGGAAGACGCCCTGGTAGGCACGAATGATCGGGTCGGACGGGTCGGCGACGTAGAAGGTCATCGAGCCGTCGTAGGCGTCCATGACGACCTTGACGCTGTTCCGGATGTAGTTGATGGGACCGGTCTGGATCCCCGTCGCGCCGACGGTGGCGGGGTCGATGTACTCGGCGTTCGGAAAGCGGTCGCTCGTCGTGTACGCGTCCTGGATGTAGACGAGGCGGCCCGCCTCCGTGACCACGACGTACGGGTCTTTGTCGTACGACAGGAACGGCGCGATGAGCTGGAGACGCGCGCCGAGCGAGCGATTCATGAGGAGCTCGCTCTCGGACGTGACCTGGTCGCTGATCAGGAGGTCAAGGTCGCGGAACCGAAGCGCGAAGAGCAGGCGCGACAGCGTCGTGTCCAGGCGGATCCCGGTGTCGCCCGTCCAGCGGGTGCGGACGCCGGTCTCGCCGCCCGCGTCACCCTCGCCGCGGGGATAGTCGAACTCGTCCTGCTGCGCCCGGACGATGACGTAGCCGGACGGCGCCTCGCCGAAGTAGATCCGCGGCTCCGTCACCGGGGGGGCCCCGCCCGAGGAGACCGGCGGGAGGTTCTTGATGAGGAGGACCGGCTGGCCCTCCGTCGTTACCTCGTTGACCGGGACCATCGCGATCCCGACGCCGTGGGTGTAGATGATCCGCTGGTTGACCCAGCCGACGGCCGCGTCGTTGGCCGCGAGGTTCAGCTCCCGGGCGGCGAGCATCACCTGGCGCGGCTCGCCGTTGATGACGTAGCGATCCGTGTCGACGTCGGTGAAGTCATAGTAGCGCCGGACGGTCTGGAGCTGGTCCAGCGTGTCGCCGAGCGGCCGGTAGTCCCACAGGCGGGCGTTCGCGAAGGTCGCCGCTTCGGCCTCGATCTGGGCGCGGCTCAGCACCTTGTCGCCCTGGTACTGGCGCTCCTCCCAACCGGTGAGGTTGTAGGCCCGGCGAGTCATCGCGATGTTGTTCGCGATGTACGGCTGCTCGCGCTGGTACTGGTTCGGCAGGACGCTCAGACGCTGGACCGCCTCCGGGTAGAGGCGGCCGACCACGAGCGACGCGAGAAACCACGCCGCGACGGTGGCGCCGAGCGGCCACGTCCAGCGGGTGAACGCCCCGCCGACGAGGAACGCGGCGGCGAACGCGGACAGGATCGTCAAGAGGTCGTAGGCGATGAACTGAGCGTTCTGGTCCGTGTAGCTGACGCCCGTCGCGACGCCCCGGTTCGAGTAGACCAGCTCGAACTTGTCGAGCTGGTAGCCGAACGCGACCGACAGGAGGTATAGGCCGGCGAGGACGGCCAGGTGAACCCGCACCGAGGTCGGAAACGACAGCCCGCGCTGGGGCGCACCGGCCAGGTACCGCCCGAAGGCGACGATGAGCCCTCCCACGACGAGGGCGTTGAAGATCGACTGGACCGCGCGGAGAAACGGGAGGTCGAACAGGAACCACGAGATGTCCCGGCCGAAGATGGGGTCCACGGCGGACGCGCTCGATGGATCGAACGGCACCCGGTTCAGCCAGAGCAGCACCGTCTGCCAGGCCGTTGCCCCGGCGGCACCGATGAGCAGCGCACCGCCGATCGACAGCGCGGCGAGCACCACGGTCGCGGTCGGGGTCAGGTCCGGGATCGCCTCCGCTCCGACGGGGATCGGTCGGGGCTGGTCGGCGTGCGGGTCCCGGGGGTCGCGGGGGTCGCGGGGACCGGCGAGACCGGCCTCTGCGAGGCGCTCGAAGAGGTCGCGGAAGGTGCCCGGCACCCCGTCCGGTGGCGGCGCGAGGCGGCGGGCCAGCCAGAGGTTGCCGAGGAAGACGGACAGCGCCAGCGCCGCGACGCCGACGAACAGTGCGGCGCCGGCGCCGATCCGCGTCCAGAAGACGCCGTCGAAGCCGACGCTCCGGTACCAGATCGCGTCCGTCCAGAACTCGAGGAGCCCCGCGCCGAACAGGAGGACCAGGACGATGAAGGCCCCGAGAACCCAGAGTCGGGGCGACGGCGCACCCGAATCCGCCTGTCGCACGCGACGAGGATCGCCCCGGCCGATGCCGGAGTTGCGCGGGGCGCGGAAGTCCGGCCGGGCCGGGCCGTTGGGCTCGTCGTCGTGCATCACGCAGAGTCTACCCTGTGGCGGGACGGGGCACTCCAAGACCCCCCACCGCGCGGCGGAACGCGGCCAGGACCTCGCCCGCGAGCTGGTTCGGGTGCATCGTCGCGGCACGAGCTGGTTCCCAGCGGAATCCCGCACGAATTGCGATCGGGCATCGCCACGGGCGGTCCGGCTCATCGGGCGGGGCGACGAGTCCGAGGCGGATGGACAGCCGGCCGGCGTCCTCGAGGATCAGGCCGGACAGGCCGCCGGAGAGCGCCGGCCCCAGACGGACAAGTGGCGGATCCGGGGGCGGCCCGGCCGCCGCGGCAACGTCCCGGAACGAGACGATTCCCTCCTCGTCCCGGATCCACAGAACCGTGAGCCACCAGTCGTCCGGTCCGGTGGTGGGACGCCCATCCCCGCATGGAGGACGCGGTCGCCGATTCGCAGCTCCTGCTCGCGCAGGAAGGACGGGCCGGGCGACGGGAGACGGTCGGGCATGGCGGAAGGATATCCGGCCCCGGGCATCAGCCCTCGCGGGGCTTCGCCGCCGACTCCGAGTCGTCCTCGCCCGCCTCGGCGGTCTCGACGGCACGAACGGTGACATCCGCCGTGGCGACATCGGCCG
>PNKK01000023.1 GCA_013822395.1 Anaerolinea sp. | reverse complement strand
CGGTTCCTCGTGCCCCTGGCCGTGCCCCGCGGGCGCTTTCTGGCGCACACGACGTCGGCGAGGCCGTGCTCGGCGCACGTCGCCCGGGCGACCGCGCTGTCGTAGCCCCGGTCGAGATGGAGCGTCTCGACCTCGGCCAGGAGGCCCCGGGCGCCCACCGCGGCGAGGGTGGGAGCGAGGAGCTTGGGGTCGTGGCGGTTGGCGGCGTCGATCGCCCAGCCGATCGGGATGCCAGCTCGGTCGGTCGCGACCGACCAATTCCAGCGGCGGGCCGATCGGGTGAGCCGCGCGGCCAGGGCGAACAGCCGGCGGCGGAGCGTCTTGGTCGTGACGATGCCTGCGCTGAGACCGAGCCGGGCGGTCCAGCGGGCGAGGTTGTGGGCGATCACCTGGACGGCCAGCCAAGCGCCGTTGGCGGCGAACTTGCCCGACGGCAGGTGGTTGAGCCCGACCCCGTACTTGAGGTCGCGGATCGCGTTCTCGATCTCGGCGTGACGGCGGTGGTCGGCCTCGAGGGTGAGGGCCTCGCCGACCCGGTCGGTGATGAAGGCGTGGTAGTCGTAAGGGTGAGGAGGGCGAGCTGGGAGCCCGGGGTCGGTTTGACCCGCCGGACGATGAGCCGGACCGGGGCCGCGCCCTTCTCCGCGGCGAACGGGGTGCACTCGATCTCGGTCACGTCGGCCCCGCCCTCGATCTCGGTCACGTCGGCCCCGCCCTCGATCCATCGCCTGCTGAGACAAGTCCCTGGTGTGGAGTCAGGTGCTGCGTTGGAAGCGGCCCACAGGCACTGATGCAGGTCGCCCGTGTCTACGGCGAGCCTGTACCCGGCACGTAGCCTTCTTGAACCTCAGCCACCTCAAGCACGGAATCGGCGGCCCGGTTGTCCAGGAAGATTGCCAGCGCCTGGCCCGTTCCCGTCGCCGAGGGCGCGAGGATGGCCTCGTACCCCAGGTGATGCGCCGTCTCACCAATCGCCTGGGGGACAGCCGGATCCTCGCCCGTCAGATCGGCTTCGGTCACGTCGAGGGCCGCTCGGACGTCTGCGTTGGTCAAGTCCAGAACGCGGGACAGTCGGACTCGGATCGTCGCCAGCCGCCGTGGACCCATCATCGCGCTCGTCATGCCGGCCCGGCGTGCGGTGCGGTCGAGCTCCCGATCCACCGTCGCGACGTCGAGGGCGGTATAGGCAACCGGGAAGCTGTCCGGCGGGTCCCATCGACCGCCCTTGCGCCGCGCCCCATCTCCACTCAGCGGGGGGTAGGTCGGCGCGGTGTGTCGATAGACGACCGTCTCGAGGGTCGTCCGTTCGAGACGGTCGAGGGCCTCGCGGAGGCGTCGCGAGCCTCTGTCTACGCGAAGACTCCCTCGCCAAGTGCATCGATGAGGTTGAGGACCTCCCGCGCTCGACCAGCGCGAATGAGATCGACCGGTCGCTCGTACTCGAGCGTCGGAACCGGCGTGAATAGCCAGTCCTCGGCCGCCGCAGGGTCGATGACCTCAGCAAGGCGTTCGAGCACGACATTCAGGGCCAGGACGACCTCTCGGACCTCCCAACGTGGCGCTGTCTCCTGGCGGATCCATCGTTGAACGGTCTTGGGATTCCGGTCCAGGATCCGCGCGACCCCGCTTGCGTCGATCGACGTCTCTCGCATCACCTGCGTCAGTCGTCGAACTGCCTGGCTCTGCACGGCGCTCGTCCCGCTCATGATTTGCTCACCGCGACGATCGAGGCGATCCTCGCCAGCACACCGCGCCAGCGTTCTCCCCGAGGCGCCGAGGGGCGAGGAGCTGCTCCAGGCTTCGTCCCTCATGCTGTGTCACGTGCAGCAGCAAGGATAGGGGTTCGCCGAACGATCCGAACATAGGGACATACTAGCGGACATAAGATGGACAAACAAGCTACCAGACACGGGCCACTCCTCCTCGGCTCGAGAGTCTTGGACGATGTCGCCGATGCCCGGCGGCCGTGAGCGCGGCGGCGAGCGCCGCTCGGCGTCCCGGGGGCGGTACGAGCGCGGTGGTGCTCGATGACCGGTTGCCATTCGTGACAGATCGGACATTGTTGCTTATATGGAACAGGAACTGCAATCCGAACTGATCAGTCGCCACGTCCCTCGGTGGGTCTCGCGCGCTGACACCGACTTCGAGATCTTCGGCCGTGACGTCGTGTCGACGAACGACGTGGCAGCCGCGCTCGGCGTCGCCATCGGTTCGCGGCGGCTGAGGAACACGATCCACGAGCTCGTCAAGCTCGGCTGGCTCCGTCCGCTTCCGGCGCGCGGCATGTACGAGTTCCTCGGTGCGCACGGAGGCCCATTCCCGTCGGGCGACCCCCTGATCGAGGCACGAGCGGTGCGCTCCAGACGATCGGACTTCCGGCTGGCGGTGGTGGGAACTGGAGCCGCCTTCCTGCGCGGACTCGCTGAACGCGCGCCCGACCGGTACGCGGTCGCCATCGATCGCGACCAGGGCGGGTCCGTCGCCCTCGTGATGGACGCGGTGCGAGTTCGGGCGCCGCGGCGGACGGATGCTATCTGACCCGAAGCCCGGGCAACACGTGTGAGGGCGTCGGCCGCGGCAGGGCCAGGGCGGCAACAACGAGACGGACGGCAACGTCCAGCTCGTCCGCCGTCGTGACGGCTACAGCGCCGATGGCCACCTCGTCGAAATCCACCCGGAGATCGGCGTGGCTGGCCGCGTGACGACCACTACGGGCCCTGCGGAGCTTCCACGGCCTCGCGGCCGAGGAGGTCCTCGATCCGCCGCAGGAGCCGCGTGCCGTCCCCGATCCATGCTCGGGCATCTTCCTCGGTCACGGTCGCGACGGTCTCTGCCCGCTCCGACGATCGCGCGTTCAGGGAAAGCGCCTCGGCCGCGATCTCGGCGACGGGGGGTGCGGCCGCTCGTAGCGCCTCGGCGGCGGCCGGCGAGACGTCCTCGTCAGCCACGTCCACCGCACCCGCGAGATGCGCCAGGCAGAGGAGCGCCCCAGCGAGCGCCTCGGTCAGTGCCGACAGCGCCTCCAGGGGGAATCCGCCTTCCGCCAGCACCCCCGCCATGCGCCCGTTGCGCTCCGCCCGGTCGAAGGAACGCCGGGCCCGGAGCAGGCGCTGCTGCTCCTCCGCAGCGCGACGGTCGGTGAGCTGCGGCGAGCGATAGAGGACCCGCCGGTCCGTGGCGGCGAGCTGGACGAGCCCCGCCGCCGCGAGCCGCTCGATCGCCTCGTACGTGGTCCGCTCGACCAATTCGAGGCGGGGCGCTTCCCCGCCCTCGCCGGCGTGTCTGAGCACGACAGCTTCGAGCTGCGTCCGTCGCTGCGCCGCCCCGGACGGGCGATCGACCACCGCCAACAGCGTCGTCCGGCCGTCCTGGGCGGGGTGGGCCTCGAGCAGCAGGAGCTCGTCGCCCAGGCCGGCGACGAGCTCCTGACCCAGCCGCTCCAGGGGTTCGGCAGACAGCCGCCGGCTCGGGGAGCGTGGCCGCCGACGCCACGGGCGGCGCCGAGCCCGCGGACGCTTCCACGACCGCCTCGAGGCGCTCGATGAACGCCGCGCGTCCAGACGGAATCGGCAGCGCGTCGAGCTCGCCCTTGCCATCCAGGAGTCCCTCGGCCAGTGCCTGCTTGCTTGCCAGGACGTGCAGCATGCGGTGCTCGATGGAGTCCTCGGTAACGAGCTGGATGACCTGGACCGAGCGGGGCTGGTGCTTGCGCCAAGCGCGGGCGATGCGCTGCTCGAGGCGGGCCGGATTCCAGGGCAGGTCGAGGTTGATGACCACACTCGCCGCCTGGAGGTTGAGGCCGACGCTCCCCGAATCCGTGGATAGGAAAAGCCGGCAGGCCGGATCCCGCTTGAAGCGGCGGATCTCCTCGCGCCGTGCCAGCTGCGGCACCGAACCGGTGTGCCAGGCGAAGCCCACCCCCATCGCGGCCGCCAGCTCGCGGACGAGCTCGAGCATTCGCTCCCACTCGGAGAAGATGAGGATCTTCCGGCCGTCCTCGGCGAGGCACTCGCGGAGGATCTCTTCGAGCTCGCCGAGCTTCGGGCAGACGCGGCAGTCGGGATCGAGGATGTAGGGCGTGTCACACAGCATCCGCATGCAGGCCAGCCAGCGCTGGAGCTTCTCGAACTCCGCGGGCGACAGGGGGCGCCGCCGCGCCTGGGCGAGCAGCCGAGCCACCCGGGCGCTGTAGTCGGCGGTGCGGCTGGCCTGCTCGGGATCCATCGGGACGAAGTACGTGTTGACCATGCGCGGAGGCAGCTGTTCTTCGACCTCTGCCTTGCGCCGCCGCAGAAGGACCGGCTCCAGACGCCGGTGCAGCTCACCCAGGTTCGTGTAGCCGATCGGTCGGCCGCGCTCGTCGAGCTCATAGAAGTCCCGGTTGAAGCGGAAGAGGGGCCCGAAAATCGCCGGATCGAGGAACTGGACGATGGAGTAGAGATCGTCGATGCGGTTCTCGAGCGGGGTTCCGGTCAGCACGAAGGCGTACTGGCTCTCGAGTCGCTTCACCGCCCGCGCGGTCTTCGTCCGCCAGTTCTTGATGCGCTGGGCCTCATCGAGGATCACCACGTCGGGCGCAACGAGCCGCCCGATATCCGGGCCGTCGGCGACGATCTGCTCGTAGTTGGTGAGGGTGAAGAACGTGCGCTCGCGATACTGCCGCAAGCGGGCCGCACGTGGGCCCGCGATAATCCGGGCCGGCAGATCGGTGAACTTGCCGATCTGCTCCTCCCACTCGGCCTTGAGCGAGACCGGGCTCACCACGAGCACGCGTTCCACGCCGCGCAGCCGTCGGAGCAGCTCGCAGGCGGCGATTGCCTGTGCGGTCTTGCCGAGGCCCATCTCATCGCCGAGCACTGCCCGCTCGGTGAAGGCCAGGAAGAGGAGCCCCTCCTGCTGGTACGGGTAGAGCGGGTGGCGAACGAGGTCGAGGTCACGTGCGCCGGCTGCCACATCGGCAAGAAACGTCTCGCGGGAGCGCTGTCGGCCGGCCTGGCGAGCACGTTCCTCAGCCCAGGCCAGGAGGTGCCGGGAGAGGCGGATCCGCCGGCGCTGCTCGGTCGGCGCCGCTTCCAGACGTCGGGCGAGCGCCGGGATCGCCGCGGCTGGATCGGCTCGCAGGGTGCCGTCGGCCGAGAAGAAGGGGTCGATCAGGCCCTGCAGCTCCGCGTGAGCGCGGCGCGGCCAGCGGAGCCGGACCTGCGGTGCCCCGGCCGTGTGATCGAGGAAGACCTCGACGCGCCCCGGGCCGGTTCCGGCGGCCCGATCGAGCCCGTCCCGGCTCGTCCGCAGCTGCGCGAGGACCGCCTCGACGTGCTTGCAGGTGCCCAGCCCGTTGACACGATGATCGGGGCACCCGCAGGAGTTGAGGCGCTCGGTCAGCGAGCGGATCTCGACCTCATAGGCGCCGGCGTTCTCGGAGCGGACGCGAAACGTGCCGAACATCCGGTGTCGCGGCTCGAGCGGAGCGATCGCGAACGCCTCCTCGACACCACGCCGGCGCCGCCGCTCGATCTCCTCGGCATCGGACGTGTGCCAGCCCCGGGCGGGGACGCTCTGCGCGAGGGTCTGTTGCGCGTGGTCCCCTCGCGTCACTGGCATCGGCGGTCCGTCCCTCGCCTCGGCGTTTCTGGTGACGGTAGGGTAGCGGCCCGTGCGCGGTGGCGCCCGGGCGGGTGCAACGGCGGGCCGCGACAACCCCAATGATCGACAACCCCAGCGATCGGCCGCCGTCCCTCGCTCGGCGACGCTGCGATCGGCGCGGTCGCCGAGTTGACTCGCGCCGTCCGCGACGTCGACGGTGATGGTGAAGGATGGTCCGGCGCCGTGGGTGCGCGGCTCGGCGCGGGTCATCATGGTCTGGTCTCTTGTTACGATGTGAGTCATATGACACGCAGTTGCGTAAAGAGTATAATGAGGCACGAGTTCGTAACGCAAAGCCATGGAGGCGAAAGGAGGGATCATCACGACACGGTTGGGAGCGCGGCTGAGTGCCGCGCGCGATGCTCGTCGCCTCTCACAGGACGTGATCGCCGATCTGCTGGGGGTCAGCCGGGTGCTCGTCTCGCATTGGGAGCACGGCCAGCGCCGACCTACTGAGCAGGCACTGGAGCGCCTCGCCGGCATCTATGGCATGCCGCTGTCTCTGCTCGTCGATCTCGACGCCCCGCTACCAGGGTCGGCGAGGGTGCCTGGAGCGGACCTCGTTGCGCTCTTGTTCCGAGACGCCGAGAGCGGGATCGACGAAGCTGCCCAGGCCGGCCTCCGGGACTTCGTCGCGTTTCTCGACTCCTATGCCGACCTGGTCGAGCAGCTGGACACGCCGACCTACCCACTGCAGCAGTCGCCGTTCTCGATTCGGAAGGGATTCATCGGGCGGGACGACATCAGGCGGAAGGCGGAAGAGGTCCGTGACTGGCTGCGCCTTGGCCTGGGGCCGGTCGGTGATCTCACCGGCGTCCTCGACGACGCCGGGATCACGATCTATCGGACCGCGCTGGGAGAGGATCTTCAGCGTGGCATCTCGGGAGCCTTCCTCAACCATCCCCGACTCGGAATGTGCATCGCCGTGAACCTTCAGACCACCCCGGGTCGGCAGGTCTTCACGATCGCGCACGAGCTCGCGCATGCCCTGTACCACAGTCAGCGGGACAGCCAAGTCGTCAGTTACTGGGGGCGGCAAGACGAAAAGGAACGGTTCGCGGACGCCTGGGCTGGGGAGTTTCTCGTCCCCCAGGAGGGCCTACGCCGAGCGAGCGAGAGCCTTGGCATCAAGAGCGTGACGACCACGGACGATGCCGTCCACCTGCAGCGGCTCTACGGCGTCTCCTACGGGATGATGCTGGTTCGGCTGCTGCAGGCAAAGCTCCTTGCACCAGGGGCGTACGAGGAACTCAAGGGTGCCCGCCCGGTCGCGGTCGCGTCTGCCCTTGGGTATGCCGTGAATCCGGAGGAGTGGCGACAGGATCCTGCTCGCTGGCGGCTCGAACGATTCCCGCGTCGGTTCATCCGTGCTCTTACCTCGGTGCTCCGTGAGGGGCGGGTAAGCCCCGCTTCGGCCGCGGGGCTTACGGGGCTGACCGTGGACGAGATGGCGGAGCTCATGGCTCCGCCATCGGGCGATGGCGACGCATCCTCGGTCCAAGAGCAGCGGGAGTTCGCGGGTGTCCGCCAGCGCATCGCGGCTGCCTGATCAATCGACGGTCTTCGACACGGTCGTCATCAACTACTTCCTGGCGGCCGGCGAGATCGGGCTGCTTGCGGATCTGTTCGACGGATCGCTGATGATGCCGCGGGCCGTCTTTGACCCCGATGAGGAGGACACCGGTCGCGAGGAGGGGCTAAGCGAGCTCCGACGTGGGCTGCATCTACACCGAAGGCGGTGCGAGGACGACGGTGCTCCCCCCGAGCTTCGGGCGCGCTCCGAACGTGCTCTACCCGAGTTCGAGCGGCTCCCGGAGCTCGCCAGCCGGGCAGTGCTCCGGGTGGTGGACCTGAACGATGACGAGCTCACGGTGTACGCCCAGTTGCGCGACGCCGCGTACGTCCGTCGCTACGGCGTGCTTCTGGGCCTGGGTCCCGGCGAGGCAGCGGTCCTCGCCATCTGCTCGAAACGCAGGTGGCATCCGGCTACTGACGACAGCGACGCCGTGCGCGTCGCCGAGCAGCGGCTTCCGGGGGTCAAGCCACTGCGAATACGAGCGCTGCTGCGCCTCGCGGTCGATCGCGGCGCCATCGGCCTCGATCGCGCTCGTGCGATGCCGAGATCGGCGAGGATCTCTTCCCCCGGATCCTCGGGGATCAACTCCGTGTCACGGAGGAGCGATTCCGGGGAGTCGTCCGGGGACGGGCCGGAGCCGGGAGGGAGGCGGCACAACCTGCCGTCGAACCGGTGACACGGGTTGGTTGGTGACGCGACTGCTCCTCACCGTCGGGTTGCCTGAGGCCGATGTCGCACAGATGACTCCAGATGAAGCGCGTGCCGCCTGGCTCGAGCACCAGGCCCAACCTCGCGAAGACACGTAGCGATCCCGAATAGCATGCCCGAGCCCGAGGTCAGCGACGGGGCGGCAAAGCTCGGTCCCCGAGTGCCCGACCACAACTGGTTCGCTGGTCTGGTCAGCAGCCTGTGACGCCCCGAACCCGCGCGCCTTCAGCGTCGAGTTTCAGGGCCGGTCTGGCACCGATGCCTCGGCGATCACGCCGATCGAGATCCGAAAGCCCGCGCGGCGCTGCGACGGCGGCATCAGCGTGCCTTGACCAACCGGCGAGTCGCCCGGGAACCAGCGCACCCATTCCTCGTTGAAGGTGTCGAATTCGCTCGGCTCGCGCAATGACCAGTTCGCCCAGACCACCTTCTCGAGCGAGGTCCCCGCGGCTTCAAGCTTCGCTTTCAGATTGTGCAGGCATTGGCGCGTCTGTTCCCTGATCTCTCCATTGACGACCTGGCCGGTAGCGGGATCGATCGGCCCCACGGACGAGACGTAGACCATGCCGCCGGCCGTGACCGCCCGGCCGTGACCGACGAGTGGTCGAGATTCATCGGGCGCCGGAGCGGTTGCTCCAATGGCCCATCTCGTCTTGCCTCGGTTCGGCGGTCGCGTGGGGTCTTCGGGAGGGATGCCGAATTCACCGCGCGGTAGTTCGATTCCGTTCGCCTTGAAGACTCCCATGAACGTCGGCCGGATGCCCGTCGGCCTGAGCTCGCCCTCGACCTTTCCGTCCCGAACGCCGGTCTGCTCGAAAGCGAAGATGTCCTGGGTGAGGATCTCGTCGTCTTCGATGCCGTAGACCTCGGTGATGCTGACGACCTTGCGAGTGCCGTCCTTGAGCCGCGCCGTATGGACGATCAGGTCGACTGCGGACGCGATCTGCTCTCGAATCGCCCGCAGCGGCAACTCATAGCCGGACATGAGGATCATCGTCTCGAGGCGACGGAGCATGTCCTGCGTCGTGTTCGCGTGCCCGGTGGAGAGCGACCCGTCCTGGCCGGTCATCATGGCCTGGATCATGTCGAGGGCTTCGCCCGCACGGCACTCGCCGACGATGATCCGGTCTGGACGCATGTGCAGGGCGTTGCGGAGCAGATCGCGAATCGTGATCTCGCCCGCACCCTCGGCGTTCGACGGACGCGCCTCCAGCGTGACGATGTGCTCTTGGCGAAGCTGGAGCTCGGCCGCGTCCTCCACGGTGACGATGCGCTCGTCCTCGGGAATGAACGAAGAGAGGACGTTGAGGAAGGTCGTCTTGCCTGAGCCCGTGCCGCCGGAGACGAAGATGTTGAGTCGGGCCCATACGCAATGCCTCAGGAAGTCGAAGATCTCGACTGTCGCCGTCCCGAAGCCGATGAGGTCACGCACCGTGTATGGCTTGGCGGCGAACTTGCGAATCGTGATGACGGGTCCCACGAGCGAGAGCGGTTCGATGACTGCATTGACCCGCGACCCATCTGGCAGGCGAGCATCAACCCTCGGGCTCGACTCGTCGATGCGCCGGCCCAGCGGGGCAATGATCCGGTCGATGATCCGCCGGACATGCCCGTCGTTCAGGAAGACGACATCGACTCGCTGGATCTTTCCGTTGCGCTCGATATACACATTGTTCGGGCCGTTGACCATGACCTCGGTGATCGTCTCGTCCTGAAGGAGCGGCTCGAGCGGCCCGAGGCCGGTCACCTCGTGAACGATCTCCTCGACCAGGTCCAGGCGCTCCGCCCGCGTCAGCGAGAACCCGTGCTTGAGGATGATCCGGTCGATGATCGCCACGATCCTGCTCCGGACCTCCGCGGCGTCGGCGGCGTCGAGCAGCGATCCGAAGGCCTCGATGATCTCGTCCTGGGCGCGGGCCCGGATCTCGGTGAGAAGTCCCTCGCGCGCAGACGCGGGGGCCGCCCCGGCAGCACGGGTCGCGCCGGGCGGAACGCTCGGCACACCCGGGGCCGCGGCGACGCCTCGACCGCCTCCGGCCCGTGTCTTCTCAACCCGCTGGTGCAGCGACATCGAGCGAACCTCCCATTGGGCCGCCGTCGCGACCCGGACGGGCGTGAACATTCCAGGACCAGCCGCCGAGCCGCCGCGCGTCCCGCTCGCTGGCCTGACGCAGAGCATAGCCCCGTCTCGCCCGTGGACCAAGGGTGTCCGGGATTCGGGGCCACTCTTGTGACAAAGGTTCTTGACATGGTCATGCTGACAAGGTAGCTTTACAGCATGACGAACGTGGTGCGCCGGCTGCGCGAGAGTCGAGGCCTGAGCCAAGGCCAGCTCGCCCTCGAGCTGCGCGTGTCGCGCCAGACGGTCAACGCGATCGAGACGGGCCGCTACCTGCCCTCGCTGCCGTTGGCCTTCGCGATCGCTCGCTACTTCGGTCGCCCGATCGAGGAGATCTTCCATGACGACGAACGTGACTAGATGGATCGTGCCGGTGGTCGGTATCGTGCTCGGGCTGCTGATCGCGGCGGCGGAGCTCGCTCGCAATGGGAGTCCCTGGGAGGCGGGACTCGCCTTCGCGATCGTCGCCGTCTACGTCCTGGTGGTATGGGCGCTCCAGTCGAGATCGGACATCGCGAGCCTCCTGTCGGGCCAGTCACGCGACGAGCGCTGGACGTCGATCAACGACCGCGCCCTGTCGCTGGCCGCCCAGGTTCTCGCCCTGGTCATCGTTGGTGCCTTCATCGTGACGCAGTTCAACGGCGGCGATTCGAGCACCTATGCGAGACTCGGTGCCGCATTCGCCGTCGCATACCTTGGCGGGCTCCTCTGGTACCGAAGCCGGTCCTAGGCCTCCACGTCGCCAGGCGCGAATGCCCCCATACCGGCGATGAGTCGACGCCAGGCCAGGAAGCGAAGGATCCGCCGGAGACTCCGGCGGATCCTTCCGTGCGAGAGTCGGGAGCTGGGGGGTTACTCCACGCCCTCGAACTGGTGGTCGACGTTGGGGTCGTTGGGGTTGTCGGCATTGCCGCCACCGGGCAGGCTGGCGTCACCCGCCTCCTCGACGCCGGCCTTCTCGGTCTCCGTGCCGGCAGCCTCGGCCGCCTGCTCGGTCGCCGAGTCCGCGGTCGACTGGTCGCCTTCCTGGAGGGTGTCGGTGTCGGTACCCGCCGACTCGACCGGCTCGGCCGCCGGCTGAACCTCTGGCGCGGTCACCGGTGCGGTCACCGGCGCGGCCGCCGGCGCGGCCGCCGGGGCTACGACGGCCGGTGCGGCCTGCGAGCCGTTTCCGGCGAACGCGATACCCGCGCCGCTGATGAGCAGGACCGCCACGGCGCTGAGCGCCGGCTGGCGGAAGCGTGCGATCTTCATCGTCACTCCTTGGATGCTGGACCGGATCCAATGTCCGATCTCACCCGCAGCCTGGCGGTGTCCCGATGAAGGCCCGGTAAACCTGTGGCAGTCGCGGATTCACACAGGATTCATCAGGCCGTGGCACCGTGGGGCCAGATGAAGATCCTGCTGCTCGAAGATGACACGCGCCTCGCCGGGATCGTTGCCCGGGGCCTGCGACGCGAGGGACACGCCGTCGATATGGCCTCGACCGTCGAGGATGCCCGCTGGTTTGCGGCCGAGTCGGTCTACGACGTCCTCATTCTCGACGTGATGCTGCCGGACGGCGATGGATTCGAGCTGTGCCACGACCTCCGAGGCGCCGGCAACTGGACACCGGTCCTCCTGCTGACCGCTCGCGACGCGATCGACGATCGAGTGCGAGGCCTGGACGTGGGGGCGGACGACTATCTGGTCAAACCCTTCGCCGTTGCCGAACTGTTCGCTCGCCTGCGGGCGCTGGCTCGTCGCGGGTCGACCGAACGCCCCACCGTCCTCGTCTCCGGCGATCTCCGCCTCGATCCGGCGTCCCACCAGGTGGTCGTCGACACCAGGCCCGTGCCGCTGGCCGGCCGCGAATTCGCGCTGCTCGAGTACTTCCTCCGTCACGAGGATGAGGTCCTGTCTCGATCGCGGATCATCGACGAGGTCTGGGACTGGGCCTTCGAGGGCACGCCGCGGATCATCGACGTCTACGTTCGAGCCCTGCGGGCCCATCTCGGCCGGGGATCGCGGACGCCGCGGATCGAGACGGTGCGCGGGACCGGCTACGTCCTGCGCCGTCCGAAATCCGCACCGAAGCCCGTCCTCGAGATGGACGGATGACCATTCGGGCCCGCCTGGCCCTGATCTACGTCGCGGCGATCGTGGTCACCGTGGGGCTTGTCGGCGTCCTCGTCTGGTGGCAGCTCGGATCTGCGCTGAGGACTTCCCTGGATGACGCACTGCAGGCTCGCGCAGCAGCCGCGCTGACCAGCATCGAGAACAACGGGCAGGCTGGCCTCCAGGAGGGCGACGCGACGGCCCCTCCGAGTGTGTTCGTGGCGATCTTCGACGCCCAGGGTCGATTGATCGATGCCACGGCCAGTACCCCGCCCGGTCTGACGCCACCGGCTCCGGGTGTCGTCAGGGGAGACCTCATCTTCGGACAGTCGACCTACGCGGTCAGCGTCGTGACGGGCGACGGCGGTACGCAGGTGATCGCCGGGGGCAGCCTGGAGGTGATCGACTCCACCCTCGACCGTCTGGTGCGCTCCCTGCTGCTCGTGGGCGCCATCGCCGCCGTCGCCTCCCTGGCAGGGGGCTGGTGGCTGGCCGGTCGAGCCCTGCGACCCGTTGCCTCGCTGACTGCCGAGGCAGCGCAGATCGGGGCGGCCGACATCGAGCGACGCCTGCCCGTCCCGTCTCAGCGCGACGAACTGCAGCTGCTGGCCACGACGCTGAACGGCATGCTCGACCGGGTGGCAGAGGCCCTGCGCCGGCAGCGGATGTTCGTGGCCGCCGCATCCCACGACCTCCGCACGCCGATCGCCGCGCTTCAGGCCGAGCTGGAGCTGGCCGCCGACGCCCGGACGTCCGTGGAGGAGCTGCGGACGGCCCTCCGGGCCGCTCACGGGGACGCCGTCCGGCTCGGCGAACTGGCCACGGCGCTCCTCGACCTCGCGGCCGTCGATGTCGACGGTCGAACCATCGTTCGGTCGATGGTGCGGGCGGATGTCCTCGTCGAATCCGTCGTCCGGCGAGTGGAGCCTCTCGCCCGCCAGCGCGACACGCGGATCGTCCAGACAGCACCGGGGCGCCTCGTCCGGGTGGATCGGGTCCGCCTCGAACAGGCTCTGACCAACCTGGTGGTCAACGCGATCGCGTATGGCCCCCCGGGCTCGGTCGTGGAGATCGTCGCCAACCTCGATCCGATCGACGCCCCGGGAGCCCGGGAGGCCGGAACGGCGCTGTCGATCGAGGTTCTCGACCGCGGACCGGGCATTCCGGCCGAATTGTCGGCCAGCCTCTTCGAGCCCTTCCGCCGCGGGCCGGGCGCGGTCGGCTCGGGCAGCGGCCTCGGGCTTGCCACGGCTGCTGCTGCGGCGCGCGCGCATCACGGATCGATCGGCTTCGAACCGCGCGGCGGCGGCGGAGCGCGGTTCTGGATACGCGTGCCGGCCTGAGCCGCGTCGCCCATCGCCGTCTTGTCAGCGCCTGGGGATCGCATCGGACGGCACAGAGATCAAACACTCGCTAGAATGTATGAATGACGACCGAACGGGCCGCGAAGACCGCGCTCAACGAGCAGTTCGCCCGGATCGGCAAGGCCCTCTCCAGCCCGCGCAGGATCGAGCTGCTCGATCTGCTTGCCCAGGGCGAGCGCCCGGTCGAGGCACTCGCCGCCACCGGCGATATGAGCGTCGCCCTGACCTCCTCGCACCTCCAGGCCCTTCGCGCGGCCGGTCTGGTCGAAGCCCGTCGGGACGGGCAGCGGGTGGTCTACCGGCTCGCCGGTGACGATGTCTACCGGCTCCTGACCTCCGTCCGCGCCGTGGCGCGAGGGCGGCTCGCGGAGATCGGGCAGGTCGTCAGCGCGTACATCGAGACGCCCCACGATCTCGATCCCGTCACCCTCGAGGAGTTGTGGGCCCGTGCTCGAGCCGGCGAGGTGACGATCCTCGACGTCCGCCCACGGGAGGAGTACCTGGCGGGCCATATTCCGGGCGCGCTGTCCGTTCCGCTCGCGGAGCTGGAGGAGCGTCTCGCCCGCCTCCCGCCTGGGGTCGAGATCGTCGCCTACTGCCGGGGACCGTACTGTGTGCTCGCGCCCCAGGGCGTGGCCCGCCTTCGGATGCACGGATTCGCGGCGCGCCGGCTTGCGGATGGCTTTCCCGAATGGCGCCTGGCCGGCCTGCCGATCGTCGCCGGGCCGGCACCAGGGACGATGGCATGACCATCCTCGTCATCCTCAACGATCCACCATATGGCACGGAGCGTTCGTACAACGGGCTCCGGCTGGCCCTGAACCTGGCCAAGCAGCCCGCGGTCGAGCTTCGAATCTTCCTCATGGCTGACGCGGTGGGCTGCGCCCAACGCGGGCAGCAGACCGCCGACGGCTACTACAACATCGAACGAATGCTCACCGGTCTCAGGGTCAAGGCCGTGCCCATCGGGGCCTGCGGGACATGCATGGATGCCCGCGGCATGGGGGATGCGGCGCTCATCGAGGGTGCCCACCGCTCTTCGATGGCCGAGCTCACCGCCTGGACGCTGTGGGCCGACAAGGTCGTCAGCTTCTAGCCGCCAGCAGGGGGCAGGCAATGTCCACGGTTCTGGTCCTGGGCGGGGGCATCGGCGGGACGGCCGCCGCGAACGCCCTCCGTGAGCGCCTCGGCGAGCGTCACCGGATCGTCGTCATCGACCGCGACGCGGACCAGGTCTTCGCGCCGTCGCTGCTGTGGCTGATGGTGGGCCGGCGCCGGCCTGCCGCCATCTCGCGTCCACTGGCCACGATGCTCCGGCCGGGGATCGACGTCGTGCACAGCCAGATTCGCGGACTCGATCCGGTCGCGCGGCGCGTGACGACCGACGCCGGCGAGCTGACCGGCGATGCGATCGTGATCGCCCTCGGCGCCGAGCTCGCCCCGGAGGCGATGCCCGGCTATGTCGACGCCGGCTACGACTTCTTCACGCTCGAGGGGGCCGGGCAGTTTGCGGGGGCGCTGTCCCGGTTCGAGGGTGGTCGCGTCGTCGTTGCCGTGAGCGCGCTGCCCTTCAAGTGCCCCGCCGCGCCCTACGAAGCCGCCTTCCTCGTCGACGCCGATCTCCGGCGACGCGGTCTCCGCGATCGAAGCACGATCCAGATCCACACGCCCGAACCGGCGCCGATGCCGGTCGCCGGCCCCGTCCTCGGCCGGGCCCTGGTCGACCTGCTCGCCGAGCGCGACATCGGCTACTTCCCCGGCCATTCGATCGAGGCCTACGACGGGACGGAGCGCCGGATCCGGTTCGCGGACGGATCGAGCGCCGGTTACGACTTGCTCGCCGCGGTCCCGCCCCACCGCCCGCCGGCCGTCGTCGCCGGCTCCGGCTTGGCCGGACCGACCGGCTGGATCCCGGCCGACCGTGGAACGCTCGAGACGACGGTACCGAACGTCTTCGCCATCGGTGACGTGACCGCCATCCTGCTCGAGAACGGCAAGCTCCTGCCGAAGGCCGGCGTCTTCGCGCACGCCGAGGCCCAGGTCGTGGCCGGCCAGATCGCGTCGCGGCTGGAGGGCGGCCCGGCCGGCCGGTTCGACGGCCACGGCTACTGCTGGGTGGAGCTCGGCGGCGGCGTGGCGGGGTTCGCGGTCGGTGACTTCTACGCGACTCCGGATCCGGCCATCGATCTTCGACGCCCGGGCCGAGCCTGGCACGCCGGCAAGGTCCTGTTCGAACGGTACTGGCTCAGCCGGGGCCTCGAGCACGAGCTGGCCGGTGCCGGCCTGCGCCTGGGCAGCACCCTCCTGCGCGTGCCCGGGCGGCTATGAGGTGAATCGGTGATGGGATTCGGCGGCATCGGCTCCGGCGGCGCCTGGCTGTGGCTGCTCCAGGCTGTGCTGTGGGTGATCGGGATCGTCCTGCTCGTGGCCTGGGCGATCAGCGCGGCCGCCGGGCGATCGGACGACGACGAGGCGCTGACCCTGCTCCGGGCGCGCTTCGCCCGCGGCGAGATCGATGCTGCGGCCTTCCAGCTGGCACGGCAAACGCTGGGCGCGACCGGTCAGCGTGGCGGACGGAGCCGGACGCCCGCCATCGCCGGACTCGTCCTGGTGGCGATCGCCCTCGCCCTCGGCCTCCTCGCCGGTGCCCTGGCGCCGGCCGGTGCCGGCTGGACCTACGGCGGGATGGGTCCCGGGATGGGTCCCGGGATGGGTCCCGGGATGATGGGCGGCTACGGCGTTGCGCCGACGGCGCCTGCGGGCACGTCCGTCCGGATGGCCGGTTCCAGGTTCGAGCCGGCCATGATCGCGATCGCTCCGGGACAGACCGTGCGCTGGTTCAACGACGACATCGCGCCGCACACGGTCACCGCGAGCGACGGGACCTGGGACTCCGGCAACCTGTCACCGGGCGCCTCGTTCGAGCGCCGTTTCGACACGCAGGGTGCGTATTCGTACGTCTGCCGGTATCACCCCTGGATGACGGGCGAGGTCCTGGTCGCGACTCCCTGAGAGACCGTGGGCGGCCCGGTCCAGGCTCGGTCAACCCACGGGCGAGTGGTACAGGTGCTCTGCCCGCCATGTCCCCTCGGTCCCCATCGCGGTCACCACCTGGACCGGGGAACCGCACGTCCGATGCCTCATGAGCCCGGCGATTCAGCCGACGGGCCTGACGAAGCCGTGGTGTGCCCGCGCCCACGGTGCGCCTCGATGCCGTCCAGCATCCGGGCGAGCCCGTACTCGAACTGGTCGTCTGCGGTGAGGTGCATCGTCTCGGCCGCCATCGCGACGACATTCGGGAAGCGGTCCGCCGGCAGCGAAGCGAACAGCGAGGCCAGTGCCTCGAGCGAAACCTGCCGCTGATCCGCCGAGACATCCGGGCCAAACGTTGGATCGCGGCACTCGAAGACCGCGTAGCCGGCCGCCCAGTTGGCGATTGCGTTCGTGGCCAACGACGCGTCGACGACGCCGAAGCCCTCGCGCCGCAGCGCATCCATCAACCACTCGATCCCCTCGAGGGCATTCGGTCCGAGCGTCGGCCGCTCGCTCAGGAGCGAGGCCAGGTGGCGGTGGCGGATGAGCACGCGGCGCACCGCGCGGGCAACCTCGGCGAGCAGTCCGCGCCAACCCTGGGCGAATGGGACCTCCGCCCGCACCTCGCCGACGATCTCGTCGAGGATGAAGTCGATCAGCTGGTCCTTGTTCTTGACATGCCAGTAGAGCGAGGTCGCACCCGCGCCAAGCTCCTGGCCAAGGCGCCGCATCGAGAGGGCGTCGAGACCTTCGCGGTCGACCAGGCGGATCGCCGCCTCCACGATCTGCTCCCGGGTGAGCGGCTCGCGCCCCCCCCGGGCGTGCCCGCGCTCGGTCGGCCACCACGGGACCATGCCAGCGGCCCTGCCGCGCGCGTCCTTCTCGGTCGCCATCCGCCGCCTACGTCGCCCCGGTTCGGAACAATGTACGTCTATCTCGAACGCTGTCCTTGACACTCGCACACTGTACGAGGCATACTCCGCTGACCGCACGCTCGTACATCGATCGAGTCACCCGAACACTGTATCACGAAGGGACGGAACCATGAATCGCGACCAGGTCCATGCTCGACGCTGGTGGATCCTCGGCGTGCTCATCCTCGCCCTGTTCGGGGTGACGCTCGACAACACGATCCTGAACGTCGCGCTGCCCACGCTCGCCGCGGACCTCGAGGCGACGGCCGCACAGATGCAGTGGATGGTCAACGCATTCGTCCTCGTCTTCGCCGGGCTCCTGCTCGTGGCCGGCGCGCTGTCGGATCGCTACGGCCGGCGGCTTGCGCTCGTGATCGGCCTGGCGATCTTTGGACTTGGCTCTGCACTCGCGCCGCTCGTCGCGACGTCCGAACAGCTCATCGCGCTCCGCGCACTCCTGGGTCTGGGTGCCGCCTTCACGATGCCTTCGACGCTGTCGATCATCGCCGACGTCTTCGGGGCCGACGAGCGCCCGAAGGCGATCGCCGCCTGGGGCATGGTCTCGGGCCTGGGCATCGTCGCGGGGCCGATCGTCGGCGGCTGGCTCATCGAGCACTACGCCTGGCAGGCTGTCTTCCTCGTCAACGTGCCTCTCGCCGTGGTGGGCATCCCGATGGTCCTTGCGGTCGTGCCCGAGTCGAAGGCGCCCGGCCGTGTTCCCCTCGATCCCGCAGGCGCGACGCTCTCGATCGCCGGCCTTGTGGCCCTCGTGTTCGGGATCATCTCGATTCCCGAGGAGGGTTGGACATCGCCGGTCGTCGCCGTCGCGCTCACCTCGGCCACCGGGCTGCTGACCGCGTTCGTGTGGTGGGAGCGTCGAGTGGCACACCCGATGCTCGACGTGCGCCTCTTCGGAGACCGTCGCTTCAGCGCGGCGACGATCTCCGTGACGCTCGTGTTCTTCAGCCTCATGGGCGCGCTGTTCTTCCTGACCCAGTACCTCCAGGGTGTGCTCGGACTGTCGGCGCTCGAGACGGGCCTCTGGCTCATCCCGCTCGCTGTCGGTTTGGTGGTCGCGTCCCCGCTCTCAGCGGTGCTCACGACGCGGGTGGGCGCCCGGATCACGACGGCGGCCGGCCTGGCCATCGTGGCCGTGGGACTCGGCACGATGGCCACACTGAGCACCGTCAGCGGTCAGCTGCCTGTCGCGAGCGTCCTGTTCGTCGCCGCGTTCGGCGTGGGGCTGGCGATGACGCCGGCGACCGACGCGATCATGGGCGCGGTGCCCAGGGAGCAGTTCGGTGTCGGGTCGGCCGTCAACGACACGACGCGCGAGGTGGGTGGCGCTCTCGGCATCGCGGTCCTGGGCAGCATCTTCGCCGCGCTCTACGCGTCGGCGATGAGCGGCGCGGTCGCCGGACTGCCGGCGGAGGCTGCCGCAGCGGCCCGTCAGTCGCTCGCGAGCGCCGGAGTCGTCGCGGCTACGCTCAGTGGCGAGGCGGGCGCCACGCTGCTGGCGAGCGCCCAGGAGGCCTTCGTCGATGCGATGGCTGTCACGTCGCTCGTGGGAATCCCCTTCTCGCTGGCCGGCGTGCTCGTTGCCCTGGCCTTCCTGCCGGCGCGTGCTACCCGGGAGACGCATCGCGCTGACGCCTCGGAACCGGTCCCGCCGCGCTAGCATCCGGCTGCGGCTTGACATAGGAGCAACAATGCCCACCGAATCATTCGACATCGTGATCGTCGGCGGCGGATCCGCCGGTAGTGCCCTCGCCAACCGCCTGTCTGCGGATCCGGGAACGCGCGTGCTCGTTCTGGAGGCCGGCCGCCCGGACTGGCGGTTCGACGTCTTCGTCCACATGCCGGCCGCCCTCGCGTTTCCCATCGGCAGCCGGTTCTACGACTGGAAGTACGAGTCCGAGCCCGAGCCGTTCATGCACGGCCGCCGGATCTATCATGCCCGGGGGAAGATCCTCGGCGGCTCGTCGTCCATCAACGGGATGATCTTCCAGCGCGGCAACCCGATGGATTACGAGCGTTGGGCCGCCGACCCGGGGATGACGACCTGGGACTACGCTCACTGCCTCCCGTATTTCCGGCGGATGGAGGATGCGCTCGCGGCGGCGCCGGACGACCCGTGGCGCGGCCACGGCGGTCCACTCCCGCTGGAGCGCGGCCCGGCGACGAACCTGCTCTTCGGTGCCTTCTTCTCGGCCGCCCAGGAGGCGGGCTACCCACTGACGGCCGATGTCAACGGCTATCGCCAGGAGGGTTTCGCCAAGTTCGACCGAAACATCCGGCGCGGGCGGCGGATCTCCGCCGCCCGCGCCTACCTGCACCCCGTCATGAGCCGCCGGAACCTCGCGATCCGTACCTCCGTGTTCGTGACCCGGATCCTGTTCGACGGAAGGCGGGCGGTCGGCGTGGAGCACCGAACCGCGTTCGGTGGGATGCGCCGCGTCCTGGCCGGTGAAGTCATCCTCGCCGGCGGGGCGATCAACTCGCCCCAGCTTCTCCAGGTGTCCGGCGTCGGGAACGCGGCCGAGCTCGGCGCGCTTGGCATCCCCGTCGTCGCGGACCTCCCGGGGGTAGGGGAGAATCTCCAGGACCACCTCGAGGTCTATGTCCAGTACCGGTCCAGACTGCCGGTCTCCATGCAGCCGTCGCTCCGGAAGTGGCGGCGCCCGTGGATCGGATTCCAGTGGCTGTTCCTGCGCCGCGGGCCCGGCGCCACGAACCATTTCGAGGGTGGTGGGTTCGTCCGGTCGAACGACGAGGTCGCCTACCCGAACCTCCAGTTCCACTTCCTGCCGCTGGCGATCCGGTACGACGGGACGTCGCCCGGCGGCGGACACGGCTACCAGGTCCACGTGGGGCCTATGTACTCAGACGCACGCGGCTCGGTGAAGATCCGAACCGCCGACCCCACGGTCCACCCGGCGCTCCGCTTCAACTATCTCTCGACCGCCCAGGATCGCCGCGAGTGGGTGGAGGCGATCCGCGTCGCGCGGCGCATCCTGAACCAGCCGGCGATGGCACCGTACAACGGGGGAGAGACATCCCCCGGGCCGGCTGTCGAGACGGATTCGCAGATCCTCGACTGGGTGGGCCATGATGGCGAGACCGCGCTCCACCCGTCCTGCACGACCCGGATGGGCACGGACCCGCTGTCCGTCGTGGACCCGCTGACGATGCGCGTTCACGGGCTCGGGGGACTGCGCGTCGTCGACGCCTCGGTCTTCCCGTACGTCACGAACGCGAACATCTACGCGCCGGTGATGATGGTCGCGGAGAAGGCAGCCGACCTCATCGCCGGCAACACGCCACTCCCGGTCGAGCCACGCCCGTTCTACCGGCACGGTGCCGGGATGTCGCTGTTCGAGGCCGGCCCCGAAACGTAGGTGGTGGCCTCGGGCTTCTCCGGTCCACCTCAGGCGCTCGTCCTTCGGGGCGGTCGCCGCGAGCACCGGGACGGGATTCGCGGAACGGCTGAGGTAGATCGTGCCACGCCGTGCACGAGACCCTCACGGTCGGAGCTCAAGGGCGTCGACGTGGGTTGGCCGTACCGCCCGGAAGTGGCGGTGGTCGAGCGTCGCGACCTTTCTCTCGCCCAGGCGCTCGGCGAGGGCCAGCACGCTGGCATCGACCACCCCGAGCCCCAGATCTGCATACCGAGCCTGCAGCTCACGGCAGCGGGCAAGATCGGCACCCGTCGGCGGCTCGATGCGGTAGACACCCGCGAGCACGTCGTCGAGGAAGATGCGCCAGGCCTCCGGAGGCAGCCGGCGGCTGCACCAGTAGTCGAGCTCGGCGAGCACGAGCGCGGGTACGAGTAGATCCTCGTCCGTGTCGACCAGCAGCCGGGCGCAGCGCCCATGATCGGGATCGGCGGCGTCGAGCGCGGCCAGCAGTGGGCCCGTGTCGCAGATGAGCGCCACCGTCAGCGGGGCGCTTCGGCGACCGGCTCCGCCGTGACGTCGGCTGCGCGGCAGCCATCTGTGGACCGGGCCACGCCGACACGCGGACGCCGTCCCGTGCGCAGCACCTTCGCCTTCTCCTCCACCGCCTCACGGAGGATGGTGGCGAGGGGGACGCTTCGTCGCTGCGCCTCCGCCTCGAGCGTACGGATGGCGCCTGGCGACGCGCTGACGGTGGTCCGACGAAGTTGAGTCATGATGCTCGATGCTAGCATCGTGATGCGGGATGGACAAGCGGGGGCGATCGGCGGGTGCGAGCGACCAGGCACGAGGATCTTCGAGCCATCAACGGCCCGATATCAGGATCCGACCCGGCGTCGTCTCGGGCTCGCGCCGATGTGCTCCCGCAGCTGTGCCACGAGTTGGCGTTCGGAGAGTCGGCCGGTCCGTCGCGTGTTGATCGAACGGGATCGCCGATGCTGCGAGTCCATCTCCCGGAGGTGGGCCTCGAGCCGTTCGTGCACCGTGCCCGGGCCGACGAGGACGACATCCCCGTCACCCACGAGGTGATCGGCCACCTCCTGCACGAAGCGCTCGAGATGCTCGAGCCGGTGCGGCTCTCCGGCGGTTTGCGGCGCCCCGCCGCCGCCGTGGCGGGTCAGCGGGTCGTGGCGGACATGGCCGGTCGATCGGCGATGGGCCGGCACGGTCGAGAAGACGCGATCGACGGACGAACCCTCGTCCGTCCAGCGCACGATGACGGCCTCGCGCGCGTCGATCCAGACGAGGACGGCGGCGTGGTCGGTGCCGGACACCACGGGAGCCCGGGTCGCGGTCGGTTCGGTCACGACTTCGCCCAGGCCGGCCGAGTGTCACTCTCGGCGGCCAGGTCCGCGTAGCGAACCTCGGTCGCGCGTTCCCAGGCAGACCGGTCGACCCGGACGCTGAACCGGTGGTTGCCGGCGTTGAAGCTGATGTCGCGATCCTCGCGAACGGCGTGGTCGGCCAGCATCGGCACGTTGAACAGCGAACCGACCGCAGGCAGCGCGCCGGCCTCACAGTCCGGGGTCAGGGCGGTCAGCTCGGCCTCGGTCAGCAATCGGACCCGGTCGGCTTGGAGCGCCCGGCCGGCCTTGAGCAGATCGACCCGATCCGTCGCGTCGAGGACGAGCAGGAAGGTTCGATCGTCATTGGTCCGCACGCCGATGACCTTGGCGAACGTTCGCGGATCGACGCCCTCAGCGCGGGCGGTGCCGCGGGCCGTGAACGTCGCGGCGTGCTCGTGGATCTCGTGCTCGACGGCGCGTTGTCTCAGCCAGTCGAGGAGGATGGGAAGGGCGCCCTCGCGGGCGTTGGATGGAGTGGGTTGCATGGCGACACCTCTCACGTTCCGTCGCGTCATCGTTGCGCAGCCGTCGTGGCCCCGCATCGGCCGTTCGTTCCAGGAGGGCGTGCCGAACGTCCCGAAGCGCGGCGCCGGTCGCGGCTGTGGCGAGTCGTCGAAACATCGAATGTCTTCCTGCACCGACCCGGTTGGGGGCTGGTCGGCGAGCCATCCCGCCCCCGGCGGGGTTGGTACGGTCGCATGGAGTCCGGTCAGCCCTCGACGCGGAGGGTTCGCTCCACGCCGCGCTCGGTGAGATCGACGAGATAGCCGCGCAGGACTCCCATCGACGACTCCGACCCGGCGTTCACGCAGATCGTCTCCCCGATCTTCCGTTCGCCCCCGGATTCGTGGATGTGTCCATGGACGCCGAGGACTGGCCGGAAGGTTTCGATCGCCGTGCGCACGCCGGTCGAGCCCACCGGCCCGCGCAGGAGATCGCCGGCCGACACGGTCGGACGCAGGTCGGGCGATAGGAGCGGGGCCGTGTCGAGGCCCGAGTCGTACGGTGGGACATGGGTCATGATGATCGTCCGTCGCGGATCGCGGACCCCCTTGAGGAGCCCGGACAGCCGATCGAGGAACTCCTCCTCCGGGAGCTCCCTTGGCGTCGACCAGGGGGTCGGCGAGGACCAGCCCATGCTGACCAGTTGGTGCCACGGTGTGAGCCCGACGACC
Organism: Anaerolinea sp.; assembly: GCA_013822395.1. Classification (GTDB taxonomy): domain Bacteria; phylum Chloroflexota; class Limnocylindria; order Limnocylindrales; family CSP1-4; genus UBA5189. The sequence continues at coordinate 13,125 of PNKK01000023.1, read as the reverse complement.
TGCTCATTGACGTTCTGGCAGTACGTGGACTCCGCCAGGATTGGATCGATCTCGAAGTCGTCGTCGTTGCCGGGCATCAGGTAGACCGGCACGCCCGATCCCTCCAGGCGCTCCGCCGCGAGGGCCATCCACTCGCGGACTCGATGGGTGATCTTCTCACGGAAGATCTGCTTGACGATGGCGGGGTCCGCCTCCATCGCAGCCCGCTCCCCCTCGGTCACCCGGACCGCGTAGTAGCCGAGGTCGGCGATCGAGCGCTCGAGCTGGAGGAGCTCCGCCTCGTCCCTGGCGACGCGTCGCTGGCCGAGCACCGTCGCCGTCCAGACCTCGCCACCGTGGTCGCCCTGGACGACGGCGATCAGCGCCTTGCCGGTGAGATCGCCGGCGATGACGGCCGCGTCCGCCTTGTAGACGTTGGCGCGCATCGCGTTCAGGAACTTCCGCCACGACCGTTCCGAAGCGTGGATATCGCTGCAGACGTAGAGGCGGAACGGCTTCGCCATGGCGGTCGAGGCTCCTTCGTGACGCGCTGCCAGATCAGTCGAACGCGTTGATGAGCGGCCGGCGATCGGCCCACGGTCGGGCCGCCTGGAGCTGGCCCGCGAGTCGGAACAGCGTCGCCTCGTCGGCGAAGCGCCCGAAGATCAGGCTGCCGACCGGGAGGCCGTCGTGGGTCCAGTCGAGCGGCAGTGAGATCGCCGGCTGCCCGGTCACATTGGCGATCGGGTTCCAGGGGTTGAATCCGCAGTCGAACCGCCACCACTCCACGGCGCCCCCATGGGATCGGTTGAGGATCCCCAGCGGGAGGGGCGGCTGTGCCAGCGTTGGCGTGACCCATGCGTCATAGCGCTCGAAGAAGGGCGCGATCGCCCGACTGGCGGTCGCCAGTTCGTCCAGGGCCGTCACGAGGTCGGCGCCGTCGAAGCGGGCGGCGTACTCGACCAGCTCCCAGGTGGTGATCTCGAGCTCGTCACGCTCGAGCGGCCGTCCGAGCCGGCGCGCCGCATCCCGGGCCGCCCCCTGGTTGGCCACGGCCCAGACGCGGACGAGGGGCTCGATGAGGACCTCGCCGTCGAACTCCGGCCGGGCCTCCTCCACGTCATGGCCGAGGCGCTCGAGGAGCCCGGCGGTGTCGCGGGCCGCCGCCGCGCACGCCGGGTCGACCAGAGCGTCGATCGGAGGCTCGGCCGTCCAGGCAATCCGGAGCTTGCCAGGATCGCGCCCAACCTCCGCGAGGAACGGCCGTTCGGGTCTCGGCAGCAGGAACGGATCGCCGGGCACCGGTCCCGAGGTCGCGTCCAGGATGGCGGCGCTGTCGCGAACCGACCGGGTGACGGCATGCTCGACCGCCAGTCCGCTCAGGGCCTCGCCGGCAGGAGCCCACGAGTTGCGGCCACGGGTGGGCTTCAGCCCGACGAGGCCGCAGCAGGACGCCGGGATCCGGATGGAGCCCGCGCCGTCGTTCGCGTGCGCAACCGCGACCATTCCGGAGGCGACGGCCGCGGCCGAACCACCGGACGATCCGCCCGTCGTCAGGCCCGGGTTCCAGGGATTGCAGGTTGGCCCGAAGAGCTCAGGCTCGGTGGTGGAGTGATTTCCGAGCTCGGGGGTGTTGGCCTTGCCGACGGCGATCAGGCCGGCCCGTCGATGGCGCGCTGCGATCTCCGTGTCAAACTCGGAGACGTGGTCGCGGAGGGCTCGCGAGCCCGACGTCTGGCGCGTGCCGGCCAGCGTCGCCCCGAGATCCTTGAGCAGATACGGGACGCCGGCAAGCGGGCCACCGGGGAGTGGTTTCGTCGCAGCCTCCCGCGCGTGGTCGAAGAGGGTCGTGACGACGGCGTTGAGACGCGGATTGAGTGCCTCGATCCGGTCGATGGCGGCGTCGACGAGCTCGAGGGCGCTGACCTCCCCGCGCCGGACGAGCTCAGCCTGGCCGATCGCATCGAGCCGGGCAAGATCGATCATCCCCTTCCGACCTCGAGAGCGGCATCCTCGTGGACCGGCTCGCCCTCGACGAGGGTGAGGAGCACCCTCCCGTCGCGGATCCGGCCGGCCCCGCGGTCGAGGATGTCGCGATCCAGGACGACGAGGTCGGCCAGCTTGCCGACCTCGATCGAGCCGCTGATGTCGTCGAGGTGGTTGACATACGCCGAGCCGATCGTGAAGGCGGCGAAGGCGTCGATCGGAGCGAGGGCTTCGCCCGGGAGAAACGGCTCCGCTCGGACGTCCTCGACGGATTCGCGCGTCACCGCGACGTCGACCTCGGCGAGCACGTTGGGCGTGCTGACCGTCCAGTCGCTGCCGCCGGCCAGCAGGGCGCCGGCCCGGTGGAGACTGCCAAAGGGATACTGGAGCCGCGCACGCTCCGGCGCCAGGAACGGCAGGGTGAGGTCGACCATCTGCGGGTCGTGGCAGGCCCACAGCGGCTGGATGTTGGCCACCGCTCCGAGCGGCCGGAAGCGGGCGACGTCGGACGGGTCGACCACCTGGAGGTGGGCCAGGTGGTGACGACCGTCGGACGGGCCGTTCACGATCCTGGCGGCCTCGACGGCGTCGAGAGCCTCGCGGACCGCCCTGTCGCCGAGGGCGTGGAAGTGAACCTGAAAGCCGAGCCTGTCGAGGCGGGTGACGTGGCGCTTGAGGGCTTCCGGCTCGACGAAGCTCAGGCCGCGGTTGTCGGTTCGCCGGCCGTCGTGGCCGAGGTACGGCTCGAGCATTGCCGCGGTGTAGTTCTCCGCCACCCCGTCCTGCATGATCTTGACGGTGGTCGCTCGGAGCCGGCCGATCGACCCGATCGCCCGCTGGTCGACGAGCTCGTCGATCTGTTCCGAGCCCCGCTCGCGATCCCACCACAGGCAGGCGATCGCGCGCGCCGTCAGCCGGCCGCGCTCGGCCAGGCGGCGGTAGGCTTCGAGGTCGATCGGCGTCACCCAGGCGTCCTGCCAGGCCGAGACGCCGAGCCGGTGGAGGTAGGCCTGGGCAAGCTCGAGACCGCGGACGCGGTCCTCCTCGGTGGGCGGCGGGACGAGTCGCCTGAATGCTTCCATCGCGCCCTCGTGGAGGGTACCGGCCGGCTCGCCATGGGCGTCCCGCTCGATCCTGCCGTGGGCCGGATCGGGCGTCCCGCGGGTGATGCCCGCGACCTCGAGCGCCCGGCTGTTGACCCACGCACCATGACCGTCGCGGTTGACGAAGAAGGCCGGCCGGTCGGGAACGGCTCGATCCAGGTCGGTCTTCGACGGCGTGCCGTCGGGAAAGGCCTCCATGTACCAGCCATCTCCGACGATCCACGCCGCGTCCGGGTGCCCGTCGGCGTACGCCCGGATGACGCCGAGGTAGGCGTCGACGGTGCGTGCCACGTCGTGGAGCGGACACTGGATGAGGCCCACTCCGGCCATCGACGGGTGGACGTGCGCGTCCTGGAAGGCCGGCATGAGCGTTCGGCCGGCGAGGGGGATCCGGCGGGTCCGCGGCCCGACGAGCTCCGCCACGTCGCGGTCCATTCCGACCGCCACGACCCGCCCGTCGCGGACCGCCACGGCCGTCGCGGTCCTTCGGGCGGCGTCCATCGTGACCACGGATCCACCGACGAAAGCGAGGTCGGCCGGGCCCGGTTCCCGGGGCATCAACGGGTCTCCTGGTTCGGCACGTTCGGATTGCCGGCGGCATCCTCCGGTGATGGGTTGGTCAGTCGGGCGGCAGCATCCGGTACATGAGCTCGGTCTCGACGCCGGCTCGACGGTTCCGGATCGCCTGGTACACGTACCAGATGACGCCCACGAGGGCGACGACGCCGACGAATGTCACGCCGGTCGCATTCAGGTAGTCGAAGGCGCTCTGCTCACCGCCGGTGAGAACGGACAGGATCGGGGAGAGAGCCGCGAACCAGTAGAGGATCAGCGTGAAGGCCAGCCAGATGAGACCAAGCAGGGGCAGCCACCGTAGGAACGGGGCGTCCTTCACCAGGTCTGGCCGCGTGAAACGGGCAAGGAGGGCGTTCACCCCGGGCAGGATCCACGACAGGCCGGATGCGACGACCGTGAACCAGGCCGACGCGACGAGGTTGAGCTTGCCATCCAGGTTGGGGTCGGCGTTCGGGGCCAGGAAGCCCAGGCCGACCCACTTGAGGATCGAGAAGTTCGAGAAGAGCAGGAACACGACGGCCAGGGCCAGTGCCGCGAAGATCGCGTTGGCGGGGGCGCGAAGTCGCTCCGATACCGCCCCCAGCCACTCCGGCGCCTGCCGATCGAGACTCCACGCCAGCGCGATCCGACTGATGAAGATGACGTAGACCGGCATCAGCAGGAACGGGAACAGCGTGGATGCCGCCCCGACGATCGCCCAGATCGGCCATAGGTCCGGCCGGGCAATGGCCCCTACCACTTGGAAGTAGTTGCCCTGGCCGAGGGGGACCGACGGGTCGGAGATGTATCCCCAGTACGCGCCCGTCCAACCGATCTGCCCGTCGAGCCCGAGCTTCCGGGCGAGGATGTCGGGGTAGATCGAGTTCATCAGGACCGCCAGTGCGAGGGCACCGACGACGGCGATCAGGACGCCCCGCTTGACGTTCCCCCGGATCTCACCGGAGATGTACGCCGAATACTGAAACCCGATGAACTGGAAAAGCATGATGCTCGCCATGAACATGACGGGCCACGACGTCAGCGAGTCCGGCGCAAAGGAGAACCCGCTGGTCAGCCCGGCATCCCGCGCCGCCGCCGCGAGCTGGTCGACCGTCACCCCGTTGGCGTACTTCGGGAGATTCGCGGCGAACGAGTCGGCGTCGAAGAAGAGCAGGCCGAAGATTGCCATCAGCGCCCAACCGCCGACGCCCAGGACGGTCAGGTAGGTAACGATCTTGTGGAACCGCTTCGTCGGCTGGAGGACGACGAGCGCCACGAGGGCGATCACGACGAGACCGGCGATCAGGCCCGGCGCCCCCGTGATCGCCCCGCTCGAGGCGTCCGTGAACCAGGTGTTCGCGTTGTTGAAGAAGTCGCTCCCGGTCCCGATCCCGATGATCCGTCCCTCCATCTGCAGGCCGCGGAGGGTGAGCACGGTCTCGAACTGGATGAGCGCGATGGAGGCGAAGGCCAGCAGCCAGCTCTCCATCCAGCCGAGAAACGGCCCGATCTTCGGCACGATCCGGCTCGTGAAGACGTAGTCGCCGCCAGAGCGGGGCATGACGCTCGTCAGGGACGCGAAGATGAGGGCGAGGAGCACGCCCATCGCACCGACGGCAAAGGCGACCCAGGACCAGTTGGTCAGGCCGCCGACGACCACGACCGGAACGCCGGCGAGGACGACGATCGTGAACGCTCCGCCGAGCGTCCCGCCGATGAACGCTGCGGTGTTGAAGAACAGTGCGTTGACGACGCTGACCTCGCGGACCAGCCCTGAGGACTGGCGAGTGAAGAGGACCTTGCCGCTTCCCGCCATGGCCGCCTCCCTCCTTCACATGGCGCGGCCGCGCGGCCGCGCTCTCTCGCTCGGGAGTCTCGGGGCTACCCGTATGCCTCGGGCCCTCGGCGCTGCGCCACTATACTGCTCGACCTATGTCGGAAGAGGCTGGATCCACCCGTCCGGTCGATGCTCGGCCGGCCGGCCCGGCCGAGGTCCACCTCGCGACCGCCGGCCGCCCGCTTCCCAACCCCGAGCCCCCCGCCGCGGACGTGGTGGACGGTCCGACACTCGGTGATCCGCTCGCGGAGGCGACGCGACTCATCGGGCTGGCGGAGCTCGCCGGGCTCCAGGTCCGGCTTCTCGGCGGCCTCGCATTCCACGCCAGGTGCCCGGATTGGACCGCTCGAATCGAGCGCGAACGGCGTGATATCGACCTCGCCACGCGAAGCCGCGACAGCAGGGCTCTCGGCCGACTGCTGGAGGCCACCGGGTATCGGGCCGACCGCCAGTTCAACGCCCTGTATGGCCACAAGCAACTCTACTTCGTCGACATGGTCCGGGGCCGACCGGTGGACGTCCTCGTCGACCGGATGGAGATGTGCCACACCTTCGAGTTCGCCGGTCGACTGGACCTCGATGGCCCGACCCTCCCACTTGCCGAGCTGCTGCTATCCAAGCTCCAGATCGCGCGGATCAATCGCAAGGACATCCTCGACGCTCTCGCTCTGCTCGTGGAGTACCCGCTCGCTCCGACCGACCTGGGAGCGATCAACGTTGGCCGGATCACGCGGCTCACCGGCACCGACTGGGGGTGGTGGCGGACGGTGACCGGCAACCTGGACAAGTTCCGGTTGTTCTGGAACACGGAACTCCAGCCCGGGGAGCTGGAGTTCCGTCGACCGGTCCGGTTCGATGTCCGTGCCCAGATCGCGACGCTCCGGGCGGCGATCGATGGCACGCCGAAATCGACGCGGTGGAGGCTACGTGCACAGGTCGGCGATCGGGTCAAGTGGTTCCAGGAGCCCGAGGAGGTCGGGCACGGATGATAGCCGCGAGCGCGGACGCGTCCGCCGTCCGCCGTCCGCCGGTCCTGCGCTCCGCCTAGTCGCTCGTCCGGCGCCGTCCGCCGCGGGCGCCCGGGATCGCCGAGCGGCTCAGGTAGATCGCGCCCGAGCGCACACCCATGTTGATGTCTGCCGGGTGTGCCTTCAACTGACGCCAGACCGCCGCGCGGATCGTGATGAGGTTCTCTCCCTCTTCCAGTTCGATCCTCTTGATCGCCGATTGTGGCCCGACCGCGATCTCATTGAGCAGCTTGACGATCGCCTGGTCTCGCTTCTGGATGGCGATCTGGCGAGGGCTCAGAGCGCGCGGCTTGCGTGACTTGGGAGCGAGATCTTCGGGCTTCGCGTCACGGATTCGCATCGATTGGGCTCCTTCATGTCATCCGAGCGACCGCATGGTCAAATCGGATCGCCGTGTGGATGGACGTCGGGCGGATGATAACAACTATCACCGCTCTTCTCACCATCTGCCTCAACGAGCCGCACCGGACGCGATCATTCAGCCTCAGTGCGCCGGACGCGATCGGGGATAAACCGGTCCGGGTCCTCGCAGTGCGCGATGACACCGGTAGTTCTCCAAGGGCTGTCGAAACGTCCTTTCACCTGAGTTCTGGGGGAGTATTCTCGTGGCGGCTCTGCTGATAGGTAGGCCGCCTGGAGGTTACACGATGTCTCGCGCGCCCCGTCGAGCGATCCGGCTCATCACCGCTCTCGCCTTCGCCCTCGTCCTTGCCATGCCGGCATCCGTCTCCGCGTCCCACTCGTGGGGCGGTTATCACTGGGCGCGGACGGCGAACCCGTTCACGGTGAAGCTCGGCGACAACGTGACCAGCGCGTGGGACGGCTCCCTCGCGACGGCATCCGGCGCCTGGAGTGTGTCCAGCGTGCTGGATACCTCGATCGTGCCCGGCAGCGTCTCGCGACCGAAGCAGTGCCGCGCGACGGCGGGGACGGTGCAGGTCTGCAATGCGACGTACGGGAGCAACGGCTGGCTCGGCGTGGCGTCCATCAACATCACCGGGGGCACCCACATCACGCAGGGCACCGTCAAGGTCAACGACACGTACTTCAAGACCGCGACCTACAACAAGCCGGAATGGAGGACCATGGTGATGTGCCAGGAGATCGGCCACACCCTGGGTCTCGATCATCAGGACACAACGTTCGGCAACCAGAACCTCGGCACGTGCATGGACTATACGAACGATCCGAGCACGAACCAGTACCCCAACCAGCACGACTACGCGCAGCTCGAGACGATCTACGCTCACCTCGACGCCACGACGACCCTTGCCTCGGTGCCGGCGACCGCGGCGGCCGATGCGGCCGCCGCCGAAAGCGACGCCGCGGACGCTGCGTGGGGCACCCTCGTGGAGGTCACCGACGGCGGTCGCGGCGCCTGGTACGTGCGGGACCTCGGGGCGGGCAATCTGATCCTGACCCACGTCCTGTGGGCGGATCGCTGACGCGACACACGCCCGGGCCGGGTCGCCGCCGAGCGGGGTGCCTCATTCCGCCCGCAGGGCCGTGATCGGCTGGAGCGCGCCGGCTCGGCGGGCGGGATAGATCCCGAAGATCACACCGACGGCCATCGAGATGACGACCGCGATTGCGACCGCGAAGGGCGAGACGACCGCCTGAATTGGGCTGACCGCGCTGACGACGGCGCCGAGCCCGATGCCGATGCCGATTCCGGCCAGCCCGCCGATCGTGGTCAGCACCACGGACTCCACGAGGAACTGGTTGCGGATGTCGCGGCGGGTCGCGCCGAGCGCCTTGCGAAGGCCGATCTCACGGGTCCGCTCGGTCACCGAGACGAGCATGATGTTCATGATTCCGATCCCGCCGACGACCAGGCTGATGCCGCCGATCGCGCCGAGCAGGATCGTGAAGATGTCCGACGTCAGGCTTGCCGCGGCGAGCAGGTCCTGCTGGGTCTGGACGGTGAAATCGGGCGTCTCGCCCTCCGGGATCCCGTGGCGCCTGCGGAGGACGGTCTCGACGTCGAGCTGGACCTGGGGCATCGCGTCAGCGGAGGCCGCCGAGACGAGAATCGCACCGACGCTGTCGCGCCCGAAGATCCTCCGCTGCGACGTGGTCACGGGCACGACGATCAGCTCGTCACGGTTGAAGAAGCCCGCGACGTTGCCCTTCGCCTCGAGCACACCGATGACGCGGAGCCGCACGGCGAGCGCCGTGCCCGACCCGACGACGCGGACGCTCAGCGCCCTGCCGATCGCCGACGGCGCGTCGCCGAAGAGGCCGGCCGCGGTCTGGGCCCCGAGGACCGCGACGGGCGCCGCCGCGGTGACGTCGCCGTCGCTGATGAACGTGCCGTCGGTGACCGCCCAGTCGCGGACGATGGCGTAGGCGGCGGTTGTGCCGACCGCCCGGACCGACAGGGTGGTGTCGCCCACGACGACGGACACGAAGCCGCCCTGCTCGGGCTCCACTGCGGTCGCGTCGGGGATCACCCCGGGGGCCTCCAGGGCGCGGGCGTCATCGATCGTCAGGTTCGTCGCCGCCCCACCGGCCGCCTGGATGAATCCGGCGGTGCGCCCACCTGGCGTCACGAAGACGACGTTCGTGCCGAGCCCCTGGAGGGTCGACTCCACGATCCTGGCGGCACCCTGCCCGAGCGACACCATCGCGATGACCGACGCCACGCCGATCATCACGCCGAGCATCGTCAGCGTGGCCCGAAGCTTGTTCGCGACGAGCGCGCCGAGAGCCGTCCGGAGGGTGTCAGCGATCGGCATCGATGCCTCCCGGCGGGTTCGCGACGGGCGAGGCCCCGGCTGCCCGACCCGCGAGCGTCCAGGCGTCGTCGTGCTCGATGCGCCCGTCCCGAAGCCGGACCCGCCGGCCGGCGTGCGCCGCGACCGACGCGTCGTGGGTGACGACGACGATCGTCCGTCCGGCCTCGTGCAGCCGGTCGAAGAGGGAGAGGATGTCAGCGCCGGTCGTGGAGTCGAGGTTGCCGGTCGGCTCGTCGGCGAGGAGGAGCGCGGGCTCGGTGACGAGCGCCCGCGCGATCGCGACGCGCTGCTGCTCGCCGCCCGAGAGCTGGTTCGGGCGATGGCCCATTCGGTTCCCGAGCCCGACGGATTGGAGCGCCGCCCGGGCTCTCGCGGGCCGATCCGGGTCGCCTCGGTAGGCGAGCGGGAGCATGACGTTCCCGAGCGCCGACGTTCGGGCGAGGAGGTTCCACTGCTGAAAGATGAACCCGACGAAGCGGTTCCGGATGTGCGCGAGTGCGTCGTCGGTGAGCCCGGCGACGTCCGTGCCGGCCAGCCGGTACGTGCCCGTGTCCGCCACGTCGAGACAGCCGAGCAGGTTCATGAGCGTGCTCTTGCCGGATCCGGACGGCCCCGTGATCGCGACGTACTCGCCGCGCCGGATGACGAGGTCGACGCCATCGAGGGCGTGGACGTCGGTACGCTCCTCGCCGGTCCCTGCGCCGGCCCCGCGACCGCCGTCCTCGCCGCGATACGTCTTTCCGATCTCGCTCATCTCGACGATCGCGGGTGCGTCGCCGGTCACCACGGTCAGCCGCCCGAGCCGGATCGGCTCGCCGGGCGGAGGGCGACCCGGTCGCCCTCGTTGAGGCCACCCAGGACCTGGGTCCGTGTCCCGCTCGAGATCCCGAGCGTCACCTCGGCCTCACGAGTGGAGCCGTCAATCGTGACGACCTCGACGACGCTCCGCCCTGCGATCGTCCGAATCGCCTGTGCCGGGATCACGAGGGTGTCCTCTGCGCTGGCCAGGACGATCGAGGCGTTCGCGCTCATCCCGACCCGCAGGCGCGGGTCGGGATGAGCGAGACAGATGGTCACCGGGAAGGCCACGACGCCGGCGTCGGAACGTCCCGCACCGGCGATCTCGCACACCCGGCCTTCGAGGACCGTGTCGGAGAGGGCATCGAGCGTGACCTGAGTGGGCTGGTCGAGCGTGAGGGAGACCACATCAATCTCCGAGGCAGCGGCATTCACGCGGAGCTCGGTGAGGTCGAGGACCGTGATCGTGCCGGCCGACGTGGACGTCGCGAGGGCGCTCGGGCCGACCCCGGCGCGGTCGCCGACCGCCACGCCGACCGAGCCGACGATCCCGGCGATCGGAGCGCGGAGCTCCGTGAGCCCGAGCGCGGCACGAGCCGCGGTCGCGGACGCCCGGGCACTCGCGAGCGTGGCCTCGTCCGCGGCGAGCAGCGCCTCGTTGGCCGGCGCGATCCGGACGGCGTAGGCATGCTTCGCCGCGCTGAGCGCGGCCGCGGCGCTGCTCACCGACGCGTCGGCCTGGTGGATCGCGCTCGTGCGGCGGAGCTTCGCCGCGTCAAGGGCGCCCCTGGCCTGAGTGACCGCGAGCTGGTCCGCGGCGATCGTGGCGGGATCGGCTCCACCGGCCTGGTCGGCGGCGAGCTTCGTGCTCGCTGCATCGAGCGTGTCCTGGGCGACTGCCACCGCCTGGTCGTTGCTCGCGACGACGTCGGCCCGGCTCGTGCGCGCGTTCGTCAGCGCGCGCTCTCCCTGTGTCACGGGGTCGCGCGCAGAGGCGAGCTGGTCGGCCGTGAGCCCGGCACGATCCACGGCCAGCCGCGCCTCGGCGCTCGCCACGGCCGCCTCGGCCGCGTCGAGCTGGGCCTGCTGGACAGCGCCGTCGAGCGCGGCGAGCAGCGCTCCGGCTGCCACGGCGTCGCCCTCCTGGACCAGGACGCGTGCCACGGTTCCTACCGACCCGAAGGCGAGCGTCCGCGCGTCGCGCGCGGCGATGGAGCCGGCGAGCTCCACGGTGACCTGGAGCGAGCCGCGGGTGACGGTCGCGACCTCGAACGCCTCGCGCGCCGGCTGGAACGGGCGCACCACCGCCGCCAGGATCACGACGCCGACGATCAGCCCCACGACGGCCGCGGCCCGGCGCACAGCTACCCGACGATCTGGCGGAGGGCGAACAGGACGTTCGCCGGACGCTCGGCGAGGCGGCGCATGTACCACGGGTACCACGCCTCGCCGTACGCAATGAGGTCACGGACGAGGTAGCCCTCGCGGGCGAGCCGGCGTTGCTGGTCCATCCGGATGCCGTACAGCATCTGGACCTCAAAGGTCGTCTTCGGCAGACCGAGGGCCGCCGCGTGCTCGGCGACCTGCTCGATCAACCGGACATCATGCGTCCCGAGCCCGATCCGGACCGCGCCCCCGGCTCGGACGGCTTCCAGCATCGCCACGCACAGCGCGAGGTAGTTCGCGTCGATGTCGTGCCGGGACTGGTAGGCGATTGCGGCGGGCTCAGCGTAGGCGCCCTTCACGAGCCGGATCTCGGGCTTGAGCGGAAGAAGCCGCTGGAGGTCCGCCGCGGTGCGCTTCAGGTACGCCTGGAGGCAGATACCGGTGTTCGGGTGAGCCGCCTTCAGGCGCTCGTAGAAGTTGATGGTCAACTCCGTGTAGGCGCTGCCCTCCATGTCGATCCAGAAGGTCCTGCCGGTCTCGGCGGCCTGTGCCGCCAGGGCTGAGGCATGCTGGAACGTCCGTTTGGCGTCCAGATCGAAGCCGAGCTGAGTGAGCTTCACGCTGATCTCGCCATCAAGGCGCCGGTCGCGGATCTGATCCAGCAGCGTCCGGTAGTGGCTGGCGACCTCATCCGCCTCCTCGATCCGGGTCAGGTTCTCGCCGAGCGTCGTGAAGAGTGTCCCGAGACCCTCGATCTGGAACCGGACGCCCGCCGCGAGAGCGCTCTCCGCGTTCTCGCCGGGCATGAACCGCCGGACCGCGCGGCGGGCGAACCAGAGCCGCGGGATCCGGTCGCGGAGCCAGCCGTTGCCGGCCATCCAGAGCAGCAGTCGTCGCATCCCGTACAGGCTATTCGGTTCGTCCCGGGTGCGCCGGGCCGTGTCCTTCCGCGTCGACCCGGACGGATCGGGGGGCGGGTCGGGGATGGCCGGCGCGTGTCAGCGGGCAGACCCCGGAGCGCCTGTCCCGTGGTTGTGCTTCTCGCCGAAGTAGCTGTCCCAGGCGTCCGTGTGGGAATCGAAGTCGATGACGGCGACGGGCCCTCGGGAGCGCGTGGCCCAACCGCCTGACCGAGCAGACCTACCAGGGCACCACGACCTACGCCTACGACACCGCCGACCGCCTTGTCGGCGTGACCGCCCCCGGCGGGGCCGTCACCGCCTCCACCTACGACGCCAACGGCAACCAGGCGAGCGCCGGCACCACGACCTACGCCTACGACCTCGCCGACCGGCTCGTCCGGGCGACGGTCGGGCCGACGACCAAGACGTACACTTGGTCGGGCGACGGGATCCGCCGCTCGGCCGTCCGCGGCAGCCGGGCCCAGGACCAGACCCGCTTCCTCGTCGATCGGGCGTTCGCCCTGCCCCAGGTCGCGCTCCGAGCGCGATGCCGCCGGCCGGCTCGTCCGTCGGTCCACGTACGGCCCCGAGCGCCTGAGCCAGACGACCTCGAACAAGGGCCCCCTACTGGTACCAGGCCGCCGGCCTCGGCTCGGTGACCGAAGTCACCAGCCCATCGGGCGCCGCGCTGGCCTGGACCGAGTACAGCCCGTTCGGGGCGGTCCGGGCGTCGGGCGCCACCAGCCAGGCGCCGGTCACCCCGTTCGGCTTCACCGGCGAGTACCGCGACGGTCCCACCGGCCTCTATTACCT
>PNKK01000022.1 GCA_013822395.1 Anaerolinea sp. | reverse complement strand
GCTTCGTTTCCCGGTTCGCCGGGGAGGTGGACGCTGAACGCCGCGCCGCGGCCGGCCGCCGGAGGCTCCAGGAAGAGCTCGCCACCCATCGCCCGGCACAGCTCGCGCGAGACGTACAGCCCGAGGCCGCTGCCCTCGTCCGGCGTTTGCTCGGCGCCGCGCACGAACCGTCCGAAGAGCCATGGTCGATCGGCCTCGGCGACGCCTGGACCGCCATCGGAAACGGTGATCCGCAGCCGCGCACCGGCCTCGTCCGCGACGACCGTGACCGCGACCGGCGATCCGCCGCCGTACTTGACCGCGTTGTCAAGGAGGGCCCAGAGGACCTGGTCCAGCTGGTCCCGATCGGCGATCGCGAGCCAGCCCGGCGCCTCGTCGTCCAGCCTGAGCTCGACGTCGGCGGCGCCGAGCGCGTCCCACGCATGGCGGACCCGTGGCGCGAGCGCGAGCACCTCCAGGCGTGGGTGGAGCGTGCCGGCCTCCAGGCGTGACACAGCGAGGAGCTGGCGGACCATCCGCGACAGGCGTTCGGACTGCTCGGTGATGATCGACAGGCGCCGGTCGGGACGCTCGTTCTGGAGCTGCTCCGAGTAGGCCCGGATGCTCGTCAGCGGGGTCTGGAGGTTGTGGCTGATCCCGCGCAGGAAGTCGTCCTTCGCGGCATCCAGCTCGACCAGGCGCTGTGTCTGGCGCTGGACCTGCTCGAACAGCTCCGCGTTCCGGATCGCGACGGCGATCTCGCTGGCGAAGAGCTCCAGGAGATCCTGGTCGGCGGCGTCCCACGATCTCGTTGCCGGAAGGTGGCCGGTCAGGACGCCGACGCGCTCGTCGGGCAGTGCCAGCACCGCGCGAACCGGCCGCGATTCGCCGGGGATGATCTCCTCCGCCGGCACGTCCTCTGGGTCGCCGAGGTGGAGCGAGGCGTCGATCATGTCGAACGCGGAGCGGGCGCTCGCGGTGGCATGGGCCGCCAGGCGGTCCAGGCCGTCCCGCGGGGAGGTCTCCCCGATCGCCAGAAGGATCCGGCCGAGCTCCGCGTTCCGACGCGCCAGGTCCGCCGCCAGCCGGTTATGGCTCTCGACCAAACTGGCCAACTCGTCCTCCCCGGCGACCTCGACGCGGGCGGACAGGTCACCGGCCGACACTCGCTCGACGGCGTGGGAGATGACCCGGAGCGGTGCGGTCAGGTTGCCGGCCAGGAACCAGGCGAAGATCACGGCCAGGATGATCGCGGCCGCGAGGGCGAAGACGACCAGGCCACCCATCGTGGAATCGATGCCCCCGGTCCGGGCGAGCTCGGCGGCGGCGAGCACCAGCCCGAAGCCGGCCAGCGGCACGACCGCCCCCGCGATCAGGCCGGCCGTCAGCCTCGCCCGGAAGGAGTAGCCGGGTCCCACTCGCTGAGGTTCGGGATCCAGCCCCCGGCGCCCGCTGTCCGTCACTTCTCGGCCTTCCCGGCCTCACCGGCCTCACCGGCCGGGCCGTCCAGCCGGACGAGCCGGTAGCCGATGCCGCGGACGGTCACGACGTGGATGGGATGGTTCGCGTCCGGCTCGATCTTCTGGCGGAGCCGGCGCATCGTAACCCACACGTACGAGGGATCCGCGTCCTCCGTATCCGCCCAGCCGCGGTCGAGGAGCGTCTCCGTGGTCACCGTCTGGCCGAGGTTCGCGGCGAGCGCGTAGAGGAGTCGCGACTCGGTGGGCGTCAACGGGACCGCCTCGCCGCGGACGATCGCCGTCCGCCGGTGGAGCTCCAGGACGAGGCTCGGGCCGAGTGGGAGCGCGCGGCGGGGCACCTTGTCGCCGAGCCGCCGGAGCACCCGCCCGATCCGCGCCCGCAGCTCGGGGTAGTGGTACGGCTTCGTGACGTAGTCCTCGGCCACCTCCTCGAGAAGATCCGCCTTGGAGTCCGCGGTGTCGATCGCCGAGAGGACGATGATCGGCAGGTCCGCCTGGGCCTTGATCTCGCGTGCGAGGGTGAGGCCGTCCATTCGCGGCATCATCATGTCCACGATCAGGAGATCCGGCCAGCCATTCCGCAGGCGGCGGAGGGCCTCGTCGCCGTCCCGAGCCGTCTGGACCTCGAACCCGTCCGCCCGGAGCTGATCGGCGAGGAGGACGAGCAGGTTCGGGTCGTCGTCGACGAGGAGGACCCGCGGCGACGGCACCCCGAGGCCCCTCGCCGGTCCGATCACGGCTGTGGCTCGGCCAGGACGGTCCAGGCCCCCCGGGGAAAGCCGACGTCAAAGGTGGCAATTGCCTCGGCCTCATTGGCGGACATGCTGGCCGCGATCAGAGCGTCACCGGCCGAATCGACGGTGCCCTCGCCCCAGGCTTTCAGCCAGCGCAAGACGTGGTCCTTCGCGAACTCGGGCACGATGACATTGCGCCGTGAAACCAGATCCATCAGCGCCGAGGCGACGGTGCGACGCTCGTACGCATAGGCCGTGCGGAGCACATGGGACGCCTCCAGGATCGCGATCATGGACACGGCCCGCTCCGCCCGCGTCTCGATGATGGCCATCGCCGCCGACGTTCGGACAGGGTCGTCGCCGGTCAGATATCTGATGACGACCGACGTGTCGACGTAGGTCACCGGGATCGACGCCCGCGCGATCGCGACCCAGACGGGCGGACCTCGGCCACATCGCTCGAGACGGACGCGCGCCACTCCGCGGCGATGCCTCGGCTCACCTCATCGTCGACATCGAGCGGTTCGCGCGGCTGTCGAGGGGGCGGGCCCAGGATCCCGGCCAGCGAGCGCATGTGCGGTTCGTGCGGCCGGACGAACTCCACGATGAGCTGCCCGTCCTGCACTCGCTGAATGGCGATGTCCTTTGGCTTGATCCCGAGCCTCTTGCGGATCTCGCGCTCGATGGTGATCTGGCCTCGCTCACCGACCGATGTCCCCAATGCATACCGCATTGCCGGAGTATGGATGATGATGGCGTGACATGCAATTGCCGCCAGTCTCGACTTGCAGGGGCTGCCTGCTCGGCGTTCGAGCGCGTCGGATCAGCGCGGCGTGGCCGTCGGCAGCCCCATGAGCCGCGCCCCATCGACCATCCGCTCGTCGTAGGTCACGATCGCCTCGAGATCGTCACCCACGGCCATCGCGGTCGCGAGGTGGATGGCGTTGAGCGCTCGGAGCACCCGCGGTTCCAGCATGCCGGCCGCATCCAGGATTCGATCGTCGATCCCGATGAGATCGACGCGTCGCAGGCCCTCTCGGACCGTGGCGAGGGCATCCGGCCCCAAGTGGCGGACCGCGCGCAGGGACTCCGTGCGGAGCAGGGCCGACGACACGCGGCGCGCGTCGCGGTCGGCCAGAAACGTCCGCACGGCCGCGGACTCCGCCTCCGCGACGACCAGCTTCACGAATGCCGAGCTATCGAGGTAGAGCGCCCTCAATCGGCCCGTCCCCCTGACACGATTCGCGATGGCGCCGTGGCGTCCGGCGGGAGACCGACGGGCACGAGGTCGAGGAGATCGGCCTCGGCTCGACGCAGGAGCCCCTCACGTTCCAGCCGGGCCAGGCCGTTTGGCATCGTCCTCAGCATGACGGCCACGGGACGTCCACGGTCGGTGACCTCCACGGTCTCGCCCGCGGCCACCCGTCGCAGGATGGCGCTCGCCTGGCGACGCAGTTCCCGGACCCCAACCCGCTCCATGTGCGACATGGTAGCACATGGAGGGCCCACTGCCCGCCCGCCGTGGAACGCTCCTGATTCGACGGGCTCCCCGCGGCGTGGCCGCCTCCCTGAGCATCTCCCGGGCCGCGGCCCGGGCCGCCTCCCGGGCCGCCGCCTGGCCGCCGCCCTGGGCATCTCCCGGGGCAGCCGTGATCGACCTCATTCATCGATTCGACGACATTCACGCTCAGCCATGCCGCAGATTCGTCGGAAACGGTGCACGGCCACGCTCGGATGAGCCCGAAACGATGAACCAGATCGATCAGCGGAGGAACGCGGGTCGCCTGCGGGTCGCCGCCTGGCCGCGGCGGGTCGCCGCCCTGGGCATCTCCCGGGGCAGCCGTGATCGACCTCATTCATCGATTCGACGACATTCACGCTCAGCCATGCCGCAGATTCGTCGGAATCGGCGCATGGCCACGCTCACCTGTGGCCGAAGTGATGAACGAGATCGATCAGCGGAGGAACGCGGGTCGCCTGCGGGTCGCCGCCTGGCCGCGGCGGGTCGCCGCCCTGGTTGGAGCGTGACCGTCACGCAGCCGCCGCGCCGCAACCTCCCTTGACACTCCCCGGGGACCCTCTGCCGAGCCGGGTGATTGCGAGGTGATCGCCGAGTGAGCGCCATGCTGTACAAGGAGACGTGCTCGATCAGAGGGACCACGTCGCTGTTGTCGGAACGATGGTCAAGACGCTCCGCACGGCAATCGGCTGGTCGCAGCGGGAGCTCGGCAGGCGCGCGGCGGTGTCCCAGTCGATGGTCTGCCTGGCCGAGAGCGGTGTGCTGCGTGATCTGACGTTCTCGACCGCTGCGGCCTTGCTGAGCGCCATGGGTGCCCGCCTCGTCGTGGACGTGGATGCCCCCTACCTCGGCGACCGCGAGCGGCAGCGCGATCCAGCGCACGCTCGGCTCGGAGCTCACGTCCTCGCGCGACTGCGACGCGCCGGGTGGGAGACCCGGCCCGAGGTCGAGGTGGGCGGCGACCGCTCTCGTGGCTGGATCGACATCGTCGCGTTCCATCCCGAGAGCCGCGTGATGCTCGTCATCGAGATCAAGACCGAGATCCACGACCTGGGGCAGATCGAACGGAGCCTCGGCTGGTACGAACGAGAGGCGTGGGGGGCGGCCCGGCGGTTCGGCTGGCGCCCGGCGCGGGCCATTGGCTGTCTGCTGCTCCTGGCGACCGAGGCCAACGAGCTGCGTGCCGCCGCAAACCGAACGTCGATCGAGGTGGGCTTCCCGCTCCGGGCGCGGCACCTGGAGCCGGTCGTGCTCGGCGGGTCGATGCCCACGGCCACAGGGCGGGCCATCGCCGTGATCGACCCGCGCTCGCATCGGCGGGCGTGGTGCGGTGCGTTGCGGATCGATGGCCGACGCTCCCCGGCTCCCTACGTGGACTATGCGGACTTCATGCGCTCGATCGGACCTGGGCCGCGGCGAAGATCATGAGCTGGTCGTTGGGCAGCGAGATGCAGCCGTGATCGACTTCATTCATCGATTCAACGACATTCACGCTCAGCCATGCCGCGGATTCGTCGGAAACGGTGCACGGCCACGCTCGGATGAGCCCGAAACGATGAACCAGATCGATCAGCGGAGGAACGTGGGGTGGCGGCCGCCGCCTGGCCGCGGCGGGTCGCCTGCGTGGTCGGCTGCGGGTCGCCCGCGGCTCGCCCGCGCGCCGCCTGCGTGAGCGGGCCTGGGGCGGGCTGGGATCGCCGGGGCCAGGCGGTGCTCAGGGCGCCTTCGGGTCGACGAAGCGGCAGCGGGCGCGGAGCGGGCAGATCTCGTGCTCGGGGTTCCGGGCGTGGCAGATGACCCGGCCGTGCCGGATCAGGTTGACGTGGGCCTCGTACATCTCATTCGGGGCGAGCATCGCGAGGTAGTAGTCGTGGGCCTCGTCTGCCGTCGCCTTCGGGGGGATCAGCCCGACCCGGTGCGACACCCGCTCCACGTGCCGGTCCACGGCCATGAGCGGCATCCCGAACGAGAAGGCCAGGAGGACGGACGCGGTCTTCTTGCCGATCCCGTCGATCGCGGTGAGCCACGCCCGGGCCTCCAGGGGCGACATGTCGGCGAGGAACTCCAGGGAGTGGTCGCCGCGGGCCTCCCGGATCGTCCGGAGCGTGGCCTGGAGCCGCGGCGCCTTCTGGTTCGCGAGCCCGCCCGGCCGGATGACGTCGACGAGCTCCTGGATCGGCGCGGCCTCCACCGCGTTCCAGTCCGGCGGAGCCCCGTCGGACAGGCCCTCGCCGCCCCAGCCGGGCCCGGGGATGTGGCGCTCCGCCGGGCGATCGGAGGGGTAGGTAGCGCGGAGCGCCTCGAACGCCTTCTCGGCGTTGGTATCGGCGCTGTTCTGGGTGAGGATCGTGAGGATCAGCTCGCTCGTGGGGTCCAGGCGACGCTCCCACGCGTGGTGACCATAGCGCGCGGCCAGCCCGTCGAGGGTGTCCCGAACGAGGTTGGGCCGGGTCCGTTCGAGGCGCTTGACCCAGGCCTTGATCGGGTCGGGGGCCCGACGCTTCTTCCGGGTCGCCGGCGACCGCTTCATGGCCGACCGTTTGGTCGCTGGCTCCTTCACGCGCGGTTTCCGGGCGGGCCCGGCAGCTTCGGCGACTGATGCCGCCTCCGTCACCAGATGACCTCGACGTCGTATTGAGCGATCGCCGGGTCGGCGGTGATGATCGGCAGCCCTTCGGCCTGGGCCTGTCCGATGAGCAGCCGATCGAATGGGTCCCGGTGGATCATGGGCAGGCTTGCGGCGCGCAGGGCGTGGTCCAGCTCGATCGAGAGCGCCTCGAATCCGTTGACGGCGAGTCGACTTCGGACGTAGACGTCCGGGACTTCCGGGAGGACCAGTCGACCCTGGCTCACCTTGTACGCCAGCTCATACCCGCTGACCGCGCTGAAGAGAACGTCGTTCGCTCCGTCGTCCAGGATCGTGCGACAGTCGGCCGTCAGTCTCGGCGCATCGAGCACCCACCAGAGGAAGGTGTGCGTATCCAGCAAGGCCCTCACTTGAGGAGCTCACGCATTGGATCGTCAGGGTGCATGTAATCCGGATCCCACTCGGGGATGGGGTCGTCGAAGTCCGGGCGGATGATCACCTTGCCCTTGTCCATCCCGGGGATCCGGCGTGCTGGTCGTCGGTCGATCGCGACCAGCCGCGCGACGGGCTTTCCGGCCTTCGCGATGACGACCTCCTCACCGTCGCGGACCCGCTCGAGAAGGCGCGAGAGATGGGTCTTGGCCTCGTGGATGTTGACCTGCGTGCTCATCGCACGATGATGGACTAGGTAATGGACTAAGTCAACCAGCCCGAGACGGGCCGAGCCAGTCGCGAGCCAGCCGCTCCCCACATGCAACGAGCGGGGCAGCGCCAGCGGCCATCGCCTCCGCCACGGGGACGGGCCGCTCCCAGACGGGGATCACCGTGGCTCGAAGTTTCGCCAGCGCGTCGACGCCGTCCCCCTCGACCCCCCCGCCGACGGCGATGCAGCGGACGCCGGCCGCCTGTGCCAGCCGCGCGACCCCGAGGGCGGTCTTCCCGAAGGCGGTCTGTCTGTCGATCCGGCCCTCGCCGGTGATGACCAGGTCCGCGCGCGCGAGGCGCTCCGCGAACCCGACGCTCTCCATCACGAGCTCGACGCCCGGTCGGAGCGCGAATGCGGCGAACCGGTCCGCCAGGCAGAGCATCGCGAACCCGACGCCGCCGGCCGCACCGGCCCCGGGGACGTTGCGGGCGCTCATGCCGGCGGCAGCCTCCAGAGCGTCCGCCCAGGCTGCGTTCCGGGCGTCGAGCTCGCGCACCTGTGCCGGCGACGCGCCCTTCTGCGGCGCATAGGTCGCGGCGGCTCCGCGCTCTCCGAGCAGTGGGTTGGTCACGTCGCAGGCGACCTCGAGCGAGACGCCGCCGAGCCTCGGGTCCAGGCCGGCCAGGCTCACGACCGGGCGCGCGCCGCGGTCAGCGTCGGCGGCCGAGACCGATGCGCCGAGCGCCTCGACGATCCCTCGCCCGCCATCCGTCGTCGCGCTTCCGCCGATCCCCAGGACGACGCGCCGGACACCCGCGTCCAGCGCCGCACGCAGCAGGTCGCCCGCCCCGTGCGTCGTTGCGCCGATCGGGTCCAGCTCGCCCGGCGCCAGGCGCGACAGGCCGGACGCCGCCGCGAGCTCGATGACGGCGGTTGTGCCGTCAGCCGCGGACAGAAGCCACGGCGCTTCGATCCAGCGACCGAGCGGATCCCTCGCCCGAGCCGTGCGCCGTTCCCAGCCGCCGGCGGACTCGACGGCCGCGAGCGTGCCTTCCCCCCCATCCGCGAGCGGGGCGAGCTCGATCTCATCCTCCGGCCGGACCCGCCGCCAGCCGGCGGCCAGCGCCTCCGCAACCTCGACCGACGTGAGCGAGCCCTTGAACGAGTCGGGCGCGATGAGCAGCCTCATCGACCGCCGAGCGCCCCCATTCCCGGTCCCCCGTGGCACTGGCCGTGATCGTGATCGGTCTTGTGGCCTCATCGACCGCCGAGCGCCCCCATCCCCGGTCCCTGCCGCCGTTCCAGATACTCCGGGATGCGGATCATCGGCGGGCGCTCCATGTCCGCGAGCTCGATGACCTCGAGCGACAGCCTGCCGCGCCCGGAGCGCGGCAGCTTCATCGTGGAGCCAAGCTCCGCGAAGAGGCGCGCCTTGCGCCGCTCCTCGAGCCGCTTCATCACGGCCTGGAGGATCACGAAGCTCATCCGCGACAGCCCCTCGAGCTCCTGGTTCCGATGCACCCGCCGCTCCAGGTCCACCTGGCCGAGCCCTTCGATCCCGATCCGCTCGGCGATGTCGATGAGGTGCCCGATCTCGACGGCATAGCCGGTGAAGAACGGGATCTGCTCGAGGATCGAGCGCCGCCCGGCGTACTCGCCGGCGAGCGGCTGGATGAACCCGGACAGCTCCGGGTAGAAGAGGTTGATGAGGGGTCGCGCGACGAGCTCCGTGACCCGCCCGCCGCCGCCCTCGCGGAGGATGCCGGCCTCCACGATCGGGCGCTGGTAGTAGCCCTTCACGTACTGGAGCCGCGGCTCGTGGAGGAGCGGGCCCAGCGTGCCGTAGACCATCCGCGGATGCCAGTTCCGGACGTCCGTGTCCGCCCAGACGACGATGTCGCCGGATGTCTCGTGGAGCGACTTCCAGAGCGCCTCGCCCTTCCCGCGGAAGGACCCGTAGCGGGACAGAACGTCGGGATGCTGGACGACGCGAGCGCCCTCCGCCTCGGCGATCTCCCGCGTTCGGTCGCTCGACGCCGAATCGATGACGAGGACCTCGTCGAGGAGCGGCACACGGCCGACCATCTCGCGGATCGCCCGGCGGACGATCGGGCCGATCGTCTCCTCCTCGTCGAGGGTCGGCAGGACGAGGCTGATCGTCAGGCCCAGCTTGTCCTTCAGGTTCACGAGGCGTCGGAGATCGGCGAACTCGCTGTGGTGGAAGTTCGACTCGCCGAACCAGCGCTCCACCCGAGTCGGGACGGCGCGGGCCTCCTCGGCGGCGCGGTCGGCCGCGGCGAGGGTCTCTGCACGGGCGGCCAACTGCTCGAACGTCTGGCGGCCGATCGCCTCGCGCGTCTTGACGACGATCACCGTCGAGCGTGAGCGGGTGGCGATCGCCTCGGGCATCGCCCCGAACAGGTTCGGCGAGACATCGCCCGAGGTTGGCGCCGCGGCCGCGCCCATGACCACGAGGTCGGCGCGGTCCCCCTCGCGGAGGATCGCGTTCCGGACGTTCGCCGCCTCGCGGACGACGGTCTCCACGCGGGCCGTCGCGTGCTGCTGGACGAACGCTGCGAGGGCACGCTCCGCCTGGGCTCGAACCGCGATCGTGATCCCCGGCGGAACGACGTGGAGGGCGACGAGGTCGGCGTCGTGGCGGCGGGCGATGGCGTCGGCGAAGCGGAGCGCGAGCTCGGCATGCGGGCCGCCGCGGACGGGGACCATCACGCGCCGGATCTCCCGCGCCCCGCGCTGCTTGACGACCGCGATGTCGCACGGGGCGTCGCGGACGACCTCCTCGATCGTCGGTGAGAAGGGCGCAGTGACACCGTTGCCCTTGCCGGGCGTCTTCCCGCCCCAGCCGAAGACGATGAGGTCGGCGTCGAGCTCGGCGGCGGACTCCACGATCCCCTCGGCGGCATGCCGGCCGATCCGGACGATCGGATGGATGGGCGTGCCCTCCGGGGCGAAGTCGAGGACCTTCTGGAGAAGGCGGCGCGCGTGGCGGGCCCGGGTGGCGCCGTCGGAGAGGGCCATCCCTTCTGGGACCTCGACGATCCCGAGGGCGGTCAGCTCGCCGGTCCGCGGTTCCAGGAGGTCCGCGCCGAGGCGGATCAGCTCCTCGGCGGTGGCCGGGTTGGCGACGGGGATGACGATCCTCGCGGGGAGCGGCACGCTCATGTGCCGGCGCCCTCGTCGGCGCCCTCGCCGGCGGCCTGGGCGGGATCGCCGGCCTCCGCGTCCCAGCGGGCCAGGAGGTACGGCTTCAGGCGTTCGAACTCGCGCGCCTGCCGCTCCACGTGGCCCTCGGCCCGCTCCGTCGAGAGGTCGCGGTTCTCGACCACGAGCGAGGCGACGCGGCCGAAGTAGACCGGCACGAGCGCGGCCACTCGGGAATCCACCGCCTCCGGCTTGCGCCGTGCGGTGACGATCAGGTCGTAGACGATCCGCGCCCAGAGGTCGTCGGGAAACATGAACGAGGCAGCCGCCTCGGCCATCGCGGCGGTCGTCGCCGTCTCGCTGCCCGGCCGATCCAGCCCCAGGTGATCCCGGATGGACGCCGCGACGGCCCCCGCCTCCGTGGCGAGGTCGAGCACGTCCGCCGCGGTCTCGGGAGCGAGCATTCCCCGCCACGTTCCCGCCATCGTGAGGGAGCCGGCGTGGAACTCCGAGAGCAGGCGGAGGACGTTGATCTCGAGCGGCGGAGGCGTCGCGTGGCGCTCGAAGCCGTAGGCCGGGACGTCGTGGCTGCCGCGGACCTCGTGCCAGCGGTCGGCGTTCGCCACCGCGAGCCGGAGGATCGTGCCGACGACCTGCCGGAACATCGGCCCCAGGTCTGCGCCGGGGTCCTTCGGGTCGTGGACCTTCGCGCCCAGGCGCGTCTGGCAGATCGCGTAGCCGCCGGCGAGAGCGGTCGTTGTCATCCAGATGTCGATCCCGAACTTCGAGACGTCGGGCGTCCAACCGGGCGCTTCGAGGTACCGCCGGACGAGGTCGCCGGAGACTCCGAAGTCGCCGCCGATCGGCTGCCGGATCCGGAGGCCGTACAGCGCGCGGGTGAGCGGGTACGTGACCGTGTTGGTGATCGTGCCGTCGTGCTTGTGGCGGCTGTAGAGGGGGGCGACGAAGTCGTAGCCGCCCTTGAGGATCGGGCCCGCCAGGAGCTCGATCCATTCGGGCAGGATGCTTCGCAGGTCCGAGTCCACGACGACGAGGGCCTGGACCTCCAGGGCGGCCGCGATCTCGAAGATCGTGTGCAGGGCGGCACCCTTGCCGCCGCTGCCGTGCACCTCAGGGTAGGTGAGCGAGACGCGGGCGAGCTTGTTCGTCGGGCGGACCAGGAGGATCCGCTCCACGTAGTCGGGCGGCTCGGTCTCCACCACGACGCGGCCGGTGCCATCGGGCGAGCCGGCATCCGAGTTCACGACCACCGGCCGGAGGTCCGGGAAGTACTGGACCAGCCCGGCCTGGGCGGCGCGCACGACGTAACCGATCGTGGCCGCGTTCTTGAAGCTCGGAATGCCGACCATGATGTCCGCGCGTTCGAGTCGGGCGATCTCGGCGCGGATGGCCGGCGTCAGCACGGTCTCGGGCACGCTTTCACCTCTCCTGGGCCGTGCTGCGGGCTCAGCGCTTCGGGATGAACGCAGTGGCCCACTCGTCGTTCGGTCGGCCCGGGGTGTAGCGGCTGTTCGCGCCCTTCACCGCAAGCTCGCGGAAGCCAAGGACCCGCCACTGGGCGAACCACTGCTCGACGGGCGGCCGAACCGCAACGGTGCGCCGCACGATCTCGCCCTCGAGGAGCACCGATTCCAGGAGCCTCTTCCGCTCCTGGAGCGGGACGTCGATGATCGATTCGCCGTCCATCCAGAGCAGGTCGACGGCGACCAGGGCGGTCGGTGAGGCGGACGGGATCTGGGCCCGGCGCGCGGTCGCGGCGACGATTGCGTCCCGGTGCTCCCTGCGCCTGCCCCCGCCCAGGAGGAACTGTCGCCCAACTCCCCCAACGGACATCAGGGAGTCCATTCCCGGCGGTGCCTCGATGCCGGCAGAGTCGCGCAATGGCGCCGGCAACAGGTAGCCGTCGAGCACGAGCTCGTCCGCCTGCGCCGCATCGAGGATCGCCGCGCGGAGCGGGTCGTACCCATCGAGCTTCTGGTTGTGCTCGTCGCGGAACGTCACGCGATCGCCGAGCACCTCGACCAGGGTTCGTTGCCCTCCCCAGAGCGGCTCCCACAGCCCGTCCCGGACCTGACGCGCCTGGGTCCGCCCGAACGGCATCAACCGGAGATCGGCCGGGCTCGTGACGCGAGTGGTCGTGGTCATGTGCGGCATCCTACCTCCACCCGTCGAGGTTGCCGAAGAGCGTCTCGCCAGAGGGCGCGCGGATTCGAGGTTCCCGGGCCCCGGCTCTTCTCTATGATCCGGCCGAATGATCCGGCCGACGGAGCCCCTGCTCCGTCCCGCCCAGCCCGATCAGCCCATCGATCAGGGAGCGGCACGCCGATGCAGGCACTCGCGGCGCTCACCCCGTCCGGCCAGGCGCGCGTCCCGGTCGCCTGGGCGCTGTACGACTTCGCGAACACGATCTTCAGCTTCGCGGTCGTATCCGGCGCGATCGGGCTGTGGCTGACGGAGGCGGCCCAGTTCGGGGAGCGGGACGGCAACTTCCTGCTCAGCGTGGGCATCGTGCTCAGCGTGGGCCTGAACGCGATCGTGTCGCCGGTCCTGGGTGCCCTGTCGGATCGCGGCGGTCGACGCCTTCCATTCCTCCTCGCGTTCACGGTCCTGTGCGTCGGTGCGACGGCGTTCATGGCCGACGTCGGGCCGACGATGGGGCTCGTTCTGTTCATCGTCGCGAACTTCGCCTACCAGGCTGCGCTCATCTACTACGACGCGACGCTCCGCACGGTGAGCCTGCCCGCGACCCGCGGCCGGCTGTCGGGGATCGGCGTGGCGGTCGGCTACATGGGCACGATTGCGGTTGGGCTGACGATCTTCTTCCTCGACGTCCCCGTGGAGGACCGCTTCCGGCTGTCCGCGGTGATGTTCGCGCTGTTCGCGATCCCGATCTTCCTGGTCGTCAAGGAGGCCTCAACCGGCGAGACGATCTCGCGGGGCGAGCTGGGCGGCTCGTTCGGGCAGCTCTTCCGGACCGTGGAGCATGCACGCGGCGTGCCGGGACTTGGCCGGTTCCTCCTCGGCCGGTTCTTCTATTCGGACGCCGTCAACACCGTGATCGTGGTCATGAGCGTCGTCACGGTCCGGGCGATGGGGATGACGCCCACTGTCGCCAACCTCGTCCTCCTGGGCCTGACGGTCGTCGCCGTGGCGGCAAGCTTCGGCTGGGGGCGCCTCGTGGATTCGTGGGGCCCGAAGCGGACGCTCATGGCCGTCCTCTGGTCGTGGGCGATCGGCCTCGTCCTCGGCGGCCTGTCGATCGGGATCAGCGGCCCGATCGGGATCGGGCTCTTCCTGATCGCCGGTGCCATTCTCGGGAGCGGCCTCGGTGGCGTCCAGGTCGCCGACCGGGTCTTCATGCTCCGCCTCTCGCCGCCGGAGCGGCTCGGGGAGCTCTTCGGCCTGTACGGGCTGGTGGGCAAGGGCTCGCAGGTCATCGGCCAGCTGCTCTACGGCCTGATCCTGCTGTGGACCTTCGACACACTCGGCAACGGCGCCTACCAGGTCGCCGTCCTGAGCCTGCTCTTGACGATGCTCATCGGCACCTGGCTCATTCGAACGGTCTCCGATCGATGGGAGGGTTCGGGCGAGATCGACGATCGGGCCGCGCCGCCGCCGGACCGCCTTGCCCCGGCCACGGCCCCGCTGGAGCCGCGCTGATCAGTCCGGGCCGGACGAGTCCACGCCGGAGGGTGCCGGCACGGAGCCGGCCACGGCCCCCCTGGAGCCGCGCTGATCAGTCCGGGTAGCCGTCGGGGTGAGCGCGCCGCCAGTCCCAGGCGGAGCCGATCATCTCCTCGAGGCTCGAGCGCAGCGGGAGCCAGCCGAGGACCTCCGCCGCCCGCTCGATCGCGGCCACGAGCACCGGCGGATCCCCTCCGCGCCGCGGACCGACCACATACGGCACGGGCCGTCCCACGACCTGTTCCGCCCCGCTGAGGACTTCGCGGACGCTGAACCCGCCGCCGCTCCCGAGGTTGCAGACGAGCGGCGCGTCCGTCCGCTGGTCGCCCGGCGCGGTCGCCTCCAGCGCCGCGAGGTGGGCGTCCGCGAGGTCGAGGACGTGGATGTAGTCGCGGATGGGCGTGCCGTCGGGGGTGGGGTAATCGTCGCCGAAGAGGGTGAGCGTCGGACCGCTCTCGAGCGCCGCCAGGACGTTCGGGATGAGATGGGTCTCCGGGACGTGCCACTCCCCGATGACCTCGGACGCCCCGGCGACGTTGAAGTAGCGGAGGCTGACGCTCCGCAGGCCGTAGGCGGATCCGTACCAGGCCATCGCGGCCTCGAACGTCCGCTTCGACTCGCCGTACGGGTTGATCGGCCGAAGCGGGGCATCCTCCCGGATCGGCGTGGCCTCCGGAACGCCGTACACCGCCGCGGTCGATGACAGGACGATCCGTCCGACACCCGCGTCGCGCATCGCATCCAGGAGCGCGACACCACCCACGACGTTCGCCCGGTAGTAGGCAGCCGGGTCGCGCATCGACTCGCCGACCAGGGACTTTGCCCCGCAGTGGAGGACGGCATCGATGCCGGCGTCGCGGAGCGCGGCACCGACCACGGCGCGATCGCCGAACGAGCCGTGGACGAAGCGCGCTCCTGGCATCACGGACGCGGCGTGCCCGGTCGAGACATCATCCAGGACGGTGACCTCGTGGCCGGTATAGAGGAGCCGCTCGACGGAGACCGACCCGACGTATCCGGCGCCGCCGGTGACGAGGATGCGCATGTGCGCAGGATACGGCTGACCCGGCTGCGCCGGGTCAGCGGCGGCCGAAGAGCCTGAGGAGCCGGTCCAGCCAGGACCGGCGGCCGGGCTCGGGCTCGGGCTCGGGTGCGGGCTCGGGTGCGGGCTCGGGTGCGGGTGCGGGCTCGGGCTCGGGTGCCGCCGCCCGTGTCGCGAGGACCTCCTCGAGCCGCTCGACCATCCGGCCCGCCGCCGCGTTCTCGGCGTCAATCTCGAGCGCCAGCCGCGCCTGCGCGAGCGCGCCGCCCTCGTCTCCCCGCTCCAGCGCCACCCGCGCCAGCCCGACGACCGCGATCGCGTTCCGCGGGTCCGCCTCGGCCACCTGCTCGAAGAGCCGCTCGGCCCGGTCGAGCTTGCCCGCCGCCAGCATCCGCTCGGCGGCCAGGAGCAGCTCGATCATCGGTCCTCCGTGAGCATCGACTGAGCGAGAAGCAGGAGCGTCGGTCGGTCGTTGATCGCCGGGTCGGCGATTGCCCGCTCGAGGAGCTCATCAAGGATGCGCCCCAACGTGGGCCCGGGAGCCAGGTCGAGCTCCGTGATGAGGTCGTCGCCGTCAACCGCGAGGTCCGCCCGGTCGAGGACGACGTCCGCCTCGAGCTGCTCGCGGACGCGCCGCCGCAGCTCCCCGATATCGTGGGCGTCCGGCGGCTGGCCGCTCCCGATATTGTCGGCCGCCCGGAGAGTGAACAGCGACTCGAGCGCATCGCGCCCGATCCGCCGGATGAAGCGCCTGACCCCCGCATCGCCCCACGATGGGTCGTATGTGAACATGTGGTGACGGACGAGGTGGACCACCCGCTCCGCGACGGCGCGCGGAGTCCTAAGCCGCCCCAGGAGCTGGGCGGTGAGCTCCGCGCCCACGGCGTCGTGGTTGCGGAAGTGCCCGTCGGACATCGTGGCCGGCTTCCCGATGTCGTGGAGCAGCGCGGCGAGCCGGACGACCGGCCGATCCACCGGGACGGCATCCACCGTCCGTACGGTGTGATCCCAGAGGTCGTCGCCGGGGATCTTGTTCTGCGGAATCCCGCGCTGCGCGGCGAGCTCCGGTGACAGCACCCCGAGGATGTCCGTGACGGCCATGAGTCGCAGCCCCACCGACGGCCACTCGGCGCCGAGGAGCTTGTCCAGCTCGGCCGAGAGGCGCTCGCCCGACAGGTGGGCGACGAGCCCGGCTTTCGCCCGGATCGCCGCGAGCGTTCCCGTCTCCACGCTGAGGTCGAGCGTCGCCGCGAGGCGGACGGCGCGGACCATCCGAAGGGCGTCCTCCTCGAACCGTGCCCGCGGGTCGCCGACGGCTCGAAGCGTTCGTGTCTGGATGTCGAGGAGCCCGCCGTGCGGGTCGACGAGGACCGGCTCGGGCATGCGGTCGACGGCGCCCGCCTCGGACACAGTTGCATCGGCCCCGTCCGCATCGGCGCCCCAGGCCATCGCGTTGATCGTGAAGTCGCGGCGTGCCAGGTCGAGCTCGATCCGGTCGCCGAACTCGATCCGGTGAGGCCGGCGAAAGTCGGCGTACTCGTGATCGGATCGGAAGGTCGTGAGCTCGTGGACCGCGCCGCCCTCGCGGACCGCCACCGTCCCGAAGCGGTTCTCGTAGACGGCACCGGGGAAGAGCTCCACGAGCCGCTCCGGCCGTGCGTCGGTCGCCATATCCCAATCCGCCGGCTCGCGACCCAGGAGGACGTCTCGGAGCGAGCCTCCCACCACGTACCCGGCATGGCCGGCCGCCCAGAGGCGACCGAGGACCATGAGGACGGAATCGGGTGGTCGGATCTCCACGGCCGGCATCCGGCGCTCTTCCTCAGCCGGCTCCGCGCCGGTCAGTTCCGCCCGAGGAAGAGGTACGAGCGCCAGGCTTCGTTCCGCTCGTCCGCAAGGTAGGGCGTGAACAGCGAGTACAGGTCGCTGCGCGGCTCGAACGGCGCGCGGACCAGCCGCATGCGCGCCTCGTCCAGCGTCTTGCTGCCCTTCCGGTGGTTGCACGCCTTGCAGGCGGCGACCAGGTTGTCCCAGGCGTGGCTGCCGCCGCGATGGCGCGGGACGATGTGATCGAGGGTGAGGTCGTGGGCCACTCGGCCGCAGTACTGGCAGGTGTGGCGATCGCGCGCGAAGACCTCGCGGCGCGACAGCTTGACCCGCGGTCGCGGCCGGCGAATGTGGTGCTGGAGCCGGATGACGGACGGCGCGCGGTACTCCGTCCGCGGGGTCCGGATCATCTGGTGGTCGTACTCGAGGACTTCGGCCTTCTCGCCGAAGACGAGCCGGAACGCCCGTGGCAGGTTCGTGACGTTCAGCGGCTCGTAATCCTGGTTCAGGACGAGCACAACGCCGTTCATGCGCGGGATGCTAGCAACGGTCCGCCACTCCCGCTCGGCCGATGGGTGCGCCGGTCGCCGGATCCCAGCCGCCGGCCTGCCCGACCTTCGTCGTCAGGGGCTTTCCGAGGGTCCGTGTGGCGAACCGCGCGGCCGCGAGGACGCCCTCGAGATCGACGCCGTGGTGGTACCCGGAGGCATCGAGGAAGTACACGAGGTCCTCGGTCGCGAGGTTGCCCGCCGCGCCCGGGGCGTACGGGCAGCCGCCGGTCCCGCCGGCGGCCGAATCGAAGCACCGGACGCCCGCATCCAGGCCGGCCGCGACGTTCGCCAGCGCCGTGCCGCGGGTGTCGTGGAAGTGGAACGCGATCCGGTCCAGGGGGATTCCGGCGGCGACGGCTGTGCCCGTGAGCACCGCAACCTGTCCCGGAGCTCCGACGCCGATCGTGTCACCGAAGCAGACCTCATCCACGCCGAGCTCAACGAGGTGAAGCGCCACCTCGACGGCCCGTGCCGGTGCCACCGCGCCCGTGTACGGACAGCCGAACGCGGTGGACACGTACCCACGACGCCACCAGCCGAGGTCGGTGGCCCGCCGAAGCACCGGGCTGGCCGCCTCGAGCGAGGCGGCCACGGTCATCCCGATGTTCCGCTCCGTGAACGCGTCCGTGGCTGCGGTGAAGACGGCGAGGGCCCGTGCCCCGGCAGCCTCCGCGCGAGCCATCCCGCGGACGTTCGGAACGAGGACGGGGTAGCGGACGCCGTCCGCCTGGGGCAGCCTGGGGAGCAGGAGGTCGGCGTCCGCAAGCTGCGAGATGGCCCGGGGGGAGACGAAGCTCGTGGCCTCGATCTCCCGGAGTCCCGCCGCGGCCAGGAGCTCGATGTAGCGGAGCTTGGCCTCCGTCGAGACCGAGACCGCCTCGTTCTGGAGCCCATCCCGGGGCCCCACCTCGTAGATCCGGACGTGGTCGGGCATGTGGTGGGCGGGCGAGGCTCGCGGAGCCGTCCCGACCGGCTGCTCGTCAGACGAGCGGCGGGTCCATCGCCCGCTCGATGCGGGCGATGTGGACCTCGATGCGGCCGACCTCCTCCGCGGCGGAGGCGCGCTCCTCGCTCTCGAGCGGGGCGGCGTCGCGACGGTGGCGGGCCGCGCGGTGGAGGACGAGGAGGGCCTCCCGGTTGTCCGGGAGCCTGGCGGGTTCGGCGTGCGGTTTCGTCGTTGTCATCGCAGACAGGGTAGCGCGCCTGCTCCGGGATCGCGAGGGCCCCCCCGGCTATGGCTCCAGGATCGCGAGAACCTGGCCGCGGGCCACCTGCTCAGCCGGTGTGATGCGCAGCTCTGCGACCGTGCCCGTGAACGGGGCGACGACGACGTGCTCCATCTTCATCGCCTCGATGGTGACGATGGGATCGCCGGCGTCGATGGTCACCCCGACCGCGACGTGGACCGCAAGGACGCTGCCGGGCATCGGGGCGGTGACCTCGGCCGGGCCCCCGGCGTGGTGGGCGACGGCCGCCCGCGCGGCGCGATCGACGTCCGGCGGCGGGGCGAGCCGGAAGCCGACGCTCAGCCCGCCGACATCGACGTACGCTGTTTCTTCGGCGACGGCGATTGCCGGGAGCTCCGTGGCCGTCCGCGCGCCGGCGGTGTGTCCGAGTTCGAGCTCGACGACCCGCTCGGAGCGGTCGTCGGCAAGGAGCCGGCTCCGAGCAGGGGCGTTGAGCCGCCAGCCACCTCCGCCGAGCGCTCGGGCCGCGCTGGCCCAGGCAACGTCAGGGATCGCAGCGCGTGATGCCCAGTCGTCCGGAGGCCAGATCTGGTCGAGGGTGTCGATCCGGGCCTGCCCGTTCCGCACCAACGGCTCCCGGACGAGCCAGCGGAGGAATCGGAGATTCGTCGTCAGGCCCAGGACGACCGTCGCATCGAGGGCCGCCGCGAGACGGTCCAGCGCCTCCTCCCGGTCGGCGCCGTGGGCGATCACCTTGGCGAGCATCGGGTCGAAGCGGCCGGTGACCTCGTCGCCCTCGTCGATCCCGGAATCCACGCGAATCCCGGGCCCTGAAGGCCACCTGAGTCGTTCCACTCTGCCCGTTGCCGGCAGGAAGCCGTTCTCGGCGTCCTCTGCGTAGAGGCGGACCTCAACGGCGTGACCGCCGGCGGCCCGCCCGGCGTCGACCTCGGCCTGCGTCTCGCCGAGCGGCTCCCCGCTCGCGATCCGGAGCTGGTCGGCGACGAGGTCCCGCCCGGTGACGAGCTCCGTGACCGGATGCTCCACCTGGAGGCGCGTGTTCATCTCGAGGAAGAAGACCTCGCCACCATCCGTCAGGAGGAACTCGCAGGTGCCCGCGCTCGCGTACCCGACCGCGCCCGCGAGCCGCAGCGCGGCGGCCCCCAGTCGTTCTCGGACCCTCGGCGTCACGGCCGGCGACGGCGTCTCCTCGAGGATCTTCTGATGCCGCCGCTGGATGGAGCAGTCGCGCTCGCCGAGATGAATGCCGTTGCCGAACCGATCGAAGAGCACCTGGACCTCGACGTGGCGCGGCCCCTCCGCGAACCGCTCGAGGATGAGGCGCGGGTCACCGAAGGCCGCTGCCGCCTCGCGTCTTGCGGACGCAAGCGCATCGCGGAGCCCAGACGTCACCCGGACGATCCGCATCCCCTTGCCACCGCCGCCCGCCGCGGGCTTCACCAGGACGGGGTAGCCGATCGCGGCGGCCGCTTCCTCCAGCCCGGCGTCCGACTGGTCCTCGCCGTCGTACCCGGGGACAACGGGCACGTCGAGCCCGGTCGCAAGCCGGCGGGCGGCGGCCTTGTCGCCCATCGCCCGGATCGCCGCGGGCGGCGGTCCGATCCAGCGGATCCCGGCGGCCTCGACGGCGGCGGCGAAGTCCGCGTTCTCGGCCAGGAACCCGAAGCCCGGGTGGATTGCGTCCGCTCCCGCCGCCCGGGCCGCCGCGACCACGGCCTCGATGTCGAGGAGGTCGAGCGCGCGGGGACCGGTCGTTTCGGGGACCGTCAGCCGGATCTGCAGTCGCTCGCAGGTTCGCCCGATCCGCCGCGCGATCTCGCCGCGATTGGCGACGAAGAGGTGCCGGATCGGGGTACCGGACCAGCCTTCGGTTCCTGATGTGCGTGGCCGCATGAGTCTGACTTCGGCGCCGCCCAGGCCCGCGCCAGGTCCTGGGCCAGATCCTGCGTCATGCCCCGCGCCAGGCCCGGGACGCCGTCCCGCGCCCGTGATGAAGGCGTCTAACACGTCAGACGCGACACGCCAACGACCCCCAACCCGCCTTGCCGGGAGGGAGCCGTTTGCGATCCACCGCTGAACGGACCGTGTGGATGTCCCGATCTGTCGTGCTGCCTGACTTGCGCTGAGCTCATCGGGCTTCATCGTGTCGCGATCGTCGCGTATCGGAAGCTCGGATGCAACCGTGAGCCGGGAGCTCCTGCACGGGTCCAGACCCGCGTGATGTGGCGTGGCCGTCGTGGAGATGCAGCCGCGGACCGCCCCTGCCCCTGCACGGGTCCAGACCCGCGTGATGTGGCGTGGCGCGATCGATGGCGCGGGCGCGAGTCATATCGCCGGCCTTGATGCCGGGAGGCATCAAATGCGGCCTCTTGCGGGCAACAGGCCCTGGCGACCGGTGCACCGGTCGGATCGAAGCGTCTACGGGTGCCACGAGGTCGGGGTGTCGGCGACCCGCGGCCGCGAACCCTCGTCCCGGCCGGCGGCGTCGGCGTCAGTCCTCCGCGCGTGGATCCCATCCCGGCCGGCGCCGCTCCTCGAACGCCGCGAAACCCTCGTGTGCCTCGGCGCTCACCCGCTGTCGGGCGATGACCCGCGCGGTGTGCCACTTGGTCGAGCCATGCCCGAGCCCCCGTACCTCGCGAACGATCGACTTGGCGGCGCGCGCCGCCGTCGGACCCGCGGCCAGGACATCATCGATCGCCGCATCCACGGCGGCATCGAGCGCCGCCTCGCCTTCCACCACCTCATGAACCAAGCCGACTCGTTGGGCGCGCAGCGCATCGAAGCGGCGGCCGCCGGGAAAGAGCGCCCGCGCGTGCGACTCGCCGATCTTCGCGATCACGAACGGGGAGATGACCGCCGGCAGGATCCCCAGACGAGTCTCGGTGAACCCGAACCGCACCCCGGACTCCGCGATGACGAGGTCCGCGACCGCACAGAGGCCCATCCCGCCGCCAAGCGCCACGCCGTGGACCCGTGCGATGACCGGGACCGGGCACGTGTCGATGGTCTCGAACATCTCGGCCATCGCCATCGCGTCCTGCTCGTTGCCCTCGACGTCGAGCTGCATCGCCGCGCGCATCCAGGCGAGGTCCGCGCCGGCGCAGAACGACGGGCCGTCACCGGCGAGGACGACGGCACGGAGCGTCGTGGGGGCCTCTCGGGCGAGCGCGGCAAAGATCGCCGCGAGCTCGGCGATCATCGAGGCATCGAACGCGTTGTGGACATGGGGTCGCGCGAGCGTCACCCGGGCGACCACGTCGCCCGGCCCGGAGCGGGAGAGTCGCACCGCGGTCGCCATGGCGTCCATCGTACGAGTCCCGATGACGGCGCGGGCAGGGCCACGATCCGCTCGTCGCACCGCGGTCGCCATGGCGTCCATCGTACGAGACCGACCGCCGAGCGAGACCGGCGGATGCGTTCCGGCTCGACGCGGCAGACTGTTGCCGTCCCCGGGAGCCCAGCCGCGATCCAACCCACCTCCACACAGGAGCCACCCCATGCGGATCCTCATCATCGGTGCCGGCGGCGTCGGGAGCGCCTTCGTCCCGACCGCGCTCCGGCGCTCCTTCTTCGAGCACATGGTCGTTGCCGACTACTACCTCCGGCGTGCCGAGGCGGTCGTCGCCCGCGCCGGCGATCCCCGGGTCTCTGCGGCTCAGGTGGACGCCTCGAGCGCCGACGCTGTGGCCGCGCTCATCCGTGAGCATCGGATCACGCACGTCCTCAACGCCGTGGATCCGCGCTTCGTCATGCCGATCTTCAACGGCTGCGCAGCGGCGGGCGTGGACTACCTCGACATGGCGATGTCCCTGTCGCGGCCGGACCCGGAGCGCCCGTACGAGCGGCCCGGCGTCAAGCTCGGCGACGAGCAGTTCGCCCAGGCGGCCGAATGGGAGGTCGCGGGCCGGCTGGCCATCGTCGGCATCGGGGTCGAGCCTGGGCTGTCCGACGTCTTCGCCCGGTACGCGGCAGACCACCTCTTCTCCGAGATCGACGAGATCGGCATCCGCGACGGCGCGAACCTGGTCGTGGACGGCTACGACTTCGCTCCGTCGTTCTCGATCTGGACGACGATCGAGGAGTGCCTCAACCCGCCGGTCATCTGGGAGACAGGGCGAGGCTGGTACACGACCTCGCCGTTCAGCGAGCCCGAGGTCTTCGAGTTCCCCGAGGGGATCGGCGCCGTCGAGTGCGTGAACGTGGAGCACGAGGAGGTCCTCCTCGTCCCGCGCTGGGTCAAGGCGAGGCGCGTGACCTTCAAGTACGGCCTCGGCGACGAGTTCATCGGCGTCTTGAAGACCCTCCACAAGCTGGGCCTGGACCGGACCGCGAAGGTCCGCGTTGGCGGCGCGGAGGTCTCGCCGCGCGACGTGGTGGCGGCGTGCCTGCCGGATCCGGCAACTCTCGGCGACCGGATGCACGGCAAGACCTGCGCCGGGACCTGGGTCACCGGGCTCGGGACGGACGGCAGACCGCGCGAGGTCTACCTCTACCACGTGGTCGACAACGACTGGTCGATGCGCGAGTACGGATCCCAGGCCGTCGTCTGGCAGACCGCTGTGAATCCGGTCGTGGCCCTGGAGCTCCTTGCCCGCGGGACCTGGTCCGGCATCGGCGTCCTG
Organism: Anaerolinea sp.; assembly: GCA_013822395.1. Taxonomy (GTDB): domain Bacteria; phylum Chloroflexota; class Limnocylindria; order Limnocylindrales; family CSP1-4; genus UBA5189. Next base: position 14,555 of record PNKK01000022.1, on the reverse strand, counting down.
GGCCCGGAGGCGTTCGACGCGGTCCCGTTCCTGGACCTTCTCGTCGAGTACGGCTCGCCGTGGGGGATGCGCGAGGGCGGCTGACGGTTCAGGCTGGCTCCTTCCGGCGAGCGGGGGCATCAAGCACCGCAGGACCGCAGGACCGCAGGCACGGGAGCCATGGCGCGGCGAGGAGGGGCGACGACTGGAGTGCCCGCCGTCGGGGCGCTCTTGGGCCTCCTCTTGCTTGGGCCTCCTCTTGACTGCTGCATGGACGCCGCACGCAGTAGCCGGCTCGGGAAGCCGGTCGCCAGGCGCCGGAGCGCAACCTGCCAGTTCGTCACGGGTCCCGCTCGAGCGTGGGCCCGCACCTGGGAGGCTCCCGCGGGAGGCTTCCGGGACGTGCTTGGCCGCGGGCACGGATCCTGAATGTCGCGCTTGTGCGCGAGGCGTCCATGCAGCCGGCACCGGACGGCTCAGGCGCCAGTGCCGGACCCCGACCTGGTCCGCCGCGGCCCGTCCACAGTCACCGGCGCCCCGGGCGCCACACGGCCCTCGGCGAGGACGCGGGCGTACCAACGCGAATCCTCCGGGTGGACCGTGAACGAGATCCGCGCGATCCGGCGCTCCACGAACCAGTGGGCGATCGTCTGGCACGGGGACGCGTACTTCGTGAGCTCGAGCGTCAGACCGTCCTCGCCGATGGCGAGGATGTCACCGGCACCGAGACTGCCCCAGTCGATGCCCTGGAGCGTCAGGTTCTCGCCGTACGCGCCAGGGAATGCCTCATGCCCGTCCGCGGCGACCCGTTCGATGGCCTCGACCGAGTAGAGGCAGACGGCCTGGTCGGGCCCGCCATGGGTCGGTGGGGGCTCGGCGTGGGCGTCGGTGTCCAGGCCCAGCAGACCGACCCAGGCCGAGGCGACGGGACGTTTGGGCACCCCACCCGGGGAGACGTTGACAGAGACGACGCGGCCGTGCATCGCGGAATCGTACCCGGGCCCCGTCGGAGTCACCGGAAGACGGCGTTGTCGACCCGCAGGCGACGACCAGGAGGGACGGTCGCGACGATGACGGCGCGGGAGGGCGTGAGCGTGCGATGCATCACATCCGGAATACACCGAATCTCGTCTCCGGGATCGGCGCGTGAACGGCGGCCTCGATGCCAAGCGACAGGACCCGCCGCGTGTCGAGGGGATCGATGACGCCGTCGTCCCACAGCCGGGCTGTCGCGAAGTAGGGATTGCCCTCGCGCTCGTAGGCCTCGAGGATCGGCGCCTCGAACGCGTCCCGGTCGGCGTCGCCGGCGAAGCCGCCTCGAACCGTTGACAGCACTCGCGCCGCCTGCGCGCCGCCCATGACGCTGATCCTCGAGTTCGGCCAGATCCACAGGAAGCGCGGCGAGTAGGCCCGCCCCGCCATCGCGTAGTTGCCGGCCCCAAAGCTCCCGCCGATGAGGACCGTGAGCTTCGGCACGGCCGCCGACGCCACTGCGGTCACGAGCTTGGCGCCGTCCTTCGCGATCCCGCCGGCCTCGTACTCACGGCCGACCATGAAGCCGGTGATGTTCTGGAGGAAGACGAGCGGGATCCGGCGCTGACAGGCGAGCTCGATGAAGTGGGCGCCCTTGAGCGCGGACTGACTGAACAGGATCCCGTCGCTGGCGAGGATCGCCACCGGCCAGCCGTCGAGGTGCGCGAAGCCGGTCACGAGGGTCTCGCCGTAGAGCGGCTTGAACTCGTGGAACCGAGACGCGTCCACGAGGCGGGCGATGATCTCGCGGACCGGAACCGCGCGCCGAGCGTCGGCCGGGACCGCCGCGTAGAGGTGGGCGCCGCCGACGCGTCCCTCCGGGTCCACCGCCGGAGGCTCCGGCTCGTGGCGGTCCCAGGGTGTCGGCGGGGGCTTCCGTTCGAGGTGCCGGACGATCGAGCGACCGAGAGCGAGCGCGTGCTCATCGTCCAGCGCCTCGTGGTCGGCGACGCCGCTGCGGCGGGCATGGACATCGGCCCCGCCGAGCGTCTCGGCATCGACGTCCTCGCCGGTGGCGGCCTTCACCAGCGGCGGCCCGCCCAGGAAGATCGTGCCGGTGCCCTTGACGATCACCGTCTCGTCGGACATCGCCGGGACGTACGCGCCGCCCGCGGTCGAGGAGCCCATCACGAGCGCGACCTGGGGGATTCCCTCGGAGGACATCCGGGCCTGGTTGTAGAAGATCCGCCCGAAGTGCTCGCGGTCCGGGAAGACGTCCGCCTGGAGTGGCAGGAACGCCCCACCGCTGTCGACGAGGTAGACGCACGGGAGGCGGTTCTCGAGCGCGATCTCCTGGGCTCGGAGGTGCTTCTTCACGGTCATCGGGTAGTACGTTCCGCCCTTCACCGTCGCGTCATTCGCGACGATGACGCAGAGCGTCCCCTCGATCCGCCCGATCCCGGTGACGATCCCGGCGCTGGGGGCCTCATCGTCGTACATCCCGTTTGCGGCGAGGGGGCTCAGCTCGAGGAACGGCGCGCCGGGATCCAGGATCCGGTCGATCCGCTCGCGGACGAGGAGCTTGCCGCGCTCGCGATGGCGGGCGATCGCCCGCTCGTCACCGCCGGCGCCGCGCTCCGACACCGCCGCCGTCCGGCCCCGGAGGTCCGCCACGAGCGCGGTCATCGACTCGAGGTTCGCGCGCGCCTCGGGGCTCGCGGGATCCAGCCGGCTGCGCAGGACGGGCATGGCCAGAGTGTAGGGCGGGGCCGACAGCCGGAAGCCGCCCTCCGGTCAGACGGTGATGACGACCTTGCCCCGGCGCCCCGCGGATGACCGTCGGTGAGATCGTGGGCGAAGGTCCGGTCAGACGGTGATGACGACCTTGCCCCGGGCGCGCCCCTCCTCGACGTGGCGGATCGCCTCGGCCGTCTCCTCGAGGCGGTACGTTCGATCGATGACCGGCCGGACGACGCCCGTCTCGAGGAGCCGGGTCAGCTCGAGGAGGTCGTCCTGCCGGAGGGAGGCGAGAAAGAAGAGGATCCGCACGTCCCCGATCCGAGGCCGGAGGCGCGGCGCGACGAGGCGCGGTAACGGCCCGATCCAGCCGCCGGCGTTCGCGCCGGCGCCGCACAGGACGACGATCCCGCCCGGGACGGCCGCCCGAGCGAGCTCGCCGAGCGTCCGGAAGCCGCCGACGTCGAAGATGACGTCGTAGCGCGCCGGATCGCGAACGATGTCCGCGCTCGCGTGGTCGAGGACCCGAGCGGCGCCCAGCGACCGGACAACGTCGAGGCTCGCAGTCCGCGTCAAGGCGGTCACCTCGGCGCCGAGCGCCCGGGCGATCTGGACGGCGAACGTCCCGACTCCGCCCCCGGCGCCATCGACGAGGACCCGCTGCCCGGCCCGGACGCCGCCCTTGTCGCGGAGCCCCTGGAGTGCCGTCTGGCCGGCCACCGAGACGGCCGCGGCCTCCTCGAAGCTCAGGTCCGCGGGCTTCCGCGCGAGGTTCGGCTCTCGCGCCGTGGCGAGCTCGGCGAACGTACCGACCCCGGAACCGAAGACCTCGTCGCCCGGCTTGAACCGGGTCACCGCGCTGCCGACGTCCTCGACGACACCGGCCAGGTCGACGCCGCGGATCGGCTGCTTCGGCGCTCGCGCGCCCTCGCCGACGCGGGCGAGGAACGGCTTGCCTCGCAGCAGGTGCCAGTCGATCGCGTTGACCGAGGCCGCCCTCACCCGGACGAGGACGCGGTCGTCGGTGATCGTGGGCGGGTCGACCTCCTCGAGGCGGAGGACCTCGGGCCCTCCGTAGCGGTGTTGGACGATCGCGCGCACTCAGCCCTCCTCGACTCCTGCATCGGTAGACTTACGACGTAAACGTATGTCGTAAGTTAGACTCTTTGCCGGCCTTCCGTCAAGGAGGCCGTGCAGGTGAGAGGTGGAGGAGCCGGTGCCCGATCACCCCAGGACTCGCGCGAGGGCCCGCCCAGGGCTGACGCGCGAGCACGTCCTCCGCGCGGCGATCGAGCTCGCCGACGAGGCCGGGGTTGAAGCCCTCACGATGCGTCGGCTCGGCCGGACGCTCGGCGTCGAGGCGATGTCCCTGTACCACCACGTCGACGGCAAGAGCGATCTCCTCGACGGCATGATGGAGCTCCTGGTCGACGGCATCCCGAGGGTGCCCGAGCAGCCGGCGTGGCGGACGGCGATGCGGGAGCAGATCCTGGCGGCTCGCTCGGTCGTGCTCGCCCATCCGTGGCTTCCGGGGCTGGCCATCGCCCGGTCCGCCGCCAACGCCGCGATCCTCCGGTACGCCGACTGGATCATGGGGCTGCTTCTGGCCGGCGGGCTGCCGAACCAGCTCATCCATGACGGGATGCATGTTCTGGGCAGCCGGGTCCTGGGGTTCGCCCAGGACATCTTCGATCCGAACGAGCTCAGGGGGCGCCTGGCCGGTCAGCTCCAGGAGCTCCGCCCCGATCTCTACCCCCGGCTTTTCGAGGCCATCAAGGGCGTCCACCACGACGACGAGGAGGAGTTCGAGTTCGGACTCGACCTGATCCTCGACGGCCTGGAGCGAGCTCACATTGGCGGCGGGGCGGGTTGAGCCGGCCATTGTGCTACCGTGACTTAGCAGGTTATGGCCGTCGAGACCGCGCTAGTCCGGACCACGGTGTCGGATCCTGGGTCGCCCGCGGCCGAGGCAATCCGGCTGCGCCTGGCCGACGCCTGGGGTGAGATGGGCGCTGCCTGGGGCGTGGCGCCCGCGATCGCCCGTGTCCACGCCTACCTGATGACCCGCCAGGCGCCCTTGACCGAGCGCGAGGTCCGCGAGGCCCTCGGCCTGTCACACCGCGCGGCCAGCCTGGCCCTTGCCGACGCGGAGGCCTGGGGGCTCGTGGAGCGTGTTGCCGAACCACGACGGGTGGGGCGACGCGGTCCTGCCGGGGCCGCATACCAGGCGATCGGTGACAACTGGCGCTGGCTCGGCCGCGTGGTGGCGGAGCGAAAGGTCCGCGAGGGCGACCCGATCCTCGACGTTCTCGAGCGGACCGCGAGAGAGGTTGCCGCGGCGTCCGCGGCGAACCCGGATGACCGAGACCTCGTCGCACTCCGCGAATGGGTCTCGACCTTCCTCGTCTTCGTCCGGCTCTTCGACCGGGCGGTCGGGCTCGTGCCGCGCCTGGAGCCCAGGGAGCTGGAACGAGCCCTCCGCCTGCTCGGAGAAGTGCCGGACGATACCGTGCTCCGTCTCGTGAAGCTGCTCGACGGCCTGCCGGACAGCGACGTCCTCGACCTCGTGGAGGCGCTGAGTCACCTCTCCCCGACGGCCACCCGGCGAGCCACGAAGCTGATGTCCGGGGTGGTCCGCGCCGTCGGTAAGTGAATCCCGGCCGGGTCGGACGCTCGCCCGTCCGGCCCAGACGCACCACGGGTGGCCCGGCAATCGTCGCATGGTCTCCTGATCATCGGAGTGGTACGACTCGTGCCGGATCGCCCGCCATCGCCTGTTGATCCCCGCCAGCCGGTGCTCGGCCGCCGCGGCCGGAGAGCAATCGTCGTCCTGACGACAGGCGTCGTCATCCTCGGGCTCGTCTTGTTCGGCGCCGCTCTGAACGGCCGCCCGCCGGGCGACACCGACCCGCTCGTCGACAGCCCCGTCGCGACCGGCTCGACCGGCTCGACCGGCTCGATCAGCTTCGCACCGGGTCCGATACCGAGCCCGGTTGCCGGCCCGACCGTCTTCTACGATGTCCTGGGCCAGGGACGGCTCACGCTCTACCAACGGACGCTCGACGGCCAGGCCGAGCCGGTTGAGCTGGCCCGCAGGCCGGCGGAGGAAGAGGGAACGGCCCGCTTCATCGTCGGCCCCGCGGACGGATCGGTCCTGTTCGCTGCGAGGGTGGCCGGCACGATTTGGAAGATGGAGCCGGTCGCCACCGAGGCCCCGCTGGCGGCAGCAGCATGGAGCCTGGAGGTCCCGGAAGTGGACTTCAGGAACGGCGTCTGGTCGCCGGACGGGCGATACTGGGCGTCCTTCGGCTCGACCGAGATCGCGTCGTACGCGCTCGTCGTGGATGCCGCGCTCGGTCGATCGTGGCGACTGCCGCTCCGTCCGGGACAGTATGTGCAGGGGTTCGACGGGCTCGGGCCCATCCTCATCGTGCGCGAAGCTGAGCGCGATGCGCTCGGCTGGGCGACGGGCACACGATTCGAGGCGATCGATCCGATCGACGGGCGGAGTCAACCCATCTCCGTCGAGGCTGCGGACGCCCCGCCCCATTCGGACTTCGGGATGGACGTGGCCCCTCGAGCCGGCCTGTGGGTGGGCCCGAGCCAGGGTCTCGGCCAGCTCGTCGTCGGCAATCTGGCGACCGGCGAGCGCAGGACGATCGACCGTGTCGAGACGTCGTTCGTCTACGCCGGCTTCCTTCCAGCGGCCGATCGGGTCCTCGCGTTCGTCGCCGGAACGGATGATCTGGGCGAGACGCAGCTGACCCTGCGCATCGTCGACGTGTCGGGCGGCGCCCGGCAGCTTTGGCGGGGGCTCTCCTGGCCGATGGCCGTCGCGTTCGCGCCGGAGGGCGACATCGTCGGCTTCGACTCGTGGGGAGACACCGGGTCGATGATCGTGATCGTGGACACGATCTCGGAGCGCCTGGTCGAGCTCCCACTCCCCGAGCGAGCCCGCGTCGGCGCGCTGCTCGCGATCCGGGGCGGCGTTCCGGTCCCGGCCTTGCCTGCCGCCCCGACTCCAACGCCGGCCAGCGCCACGCCCATGCCGTCGCCGATCGCCGGTGCGCCGCGCCTTGTCACCGGATCGATCGACTATGACGCGATCGCACGGTCCGCCACGGTTCGGGTGCAACTCGTCGGTCCGGCGGAGGGTGGCGGTCTCGCGGTAATCGATGAGATGCCGCCGGTTGTTCTGTCGCGAGTCCGGCGAATTGAACCCTGGGTACAGATCAGTCCACGGCCGGGCGCCTCGAGCGTGGTCGTCGCCATCGGGGACGACGACTCCAGCAGCCTGACGGTCTGGACGCCGAGCAAGGGTGGCGTCTCCGGGAGTCCCGCACCCGGTGCGGAGCTCGAGGTCCTGCCGCTGCCCGACGACGCGCCGGACAGGGTGACCGGGATCATCTGGCGTCCGGACGGCAAGGCGATCGCCATGAGGGACTGGGAGGCGCCCGGCGACGTCTTGTGGTTCGAGCTCGACGACCTCGAGCTGCGTCGCGTGCCGGTCCCCGAGCTGTGGGCCGACATCGTTGGCTGGTCGGCCGATGGCGAAGTCCTCGTGGTTCGCCATGGCGTGTGCACGGAGGGGTGCCCGCCGCCCTATTCGTTGCTCGGCGCACTCCGACTGAGGGACGGGCAGTTCTCGCCGGTGACGCCGAAGTCGCCGGTCGATGCCCTCGTCGTCGGGGCTCCGCTCCTGGATGGGGTGAGCGTGCGGACCGGTCTGGTCGCCAGCGGGGTGGGCGAAGGCACGAGGCTCGAGTTCACGCCGGGCATCGGGATCGGTGAGAGCTTCTCGCTCGCCTGGCCGCGAGGCTTCGGCCGGCTCGACACGGGATTCCTCTCAGCGGCCTGGTCAGCGGATGGCCGAAACCTCTATCTCGCCGTTGACACGGAGCGCGGTCGGGAGCTGCTTCGGATCGACGACCCACGGGCGGGCGTTCCGCTGCGCCCCGTCGCCGTTGGGCTCCTTCCGCCCGGCACATATCCGCTCGAGGTTGACCCGACCGACGGGTGGGCGCGCGTCGTGAGCCGGTTCGTCGATGGGTGCCGCGAGGGTCTGGTCGATCTCCGCACGGGTCGGTCGTACCTCGCCGACTGCGCCGGAGCCTCCGTCTGGTTCCCGGCTCCCTGACGGTCTCGCGGACGGCGGAGCCGCGGAGGTGTCCTCCAGCCGGTTCGTTCCGGTAGGGATTCGGCGTTCGTCGTGCGATAATCGCGCCGCGCTGCGGCGAACCCGGACGGCCCGAACGGGCGAGGACCCCGAGGCAGGCGGACCGGCAGACCCGCGGCAGGACCTGAGGAAGCAGTCCCAACATGACCGTCGAGACCTCCACCTGGGCGACCAAGAAGGGTCTCGCCCAGATGCTCAAGGGCGGCGTCATCATGGATGTCGTCACCGCCGAGCATGCCAAGATCGCCGAGGACGCGGGGGCCGTGGCCGTGATGGCCCTCGAGCGTGTTCCCGCGGACATCCGCGCCGCCGGCGGCGTGGCCCGCATGTCCGATCCGGCGATGATCCAGTCGATCATGGACGCCGTCACGATCCCGGTGATGGCAAAGGCCCGGATCGGCCACTTCGTCGAGGCCCAGATCCTCGAGGCCCTCGGTGTCGACTACATCGACGAGTCCGAGGTCCTCACCCCGGCGGACGAGCGGAACCACATCGACAAGCACGCCTTCAAGGTCCCCTTCGTCTGCGGCTGCCGCAACCTCGGCGAGGCGCTTCGCCGGGTCAACGAGGGTGCCGCCATGATCCGGACGAAGGGCGAGGCCGGGACCGGCAACGTCGTCGAGGCGGTGCATCAGCTGCGCGACGTCCTCGGCGAGATCCGCCGGCTCGGGGGCATGCGCGAGGACGAGCTGTTCGTGGCCGCGAAGGAGCTCGGGGCGCCGTATGACCTCGTCGCGCAGGTCGCGAAGGAGGGTAGGCTGCCGGTCGTCAACTTCGTTGCCGGCGGGATCTCCACGCCCGCCGACGCGGCGCTCGTGATGCAGCTCGGCGCCGAAGGCGTGTTCGTCGGCTCGGGCATCTTCAAGAGCGAGGATCCGGCCCGGATGGCGAACGCGATCGTCCAGGCGACGACCCACTTCGACGATCCCAAGATCCTCGCCGAGGTGAGCAAGGGCCTGGGCGCCCCGATGCGGGGCATCGCCCTCGAGCAGCTCGCCGAGTCGGATCGGCTGGCCATCCGGGGTTGGTAGGCGCCGCGCTGATGCGGCCCCATCGCCGCGTTGGCCGCTCCGCGCGGCCGCTCGCGCACGGGCCAAGTACACTCGCGGCACGGGCTCGCGGCCGCCTTGCGCTGTGGTCGCGCCGCCCTCCGAGGGCCGAGGTGAGCTCCTGCGGGCCCTCGGTCCGAGGATTCGCTCCGTGAGGATCGGGGTTCTTGCCGTCCAGGGGGCGTTCGCCGAGCACATGACGACCCTCGCCGCCATCGGCGTCGAGGGTGTGGCGGTGCGCCTGCCGTCCGATCTCGAGGACGTCAGCGGGCTGATCCTGCCCGGCGGCGAGTCCACCGCACAGCGCCGGCTCATCGAACGGTGGGGCCTGCGCGAGCCCATCCTGGATCTGGCCCGCTCCGGTGCGCCGCTGTTCGGGACGTGCGCCGGGATGATCCTCCTGGCGCACGACATCCTCGACGGCGATCCGGTGACCTTCCCGCTCCTCGACATCGCGGTCCGGCGAAACGCGTTCGGGCGCCAGCTCGACTCGTTCGAGGCCGACCTCCGGGTTCTGATGCTCGGCGACCGGCCCGTCCATGGGGTCTTCATCCGCGCGCCGGTCGTCGAGCGAGCCGGGCTCGGCGTGGACGTCCTCGCGCGACTGGAGGACGGCCGGATCGTCGCCGTCCGGGAGCGGAACATCGTGGCGACGGCCTTCCACCCCGAGCTCGCCGGCGAGACCCGGTTCCACCGCCTCGTGGCGACCATGGCCGCCGAGCACGACGATCCCGGCGAGGGGTCGGGTCGGCGCCACCACCCAACCCGCCGAATGGGGCAGGCCCGATGACGCACCTTCGGGTCGGGCGCCCGTCCGGGAAGGTCCGCGCCGCGCGGATCACGGATCTCGCCGCGCTCGGCGAGCTGTCTCGGCTGTGCGAGGACGCCGCCGCCGCCGGCCGCTCGCTCGGCCTGCCGGTGACCGGCCCGCGGATCGGCGTCTTCAGCCTCTTCAGGCTGCCGCTCGGCGCCTTCCGTCCGAACGACCTGCTGTTCGTGTACGAGGAGGACCGTCGGGTGGCCGGTCTCGTCCGCGTGGAGCGCGAAAGCCATCGTGACGACTGGACGATCGTGGAGCTTGACGGGATCGCCGGCCTGGCCGGCGCCGGCGCGGGCGACATCCGCTTCCGGCTTGTCCAGCAGGTGCTCCGCGAGGGCCAGAAGCGCGGTGCCGCCCGATTCCACGTGGCGTGCACGGACGCCGGCGGCAACGTGGAACTGTTCATGCAGGCCGGCTTCGCACGGTACGGCGCGGAGAAGGTGCTCCACCGGTCCGCCGGGACCAGGCTCCCGGAGCCCTGGTCCGACGAGCGGATGCTCAACGCGGGAATCCGCCCCGCGCGCCCGGCGGACGCGGTGGCGCTGATGCAGCTTTACGCGGCGGTCACGCCCGCGCCGGTCCAGCGGCTGGAGGCCCTCCGGATCCCGGACTGGGAGCGTCAGGGCGCCAACTGGCGCGTGCCTCGGAGCAGCCTGGCGCCACTCCTCCGCTTCGCCGACATCGAGACCTACGTCCTCGTGGCCGCCGACGGCCCCGGGCTCGCCGGGTTCATCCAGCTCGGTGTCGCGCGCGAGGACCAGCCCCATTACCTGCGGGTCATGGGGCGGCCGGATGCGGACATCGCCGAGCTCGTCGACTTCGGCCTCGGCGACATCCGCTCGCGAACGTCGAAGGGCGGAGACCACCCGGGAGATCACGGCGTCATCGCGCCCGTGCGAACCTACGAATCGCCGATCGATCGACGACTCGAGGGGGCAGGCTTCAGGGCGATCTCGACCGTCACACTGCTCATGAGAGAAGCCCTCGTCCGCGTCGCCGAGCCGGTCCTCGTCCCGGCCGGTGTCCGAACATGGGAGGTCACGCGTGGCTCCTGAGAATCGACCCGACCGCCGCGAGACGATCGACGACATCGATGCGCTCCTGTCCTCGCTGCCCCCGGAGATCGTGGCCGCCATCCACGCCCTGCCCGACCGGGAGTCCGTGATCGAGGTCGTCCTGGACCTGGGCCGTCGGCCCGAGGCCCGCTTCCCGGATTCGGAGGTCACGCTCCTCGACCGGGAGATCGCGGACGCCGACATCGCCCACGTGGTCGACCATATCGGGACCTTCGGGGACGACAACCGCGCCGGGATCGAGCGGACGCTCCACCGGATCAGCGCGATCCGCAACCGGAACGGCAAGATCGTGGGGTTGACCTGCCGGATCGGGCGCGCCGTCTACGGCACCATCGAGATCATCGCGGACTTCGTCGAGAGCGGGAAGTCGATCCTGATCATGGGCCGGCCGGGCATCGGCAAGACGACGATGCTCCGCGAGGCGGCCCGGGTCCTCGCCGACGACTTCGGCAAGCGGGTCGTCGTGGTCGACACTTCGAACGAGATCGCCGGCGACGGTGATATCCCACACCCGGCGATCGGCAAGGCGCGGCGGATGCAGGTCCGCACCCCCTCCATGCAGCACGAGGTGATGATCGAGGCGGTCGAGAACCACATGCCCCAGGTCATCGTCATCGATGAGATCGGGACCGAGCTGGAGGCGCAGGCCGCGCGGACGATCGCCGAGCGTGGCGTCCAGCTCATCGGCACGGCGCACGGCAACAACCTCGACAACCTGATGCTCAACCCAACGCTGTCCGATCTGATCGGCGGCATCCAGAGCGTCACGCTCGGCGACGAGGAGGCCCGCCGCCGGCGGACCCAGAAGAGCGTCCTGGAGCGGAAGGCACCGCCTACGTTCGACGTCATCATCGAGATCCAGGACCGCGAGCGGGTGCTCGTCCACGGCGACGTCGCCGAGACGGTCGATGCACTGTTGCGTGGCGATCCGGTCGCCGCCGAGCAGCGCTGGCGGGACGAGGAAGGCATTCACCGCTCGCAGTCGCGCCCGAAGCCGTCGCCCCGTGAGGCGGTCGGCGCGGATCGGTTCTCCGGGCTCGTGGGTGTCGGCTCGTCGTGGCGAGTGGAGCCCGGCTGGCGCGGCGAGGCGGCGTACCGACCCGGGTACGGCAGCGGTCATGGCGGCTACGGGGGCGGCGTGGCGTTCCCCGGCGGGGACCGGGGTGGGGTACGGTCCGGCTACCGGCCCGGCGCTTCGGGATCGTGGCGTCCGGTGCGCGGCGGGACGCCCGGACGCGGCGGGACGCCCGGACGCGGCGGGACGCCCGGACGCGGCGGCGACGGGCCTGACGGGCCCGGCGGGCCCGGTAGCCCCGGCGGGCCCGGTAGCCCCGGCGGGCCCACGGTGTTCGTCGACACGCCGTTCATCGCGGGCGAGATCGCGGACCGTGGCCCGCTCGAGCGCGGCAGCGTGGCGGTGCCGGAGCCCAGGGCGCGGGAGGCGCGCGAGCTCTCCAGACAGCGCGAGTGGCGCCAGTCGGCGACGCGGGCGATCGATGCGCTCCGCGTGGACGAGGGGACGGCCCCGGTGAACGCGACGGACCTCGACGCCGACGACGAATCACTGGCCGATCGGGCGATCGCGGCCGGCGCCGAGGAAGCAGGCGAGGATGGCACCCTCCGCGTGGCCGGCGCCGAGGGCCTGCCGACGCTCCGCGTCCTTCCCCAGGGGATCAGCCGGCGGCGCCTGGAGCAGGCGATCCGGGAGCTCCAGCTGCCGGTGATCATCGCCCGTGACGTCGACGAGGCGGACGTCGTGATGACGCTCCGGACAGAGTACAAGCAGAAGACGCCCCTGCTCCGCGAGGCGGAGGAGCGCGCTCTGCCGATCTACGTCCTCAAGACCAACACGATTCTCCAGATGCAGGCCTCGCTGACCTCCATCTTCGCGCTCGAGATCGATCCGCGGGATGCCGCCCTGCGCGAGACGGAGGAGGCCATCGGGTTGGTCATTCAGCGCTCGGAGCCCGTGGAGCTGTCGCCCCAGAACGCGTACATCCGGCGGCTCCAGCACCAGATGGCCGAGCGGGCGAACCTCGTATCGCGCTCGCGCGGCCGCGAGCCGTACCGCCGGGTCCGCCTCTACCCGGACGCGGCGAAGACCGCCTGGCGCTGACCCGATGAGCCTCCGCCTGCGATGAGCCTCCGCGTACCGTAGGCCCGTGACGGATCGGCTCCTCGTCCTCTACGACCGCGACTGCGGCATCTGCGTCGCGACTGCGGCTCGGCTCCGGCGCTGGGATCGGGAGGGCCGGCTCGAGCTGCTGGCGCTCCAGGCGGCCGGGACGGATGACCGACCGCTTGTGCGTGACGTAGCTGCCGGTCATCCGCTCCACGACGAGCTCCACGTGCTGGACCCGGCCACGGGGGCGGTCGAATCCGGGGGCCGGGCCTTTCTCGAGATCGCCGAGCGCCTCCCCGGCGGCCGACGACCCGCCGCGCTCGCCCGTATCCCGCCTGCGGCGTGGGTGATCGGCCTCGGCTACGCGCTCATCGCCCGGAATCGCCGCGCGATCAGCCGTGCCCTGCGCCTCGACACGGCCTGCGCCGTTCCCGAGCGCTGACGGCGTCGGCACCGCCCACAAAGGTCGGCGAGGGCGCCGGGCGCGACCCCGGGATCCGGGCGCTCGCCGCCTGGCGAGCTACGAAGCGCTCACCCCGTAGCCGGCCATGATCTCGCTCAGACGATTGCGCTTGATCGGTTCGGTCACGATCTCGATGTCGGTCAGCGTGAAGTCGTCGCCCTTGAAGAGGAGCGGTTCCCCGAGCTCGCGAGCGAGCGCATATGAGAAGCAGTCGCCCATGTTCAGTCGCGCCGGGTGCCCGTTGCCCCTGCCGAAGCGCTGGTAGGCCGTCCGGGCTATTCGCGCCTGTGAGGCCGTCAGGGCTTCGACTTGGATGCCCGCCTCGACCAGAAACGGATCCAAGGCGCTCGATGACACCACATCACCCGAACGATCGATGACGACCGCCAGTTCAACGTACGTTCCAGCCGAGATCCTGGTGATGGGCGCTTCGTCGATCAGCCGGGCGAAGGCCGCCGCCTCGGGTTCCCTCTTGAACATCGCGATGATCACGGATGTGTCGACGATCACCTCGGCAGCCCATCCTCGTCGTAGAGCAGCTCATCGAAGTCCTGATCGAGGTAGGCCGGGGGCATCCGGCTCCCGATCTCAGCGGCCATTGCGAGCATACGCTCGACGCGGCTGCCGTGATCCTCGTCCTGCTCGGCGCGAATCCGGTCGAGTTGCGCACGGATCGCCTCCGTCACCGCGGCCGTCATGGATTGGCCGGTGGCCGCGGCGAGTTCCTTGGCGAGGCGGAATGCTTCTGGGTTCTTGATATTGAGGCTCACCGGTGGCCTCCAGTCTGGTCATGAACCGGCCTCGCAGGGTCAGGGTCACCATTCGATCTCGAGTCAGCGTGGGGATCGACGTTTCCGCGGACACGTTGAAGGCGCTGGCGAATCGCCTCCGTCACCGCCGCAGTGATGGACTCTCCCGTGGTCGCGGCCAACTCCCTCGCAAGCCGGTCAGTTTCCGGGTTTCTTATCGTGAGTCGCATGGTAGAAGTCTACCACATGGTGGTAGACAGTCTCCTGCCGGACGGCTCAGTCAGTGCTCCGTGGCGCCGGTGAAGGTCCAGGACTCGATCCGGAGCGCGGGAACGACCGCGCTGCGGCCGCACGCCCTCGAGGAGCAATCGCAGGCCTGGCGCATGGACTACGCATCCGGCTGGGATCGCCT
>PNKK01000021.1 GCA_013822395.1 Anaerolinea sp. | reverse complement strand
GTAGAGGTTCGCTGCGCTTGCTGCGACCAAGCGCGGCAGATCTCGTCCGGTAGGAACGAGGACTTTTGATCGGTGTCACTCAGCCAGCTTCGGAAGCCAAGCTTGATCCGAAGCCGATCGGTCGCGATCTTCCTCGCCGCGCTCGTCGTCATTGTCGCGGCGATCGCTGGCGGTGTGCCGTTTCCGGCCAGCGTGGTTCTGGGTGGTGCCCTCGGGTTTGCAGCAGGTCGGGCGACGAAGCAGGCAACCGGCCTGCTGGCAGTGTGTGGCGGGGTGGCCGCTGCCTATCCCGCCGCGCTGGCCCTTGGCCTGTTCGCCTACCTGGGCGAGAACTGGGTCATCGCCCTCGCGATGCTCCTGGCCGCAACCCTCGCGGGATGGCTGGTGGGAAGAGCGACCGACGGGAGCACGGTGAACTGATCCGGCTGGGCTCCTCCGCCCCATCCGCCGCCCGGGCTATCCTCTCCATAACCCTACCTCGGCCGGCGTCCCTGATCCGCCGGTTGGGCGAGCGGCGAGAGGAGCTGACAGATGGCCGAGATCGGCTGGCCTGCATCACCGGCGGCAGGCGATCGTGACGGTGGGTTGATCGCGTCCTCAACGTTTCGCCTGTTTGTCGCCGGCGAGTGGGTCGAAGGCGTCACCGGCGAGACCTTCGAGAGCGTCAACCCGGCCGACCGGCGCGACGTCATCGGCCGGTTCCAGGCCGGAACCGCCGCGGACGCGGCGATGGCGATCAGGGCCGCCGAGGTGGCCTTCCCGGCATGGCGCGCGACGCCCGCCCCGAAGCGTGGCGAGATCCTGTACCGCTTCGCCGAGCTGATGGTTCAGCACAAGGAGCGGCTCACGCGGGCGATGACCCGCGAGATGGGCAAGGTCGTCGCCGAGGCACGCGGCGACGTCCAGGAGGGGATTGACATCGCCTACCTCATGGCCGGCGAGGGCCGTCGGATGTTCGGCGACACCGTGCCCTCGGAGCTCCCGGACAAGTGGGCGATGAGCATCCGCCAGCCGATCGGCGTGGCCGGGATCATCACGCCCTGGAACTTCCCGATCGCGATCCCGTGCTGGAAGATGATGCCGGCGCTCGTGACCGGCAACACCGTCGTCTTCAAGCCGGCCAGTGACACGCCCCACTGCGCGACGCTCCTCGTGGAGCTCATGGCCGAGGCGGGATTCCCACCGGGGACGGTGAACCTCGTCACCGGCTCCGGCGCCGAGGTCGGGGACGCCATCGTCGACTCGCCGGACGTGCCTGTGATCTCGTTCACCGGCAGCTCGGCCACCGGCAAGCGGATCGCCGAGCGCGCCGGGCGGCGCCTGAAGCGCGTATCCCTGGAGCTCGGCGGCAAGAACGGCGTGGTCGTGCTGCGCGACGCCGATCTCGACCTCGCGACGGACGGGATCCTCTGGTCCGCCTTCGGGACGACCGGCCAGCGGTGCACGGCCTGCTCGCGGGTGATCGTGGAGCGGGTTGTCGTCGAGCCGCTCCTCCAGCGCCTCGAGACGCGGGCTCGTGCCCTCCGCCTGGGATCGGGGCTCGACGAAGCCGTCGATGTCGGACCGCTCATCAACCCCGCCGCCGTCGAGAAGGTGGCGAGCTACGTGGACGTCGGGCGTGGGGAGAGCGAGCTCGTTCTCGGTGGCTCGCCGGCGACCGCCGGTGACCTCGCCCACGGCAGCTTCTTCGAGCCGACCATCTTCACCGGGGTCCGGCCGATGGACCGGATCGGCCAGGAGGAGATCTTCGGGCCGGTCCTGTCGGTCATCCCGGTCGACGATCTCGATGCCGCGATCACGGCGCTGAACCAGACCCGCTACGGCCTGTCGGCGTCGATCTTCACCCGCGACGTCAACACAGCCTTCCGGGCGATGCGCGACTTCGAGACCGGCATCGTCTACGTCAACGCCGGCACGACCGGCGCCGAGACGCACCTTCCCTTCGGCGGCTGGAAGGAGACGGGCAACGGCCACCGCGAGGCCGGTCATGCAGCCCTCGACACGTACACCGAATGGAAGTCGATCTACGTCGATTTCTCCGGGAAGCTTCAGCGCGCCCAGATTGACAACCAGGCAGACTGAGCGTCGCGGCCATGCCACGTTCCACACGCTCCGGGCGTTCCTGCCCGACGTCTGCCGCGGGGACCCTTCGGCTCGTCTGTGATTGTCAGGCGGGCATTCCGGCGTCATTGACGTGATAAGCCCCGCCGAGCCGGGCCACATGATGCGCGGCGGGTGGCAGATAGTGGGCGCTGTGCCCGGCTCAGAGCCTCCCCAGCGACCTTGTCGTCGTGATGACCCCGGGAAATTGCCCACCTGACGATCAAGCCGGCGGACAAGGTCGCTGACGGGGGAGAGGGTCGAGTCGGCTCACGCGATCCGAGTCGGCTACCGTCGGCCGAGTGGGGACTGGCATCGGCATTGACAAGCGGCGTTGGCGCGAACCTCGGGCCGGTGCGGTATTCTCGCCCTTCGCGGGCCCGTAGCTCAATGGCAGAGCAGCTGACTCTTAATCAGCGGGTTGAAGGTTCAAGTCCTTCCGGGCTCACCACCTCGCCCGGCTCCTGTCTATCTGCAGGCTACCGGGCGCGCGGTCGGGTGCGATGCCTCCTGGCTGGCCGTCTCGACGCCGATCCGCTTCGCGACGACGATCAGCTTGGCAACTGTGCCGCGCGGACCCTCCGACGTCTGGAGCCAGAGTTGTTCTGACTCGAGATCGAACGCATTGCCGAAGGACGACACGTGGCGGCGGACCTTCGTGATCTGATAGGTCCTGAGGAGGTTATCGCTCGTCCAGACCCGGACGGTCATGCCGATGAGGCTGGCCCCGTTGTTGACCTTTGACCGATCGAGCAACGGCAGGAACATCCCCTTCCGGGCGTGGGCATAGATGAAGCTCACCCCGGCTTCGCCGGGCTGGGACAGCTCCTTGATGTACATCGCCACGTTGCACAGCGGGTAGCCGCTGGGCGGCTTGACGATCGGAAGGTCGATCTTCAGGCTCGGGATCGCGACCCGGGTCGCCACGGCAAAGCGCAGCGCGCCACACAGGGCAGCCGATCCCGTACCGATCTTGATCGCGACCGCCGTGGTCCGAGCGTACGCCCAGATGGAATTCATGGTTGCGGTCGACACCGGCGACGTCGTCGAGACGGCGCCCGCTGCGTCGGCCACCGCTGCCCGAAGCGTTGCGATCCTCGTCGGCGCTACGCACGTTCCGCGGTACACGATGATCGGCTGCGTGGTCGACGGCTGGAGACCGGTCAGGTTCAGGCTCAGGGACCCATTCCCTGCCCAATAGCCCATAAGAGTCGCGGTCCCGCTGGCGGCGCCCGTGGCGAGCTGGGCCCCCCAGGTTCGGCGGATCGATGCCGCCGACGCGGAGGATCCCGTCGCGGCCAGGAGCGTCACGACCACGACAGTCGCGGTCACGAGGGCGAGGAGCCGGCGCTGACGCGCCACGGGGCGGCGGATCGGATCATGCATTCGCGAACCCTACGTCATGAAGCCGCCACTCCCGATGTCACGCCTTCGGGATGTCACGCCTTCGGGCGTCGCGTCCACAGCGTCGCGTCGCTCGTCTCGGTCGGCGACGGACCCGTGCTACGCTTTCGGCACCCTTGGAGCCGGTCCCGTGAGGCCGGCGAACCGGTCCCGTGAGGCCGGGAAGGAGGCTCGATGGCTGCGCCCAGCTCCATCGGCGGCGGAATTCGCCGCGCCCCGCGATCCGGCGCCACCGCCATTCCTCTGAACCCTGCCTCGGGCGCGCGCATGTCCGCGTGATCCTTCTTCCTCAGCCTCGGCCTCCGCAGCCCCGGCCGAGCGCCGTCGTCGATCCCCGGATCGGTGATCTGGGCTCGGCGTTGCTGGCGCTCGAGGACGGCACGGTCTTCCCCGGGGTTGCCTTCGGAGCACCCGTGGCGGCGGGCGGGGATCTCGTGGTCAACACGAGCCAGACCGGTTACCAGGAGGTCTGCACGGACCCCTCGTACGCCGGCCAGGTCGTGGTCATGACCTATCCGCTGATCGGCAACTATGGCCGCCTCGTCGCCGACGACCAGTCGATCCGGCCATGGCTGCGCGGCCTGGTCGTCGCGAACGCTACCGCAGCGGTGCTCGACGACGCGCGTCAGTTGGCCGCGCTCCTGCGCAACAACGGGATCCCCGCGATCGCCGGTGTGGACACCCGCGCGCTCGCCCGTCACCTTCGGGCGCACGGGAGCCTGCGCGGGGCGATCCTCGAGCCGGATGCGCTGGACCGCGAGGCAGCGGCACGTGCGGCATCGGCAGTCCCGCGCTGGGAGGACCAGGACTTCGTCGGGCAGGTCTCGCCCGCGGACGTCACGGAGCACGGCGATGCGGGTTCGGCCGGTCCGCTCGTCGCGATCGTCGACTTCGGCCTCAAGGCGAACATCGTCCGGAGCCTCGTCCGGCGCGGCCTGAGGGTCCGCGTGCTACCGCACACCTCCTCCGCCGCCGCCGTCTTGGTGCCGGAGATCGCCGGCGTCGTCCTCTCGCCTGGCCCGGGCGATCCCGCGCGCCTCGCCGGCCCGATGGCCCTGGCCCGAGCGGTGATCGAGGATGGGCGGCCGCTCCTCGGGATCTGCCTGGGCCACCAGATCGTCGGGCGTGCCGCCGGCGCCGAGACGCGTCGCCTCCGGTTCGGGCACCACGGGGCCAACCATCCGGTGCAGGACCTCGATTCCGGCCTCGTCCAGGTGACCGCCCAGAACCACGAGGTCCAGGTCGTGGCGGACACGCTGCCGCCGACATCGGGCTTCCATGTCAGCCAGGTCAACCTGAACGACGGCTCGGTGGAGGGCCTCCGGCACCGTGAGCTCCCGATCGAGACCGTTCAGTACCATCCTGAGGGAGCCCCCGGCCCACTGGATGCCCTTGCCGTCTTCGACCGCTTCGTCGCGGCCTGCGCCGGCGCGCGGCGCTCTGCGACGGGACTCGAGAATCCGTGAAGCGGGTGGCAGTCATCAGCCCCGGCGGGGCAATCACTTGTCGCGAGGCAATGCGAGGGCTTGAGCCCTCACGTGCCGAGTGCATGGTCACCGTGAGCACAGCGCCGAGCGCGAAGGCCCGGGTCCGCGCATGGTTGCCCGCGCTTGTCGGCCCGTGTGTTCATGCAGCGGGAAATCGGGCCGACAAGGAGGGCCGATCGCGTCTGACGGCGCCCCGGGTCCATCACATGAGGGCCTCGGGCGCCGCTTGTCGCACGGGCTTGCGCGTGGGACGTCCATGCAGCGGACACCGCCGACCACAAGGGCTCGCTGCCGGCTGGCGCGTGCGCCTCGGTCGCGTGCGCCTCGGTCGCGTGCGCCTCGGTCGCGTGCGCCTCGGTCGCGTGCGCCTCGGTCGCGTGCGCCGAGAGCCCGTCCGATGACCGGCACCAAGCCTGCCTCCGTCCTGATCATCGGCTCGGGGCCGGTCGTGATCGGCCAGGCGGCAGAGTTCGACTACGCCGGAACACAGGCATGCCGCGCCCTTCGGGCAGAGGGCGTCCGAACGGTCCTTGTGAACTCGAACCCGGCGACGATCATGACCGACCCCACGGTCGCGGACGCGGTCTACCTCGAGCCGTTGACCGTGGAGACGATCGAGGCGGTCATCGCGGCGGAACAGCCGGAGGGGCTCCTGGCCGGCCTCGGTGGGCAGACTGGGCTCAACCTCGCGATGGACCTCGCCCGTGCCGGCGTGCTGGCACGCTACAACGTCAGGCTCCTCGGGACGCCCCTCGAGGCGATCGAGATGGCCGAGGATCGCGAGGCGTTCCGCGACCTCCTCGACCGGATCGGCCAGCCGTACGCGCCGTCGGCGATCGTCCGCGGCGCGAGCGAGGCAGGGCGAGCCGGGGCTGCGGACCGGGCCCTCGCGGAGATCGGCCTGCCCGCGATCATCCGTCCGGCGTTCACGCTCGGCGGCACCGGCGGCGGCATCGTGGAGACCGAACCGGAGTACCGCGAGCGAGTCCGGGCGGGACTCCGCGCCAGCCCGATCGGCCAGGTCATGGTCGAGCGGTGCCTGGTCGGCTGGCAGGAGGTCGAGTACGAGGTGATGCGCGACGCGGATGACACCTGCATCGCGGTCTGCTCGATGGAGAACGTGGATCCCCTGGGAGTCCACACCGGCGACTCGATCGTGGTGGCGCCGGTCCAGACCCTCTCGGACCAGGTCCACCAGCGGCTCCGAAGCGCGGCGCTGGCGATCATCCGGGCGCTCGGCGTCGAGGGCGGCTGCAACGTCCAGTTCGCCCTCTCGCCGGACAGCACCGAGTACGCGGTCATCGAGGTCAACCCGCGCGTGTCGCGCTCGTCGGCCCTTGCCTCCAAGGCGACGGGTTACCCGATCGCCCGGGTCGCGGCGCAGATTGCGATCGGCCGGCGGCTCGCCGAGATCCCGAACGTCGTCACGGGAACGACGGTCGCCGCCTTCGAGCCCGCCCTCGACTACGTGGTCGTCAAGCTTCCCCGCTTCCCGTTCGACAAGTTCCCGACGGCGGACCGGTCCCTCGGCAGCCAGATGAAGGCGACCGGCGAGGTGATGGCGATCGACCGGACCTTCGGGAGCGCGCTCAACAAGGCGCTCCGAGGGCTGGAGCAGGCGGGCGCGGGACCGCTGGCCGAGGATCTCGCCTGGGCCGGCACCGTGGGCTACCTGGCTGCCGTCCTCGGGGTCGACCCGGAGGCAGGGGAGACCGGGGGTGACACGCCGATCCGCTGGGTCGACGAGCGGGGGACGGCCTGCGAGTCCACCCGCCACGCCCAGCGGACGGCCGCTCCGATCGTCCTCAAGCGGTTCCTGGCGCCCTCCGACGACCGGCTCTGGCGCGTCCTTGCCCTCCTCCGTCGCGGTGTCCCGGAGGCCGAGGTCGCCGTCGCGACAGGCATCCACCCCTGGTTCCTCGCGGAGCTCGGGCGGAGTGTCGCCCTGGAGGCCGAGGTCCGAGTCGCGGGCGCCCTCCTCACTGACCCCGTGGATGCGGATGCCGCCGCGCTGCTCGCCACGGTGAAGCGAGCCGGCTTCGGGGACCGGGAGCTGGCCGGGCTCACGAGCATGCCCGAGGCCGCCATCCGCGACGCACGCCTCGCCCTCGGGCTCGTGCCCGGGTACGCGATGGTGGACACGTGCGCGGCCGAGTTCGCCGCGGAGACGCCGTACTTCTACTCCACGTACGCGGCGGCCGGGTCGGCGCCGGAGGCCCCGCCCGTCCCCAGGCCGGCGGCGCTGGTCATCGGCAGCGGGCCGGTTCGGATCGGACAGGGGATCGAGTTCGACTACTGCGCCGTGCAGGCGGCCGATACGCTGCGGCGGGCGGGCTGGTCGGCGGTGATGATCAACTCGAATCCCGAGACGGTCTCGACCGACTTCGACGCCTCCACTCGACTCTACTTCGAGCCGCTGGACCCGGAGAGCGTCCGAAGTGTCATCGACGCCGAGACGCCGGCAGGGGAGGAGTTCCTGCCCGCGCTCGTCGTGTTCGGCGGACAGACACCGCTCAACCTCGCGGCGCCGCTCGCGGCCGGCGGCGTCGCGCTCCTCGGCTCCGACCTCGAGGCGATCGATCAAGCCGAGGAGCGGACCCGGTTCTCCGCGCTGCTGGACCGGCTCGGCATCCCGCAGCCGGACGGCGGGATGGCCCACTCGGTCGAGGAGGCGCTCACGCTCGCCGAGCGGATCGGCTACCCGGTCATCGTCCGTCCGTCGTTCGTCATCGGCGGCCTCGCGATCGACTTCTGCTACTCGCCGGATGACCTCGCCCGGCAGCTGGCGGCGGCCACGATCGTCGATCCGGACCGGCCCGTCCGGATCGACCGCTACCTGGAGGGCATCGAGGTCGACGTGGATGCCGTCTCGGACGGGAGGGACGTCCTGATCCCCGGTCTCCTCGAGCACGTCGAGCGGGCCGGCGTCCACTCGGGCGACTCGGTGGGGATCTTCCCGCCCCAGACCGTGAGCGAGGGCGACCAGGGCCTGGTCGTGGCGACGATGGAGCGGATCGTGCTCGCGCTGGGCGCCCGTGGCCTCGTCAACGCCCAGTTCATCGTCCGCGACGACGGCGTCTACCTCATCGAGGTCAACCCGCGCGCGTCGCGGACCGTCCCGTTCGTGTCGAAGGTCACGGGTGTCCCGATGGTCGAGATCGCCGTCCAGATCGCGCTCGGGGCGACCCTCGGCGGGCTCGGCTGGCCCGGCGGCCTCCTGCCGCCGCCCCCGTTCGTGGCCGTCAAGGCGCCCGCGTTCTCGACGGCCAAGCTTCGTGGCGTGGACCCGTCGGTTGGCCCGTTCATGCAATCGACCGGGGAGGTGATTGGGATCCACACGGATGCCCGCGTCGCGATGGCCAAGGCGCTTCGGGGGGCCGCCCTCGTCCCGCCGCGGGCCGAGCCGGGGGGAGGCGCGATCACGCCGGTGGCCCTGCTGTCGATCGCCGACCGCGACAAGGCGACGCTGCCGCGGCTCGCGACTGCGCTCGTTGCGGCCGGCTACAGGATCGCGGCAACTCCGGGGACCGCGGCGGCCCTGGAGGATCACGGATTCGCGGCCGACGTTGTCGCCAAGCTTGGGGAGACGGGCGCGTCTGTCGCCAAGCTTGGGGAGACGGGCGCGTCTGTCGCCAAGCTTGGGGAGACGGGCGCGTCTTTGGACGAGCCGCCGGGAGCGACACCCGGCGTGGCCGTTCTTCCCGGGATCCTCGACGTCATTCGGGGCGGGTCCGTCCGGTTCGTCGTGAACACCCCGACGCCGCGGTCCGGTGCGGTCCGGGATGCCGCGGAGATCCGCCACGCGGCGGTCGCGGAGGGGATCCTCTGCCTGACGGCGATCGAGACGGCGATCGCGGCTGCGGAGGCGCTCGACCCAGCCGTCGCTGGCCGGCTCGCCGAGGTCCGATCGCTCACTGAGTGGGTGCCGCCGGATCGGGTTCGCGTGGGCGGACCCGCCCCCGTCAGGATGTCGTGATGAAGCGGGCATGACCCGGCGACGAGAGAGCGGCGTTGTCAGGGCGACTGGACTTCGTTCGCACCATGGGGTGCGACCCCGGCCGTGTTCACGGCGTCGCGCCAGGCGAGGGAGACGTGGTCGACCGTCCGGGCCATGTCGGCGAGGAGGTTCGGGTCGGTAGCCGACCGGGCTGACGAGGGCGCCGAGCTCGACCCGCGAGGTCGCCTCTGCCCAGGTGGCGAGCATCGTCGAGCACCCGAAGTGCCCGCCGTCGTGATCACCGTAGAGAGGGTGGAAGCGGTCCCACGTGTACACGATGTCGTAGCCGAGACGGTCGGCCTCGACGGCGCCGCGTCGGATGCTGATCCACGCCCCGTGCTGAGGATGAAGCTGGGCGGCGATACGGATGGGTCGATCGGGGCGCGTGCCCATCGTGGGGCGGCTGGGGCCACGTGGCGTCCACGGCCTTGCTTCAGGCTGCCATGGGACTCGCCGGCCGGGCGGCCGGCGAGTCGGTGGGCACCGACTCGCCCGCGATGCGGCGCCCGGCGAGGATCAGCAGCCGGCCGACACTGCGGCGGAGGCGTCTCGGGGTGGTGGTGGTGCGCGCGGTCGCGGCCAGCCGCTCACGGGCGGCCTCGAGCTCGAGCTCCCGGATCCTGGCCCGGATCACCACCTGGGTCTGTTCGGTCCAACTGTGCATGACGGGCCCTCTTCTCCAACGCTCGTCGTGGTTCACCGTGATCTGCTGCGTGTTAGTCATCCGTCTAACTCTCCGGTTCAATGATGGGCCGCGGTCGCCCGCGGCCCGGCAGGTCGCGCTTATCCGACGAGGAAGCGCTTGAGATCGACCGAGGCGTCGTCCAGGCGGTCCCGCCGGAGGCTGTAGTAGACGACCGCGCCCGACTCGACGACGGTCAGCAGCCTGGCGCTCCGGAGCTGGGCCAGGTGATGCTTGATGGTCGGCTTGGAGAGCTCCAGCTGCTGGGCGATCTCGGTCAGGTACAGGTCTCGCTCGGCCAGGAGCTTCAGGATCCGGAGCCGCGTCTCGTCGCCAAGCGCGCGGTGGAGCCGGAGGACATTCAGCGGGGGCGCGAGCGGGTCCACACGGTCGAGCGCGTCGTCGGCCACGGGGTACCCGAAGAAGCGCCAATCGCTGCCCGCGAGGAGGAAGTTGTACGGTCGCGAGAAGTACGATGGGGCGAGAACGACTCGCCGAACGCCGGCCTCCGGCAGCCACCGGATCCCGCCGGTCGTCCGTTCGATGAGGTCCGGCCCGATCAGTGTGGCCCGGTCGCCGGCCCGGAGCTCGTAGTCGCGGACGAGGACGTCGCGGATCCGCCCCTCGATCGGGCGGAAGGCCTCGGCCCAGGCGTGTGCCAGGCCGACGATCTCGTCGTGCGTCGTGGCCGGATCCTCGAGCAGCGTCAGTCGTTCCTTCTTCTTCCAATCGGGCAGGGCGCTCTCGAGCTCGCGGAGCGCGGAGGTGTCTCCGGTCAGCGCGCGCTCCAGGAGTGGTCCGGCGGCCGGTTCGGCCGCCATTGCCTCCGAGAAGACGCTCCGGAGGAGTGGGCCGGGCCCGGATGCCTCGAGGGCCTCAAGGAGCTCGTCGACGGTTCCGAGGTCTCGATGCTCCACGACGAACGCGGCGAGGTGGATCGCGAGGTCCGTGTCGCAGATCCGCTTGAAGACATCGCGCTGCGCCTCGGGCAATGCAGCCCGGGTCTCGACCAGCCAGCGGCGATCGTCGGCCGGCAGGTCATCCGTGGCGCCGGCCTCGCCGGCGAGCGAGAACAGGAAGTCGTAGACGGGACGGACGTCCCACTCGATGATCTGGCCGGCGGCTCCGCCCGTGAAGTCACGGACGGCCGGGCGCGCCAGGCCCTCGCCGCTGAGGGCGACGGGGACTCGGCGGGTGGTGGGTCGGGCCATGGCTTCGGGCTCTCCTGCGGACGGTGGTCGGGGTGACCTGGCCTGTCTGTTAGATAGAAATCTAACACATGGATCATGAATGTCAATCGGCGGGCACCGGGTCCAGAGTGGCACCGGATCCAGAATGGCTCGGGTCCGGGACAGGTGCGGGGTGGGCACCGGGCTGCTGAGGTACCCTTCGCGGGTCAGCCTGTCAGGCCGATCCCCTGTCCATCACCCCCGGAGCACCGCCCGATCATGCGCGTACCCAGGATCGAGTTCACCGACGACCGCCTCGCGAACGGTCTCCGTCTGATCGTTGCCGAGGACCACCTGGCGCCGGTCGCCGCCGTGAACATCTGGTACGCGGTGGGCTCCAAGCACGAGCAGCCGGGCAGGACCGGCTTCGCCCACCTCTTCGAGCACGTGATGTTCCAGGGATCCGCCCACGTCTCCAAGGCCGAGCACATCGGGCTCATCCAGTCCGTGGGCGGGACGATGAACGGGACGACCTGGCTGGATCGGACGAACTACTTCGAGACCGTCCCGTCGCATCGCCTGGAGCTTGCCCTGTGGCTCGAGGCGGACCGGATGGGCACGCTCCTCGAGGCGCTCAACCAGGAGAACCTGGACAACCAGCGCGAGGTCGTGAAGAACGAGAAGCGCTGGTCGTATGACAACCGCCCGTACGGTTCGTGGAACGAGCGCCTCCTGGGCGGGGTCTTTCCGCCGGAGCACCCGTATCACCATCCGACGATCGGGTCCATGGCGGACCTGGACGCCGCGACGATCGACGATCTCCAGGCGTTCTTCCGGACACATTACGCGCCCAACAACGCGGTCCTCAGCGTCGTGGGTGATGTCGATCGAGCGCAGGTGCGCAGGTGGGTCGAGCGCTACTTCGGGCGGATCCCGGCCAACCCGGCGCTCCCGGTCGACCTTGGCGATCTGTCGCTGCCCGCGACGCTCGGACGGGAGCTCCGCGACGTGGTCATGGACAGCGTCCCGCTGCCGCGGATCTACTGGGGGTTCCGTGCGCCGGTCTTCGGCGATGCACGCCTGGACGCGCTCGACCTTGCCGGCCAGATCCTCGCCGGAGGGAAGGGGAGCCGGCTCGATCGCCGGCTCGTCCGCGAGGAGCGTCTTGCCCAGGACGTCGCGATGTTCTCCCTCGGCCTGGTCGGCGGCGCATCGATCACGGCCGGCTGGGCAACGGCCCGTCCGGGTGTCGATCTGGTGCGCCTGGAGGCCGTCTTCTGGGAGGAGCTGAGCCGGCTCGCAACGGATTCACCGTCGGCGGACGAGCTCGAGCGCGCGAAGGCGTTGACCGAGGCGGACGAGCTGGGCGCCCTCCAACGGGTGGAGGAACGGGCCGACCGGTTGTCGATGTATGCGACGCTGTTCGACGACCCGGACCTGGCGAACCGGATGCTGCCCCGGTACCTGGCGGTGACCGCCGAGCAGATCCGCGGCGTCTGTGCTGAGGTCTTCCGCGAGGACAACCGGTTGGTCCTGACGTACCTTCCGGCCGAGCAGACCGCCGGCGACGCGGAGGTCGCGGCGTGAGGGTGCCCCGATGAGCGGGACTCGACCCGTCGTCGTCGCCGAGCGCCCGGCGTCCGGCAGCCCGCGGCCCTATGCGTTCCCGTCCTTCCAGCGGGCATGGCTCGACAACGGGCTCGGCGTCCTCACCGTCCACCTACCGGGACGGCCGCTCGTCGCCGCCTCGCTCGTCATCACCAGCGGCGCCGCGGACGAGCCGGACGAGCTTGCCGGCACCACCGTGCTGATGGCACGGGCCCTCACGGAGGGGACGGAGCGCTACGACGCGATCCAGCTCGTCGAGGCCGCCGAACGGCTCGGCGCGTCCCTTCACGCGGAGGCCGGCTGGGATTCCACCTCTATCTCCGCTGATGTTCCCGCCGATCGGCTGCCCGCGATGCTAAAGCTCATCGAGGAGGTCCTTGCGCGGCCGACCTTTCCCGCCACGGAGGTCGAGCGGCTCCGGGACGAGCGCCTCAACGACATCCTCCAGGCCAGGGCAGATCCCCGCCGGCGGGCCGAGGACGCTTTCGTCGCTGCGATCTACGCGCCGACCTCACCCTACGGACGTCCGGTGGCCGGTACCGCGGAGACGGTCGGACGGCTCGACGCCGCGACGGCGCGGGCTGCACTCGGGAGGCGGTTCGACCCGGCTCGGATGACGCTGATCGTGGGTGGCGATCTGACGGGGATTGACGTCCTCGAGCTCGCCGCGGAGTGGTTCGGCACGTGGCGCGCAGATCCGGACGTGGCGCCCGCGCGGGAGACCGACGCGTCGCCGGCCGCGTCCGGCCCGCGGGTCCGGGTCGTCCATCGACCGGGCTCCGTCCAGACCGAGATCCGAATCGGCCACCCGGGCGTGTCGCGCCGCATCCCGGACTTCCACGCCCTGTCCGTGATGAGCACGATCCTGGGCGGTCTGTTCAACTCCCGCCTGAACCGGAAGCTGCGTGAAGAGAAGGGCTACACCTACGGCGCGAGTGCCGGCTTCGACCTCCGGCGCGCGGCCGGACCGTTCGGCGCGCGCGCCGCGGTCAACACGGAGGTCACCGTCCCGGCCGTCCTCGACATCGTGGCCGAGCTTGCGAGGATCCGGTCCGGCGTCACCGACGCCGAGCTCACCGAGGCTCGCGACTACCTCGTCGGCGTCTTCCCGCTCCGGTTCGAGACGGCCGGTGCGGTCGTCGGCGCGCTCAGCGGCCTCGTCGTCCAGGGATTGCCCGATGACGAGCTGTCACGTTACCGCCCGGCGATCCAGGCAGTCACCATGGACGACGTCCTCGCTGCGGCAACCGAGCACGTCCGACCGGACGACTCGAGGATCGTCCTCGTCGGCGACGCCGACGAATTCATGCCCGCCCTTGAGGCCGCGAGCCTCGGTTCGATCGAGGTGGAGCGCGAGGCGGCACCGCAGCCCGCCCTGAAGGTCGCCGACGGCGACGCCGCCTGACGCTCCCGAGGCCACTGCGGCGGCGCCCTCGACGGGCGTGCCGAGCGACGCGCCGAGCGCCGCCGAACCGCACGCTATCGGGCGCTTTCCGGCCCTCGCCTCGCCGGTCTACCGGCGGCTCCTGCTCGGTAGCACGCTTGCCACGCTCGGTGCGTTCATGCAGGCCACCGCCCAGGGCTGGCTCGTCCTCCAGCTGACGAACTCGCCGGGGCTGCTCGGCCTCGTCGGTGCGATCGCCGGCCTGCCGACGCTCTTCCTGGCGGTCGTCGCGGGCGTGCTGGCGGACCGCTTGGATCGCCGCCGCCTGCTGGCCTGGTCGTACGCGGCGGCGGCCGGCGTGTCGGCCGTGATCGCCCTCCTGACCACCGCCGGGACCGTTGCGTACTGGCACGTCGTGGTCGTCGCGTTCGTGGGCGGCGTCCTGCTCACCGTCCAGATGCCGGCCAGCCAGGCGATCGTCTCCACCGTCGTGGACCGGACCGCCCTGGGCGGCGCGATCGCGCTCAACTCCGCGCAGTACAACCTCATGCGGATCGTGGGTCCGTCGGTCGCGGGGCTCGCGATCGCCGCGGGCGGCCTCGCCCTCGGCTTCTGGGCGAACGCGGCCGCACTCGTCTTCGTGGCCGTCATCTTCGCCCGTCTGCCCCTACCGCCGACACGGGCCGTCGGTCGCCTCCAGGCGGCACTGTGGGGCGACCTCCGGGACGGCGTCCGCCACGTTGCCGCGGACCCGGTTCTCGGGGCCCTCGTCCTGCTCGCCGCGGCGCCGGCGCTGTTCGTCCTCAGCTACCTCACGTTCCTGCCGGTCTACGCTCGGGACATCCTCCTGATCGGCGCGCCTGGCCTGGGCCTCCTCACGGGCTCGATCGGCGTGGGGGCGCTCGCCGGCGCGCTGCTGATGGCCTCCCTCAGGCCGTCGGGCGGGAGCGGACGTCTGCTGCTGGCCGGCCTGCTCGCGATGTCGATCTCGCTCGCCACGTTCGCGCTATCCACCTCGGTGCCGGTGACGGTCGTTGCCCTCGCCGTCCTGGGTGCCAGCCAGGTCGCCTACTACTCGACGACGAACACGCTCCTCCAGGTCCGGGTCCCCGCTCGGCTCCGCGGCCGCGTCCACAGCCTCTACGTGCTGACCTCGATCGGTCTGCTTCCGGTTGGAAATCTCGCCGCGGGGGCGATCGCGGAACGAGCGGGCGTCCCGCCGGTGCTCGCCGTCGGCGGCGGACTGACGCTGGCAATCGGGCTTCTCGCCGCCATCCTCCGCCCGGAGATCGGACGTCTCCGGCCGGATCGGACGGGACCTGCCGGCGCGCCGAGCACCGGGCTGAGTGCGGGACCGGCCGCGGGCCTGGTCGCAGGGACCGCGGACCCGGACCCATTGGAGGTCGCCGGGGAGCCCTGAGACCTTCGCTGATCGGAAATAGGCCGAAGGCCGGCGTTTCATCCTCCGGGGCGACCCGCCAAGGGCCACGCGATGACTGACCCGAAATAGGCCGAAGGCCGGCGTTTCATCCTCCGGGGCGACCCGCCAAGGGCCACGCGATGATTGAAACCTTTTCGCTCTCCGCCGTCTCAGGACTCACGTACGGACCCGGTCATGGAACCGGGGGACATGAGGTGCCAGATCAGATGACAGAGCGGTTCGGCCTGCGGGCCGTGCGAACGATCGGCGTCGCGGTGGTGAGCCTCCTGCTCATCGTCGGCGGTGCCTTTGCGGCGGACCAGATCGCGAATTCCGGCGACCGGGCGAGCAACAGTTCCCCGACGGCGTCGACCCGACCCGAGACGCCCAAGGCGAGCGAGAGCCCAGAGCCGTCCAAGACGCCCGGGGCGAGCGAGAGCCCGGAGGCCTCGGATGACAGCAGCGACGACCAGGGCGTCAACGACGACGCTTCGGCCTCGCCCGAGGCATCCGACGACCACGGCGCCGAGCCGTCCGAGTCGCCCGAGGCATCCGACGACCATAGCCCGGAGCCGTCCGAGTCGCCCGAGGCATCCGACGACCACGGCGCCGAGCCGTCCGAGTCGCCCGAGGCATCCGACGACCACGGTGGCGACGACAGCTCACCGGAGCCGGCGGACGACAACAGCGGTCAGGGTTGATCACGTTCCGTCCGGACTCGCCGAGACGTGACGAACGGCTCCGTATGGCAGCCCCCCGAACCCGTCACCATGGGGCCGACCCCATCCGGCAGATCGCCGGAGGGGTCGGAGCCGTGGAGACGACCCATCGACCCGACGACGGCCACCCGGGCCGCCGCTGCTTCGACCGATGAGCGCGCGATCGTCGCGGCCGTCCTCAGCGGCGATCGCGACGCCTTCCGGATCCTCGTGGATCGGGAGTCGGCCGCAGTCGTCCGGGCGTGCCACCGAGTCCTCGGCGACCTCACCGAGGCGGAGGATGTCGCCCAGGAGGCGTTCGTGATCGCCTACCGTTCGCTGGCGACGTGGCGAGGCGACGGCCCGTTCGGAGCGTGGCTCGCCCGGATCGCTCTTCGGCTGGCAATTCGGCAGGCCGCCCGACGAAAGACCGTCACCTGGGTTCGGCCCGCACCGGGTGAGGATCATGACGACCGCCTCAACGCCCTCCCTGCCGGGGGCGGCTCGGATCCCGAGGGGATTGCCCTCCGCGGCGAGCGCCAACGATCGGTCCGGGCCGCGGTTGCCCAGCTCGACGAGCCGTACCGCGAGGTCGTCGCCCTGCGCTTCTTCGCCGAGCGCTCGCTCGACGAGATCGCCACCATCACCGGGCGCCCGCTCGGTACCGTGAAGACGCATCTGCACCGTGGCCTGATCCGGCTGCGAGACCGCCTCAGCGAGGGAGGAGACCGATGAGTCAGACACCCGGCTCCTTCCGCCCGAGCGAGCTCTCCGGCGCCGACGTCGGACCGAGCGACGCGGAGCTGGCCTCCGCCTGGTCCGCGGCTCGCGAACTTGAAGCTGCGTTGCCGGTCGAGTCCATCGCGCCGTCCGCGAGCTTCGCCGATCGGGTGATGGCCGCCGTCGCCATGGAGCCGGCACCGCGCCGCGCCGGGTTCCTCGCCGCGCTGCGCGCACATCCGGGTCTTGCCGGGCTGGCGCTCAGCGTCCGTGATGCGTGGGCGGTGGCGGCCGGCGGCCCCGGCCGGCCCGCCGGCGCACGGGGACTCGCGCTCGCCTACGTCCTCGCCCTCCTGGTCATCGGCACCTCGCTCACAGGGGTCGCCGCGTACGGTGCTGCCGGGGCGCTCGGGTTCCTCGACGCCGCCTCACCCTCACCGTCGGTGATCACGCCGCCGCCCCGGCCGTCACCGTCGCCTGCTCCCACGGCCCCGCCACCCGGTGCCTCGACCTCACCCGAGCCGAGCGAGAGCGCCGAGCCGAGCGAGAGCGCCGAGCCGAGCGAGAATGCCGAACCCGGGCCGAGCGACAGCCACGGACCAGAGCCCTCGGACGACCGCGGACCATCTCCGAGCTCGACCGCGCCGAGTTCGAGCCCCACGGCATCCCCTCGCCCATCGAACGACGACGGCGCGTCGCCATCCCCGAGCTCCGGCGATGACTCCTCACCGGAGCCGAGCGACTCCCCGCGCCCGTCCGACACCCCGAAGCCATCCGAGACCCCAGACTGACGGGCGACCGGGTTCCGTTCGCCTGCTCGACGAGGCCCGCTCCTTTCAATGCAAGCACCGTGTCGGGGTTGTATGTGGCGGCAATGTCGCCGGTGCGACTACGCATCGAGACGGGTGCGCCCACGCACCGGATCCGCGCAAGTTACCCTGAGCCTGTGATCGTCGTGTGCGGGGAACTGGTTGTCAGGGGTTCGAGGCGCCTGTCCGCGGGGGCGGTCGCGGTTCGTGCCGCAGCGGGTGGGGCTGAGGTGCAGGCCGTCGGCGTGGTCCCGGACGACCCGGACGGTGACCGGCAGATCCTCGAACTGGCCGCCGCGCAGATTGGACACGCGGCGGTCCTGCGCGGGCCGGCGCGCGAGCTTGAACCCGCGGACATCGACCTCGCGCTGCGCTACCTGCCCGACGTCCGGGTCATCGTCACCGTCGGGGCCGCGCGGGCCGTCGTGGTCACGGCCTCAGAGCACGCGAGCTGGTCTGGGGCAGCGCTCGTTGTAGTCGACGACGCGGCGGGCAATGGCCGTGGGGTCCCTGCTGACCTACCGGACGGCGCGATCGAGCTGCAGGCGCCTCCAAGCGATCCGGACGGCACGTTCGCGGGCTTCGTTGGCGCGCTCGCTGCGCGCCTGAATGCGGGCGTCCTGCCGGCCGAGGCGTGGGCGGCGACGTCTCGCGAGCTGGCGGTGGACCGGGTGTAGCTGCGGTCAAGAGCGCTCCGGCGGCGCAGTCGATCGGCCTTGGCGAGGGCGACCGAGCGTCCGGCCGGACGTTTCGAAACGGCTGGCGGACCTTGCCCTCGCGCCGCCACTCGTAGAACGAAGTCCACCGGGACGAGGCGCCGCCGCCGCCGGAACGCGTCCCGGAACGCCGGCGAGATCGTCACGGTTCCTTGGTGAATCGCCCCGCACGCCGTCCGTCTAGTATCGTCCCCGCTGATGGACCAGGATCCCGTGGGCGACGGCCCGATCGACCTCGACGCCGCCCTCCGGTCCGTCGGACCGCTCGATCGGCCGTCCGCGGTTGCCCTGGTGGTGCGAGGCCGGGAGCTCCTGGAGGCCGGCGACTTCGAGCCGGCGGCCCGTCACTTCCAGCGCGTCACCGGCTTCGACGACCCCGCCGTCACAGCGTCCGCGTTGCTCGGCCTGGGCGAGGCGCTCTATCGCCTGGATCTCGAGGAAGAGGCGCTCGGGTCGTGGCAGGCCGTTCTGCAGCTGCCTGAAACCCCGAGCACGTATCCGGCGTGGCGGAACGTCGCGGCGGCGCGAGTCCGGTCCGGGGAGCTCCGCGAGGCGATCACGGCCTACAGAGAGGCGGATCGCCGGGCGCCGGTCGAGGACAAGACGGAGATCGCAGCGCGCCTCGGCTGGCTCGCCAAGGAGACCGGGGACACCGGCGCGGCGCGGCGCTACTTCGCGCGGAGCCGGGGCGACGGCCCGGCCGTGCCGCTCGCCTACCTCGTCCTCGGTCTGACGGTCGTCACGTCGTTCTACGGGCTGTCCTCGGGCGGGTTCCCGCTGTTCCAGGCCCTTCAGCTCGACAAGTCGGCCCTTGCCCAGGGCGAGCTCTATCGCCTCCTGTCGGTGACGCTCGTCCACGCGAACCTCATCCACCTGGCGTTCAACATGTACGCGCTGTACCTCATCGGCCCGCTCGTCGAGGGGATCTGGGGGTCCGCGACGTTCGGCGCGTTCTACCTGCTGACGGCGGCCGCGGCCTCGACCGCGAGCTTCATCTTCTCCCCGGCAGACAGTGTGGGTGCGTCGGGAGCGATCTTCGGACTCGTCGGGGTGCTTCTGGCGGGGACGCGCATCCATAACCCGGTCCTGGACCGTCGCGCCCGGGGGATCGTCCCGCAGCTCGGTTCGATCGTCCTCATCAACCTCGTGTTCGGGTTCATCGTTCCGGGCATCGACAACGCCGCTCACCTCGGGGGGCTCGCCGCGGGCCTGTGGCTCGGGCTCTTCGTGCCACCGGGACGCGTCCGGACGCTTCGAAGCTTCTGGCAGGGGGGCGACCCGGGCGGGCGCATGGTCCCGCCGGTGCTCGCCGCGGCGATCGGCGTGATCTCCCTCGTCGGAATGATCGCGGTTGGCCTGGTCGTGGGCGGCCTCACGGTCTGACCTCTGGGACGCGGGGACCCTTCGGTCTGACCTCAGGTCTGGCTATCCGGTCTGTCATCCGGGCCTGGGCCGGTGCTACGATCGGACGCCCGATGTTCGCAACCCTCCTCGGCGGTCTTCCCCGACCGCCCCTTCCCGAGCCGGTCGGCAGTGGATCGTCCCGTTCGGCCGACGTCGACGTCCTGGTGGCCCGCGTCGTCGAGGCGCAGGAGTCCGCCGGGCTGGAACCGGTCACCGACGGCCGCCTCCGCTGGAGAGGATTCGTCGGGCCCGTGACGGGACTCGAGGGCCTGGCGGCGACCGCCGGCGCCGGCGGTGGAGTCGCCGCGACGGCACGGTCTCTTCCCAGGTGGACTGGGCCGCTGACCGTCGATGCCTGGCGATTTGCCGCCCGCACGACACCCCGAGCGGTCAAGCAGGCCCTGCCGGGCCCGTTCACGCTCGGACGGCGTGTGGCCCCGGGTCGCGTCAACC
The DNA here is from genome assembly GCA_013822395.1 of Anaerolinea sp. Lineage (GTDB taxonomy): Bacteria > Chloroflexota > Limnocylindria > Limnocylindrales > CSP1-4 > UBA5189. The sequence goes on along the minus strand of PNKK01000021.1, from coordinate 19,473 downwards.
GCGCCAGGTCGGCTGGCACGTCAGACCGTGCCGCCCTGACGATGGCGTTCGCCGCCGCGCTCCGGTCCGAGATCGTGGCGCTCGTCGAGGCCGGCTGCCCGTTGGTCGAGATCGAGGAGCGCGATGCGCACCTGATCGGCACGGACGAGGTCGAGCGGCGCCTCTTCCGCGAAGCGCACCTCGCATTGACCGACGGGATCGGTGGGGTTCACCTCTCCCTGGCCCTCGTCGGTGGAAGTGCCGACGCGGCCGGCGTCGAGACGATCCTCGCGGCGCCGTATTCGAGCCTGGCGGTCGATCTCATCGACGGGCCGGACAACTGGCGGCTCGTCCGGGACGTGCCGGGCGACCGAGGGATCGTCGCCGGTGCTCTGTCTCCCCGCCACCCGAGCGACGACGGTCCCGAGCTACTCCTGTGGGCCGCGGCGTATGCGGCTTCGTCGAACGGGCGTGGGCGCGACCGAGTGGGCTTCGCGACGGCCGGGAGTCTCGCCGGGCTCTCCTGGGATCTCGCTGAGCGGAAGCTCCGGCGTCTCGGTGAGGCCGCTCGGCTCGCGTCGCTGCCGTCGGCAGAAGCGGCCGCCCACCTGGACCCACGAGCGATCGACATCCGGAGTGCGGCAGCCGGCCGCTACGTTCGTCGGCAGATCCGCCGACCCTGAGCAGTCGCATCCCAATTGCGGCTTGATTTCGGACCCTCCCAGGCGCATCATCGACCCCTTCTCCGAGGCCGGCGGCGACACGCGATCCCCCGGGCGGCGTGGCGAGGACCGGCGGTCCCCGGGCTCCGTCTGCGCGCCTCAACCACACGTCAACGTGTCCTGACGGAAGGAGGTCGGCCCGTGGCCGAGCATGTCTCGCTCGTCGTCAACGGAGTGCCCCGCGAGGTGGACGTGGAGCCGAGACGGCTCCTGGTCCAGCTCCTCCGCGAGGACCTCGACCTGACGGGGACCCACATCGCCTGCGATACCTCGCAGTGCGGCGCATGCACCGTCACCCTTGACGGCAAGTCCGTGAAGTCGTGCACGGTGCTCGCCGTCCAGGCGGACGGCGCGAACGTGACCACCATCGAGGGCATGGCCACGGCCGATGGCCTCCACCCGCTCCAGGCCGCCTTCTGGGAGAACCACGGTCTCCAGTGCGGCTTCTGCACGCCGGGAATGATCATGTCGGCGGCGGACCTGCTGGCGCGCACGACAGATCCCACCGACGACGAGATCCGGCACGCGATCGCGGGCAACTTCTGCCGCTGCACCGGCTACCAGAACATCGTCACCGCGATCCGCGCGGCGGCCACGACGGTCCGCGCCGGCGCGGCCGGCTGAGGGGGCTGAGATGACGACCGACATGCTCGGCAAGCGCGTCAAGCGGGTGGAGGACCAGCGCCTCATCACCGGCAAGGGACGCTATGTCGATGACATCAAGCTCCAGTCGATGGCCCACTGCGCCATCCTCCGCAGCCCGTACGCCCACGCCAGCATCCGCTCGATCGACACGAGCGCCGCCAAGGCGATGCCCGGCGTCCTCGACGTCATGGTCGGCGCGGACATCCCGTACAACCCGCTCCCGATGGCCTGGCCGGCCGGCGGCTCCGCGGGCCTCAAGAACAACGTCAACTCGCCGCGAGCGCTGGCCACGGACAGCGTCAAGTGGACCGGCGAGGGCGTGGCCGCCGTCGTCGCCGAGACCCCGGAGCAGGCGCTCGACGCGGTTGAGGCAATCGCCGTCGACTGGGAGCCGCTGCCGACCGTCGTCGATGCCGAGAAGGCGACCCAGCCCGGAGCCCCGCAGCTCCATGAGAACGCCCCGAGCAACATCGTCTTCGAGTGGTCGGTCGGTGACCGCGACGGCACGGCAGCCGCCATCGACGGTGCCGAGGTCGTCGTTCGTCAGCGGCTCGTCAACCAGCGGCTCATCCCGAACCCGATGGAGACCCGCGGCGACATCGGCTGGTACAACCCCGGCACGGACGAGTACACGATCTGGATGTCCAGCCAGACGCCGCATATCCAGCGGCTGCTCCTGGCCGCGTTCGTGATGGGCGTGCCCGAGCACAAGATCCGGTGCATCAGCCCCGACGTCGGCGGTGCCTTCGGGACGAAGATCTTCACCTACGCCGACTATCCGATCGTCCTGCTGGCCTCGAAGCGCCTGGGTGGACGGCCGGTCAAGTGGATCGAAGGGCGCCGGGAGAGCTACCAGGCCACGATCCACGGCCGCGATCACATCACCTACCTCGAGATCGCCGGCAAGCGCGACGGCGAGATCACAGGGCTGCGCGTCAAGACGTACGCGAATCTCGGCGGGCGCCTGTCGACCATCGGCCCGGGCATTCCCACCACGCTCTACGCCCGCGTCCTATCCGGCTGCTACCGGATCCCGCACGTCTTCGCCGAGGTCGTCGGCGTCTACACGAACACTGTGTTCGTGGACGCCTACCGGGGCGCCGGCCGGCCCGAGGCAACCTACGTCGTCGAGCGGGCGATGGACCTGTTCGCCGCCGAGATCGGGATGGATCCCGCCGAGATCCGCCGCCGGAACTTCATCGCGCCGGACAAGTTCCCGTACGAGAACCCGTCCGGTTTGGGCACCGCGAGCGGTGGCGCGAAGATCTACATCGACTCCGGCAACTACGAGCCGGCGCTGGACAAGGCCCTCGCGATGGCCGGCTACGCGGATCGTGCCGCCGCCAAGGGCGAGGCCCGGACCCGCGGCAAGTACCTGGGGGTCGGCCTGTCCAGCTACATCGAGGTCTGCGGCGTCGCCCCGTCCAAGTGGATCGGTGCCGTGGGCGAGGGTTGGGGCGCCGCGATGTGGGAGTCGGCCAACATCAAGGTCCACCTGACGGGCAAGGTCGTGGTCACGATGGGCACCCAGCCGCAGGGCCAGGGCCATGAGACGACGTATGCCCAGATCGTCGGCCACGAGCTGGGCATTCCGATGGAGGACATCGTCGTCCAGCACTCGGACACCCAGGGAACGCCGTTCGGCTACGGCAGCTACGGGTCGCGGACCTCGTCGGTCGGGAGCACCGCCGCGATCAAGGCGGCCGGCAAGATCCGGGAGAAGGCCCGGCGCTACGCCGCCCACATGCTCGAGGCCTCGGTGGACGACATCGAGGTCGACGGCGCCGAGTACCGAGTCAAGGGCTCGCCGGACAAGAAGAAGACGTTCCAGGAGATCGCCTTCGCCCTCGATCTCGCGTTCGATGCGCCCGAGGGGATGGAGCCGTACCTCGACGAGACCGCCTACCACGACACCCCGAACTGCACCTGGCCGTTCGGGACGCATGTCGCGATCGTCGAGATCGACGAGGCGACCGGCAAGGTGGATCTCGTCAAGTACGTGGCGGTCGACGATGTCGGCAACAAGATCAACCCGATGATCGTGGACGGGCAGCTGCACGGCGGGATCGTCCAGGGGGTCGGCCAGGCGCTCTGGGAGGGCGCTGTCTACGGCGATGACGGCCAGCTCCTGTCGGGCTCGATGCTCGATTACGCGCTGCCGCGGGCGTCGTGGCTGCCGAACCTGGAGCTCGACGAGACGGTCACCCCGTCCCCGGTCAACCCGATCGGGGTGAAGGGGGTCGGCGAGGCCGGCGCGATCGCCAGCACGGCGGCGGTCGCGAACGCGGTGAACGACGCCCTCAAACCGTTCGGGATTCGCCATCTCGACATGCCGCTCACGCCGCAGACGGTGTGGAAGGCCATGCAGGCCGCGAAGGGAGCCCAGGCATGATCCCCGCCGCATTCGACTACGTCCGGGCGACATCTCTGGACGATGCGCTGGCTCGGCTGGCCGCCGGGGGCGGCTCGGCGAAGGCGATCGCCGGCGGCCAGAGCCTCCTGCCGCTCATGAAGCTCCGGCTCGCCCGGCCGGAGACGCTCGTCGACATCGGGCGACTGGCCGAGCTCAAAGGCGTGCGCCGGCTCGGGGACGGTCGGGTCTCGATCGGCGGCCTGACGACCTATGACGAGATGCTCCGCGACATGACGCTGCACCGATACGGCCTGCTCGCCGATGCGCTCCCGAACATCGGCGACGTCCAGGTCCGCAACCGGGGCACGATCGGTGGCGCGACCGCCCACGCCGACCCGGCCTCGGACATGCCGGCGATCCTCCTCGCGCTCGATGCCGAGGTCGTCGTCCGGTCGGTGCGTGGCGAGCGGGCGATTCCGATCGCCGGCTTCTTCCAGGGCGCCTTCGCGAGCGCCCTCGAGCCGGACGAGCTGATCACGGAGCTCCGGCTGCCCGGTGGCCGCGAGGACCTCGGATCGGCGTACCGGGCGATCGAGCAGCCCGCGAGCGGGTACTCCATCGCGGGTGTCGCGGCGATCATCGGCGCCCGGTCGGGCGACCGGTGGGGCTTCTGCTCCGTCGCGATCACCGGAGTGGGGGAGCATCCGTACCGGGCGACCGCAGTCGAGAGCGCGATCCTCGGCGGCGCTTCGTTCGAGGCCGCAGCGGCCCATGCCTGCGATGGCGTGACGGTCGCCTCGGACATCCACGCCGATCGCGAGTATCGCGCCCACGTCGCGACCGTCCAGGTCCGGCGCGCCCTGGAGGCGGCAGCCGCGCGGCTCGCGTGAAGGTTGCGCGGATCACCCTCGGGGCGGAGGCCCCGGGGTCGCTCGCCGGCGCCGTCCTGACCCGGGACATCGAGGTCGTCGGGGAGCGCTGGACGAAGGGCCGGCGACTGTCGTCGGCCGACCTCGCTCGGGTCGCCCGCGCCGTCCCGCTGGTCGACGGACGCCCGATCACCGTGCTCGTGCCGGAGGCGGCGGACGTCCACGAGGATGATGCTGCGCGCCGTCTTGCGGCCGCCGTGGCCGGCCCCGGGCTTGTCGCCGGGGAGCCGGCGCAGAGCCGGATCGACCTCCGGGCTACGACGTCCGGGGTCGTCCGCGTCCGCGCAGGTCTCGCTGACCGGCTCAATGCCATCGATCCGATCGAGGTGTTCACGATCCTCGACGGGCGGGTGGTGGAGGTCGGCGCCCTCGTCGCCAGCGTGAAGGTGGCCCCACATCTCGTGCCGGAGGAAACGCTCCTCCGCGCCGAGGTCATCGCGGCGCGGGGAGGTGGACGCTCAGGCGTCGTGTCGGTCGCGCCGTTCCGGCCGCGTCGCGTCGCGGCGGTCGTCAAGGAGTCGATCCGCGGCATCGCCCGCGACCGGTTCGAGTCGAGCGTCCGGGCCAAGGTCGAGGGTCTCGGGTCGCGCCTCGTCGGGATCGATTACGTGGAGGATGCCGCGACGCCGGTCGAGGCGGCGCTGGCAGCTCGCGCCCGCGGACGCGGCGCCGGCCGTGCCGACCTCGTCCTGACCGCCGGGTCGTCGAGCACGGACCCGGAGGATCCATTCTTCATCGCCCTGGCGACGCTTGGAGGGCGGATCGTCCGGCATGGGGCTCCATCTCACCCGGGGTCCATGCTGTGGCTCGGGCGGATCGGTGCTGTCGCAGTGATCGGGCTGCCGTCGTGCGGCGCCTACTCGAAGGCGACCGCCGTGGACCTGCTCCTGCCGCGGCTCCTTGCCGGCGAGCCCGCGTCACTCCGCACGGTGGCCCGCCTGGGCCACGGCGGCATCCTCACCCGCGACCAGCGCTTCCGCTTCCCGGCCTACGCCCGCGACCTCGACGCCCCGGAGGGCTAGGACTCCATCCGACGCGCCCGACGGCCCTCCGTGCGAGAGGCTCCGCTCGCGGAAGGAGTTGGGCTTCGGCCTATCCGTCGCCTTCGTGCTGGTTGACAGTCCGGCGGCGCCGGCCGAGGCTGCCGGAATCGTCAGGAGAAGTATGGTCGCGCTCTCTTGACATCGCGCATATCATTGGCTTCTGAGCGTGAGAGCGCTCTCACAGCCCGGCCTGAAGGGCCGTCCAATCGCCGGCGGGACGCCGGCCCAGGACCGAGCGGATGATCGCTCAAGCCAGGAGGAGTTCGAAGGACCATGGGCAAGCTCATCGTCGCCGTCGCGCTGATCGTCGCCGCTTGTGGCGGCGGCGCGACGTCCGCACCGGCTACCCCGGCCGCCTCCGTGCCGGTAGGAGAGACGGCCGTCCCCCCGCCGACCCCGGCCCTGTCCGGGAGCGTCCGGGTCCTGATCCACCAGAACCCGCCGTTCGTCGACTTCATGACCGCGTTCAACAAGACGTTCGAGGCCAACCACCCCGGTGTCACGGTCGAGATGGAGGTCGTCAACGCGAACGATCTGATGGCCAAGACGCAGAGCCGCCTGACGGCCCAAGACGTCGACGTCATTGACATCTTCGCCTTCGACAGGGCCGTCCAGCCGTTCATGAAGAACGTCGAAGCGCCCGGCTGGCAGAAGCTGATCGACGCCGGACTCCTGATGGACATCACGGACCAGGCGTTCGTCAAGAGCTACGATGCCGCCTCGGTCGCCGATGCCGGCTCGTACAACGGCAAGGTCTACGCCGTGAACCTCGGCCGCGTGGGCTACAGCGGCCTCTACTACAACAAGGACCTCTTCGCGGCGAACAACGTTGCGGTCCCGGCCACCTGGAATGAGCTCGTCGCCGCATGCGCGACCTTCAAGGCCGCGAACATCGGCTGCATGACCGCCGGTGGCAAGGACGGCTGGCCGATCTTCGTCGGCGCATACGGCCTCCTCGGCTCCTACTTCCCGGACCAGCTCGGCCTCGTCCAGGGCCTGTGGGACGGCTCGATCAAGTACACCGACGCCCAGTGGCTGGAGCTCCTTGGCAAGTACAAGGTCTATGCCGGCGAGATGATCGAAGCGGGCGCGAGTGGCATCGCAGGCGACGCCGCCCCGGGTCGCTTCGCCAGCGGCGAAGTCGCCATGCAGGCCGGGGGAACCTGGTATGCGGCGGCCATCGACAGCCTCAGTCCGTCCTTCAAGTGGGGCTACATCCCCTTCCCCGGCAGCGACAACGCGGCCGACAACCAGTTCATGTTCGGCAAGTACGATCAGGGCTGGGCGATCGCGAACGACTCGTCCAACAAGGACGCGGCTGTTGCCTACCTGAGCGAGTTCTCGGATCCCGCGAACTACCAGGCGTTCGTCGACGCCGTCGGGCCGATCCCGACGCAGCCGGGCGCCACGCTCAGCACGACGCTCGGCGCGGAGATCGCTCCGTACCTCGCGACCTTCAAGATCGGGTTCGAGAACTACTGGCTCGGCCCGAAGGGCGCCGGCCAGTACGCGACCCCGATGTTCACCAACCTGTTCAAGCCGTTCGGCACCTTCGACGACCCCGCCGCGGCGGCCGCGCAGGCGCAGGCGGATCTCCAGTCCGGACTCGACGCGGCCCAGTAGGCTAGCGACAGCCGCTACGCGGGGTGCCCTCGCCGCTCGCGGCGAGGGCACCTTTGCCTTCGGCCAGGGGAAGGAGGAAGACGCAGTGAGATACCTGTTCGGCAACGGCGCCTCGAGGTTGGCCCCGTACCTGCTGATCACCCCTGGCCTGTTCCTCTACGCGCTGTTCGCGCTCGGCCCCTCGCTCGCAACGGTCGTCTTCTCGTTCACCGACGCGTCCGGGCTGCCGAAGCTCCCGATCAACTGGGTCGGGTTCGACAACTACAAGGAGTTCCTCACCCTGGGCGCCGCAGCCCGGGAGAACCTCGATGCGCTGGTCCGCACCCTCATCTTCAGCGTCGGGGTCACGGTCATCCAGTTCAGCCTCGGCCTGTTCGTCGCGATCCTGCTCAACCAGGGCCTGCGCGGGACGAAGTTCTTCCGGACGCTGTTCTTCTTCCCGGTGATCCTCGGCGTCACGATCCAGGGCCTGATGTGGACGCTCTTCCTGTATCCCATCGGAGGGCCCCTCGCGACGGTCCTGGACTGGTTCGGGCTGCAATCGGAGTTCCTCGGCGGGCAGCCCAGGGAGGCCTTCATCTGGGTCATGGTCGTCCAGATCTGGGCCAACATGGGGATCACGATGGTGATCTTCCTGGCCGGCCTCCAGACGATCCCCGACGAGATCTACGAGGCCGCCAGGATCGACGGCGCCGACCGCGGGCAGCTCTTCCGGCGGATCACGTGGCCGCTCCTGACCCCGAGCGTGAACACCAACCTGGCCCTCACGATCATCGGCTCGCTCCAGGCCTGGCAGCTGTTCTACGTCCTGATCAGCTACCGGCCGGGCACCCAGGTCCTCGGCTACGTCGTCTACGCGACGGCCTTCGGACAGACCTCGGGCAGCACTGCCGGGACAACCTTCCGGCAGGGGTACGGAGCTGCCGCTGGGGTCATCCTGTTCCTGATCGTCCTGGCCATCGGGATCACGACCCAATACCTGCTTCGGCGGAGAGAGGCACGGTTGCTCGGATGACCGCACTCACACGCACGGCGCCCGTCACGCGACGGCGCTTCGGCTGGGCCAAGCTGGCTGCCTACGCCATCCTGGTCGCCCTTGCCGTGGTCTATCTCGCGCCGATGGCGATGCTCATCATCACGTCGTTCAAGACCCTCCCGGAGTTCACGCGGGACGCGATCTCGCTGCCGAAGTCGTTCTCGATCGACAACTTCGTCGAGGCCTGGAACAAGGCCAGCTTCCCGCGCTACCTCCTGAACACGGTCATCTACACGGCCGCGTCGACCGCGATCTTCGTCGTCACCGGCACGTTCCTGTCGATCGCCATCGCGCGCCGCTTCGTCCGGGGCAGCGGCTTCCTCTTCACGATGTTCCTCATCGCCCTCTTCCTGCCGCCGGCGCTCATCCCCCAGTTCCAGCTCATCCTCCGCCTCGGGCTCTACAACAACCCGATCGGCTACGTGATGCTGTTCCTGGTCAACCCGATCGGCATCGTGATCCTGGTCAACTACATCCGGACGATCCCGACCGAGCTGGACGAGGCCGCCGCGATCGAGGGCTGCAGCTACTTCCGCTTCGTCATCCAGATCGTCATTCCACTCATCAAGCCGGCGATCGCCACGGTCGCGGTCCTCCATGCCATCGGTGTCTGGAACGAGCTCATCCTGGCGACGATCTATCTCACCAAGGCGGACTACTACCCGATCACCCGTGGCCTGATCGTGTTCAACGGCATCTACGGCAACAACTGGCCGGTGCTCGCGGCCGCGGTCCTGATGATCGCGGTGCCGATCGCGGCGTTCTTCATCCTGATGCAGCGCTACATCATCGGAGGCGTCACGGCCGGGGCGGTCAAGGGCTAGATGATCGGGGAACGAATCTCCGACAAGACGGGGCGATCCCGCCGCGACGCCGGCCCGACCGCCACCGTCGAGGACGTGGCCAGACTGGCAGGCGTGTCGCGGGCGACGGCATCGCGAGTCGTCAACGACAGCCCCCGGGTGAGCCCCGAGGCGCGGGACGCCGTCCGGCGCGCCATCGAGGAGCTCGGGTACGTGCCCAACCGGGCCGCCCGAAGCCTCATGACGCGCCGGAGCGACTCCATCGGGGTCGTCATCCTGGAGCCGGCCACCCGCCTGTTCGGCGACCCGTTCTTCGGGCACCTCCTGCTCGGCATCAATGCGGGGCTGGCGGACAGCGACGTCCAGCTCGTGCTGCTCATGGCCCAGGACCGCCGCGAGGAAGCCCGGGTGGAGAAGTACCTCGACGCCGGCCACGTGGACGGGGCGATCCTCGTCGGGCCGCACGGGGACGACCAGCTCCCCACGCGCCTGGCCCGCCGGCGCGTCCCGATCGTCCTCAGCGGCCGGCCACTCGGCGGGGGTGGCCTCAGCTACGTCGACTCGGACAACCGGAACGGCGCCCGGATGGCCGTCAGCCACCTCGTCGCCGGGGGCCGCCGCTCGATCGCCACGATCCACGGCACCCTCGACCTGGGGTCGGCTCGAGACCGGCTGGACGGCTACCGCGATGCCCTCACCGACGCGGGCTACGTGCTCGATGCGACGCTCGAGGCGGCCGGCAACTACAGCCCGGCCATGGCGGCCGAGGCGATGCGCGTCCTCCTCGACCGCCACCCGGACCTCGACGGCCTGTTCGCGGCATCGGACTCCATGGCCGCCGCGGCCGTGGGCGTGCTCCTCGACGCGGGGCGGCGCATCCCGGAGGACGTGGCCGTCGTCGGGTTCGACGACACGCCGGTGGCGATGACGGTCCGGCCCACGCTGTCGACGGTTCGCCAGCCGATCGAGGCGATGGGCAGGGAGATGTCACGCCTGCTCCTCAGGCGCATCGACGACCCCGCCGACGCGCCCAGCCAGGTCGTCTTCGCCACCGAGCTCGTCGTCCGCGAGTCGAGCGTCGTCTCGTGACGGCCGCACCGCCCAGACCGACGCAGGGCGCCGTCCCGAGGGTCTCGTGGCGTCATGAGATCGGCCGGGAGGTTGGGAACCCGGGGCGATCGCGCGTCACCCACGAGCCGCTGATCGACGACGGGCCGTGGGGCGGTGTGCCGCTCGGCGGCCTCGGTTCGGGGAGCATCGGCCGAACCCCGCGCGGCGACTTCGCACGCTGGCACCTGGAGGCCGGCAGGAACCGGTTCGAGTCGATCCCGGCCTGCCAGTTCTCGGTCTTCGTCGATGACGGCGTCAGGTCGGGCGCCCACGTCCTGAGCACGATCCGGCCGGCGACACTCACCTCCTGGAACTGGGATCTTCCGGCGGGGGCCGGCACCTACCACGGCCTCTTCCCGAGCGCCTGGTTCGACTACGACTGGGAGGAGCTGCCCGTCCGCCTGACCCAGCGCCAGTCGTCGCCGGTGATCCCGGGCAGCTATCGCGAGAGCAGCTATCCGGTCGGGCTGTTCGAGTGGACCATCGGGAACCCTGGCCCGCACGCGATCACGGTCGGGCTGATGTTCAGCTGGCAGAACCTCGTGGGCCGGTGGGCGAACGCGGACCGGCGTGGTGGCCACAGCAACCGGACCGTCCGCCGCGACGGGATGACGGGTGTCGTCCTGACCGGACCGGCCGCCGAGGCCGGCGAGCCCTGGGCGGGAAGCTTCGCCATCGCGGCACCGAATGAGCCCGACGTGCACCTCAGCGTTCGCGACCGGTTCGACGTCGACGACGGCCGGGACGTCTGGACGGACTTCGCCGCCGACGGGCGGCTCGACGACTTCCTGGATCCCTCGCCGAGCCGGCCGGGGGAGGCGATCGGGGCAGCCCTCGCGGCGACGGTCGAGCTCGCCCCGGGCGAGCGCCGGACGGTCTCCTTCGCGCTGGCCTGGGACTTCCCGGTCGTGCAGTTCGGCGGGGGCCGCCGCTGGGCCCGGCGCTACACGCGCTGGTTCGGGACCACCGGGACCGCCGCCTGGGAGATCGCCGCTGAGGGTCTCGCCCGCCGCCACGGGTGGCAGGCGGCGATCGACGCCTGGCAGGCGCCCGTCCTCGCCGACCCGGACCGGCCCGAGTGGTACAAGGCCGCGCTGTTCAACGAGCTCTACTACCTGGTGGACGGCGGGACGATGTGGGCCGACCACGAGGTCGGGCGGGCGCGATCCGGGGAGATCGGTCCGTTCGCGCTCCTCGAGTGCTTCGACTACCCGTTCTACAACACGCTCGACGTCTACTTCTATGCGTCGTTCGCCCTCGCCCTCCTGTGGCCCGAGCTGGCGAAGCGGGTGGCCCGCGACTTCGTCGCCACGGTCGAGGTGGACGATCCGGAGGTCGTGCCCGTCTACGCCACCGGGGGACGGGCGGTCCGGAAGGTCCCCGGGGCCCTGCCCCACGACGTCGGCGGGCCGGCCGACGACCCGTTCGTGAAGCTGAACCACTATCACCTGCAGGACGTGAACGGCTGGAAGGACCTGAACAGCAAGTTCGTCCTGCTCGTCTGGCAGGCGGTCTCGCTCTTGGGCGACGAGGAGCTCGGCGTCGCCGCGTGGCCCGCCGTGGTGCTGGCCCTCCGTCACCTCGCCGCCTTCGATCGCGACGGCGACGGCCTGCCGGAGCACGACGGCGTGCCCGACCAGACGTACGACACCTGGCCGATGCTCGGCCCGAGCGCCTACGGCGGCTCCCTCTGGATCGCGGCCCTGCGAGCCGGGATCGCGATGGGCGAGCGGGCCGGCGACGAGGGGACAGTCCGCTGGCTCCGCGACGTCCTCGAACGCGCCCGCCCGGCCTTCGAGCGGAAGCTGTGGACCGGCTCGTACTACCTGTACGACGCGGGCGGCGGCCCGTCCGGGGATTCGATCATGGCCGATCAGCTCGCGGGCCAGTGGTGGGCCGATGCCACCGGGCTGGGCGAGGTCGCGCCGGAGGAGCACGTCCGGCGCGCGCTCCGGGTCATCTTCGAGCGCAACGTCCTGGGCTTCGGCGATGGCGGGATGGGCGCCGTCAACGGGATGCGCCCGGACGGGACCGTCGACGCGTCGAGCGAGCAGTCGCAGGAGGTCTGGACCGGGACCACCTTCGCGCTGGCGGCGTTCATGGTTCACCGCGGCCTGCTGCCCGAGGCGTGGGCGACGGCGGCCGGCGTGGACCGCGTGCTCGAGGAGCGCGGCTACCGGTTCCGCACCCCCGAGGCCTACGACGTGCGCGGCAACTTCCGCGCCACGATGTACCTGCGCCCGCTCGCGATCTGGGCGATCGAGCACGCCCTGGGGAGGCCACATGGATGAGCGACCGCGCATCCGCCGCCACCCTGCGCCGCGTCGCTCCCGGCTCGCGTGGCGGCGGGTGCTGCTGGCCGGCGCCCTGGTGGGTGTCATGAGCGGCTGCGCGGGGGGCGGTTCAAGCTCCGGGCCGGGCGATTCGCCGAGCTCTGCGCCCGTCCCGGCCAGCCTCGAGGCGACGAGCCCGGCCGGCCCCGAGGCGACGAGCGAGGTTGCGACGAGGCCCGCCACCCCAGCGCCCACGTCGCCCACGCCAACCTTGGGACCGCCGGTCTGGAAGCTTGTCTGGAGCGACGAGTTCGACGGGCCGGCCGGCTCCCCGCCGGATCGCGCCACCTGGCTCTACGACATCGGCGGCAGCGGCTGGGGCAACGACGAGCGGCAGTTCTACACCGACTACACGGAGAACGTGGCGCTCGACGGCAAGGGCAACTTGCTGCTGACCGCGCGAGTCAGCGACGGGTCCCTGGCTTGCCACTACGGCCCGTGCGAGTACACGTCCGGGCGCCTGCTCACCAGGGGCCGCAACGAGTTCCAGTACGGCCGGATGGAGGCCCGGATCAAGGTGCCCGTCGGCGCCGGCCTTTGGCCCGCGTTCTGGATGCTCGGCGCCGACATCGGGAAGGTCGGCTGGCCGGCCGCCGGCGAGATCGACATCATGGAATACGTGGGCCGCTGGCCGAACCGGATCCTGGGCACGATCCACGGTCCGGGCTACTACGGCAGCAGCGGGCTCGGCGCGACCTTCGACCTCGGGAAGCCGGTTGCCGACGACTTCCGCACCTTTGCGATCGAGTGGCGGCCCGGCCGGGTTGCCTGGTTCGTCGACGGCGTGCAGTACTATGAGGCGACCCCAGCCGACGCGGAGCCCAGCAAGTGGGTCTTCGATCACCCGTTCTTCCTGCTCCTCAATGTCGCGGTGGGCGGGACGCTCGGCGGCCCCGTGGCACCCGAGACGGTCTTCCCGCAGTCGATGGTGGTCGACTACGTGCGGGTCTACCAGGACGCCGGCTCATGACGACCCCCGGGCCGACGATCCGCCTCGGGGCGGCCGTCTACCAGGCACCGGATGTCGCCGTGAGCGGTGGGTTCACGACCATCGACGGCGAGCGCTACGCGCGTATCTGCAACGTGGACCAGATGGCCCCGTTCCTGATGAGCGTGGCGAGCGACAGCGACGCCTGGCTGTTCGTCGGCTCGAACGGGCCGTTCACGGCCGGCCGCGGCACCCCGGACACCGCGCTGTTCCCGTACCAGACCGTGGACAAGATCCTCCGAGACCCGACGACGAGCGGGGCCAGGACGGTCTTCCTCGTTGCCCGAGGCGGCGACACGGCGCTCTGGGAGCCGTGGCAGGAGACGGCGAGCGTCTACCGGATCACGCGGAACCTGTACAAGCGGGTCGACGGGACGGCCGTCCTGTTCGAGGAGGTCAACCACGACCTCGGGGTCCGGTTCCGGGCGCGGCTGTCCGCCTGCGATCGCTTCGGGCTGGTCCGCCACGCCGCGATCGACGAGCTGGACGGCAAGCCGGTCGGCATCCGCTACCTCGACGGCTGGCACCAGGTGATCCCGCCGGGGGTGGATGCACAGACGTACGCTCGCCTGAGCTACCTGGCCGCCGCCTACATGCGCCACGAGCGGCTGGCGGACGTGCCCCTCGCGATCTACTCCCTCAACGCCGCGATCTCCGACCGGGCCGAGCCGTCCGAGTCGCTCCGCGTCGCCGGCGCGTGGTCGATCGGCCATCCCGACCCGGTGATCCTGCTCAGCGATCGCCAGCTCGCCACGTTCCGGCGCGGGGGCGACGTCCAGTCCGAGAGCGAGGTCCGTGGCGAGATCGGCGCCTACCTCGTTGCCGACCGGATCCACCTGGCGGAGGGGGGCCGGCACGCCTGGTACACGGTCGGCGACACGCGCCTCGACCACGCGGCGATCGTCGAGCTCCGGGCCCTGCTCGGCGATCCGGACCGGGCGAAGGCGACCCTCGAGGCGGCGGTCGTCGCCGATCGGGCTGGCCTCCGCCATCGGGTCGCCGGAGCCGACGGGTTGCAGCAGACGGCGGACGAGGCCGCGAGCGCGAACCACTTCTCCAACGTCCTGTTCAACATCATGCGGGGCGGATCCTTCGATCGCGGGTACGACATCCCCCTCCATGACCTCGCGACCTACCTCCGGGACCAGAACCGGGCCTTGTTCGAACGCCACCGCCGATGGGTGGAGGGGCTGCCGGCTGGGCTCACCCTGCACGGGCTGCGGCAGGCGGCGGGGGAGCGCGGCGATCCCCAGCTTGCCCGTCTCGTGCGCGCCTACTTGCCCCTGACCTACAGCCGCCGCCACGGCGACCCGAGCCGGCCGTGGAACCGGTTCTCGATCCGTCTCCGCGATGCCGACGGGAAGCCGGTCTACGGCTACGAGGGGAACTGGCGCGACATCTTCCAGAACTGGGAGGCTCTGGACCAGAGCTTCCCCGGCTACCTGGCGCAGTCGATCGCCGTGTTCCTCGACGCCTCGACCGCGGACGGCTACAACCCGTATCGCATCACGCGGACCGGGATCGACTGGGAGGTCGAGGATCCACGCGATCCGTGGAGCCACATCGGGTACTGGGGCGACCACCAGATCGTCTACCTCCTTCGCCTTCTGGAGGCGCACGAGCGGCACGAGCCCGGCGCCCTCGCCGGGGCGCTCGGGGAGCGCATCTACGCCTATGCGCACGTGCCCTACCGGATCGCCGACTTCGCGACGGTGCTGGCCGACCCGCGGGCCACGATCGAGTTCGACCGCGCGCTCCACGACGCGCTCGTCGCGGCGAGCCGGGACCTGGGAGCGGACGGGAAGCTGGTCCGGGACGAGGGCGGCGAGGTCCGCCTCGTCACGCTCGGCGAGAAGCTGCTCCTGCCGCTCCTCGTCAAGCTGACCAACTTCGTGCCGGGCGGCGGCATCTGGCTGAACACGCAGCGGCCGGAGTGGAACGACGCCAACAACGCGCTCGCCGGCTGGGGGCTCTCGGTCGTGACGCTGAGCGCGATCAGGCGCTACCTGGCATTCCTCGGCGACCTGGCGACGGGCGACGGCGAGCTCCCGGTCTCGGGGTCCGTGGCCCGTCTCCTCGAGCGCGTGACGCAGATCCTCGGCGGCGTGCGCGGGCCCCTCGACGATGCGGCCCGCTATCGAGTCCTCGTTGACCTCGGCCGGGCCGGTGAGGCGCAGCGCCAGGCCGTGTACGCGGGCGACCTCGGGGCTGATGTCCCCACGCCGCTCGCGTCGATCCGGGCGCTCGTGGCCGCCGCGGCGCCAGTGGTGGACCAGACCCTCCTGGCCAGCCGCCGGCCGGATGGGCTCGTCCACAGCTACAACCTGCTGCGGATCGAGGGCGAGCGGGCGCTCGTCGACCACCTCGGCCCGATGCTCGAGGGCCAGGTCGCGATGCTCGACTCCGGGTTCCTCCGTGACGCCGAGGCCGTCGCGCTCCTGCGCGCACTCCGCACGAGCGCCATGTACCGCCCCGACCAGCACAGCTACCTGCTCTACCCGGACCGGACGCTGACGCCGTTCCTCGAGAAGAACACCCTCGACGGGCGGCCGCCGCTGGACGACCCGTCGCTGTTCGTCGCGGATGCCACCGGCGCCTGGCATTTCCAGGCCGACCTCAGCACGATCACCGACGTGGAGCGCCGGCTCGGGCTCGTCGGGGCGTCCCCGGAGGCTCGCGCGGCGGTGCTCGAGCTGTGGCGCACGACCTTCGCGCACGACGAGTTCACGGGACGTAGCGGCACGTTCTTCATGTTCGAGGGCCTGGGCAGCATCTACTGGCACATGATCGCCAAGCTGCTCCTGGCGGTGCAGGGCTGCCACCGGCGCGCCACCGACCCCGTGTCGGCGACGGCCCTCGCCGAGATCTACGGCGACATCAGAGATGGAATGGGCTTCCGAAAGACGCCGCAAGCCTACGGCGCCTTCCCGACGGACCCGTATTCCCACACGCCGAGCCATCACGGTGCGCAGCAACCCGGCATGACGGGACAGGTGAAGGAGCAGATCCTTGCGCGCTTCGGCGAGCTGGGAGCGGAGGTCGTCGATGGGCGCCTCGGCTTCCGACCGCGTTTGCTCCATCGCTCGGAGTTCAGCGCCGTCGCCCGGAGCTTCAGCTGGCTCGACCTCTCGGGTTCAGGGTCGACGTGCGAGCTGCCGGCCGAGAGCCTCGCGTTCACATACTGCCAGGTGCCGATTTGCTACCGCCTGGGTGACGCTCCATCGGTCGAACTCGAGCGGACGGACGGCCGTGTCGAAGTCGTGGCCGGCACCGAGCTGCCCCGAGACGCAAGCGTCGCAATCTTCGAGCGGCGCGGGACGTATCGCCGCCTCACGGTCACCCTACCGCGCGAGACGCTCCGGGTCCCGTAACCGCGCAAGGTCGTGGCGCGAGTCCGCAATCCTTCCCTGCTAGGATCGGCTGATGACCGTCACCCTCACCTCCACCGACGCGATCCAGGAGGCGTTCCGCGAGCGCGGTTACATCGCCGACCGGTCGATCGCGACCGCGGTCTTCCTCGGGCTCCAGCTGGGACGGCCGCTCCTCCTGGAGGGCGAGGCCGGCGTCGGCAAGACGGAGCTGGCGAAGGTCCTCGCGGCGTCGCTCGGGACCCGGCTCATCCGGCTCCAGTGCTATGAGGGCCTCGACGTCAACACGGCGGTCTACGAGTGGAACTACCCGCGCCAGATGCTCGAGATCCGGCTGCTCGAGGCCCGCGGCCAAGCGGAGCACGCGACTGCCCACGACATCTTCGGGCCCGAATTCCTCATTCGGCGGCCGCTTCTCCAGGCCCTCGAGCCGTCCACCGACGGCGAGCCGCCGGTCCTCCTCATCGACGAGATCGACCGCGCCGACGAGGAGTTCGAGGCGTACCTGCTCGAGATCCTGTCCGACTTCCAGGTCACGGTCCCCGAGATCGGCACGATCAAGGCCGAGCGGCCGCCCCGGGTGATCCTGACCTCGAACCGGACCCGCGAGGTCCACGACGCGCTGAAGCGGCGCTGCCTCTACCACTGGATCGACTACCCGTCCGCGGCCAAGGAGTTCGAGATCGTGGAGGCCCGCGTTCCGGGCGCTCCGGAGGCCCTCGCCCGCGCCGTGGTGGGGTTCGTCCACCGGCTCCGCGAGGCGGATCTCACGAAGGTCCCGGGGATCGCCGAGACCCTCGACTGGGCCGCGGCGCTCATGGCCCTCGGGGCGGCGGAGCTGACGCCGGAGATCGTGGACGAGACCCTCGGCGTCGTCCTGAAGTACGAGGAGGACATCCGCCAGGTCCGCGGCGACACCGTGAAGACGTACCTCGCCGAGGCCGCAGCCCTGGGTTGACGGATGGGCCTCGAGACCGGGGCCACGACGCCGACGGAACCGGTCTGGATTGGTCTCACTCACCGGCGTAGAGGCGTTCCAGGTCGACCAGCACCACGTCGGAACGACGGGTCGCCTCAGCCCGAAGGTCCGCCGTGAAGCCACCGGTCGTGAAGATGGCAAGGCGAGTCTTCTCGACGCGCGCCCGAACCGCCAGCAGCCTCCTTGCCAGCTCGAGTCGCTTCAGGTCCGACAGGCCTCGCGGGTCCGGCCCGCTCTTCGCCTCGCCGATCATGAGGAGCGTCGGGTTCGCGCCGGCCTCATGGTCTGGCCGGGCGTCGAGCGCGACCACATCGATCTCCACTCGCGAGCGACCCACGCTGTCGTTGACGATGGTGGAGCCGACGCGGGCTGCAGTTCCACCCAGCGTGTTCGGGGAGGCGTAGCGGGATGTCCAGGTCCGTGCGATCGCCTCGAAGGCCGGCTCCACGACCCCGGATTCGAAGCGCGCCGTGGCGTCCGTCCATGCCGATAGCGTCTGGCGCGCTTCGAAGCGGTGGAGGTCCGGGCGGACAACGGCGTGCTGGAAACGGAGCATGGCATCGGTGATCCGCAAGGTGGGTCGGCGCGACCGGAGGACGTCGTCTGCGCGCTCGATGAAGCCCGCTCGCTCGAGGCCGTCGATGACGTGGGTGACCGATGTCTCGGGTCGACCAAGAGCCCCGGCCACCCCGCCGGATGTCGTTCGGCCCGCAGCGATGGCAGCGAGGGCCGATTGGTAGATCGCGCGGTCCGTGAGACTCGGCTCCTCCGCCAGCAGGTAGTCCGTCTCGCGGAACATCGCATGCGACGGATTGAGCACCCCGCCCGCCAGCCAGGTCGGGAAGTCGGCGATCGAGCGGGGCGGGCCCATCTCGAGGAGATCCCGGTAGCCGGGTGTGCCGCCGACGACACAGAACAGGAGGAACGCGAGCCGTGGGTCTCCCTGCACCCCCCAGAAGGCCGCCGCCTCCCGGTAGTCGAAGGGGTCGACAACGAGGTCGAGAATCGCACGCCCGCGAAGGGCTCGTTGACCGGAGAGCAGTTTCGCCATCACCGACATCGCCGACCCACACAGGATCAGCCGCAGAGGGTGCTGCCTCCCCAGGCGCGACGTGTCGTACGCGAGCTGGATCGCGGTGGCAATGTCGGGCGATTTCGCGAGGAGGTACGGGTACTCATCGATCACCACGAGGCGCGGCGACGAGGGCGCCGACTCCGCCCGGGCCGCCGGCTCCGCCAGGGCTTGCAGGAGGGCGGTCCAATCCGGGAAGGAGAGGGATCCGCCCGACAGCCCTCGATCCGCTGCCATGGCGGCCCCGAGCCGCTCGAGGGCTGGGGCTCGCTCTTCCTCGAGTGCCTGGTGATAGAAGCCGCCGACCTGGCGAGCAACCTCGTCGAGGATGAAGCTTTTCCCCTGGCGGCGACGTCCAGAGACAACCCCGATCCGGAATGAGGATGTCGGCTCGGTGGAGAAGCGGACGAGGTCTTCCCACTCCGTCACGCGGTCGAAGAGGGCGGCGGGGCGGCGGATGACCATGTCCGAGATATACGACTAGAGTGCT
>PNKK01000020.1 GCA_013822395.1 Anaerolinea sp. | reverse complement strand
CGGCGACCCCAGCCGGACAGGTGAGCGGAGCAGGCCGAGACCTCCGATTAAGTTGATCAGGGCCGTCCGGCTGCGGGCCTCAGCGATCGACCGGCAGGTCCAGTCGGTCACCCCACTCCGACCAGCCGCCGTCGTACACGGCGACGTCCTCGTACCCGAGCAGCGTAAGCACGAAGGCCAGCTTCGCCGCCGCGACACCGGCTCCGTCGTAGGCAACGATCCGGCGGCCGCGCGCGACGTTCGCCTTGAGCAGGAAACCGCGGAGCTCCGCACCGTCACGAAGGCGCTGTGTACCGGGCACGTGCATCGAGCCGACCGCGACGTTGATCGCACCCGGGATGTGCCCCAGCCGCCGTGAGTTGCCCTCCAGGCCACGGTACTCCGCGGCCGCCCGGGCGTCGATCAAGAGGACGTCGGGTGAGCCGAGGAGCGCCCGGACATCGGCCGTCGCGAGGCGCATCCGCGGGTTCGCGCGAGGCGTGAAGACGGCCGGCGCCGGCGGGTAGCTGGCATTCGAGAGCGGCCGTCCCTCGCCGATCCATGCGGGAAGCCCGCCGTCAAGGACCCGGGCCGACTCGAACCCATACACCCGGAGGCTCCACCACGCCCGGGTCGCGTACAGGCCGATGGAGTCGTCGTAGATCACGAGGCTTGTCCCGTCACCGATGCCCGCCCGAGCCATTGCCGCGGCGATCCGATCCGGTCCGGCGAGCCTGAGCCCCGGACCCGCCTCCGCGCTCTCAGCCTCGATGAGCTCAGCGCGCCAGTCGATGTACGCGGCGCTCGGGATGTGCCCGGCCGCGAAGGCCGCAGCGCCGGTCCCGTCCGGCCGCCAGCGGACGTCCAGGACACGGACGTCGGGGCGCCCCAGCTGGTCCGCGAGCCATTCCGGCGTGGCGATCAACTCCGGCCGCGCGAAGGTGCTCACGAGTGGCGTCGGCGGGCGGGAGAGCCGCACATGGTCGGTATGATACGGGCGTGGTCTCCCCCTTCATGACCGACGCGGACAAGCTCGCCGCGATCCGCGCCGCACTGCCCGCGCTGGCCTCGGGGATTCACCTCAACACGGGGTCCGTCGGGCCGATGCCGGCCGAGGTCGTCGCCGCGATGACCGAGCTCGAGACCTACGAGCGTGACATCGGGCGAGCGCACGTCGACTACCACCTCGGCTCGCTCGAGCGGATGGCGGAGGCGCGTGCCGGTGTCGCGGCGGTCATCGGCAGCGACCTCGAGGAGGTCGCCCTGACCCACGCCACGACCGACGGCATGAACATCGCGACGTGGGGCCTGGACTGGCGACCAAGCGACCGGGCCGTGACGACGACCCAGGAGCACGCCGGCGCCCTGGGGCCGCTCTACGCGCTGCGCGACCGCATCGGGGTCGACCTCGGCTTTGCCGACGTGGGCGACGGATCGGACGACGAGCGGACCCTGGCCGCGTTCGATCGCGCGATCGTCCCCGGGACTCGCCTCGTCTCGGTCTCGCATGTCCTGTGGTCGACCGGCGCGGTGCTGCCCGTGGCCCGGATCGCGGCGCTGGCCCGTGAGCGGGACGTGGTCGTCGTCGTCGACGGTGCCCAGGCCGCCGGCGCGATCCCGGTGTCGGTCCGTGAGCTTGGGGCGGATGCCTACGCGGTCCCTGCGCAGAAGTGGCTCCTAGGGCCCGAGGGGATGGGTGCGCTCTGGGTCGCCCGCGGATCGCTCGACCGGATCCGGCCCTCACTCACCGGGCACTTCTCGCTCGCGTCGTATGACTCGCGGGGCAAGGGGGAGTGGCATCCGGACGCCCGGCGGTTCGAGACGGCCGGCTATCACCGCCCGTCCGTCGTCGGCATGGCCAGGGCCATCGGCTGGCTGTCGATGTACGTCGGGCTCGAGTACGTGCACCGGCGGGGGCGGGCCATGGCCCGCCGCGCCGCGGATGCGCTAGCCGCCGTTCCCGGCGTCGAGCTGCTCACGCCACGCGAACAGATGGCCACGCTCGTGTCCTTCCGGATCGGGGGCTGGGCGCCACAAGCTGCCCTCGATGAGCTCGGGGCCAGGGTCTTCGCGATCGCGCGGACGATCCCACTCCTGGACGCGCTCCGGATCAGCGTCGGGTTCTTCACCTCGGAGGAGGAGCTCGATCGGTTCATCGGGGGCGTTCGGCTCCTCGCCGAGCACACCCCGGAGTCGCTTCCGGCGCGCCGGATCCTGCCGATTCTGGGCGAGGGCTGACGTGATCGCGCGACCTCCGCGTCGATCGTGGTGGGAGATCCGGTGGCGGCAGTTCCGCAATGCCCCGCGACCGGTCGTCCGCGCGGTTGTCGCGAACCTCACGGTCGCCGCCGTGCTGGGCGTCCTGTATCTCGGGTATGACGTCGCGCTTGCACGCGGCGCGCGGCTGCCGGGCGGCGACCTCCGCACCCTGTTCGTGATCGTGGACGTGGTGCTCGTCCTCGGGCTCGGCAGCCTGATCACCTACCTCATCGTCCCGCTGCCGCGGGGCGCCGGCAGCCGGGCCACGCGGACCGGCTGGAGCGCCGCGCTCGGGCTCTTCGCGGCCGCCCCGATCGCCTATCTCGTGCTCGTCGTCGTCAGCCAGGTGATCAGACCGCTCCTCACCTGACGGGCGGGAGCGGTTCTCGCAGGGGCGCCGGATCGGTTGGCGCCGAGCCGGACCAGGCGCTATCGTGGCGCCGTCCCGCGAATCGGGAGCCGCGGTCATGCTGGGGAGAACAGGTTCGAGCCCATGGACGAGCAGCAGCACGTCGCGCTCCCGAAGCTCTATGGCGCCTCGGCCTATGCGCGGCCGCCGGTCACGGTGGCCCACACGCCGCGTCCCGTCACCCCGGACGACCTGCCGATCGCGGCCGAGATGACGGACGAGGAGGTCCAGCTCCTGGCGATGCTACACGCGACCGATGGTCGCGTGCCGTCGACGCCCGGCGGTTCCGTCGCGTTTACCGCGCCGCCGTCTGGACCAGAACCGCTCCGGCCCAGACCGTTCTCGATCCGCGCGTTCGCCGATCGGATCCGCCGTCCGCGCCGCTGACCGACGGGACCGCGCTCCAGTCGGCCCCGGTGGCACCATGAGACACCGATCCTCGATGCACAGGGCACGGCTCGTCGGCGTGTGCGCCCTGCGACCGGTCAGGCCAGCAGGGCATCGGTGGAACTCATTCGCTCGCCGAGCGCGCCCCACCGTCGCATCCGGAGTCGCGGGTGGCCGTCGATAACCGCCTCGGTGCTCGGTGTACGATCGCGGCGGGGGAGTAGCTCAGCGGTGAGAGCAGCCGTCTTATACACGGCCGGTCCCTGGTTCGAATCCAGGCTCCCCTACCAACCCTGAGCGTGCCCTGAGCTGCGGCCGGCGCGAGCCAGGGTTCGGTGCCCTAGCGACGGGACAGGGATCGACATCACGTGGGCGACCGACACGGAGGCGCTGCTCGAGGCGCGCGTCGCGGCGGGCGACCTCCCCGACGTCGCGCTCGTCTCCCGGCCGGCGCTCGTGGCCGAGCTGGCGCGGGCGGGGCAGCTCGTGGACCTGTCTGGCATCGTCGACGTCGCGCGCCTCCGCTCCGAGACGAGCGACTACCTCGTGGGCCTGGCGACGGTCGGCGCAGATGGCCACGGGACGAAGAGGGCCACCAGGCGCTTCGGAGTCCACCAGCTCCGCCGGCCGCTCGGCCATCTCCACGAGCTCGGCCCACTGCCGCGGCCGCATCCGCGCAGAGGACCTCCAGTCTGCCTATCAAACCCGGAACACGGTCAGCGCGTCCGGTCGGTCCCCTCGGCTTGCGACTTCGCCGTGGAACTTCGACCGATTCAGCGCGTCAGCAGCCCAGCATCGAGCACGTGCTGCGACCCGGTGATGTAGCGACCCCGCTCCGAGGCCAGGTACAGGACTGCCTGGGCTACGTCCTCGGGCTCGATCCATGGGACCGGCAGCAGGTTGCCCGCCGAGCGCTCGGCGATCTCCTCCGGCGTCGCCCCCTCGAGCCAGGCCAGGCCATCGTTCATCGGCGTGTTCACCCCGGTCGGGTGGATGGAGTTGACCCGGATCCCGTGGGGCGCCAGCTCGATGGCCCACGATTTCGTCAGCCCGGTCAAGCCCCACTTGGACGCCGCGTAGTGGCTGAGCCGCCCCATCCCCCGGAGACCCGCGATCGACGAGTTGTTGATGATCACGCCGGAGCGTTGCCGGATCATCACCGGGATGACTCTGCGCGCGACCAGCCAGGGGCCCTTCAGGTTGATGTCGATCATCGCGTCCCAGGCATCCTCGGTCAGCTCGTGCGCCAGGCCATAGGCACAGATGCCGGCGTTGTTGAAGAGGATGTCGATCCGGCCGAATCGGGCGACGGTCTGGTCCACCGCGGCGCTGACCGTCACGTCATCGCGGACGTCGCCGGCGAACCCCAGGCACTCCGATCCGAGCTCACCGATCGCCGCGGCGAGCGATTCGAGGTCATCCTGCGTACCGAGCGCATAGCCCGGGTACGGCAGCGGCCGAACCACATCGTAGGCCGCGATCCGGGCGCCCTCCCGGGCGAGGGCCAGGGCGGTGGCGCGCCCCTGCCCGTGGGCCGCGCCGGTGATGAAGGCGACCTGTCCACCGAGCTCAGCCATGGGCGGCTCCATCCGCCACTCGTGGCAGCCGGTACCGCTGCAGGTCGTCGTCCAGATCGACCCGCAGCGCATTGTTGAACACGTTGGTGGCGATCATCAACGCCCCGAAGGCCGTCAGCTCGACGATCTGCTCCGGCGTGAAGAGCGCGGCCAGCCGTGCGTAGAGCGCATCGTCGACGCCGTTCGCATCGGTCGTGATCTGGCGGCCGAAGGCGACAACGGCTCGCTCGCGGTCGTCCAGCACGAGCGCATCCGGGTTCTCGCCGGCATCGATCAGCTCGCGACGGAAGTAGGTCGAGCAGATCAGGCAGTCGCTCTGCGACGAGATCGCATGGCAGAAGATCGCGGTCAGGCGTTCGCCGAGGACGGGCAGCACGGCGTCGTGCAGCGGATACCACTCCATCAGCGCGCGCAGGGCGATGGGCGAGCGTGCCAGGGTCCGTTTCATGTTCGTTGTGCGGCCCCATCGCCCGGCGATCCAATCGAGCGTGGCGTGCTCGTCCGGCGTGGCGGTCTGGTACTCGAGTGGCTCGATTCGCGGCAACGGTTCAACCTCTCTGAGCTGCAGTCCGCCGGCTCGATATGGATCGTCGCGGCCGATTGTGGCATGGGCCGCAGTATGCGCAGAACCACGACATCCGCCTCCTGGCGGCCCTGGTAACCTCCTGGCGGCCCTGGTAACCTCCTGGCGGCCCTGGTAACATGAGCACCCATATCCTGCTCTCCCGATCCGCATGACTTCTCGTCGATCGATGGCCTCATCGTGGTCCCCGTCGCCCGCCCGGACCACACGCCTGCCCCGGGCCGACCGAGGGCAATCCCCAGCCGTGCCAGACGCTCTCCGGACACACTGTTGCGAGCCAACGCCGGGTCACTCCGGAGTACCCTGACCGGGTCCTGGGTGGCCGGGAATTGGCGTGCTGCTGTTCGACGTGGCGCTCCGTTCGCGTCGTCCCGGCGCTCCGTCGGCCCATACGAGATGAGGTGGTCCAGATCGCGCTCCTTCGGAGGCTCCTTGGGCTGGATCGTTCCGCCGGGAGCTTTGAGGCGCCATTGGACGTTACGCCACCGGCGATGACCGCGGAACCGCCGGAGTCCCCGGCGGCCGTCGTGGCGGTCGCCTGTCTGAACTGCGGGATCGTGCTCGATCCGCCGCCCAGGAGCACACGGCTCTGCCCGCGCTGCCGCCGCCGTATCGTCGTCCGACACTCCGGCGGGCGGGCGATCTACCTGGCGGAAGCGTCGGTCGAGGTCTTCGAGGCGGAGCGCCATCGTGGAACCCTGGAGCACACGTGGTCACGCCAACGGAACGGCTGGCTCCAGCTCGGGCGGCTGGTAGGCGTGCCAGCTGATCGCCGCAAGCGCGTCGCGGACGGGCCGCCGACGGCCGCGGCCGTGCGATCCGCCCGGACCCTCTACCTCGTCGCAGTGGAACGTGCCGTCCGGGCCGCCCGCCACGACAAGCGCTGGGAGGATGTGTCCCGACTGCGGCGGCGACAGGCTGCGGCGCTCTTCGAGGAGGCTGGTGGCAGCGCGCCTCCCGCCGACGATGTCGTCGCGCTCCACCGGGAGGGCATGGCGGCGACGCTCCGTCAACTCGCGACGGTCTCACCCGAAGCGGAGTTGGTCGGGGCGTCTTGCTGTGGTGCCTGTCGTGCCGACAACGAGCGGATCATCCGGATCGCCGATGAGCTGCGCACGCCGCGCTTGCCCCATGTGGGCTGTCCACGCGGCCTGTGCGCGTGCGATTGGTGGCCGGCGGTGCGCACCCCGCGGCCCAAGGGCCGGCGGCGCCGTGCTCCCGCGGCCGCTCCGGCCACCGTTTCTGATGCCGCCGCCACTCCCGCCGAGGAGACCCCAGCCGAGTTCCACGAACCCTGAGTGTTCGTCAAGTCCGGCCGTCCTCCGACGCGACTGGACCCGCGGGCACTACAATCGCGGGGACGCAAGGTGATCCGCGCTGCGTGCCGGAGTTGCTCACGCCTTCAGGACGACGTTCCCGACGTCGGCGACGCAAGACAATGACGGAGCCGCGCCATGATCGATCAACCGCGCCCCGACGGCGACAACGACATCGTCGATGGAGATGCGGCGACGCATCTTGAAGCCCTCGGTCTCGGGGCGGTCGCGATGCCGGTACCAGCGGCGCCAGCGGAAGGGCTCCCGATCGAGCTCGTTGGTCAACACCTCCGGCTCTCGGGAACCGTCAACATCGGCAACCACAATCGGCTGACCGACTTCGTGAACAACCACGATGGGCTCATCGCGCTCCGCGACGTCACCGTCCTGCGGCGCAACGGCGACCCGACGAAGGTGACCTCGCCCAGCATCTGGGTGAACCCCGACGAAGTGACGCTCATCGGAGAGATGGCCGACGTCGATGAGCGTGAGTCCATGGGGTCGGAGTTCCGGCCGACCCGGGCCTCCCATCTTATCGTGGTGACCCCCGGTCACACCCTGACGGGTGAGGTCCATCTGAACCCCGAGGCGGTCCTCGCGGCCTTCATCGAATCGCATGATCCGTCGTGGATCCCCATGACAGACGTGCGGACCCGATCCCTCGCCGACCGCCGCGTCATCTCCCGCTACGGGTTCGCCCTGATCAACCGTCGTCATATCGTGGCCGCCACCGAGCTACAGCCAGACATGATCCGAGGGCGAAGGGTCATCTGAGGGTAGCGCGTGCGGCGCCCCTGATCGGCCCGACCGGCCTGACGCCAACGTCGATCCGTGCTCTCGAGGAGCAGGGTGTCGAGACCTCGTGTCAGCCCGACCCGCCCGAGAACCCGGCGAACCGCGAGAAGCGTTCCCGACACATAAGGTGTGGCCGAAAGGCCGGCGTCGTGACGGACCGTCAGCCGTTCGTCGGGAAGGCCGCGTTGCTGCGGACCAGCGAGCCGCGGCACGCCGCCGTGGCCGCGGTGATCGCCGCTGAACGAGGTTCGCTCGTCGTTCCGTTGCCCGTTGTCGTCGAGACAGCACAGCTGATCGGCAGCCGCCTTGGCCCGGCGGCCGAATCGGCATGGCTGCGGGGCCTTGCCGCCGGCCCCTGGGCGATCGAGCCGTCAGCGGCCCCGGATCTGGAGCGCGCCGCGGACTTGATCGACCGCTATCGCGAGGCCGACATCGGGCTGGTCGACGCGACCATCGTGGCCATGGCGGAGCGCCTCGGGTCGACTCGGCTCTATACGCTCGACCGCCGCGACTTCAGCGTCATCCGGTCGCGTCACGTTGCGGTCCTCGAGCTCCTGCCCTGACCCAGCTCCGCTCTCCATGCGTCCCTTCAAGCTCGGGACAGTCGCCCGCGGACGAGATCGGCGCCGTCCGATTGGCGGGTGAGGCGCAGCCACCAGCCGTCGTCCGCTCGCCAGGCGACCGCCTCGACGGCGTCGCCGGGCTCGGCCGAGGCAGCAAACTCGAGCGCCACGCGCCGAGGGATGGTCGTCGTGACCTCCGGGGCGCCGGCGGCGACCACCGCCTCCTCGAACCAGTCCAGGTAGACGGCGTTGTTGACGTGGCCCATCGGGTCGACGTCCTGCGGCCGCACGTGGAGGACGAGCCGTGCCGCGTCCAGAGGGGCCGAGGGCAGGACCACGCGGATGATCTCGCCCTCGAGCTCGGGGTTCGGGAAGGCGTGCCCGAAGTCCTCCGGGATCCGCAGGAGCCGGCCGCGGTCGTCCACGATCACCCAATCCGCGACGGCCACCGCGGCAAGCGTGCCGTCCGGGAGGCAGAACTCGCCCCGCCGCCGGGCCCAGATCCGGCGATGGCCCACGACCGCCGTCGCCACGCGCAGGGTCCGGCCCATCGGAACGGGCTGGCGGACCTCCAGCTCCACGGCCCTGACGACCCACCATCGGCCCTGCTGGGCGTACCAGGTCCGATCGAAGCCGAGCTCCTCCGAGTGACGCCAGGCGATGTCCGAGGCGTAGCGAAGGAGGGCCGAGGATTGGACCTGCCCGGTGGCGCCGGCCTCGTCGAAGCGAACGCGGTAGCCCGCGACGAACCCGTTGTCGATGCCCGGCACGGGGCGGTCCTGGTGTCCGGTCAGGCCCGGATCGAGGGTCACCTTGGCGGCTCGGGGCGCCGGCCGGCGAGACGGTCCAGAGTCTCGATCGTGACGAGGCGCGTGCCGGTCCGCGGCGCGGTCTGGCGGGCAAGCCGGACCTCGCACGAGCGACGGGCATCGAAGACGACGAGGACCGGGAGCAGGCGCTCGCCCTCGGCCGCGGCGTGGGCCCGCGCGTCGTCGAGCTGGTGGAGCACGTCCGGGGAGATGCCGCGCGCACCCCATTTGCAGTCGTAGGCCTCGGCGGCACCCGGCGTCTCGACCGTGACGTCGTACGGGTGGATTTCCGCAACCACCCCGTCGAACAGGATCCGCCGCTCCCGCCGGATCGCGCCCGAGGGTACCCGCCGAGCGAGGAGAAGCTCTGCGATCGCCTCCACGATCGCGCCGCGAAACTGGCTCCGAACCTGATCGCCGCGCCCCGCGATGGCGAGCGACGCGTCGAGAATCGCCTCGCACCGATCACGCTCGGTCGTGCCGGTGGCCGTTGCGGAAGACCCGAAGAGTGTCGGGAACATGACCCGCCACGCGGCGGGGTCCGTCGATTCGCCGTTCATCACCGCCCGCGCGAGGACGCGCTGGGCCGGGGTCGCGTCGGCCAGGAGCGCCGTCGCGCGCGCGACGAGCGGGTCCGCCTGGACCCCCGCGTACACGACCGCGCGCGCGTCCCTCGCCGCGTCCTGAAACCTCACCAGGCTGCCTCGCCGAGGGCGACGAGGGTCGCCTGGGGAAGCGTCGACAGCCAGTCGATCGCGCGGTGTGGATCGGCGATCCGATCCGCCTCGGCGACCAGCCCGCTCAGCGCCGCCTCGATCTCGGGCCAGGGCGGCGCGGCCATCGATCCCTGCCCCGCGGCGACGGCCCGGAGGCGCGCGGTCCAGACGGTCTCGAGGTCGTGGACGTAGATCCATTCATCCTGGATCGTCTCGCCCACGGCGGCCAGCCGTCCGAGCGCGGCAACCACTCGCTCGACGGCGGCCTGAAGGTCGGTCACCCGGAAAGCCTACCCGCCAGGCGCGGGTGCCGTGGCCGGACACCGCGGGTGCCGTGGTGGGGGCGCGGGCGCGCGGTGGGGAGCGCGGGCACGCGGTGGGGGGCGTGCGGTGGGGGGCGCGCGGTGGGGAGCGCGGGCACGCGGTGGGGGGCGTGCGGTGGGGAGCGCGCGGTGGGGGGCGCGGGCACGCGGTGGGGGGCGCGCGGTGGGGAGCGCGCGGCGGGGAGCCGGTACGCTCGGTCAGGCCGGACGCGGCCAGCGGATGGCCAGGAGCGCCGTGCGGGTCGCCCGTTCGATGCGCGGTCGCTCGTGCCCGTCGAGGACCCGCTCGGCGCGGGCCAGGAGCTGCTCCAGGCGCCGCCGAGCGAGGTCGTCCCAGGCCCGCGAGTAGGCCGCGACCGCCTCGCGTCGGATCAGCTCGGCCTCCCGGCGATGGCCGGTCAGCTCGAGCGACAGAACGCGTTCCAGGACGGCTCGGTAGAGCTCAGGCAGCTCGTGGGCAATGGAGGCTTCTTCCACGTGGACAGCATCGGCCTGGTGCCGTCCGCCGGGAATAGCCCGCAGGTCCCATCTGCCGGGCGGCATTCGGCAGATGGGTTGTACGCTTCGGCCACCGGGCGAGCGGAGGAAGGAGGACGGGCGCGGATGGATCTCGGGATTCACGGGCGGCGGGCCCTCGTGGGCGGGGCCTCGAGCGGCCTCGGCCGGGCGGTCGCCGAGCGGCTCGCAGCCGAGGGCTGTGACGTCGCCGTCTCCGCCCGGCGGGCGGACGTTCTCGAGACCGTGGCGGCGGAGCTGCGCGAGCGGCACGGCGTTCGGGCCGTGGCGCTGGCGGCCGATCTGGCCGATCCGGCTGCGCCGCGGACGCTGGCCGCGGCCGCGGTCGAAACCCTCGGAGGGATCGACATCGTCGTCCTCAACGCGGGCGGCCCGCCGCCCGTCGATCCCACGGCCACGGACCCAGCCGGCTGGGCGGCCGCCATCCAGCTCCTGGTCACCTCCCCGATCGAGCTCGCGACGGCGCTCCTGCCGGCCATGCGCGAGCGCGGCTGGGGCCGCGTCGTCGCGATCCTCTCGTACGCAGTCCGACAGCCGATCGACGAGCTCGCCTACTCGAATGCCGGCCGGAGTGCGCTGGTCGCGTGGCTCAAGACGGCCTCACGGGCCGTCGCGGCGGAGGGCGTGACCGTCAACGGTGCGCTGCCCGGGCGCCACGCGACACCCCGGATCGAACAGCTGGACCGGGCCGCCGCCGAGCGGACCGGCCGCTCGATCGAGGAGGTCCGCGCCGGTCACCTCGCGACGATCCCGGCGCGCCGCTACGGCGCGCCGGAGGAGTTCGCCAGCTACGTGGCCTGGCTCTGCTCGGAGCAGGCGGCGTATCAGAACGGGACGTTCACCGCGGTTGACGGCGGGCTCATCGCCGGGCTGCCGTAGCGCTGATCCATCACGACGACGCTGTTTGCCCTCCGGCCGTGTCGGCCCGTCCCCGCCGCCCAGCCTCGTGCCTCGGCTGGTCCACGAATCGACCATGCGACGAACCTGACGCCGGCCGAGCCCGCGCTCCTTCGTCGGATGGTCGACGGGTCGACCATCCAGCAGCCGAGGCCGGACCGGCGGGCCCCTCGGACCGCGCTCCTTCGTCGGATGGTCGACGGGTCGACCAAGCCCCCTGATTCCGGCCGGCGGCGTGACCGCCACGAGAACCGCGATGCGACCCCAGCTCGACCGGAGCCGCCGTCAGTCGCCGGCGTGCCAGCCCGAGCGGAGCGAGAAGGTGGAGAACTCGCCGGTGGCGGGCGGCCACCCGGTCAGGACCGCCTCGACGGACGCGGCGGCCGGCCCGATCTTGAGCCGCTCCGCGAGCACCTCGAGCGCCGCGAGATCGCCCTCAGCGACGCAACGCACAGCACCGTCAGGCAGGTTCGCCACCCAGCCGCCCAACCCGAGCTCCATCGCGGCGCGCATGACGAAGAACCGGTAGCCAACACCCTGGACGCGGCCGCGGACGACGGCATCGAGACGGCGGAGGCTGGCCGGCTCGCTCATATGGCGCGGGCGGGCGGGGTCCAGCGGAGCGCCAGGACGTCCAGCACGAGCTCTGGGCTGACGTTGCCCTCCAGACGCTCGCCGGCGACGTCGAGGTCGCGGAGGCGCTCCCCGGCAGCCTCGGGCGTGAGTCGGGTCGCGCCGGCCCGGAGGTCGTCGAGGAGCTCCAGATCCCGAACCGAGGCCATCGCCCCATGGCCGGCGAGGGCGAGGTCGCGGAGGACGGACCGCCAGATTCCCACCAGGGCGAGCGCGCCACGGCGTCGCTCCGCCGCAGGAACCCGGGCGGCCGGCTCGTCGCCGGCGGCCTCGGAACCGTCCGCGCTGACCTCGGCCGGACTGGCGCCGGCGTCCGTCGTCGCCGGCACGATCGAGGTGCGGGCCGCCCCACGTCCCCCGCGCGCACGCGAACCGCGACCGATCGGGGCGGTCTCCCCGCTCGCCGATGCCCGCCCGCGCCCGGCATCGAGCTCCCGGCTGAGGACGGCGGCGCGCTCTGACAGCTCTCGAACACCGGACAACCGCGCCGTGACCCCTGCCTCGAGCAGGTCGAGGAGAGTTCGGGCGATCTCGCCTCGGATCGTCGCCGCGCCCGGCGCGAGCGCGTAGGCGATGGCGTGCCCGGGCCGGCCGTCGGTGATCCGCGCCAGGCGTGCCGCGGTCGGCGCATCGGCCACGCCCCGGGTCACGAGGACCGCCTCCACGTCGCGGATTCCCATCGGGCCGAGCCGGATCCGGGCACAGCGCGACCGGATCGTGGGGAGCAGGCGTTCTTCGTCATCGGCGCACAGGACGATCGTCGTGCCGGGCGGTGGCTCCTCGAGGGTCTTGAGGAACGCCGACTGCGCGTCCTCGGACATCCGGTGGGCCGCTTCCACGATCGCCAGGCGCGCCCCGCCCTCGACGGGGAGGAGGGCGAGGTCGCCCACGAGGTCGCGGATGCCGAGCTCGCCGCGTCCGCCGATCGAGATCATCGCGCCGGCGCCCGACGGCGCCAGCCGGTGGAGGTCCGGGTGGTTGGCGTGCTCGACCATCCGGCAGCCGCGGCAGACACGGCACGGCCGTGCCGCCGGATCGCTGGCGGAGCAGAGAAGAGCGGCAGCGATGTCGAGCGCGAGGGTGGTCTTCCCGAC
The DNA here is from genome assembly GCA_013822395.1 of Anaerolinea sp. GTDB lineage: Bacteria > Chloroflexota > Limnocylindria > Limnocylindrales > CSP1-4 > UBA5189. Next base: position 31,157 of record PNKK01000020.1, on the reverse strand, counting down.
GCCGGGCGGCCCGGTGAGCATGACGGCGTGCGGCATGCCCGAGCCGAGCAACGCCCGGGTCGCGGCGACCGCGGCGGGCTGGCCCAGGGTCCGCAGGCCGTCCATGCGTGCGTCGGGATCAGGCGCCGGCGGCGTCGGCCTTCTTCCGAGTGGTCCGGCGCTTCGGTGCGGCGGGCTCTGCGACCGGAGCAGCGGTGGCCGGAACCGCCTCATCTCCCGGCACGGCGCTGCGGGTCGTCCGGCGCTTCGGCGCGGGCGCCTCGACGACCGGCTCGGTGGGGGTGGCAGCCGTGCGAGTTGCACGGCGCTTCGGCGCGGGCGCCTCGACGACTGGCTCGGTGGGGGTGGCAGGGGCCGGCGACGCCTCATGGCCGGCAGCCACCTGGCGCGGCGTGCGCCGTTTCGGCGCCGCGGCGGGTGCCGTCTCGACCGACGCGTGGGTCGTCTCGACCGACGCCGTCGGGGCCTCGAAGCCCGTGGCGACGGTGGCCGAGGGCCGGCCGGTGCGTCGCCGCGGCGCGCGGGCCTCGGACGGGGTCGTCGAGGTCGACTGGTCCGACCCTGACGGCGCGGCGGCCTGAGGCTCGGCGGTCGGGTGAGCCGGCCGGGCGTCGCGGCCGCCGAGCTGCGCCCGGAGCATCGCCTCGATCTCCGGCGGAACCTCGCTCCACGGCTCCTCGCCCGAGCCGGATCGCGCGGCTGGCCTCGGAACGGGCCGGGACGCCGGACGATCGCCGCGAGGCCGGTCATCTCCGCCGCGCGGCCGGTCATCGCCCCGCCCGCCACGCGGTCGATCCTCGCGCGGGCCGCGTGGAGCCGGTTCGGCGAACCGGTTCACGCCGGCTCCCCGGCCGCCGCCGAAGCGCTCACGATCGAGAGCGGCGGCGTAAGCGCCGCGCACTCCGCGGCCGGCACCTCCGCGACCACCGACCTGGCCGCGCCCGCCCCGCTGGCGGCGCTCGGCGATCAGGTACTCGGGGATCGGCGGCTCGTCGAGGTCCTCATCGTCCGCGATCGGCGCGGGCCCGCCGGTCGACGCCGTCGGCATGCCGATCTGCGAGTCCCAGACGGACCCGAACGCGAACCCGGCGCGCTTCGCCGGCACCGGCATCGGCTCCGGCCCGTCGTCTTCGTCCTCGACGGCGAGCGGGGACTCGGCGGACAGCACGACACCTTCCTCCCGACCGCGCCCACGGCCACGGCCACGGCCACCTCGGCGCCGGCGGCGCCGGCGCGTCTCCTCGCCGGTGGCCTCCTCGCCGTCACCGGAAGTGCCCTCGACGGCCTCGGCGAGCTCTTCCTCGTCCGGGGTTGCGGCGACGACCGCCGCGGGTGCCGCGACCGCGGCGACACGGGACAGCTTTTCGCCCGGCATGACGACGAGCGGCGTGCCGTCCGGCATCACCACCGCGACGGCCTCACCCGCAGCCACGACTGACCGGGAGCGCCCGCGAGCGCGCGGCGATGCCACAGCCACCGGCTCGGCGGCGACGGCTCGGCCACGGCCACGGCCGCGGCCACGCGCGGCGGTCCCCTCGCTCTGCTTGTCCGGGACCTCCGTCATCGAGAGATCCTGCTCGTCGTCCGCGACACGCCGGCCGGATCGGGAGGAGCCCTTCTCCACCCTGGCGATCTGGGTGATCTCCGTGAACTGGTCCGCGACCTCCATCAGGTCCGACGATGTGTTGCCGCGGAAGCTGATGACCTCGACCCGAACGCCCATCTCCTGGACGGCGCGGATCGCCGGGGCGAAGTCACCGTCGCCCGAGATCACGATGGCGATGTCCAGGTTCCGGGCCGTCTTCATCATGTCGACGACGAGCTCGATGTCCAGGTTCGCCTTGACCTTGCCGTCACCGTACTTGCGGATGTCCTTGCTGACGACCCTGTAGCCGTGCCGGCGGAGGAAGTCGTGGAAGTTGCGCTGGTTCTCGTTGTCCGGGTCCAGCCCCGTGTAGGCGTACGCGCGCACCAGGTCGCGCCCCGCCGAGGCCGTCTTCAGCAGCGTGACGTAGTCGATGTCCACGCCGGCCGCCTTGGCCGCGTAGAAGATGTTCGCCACGTCCACGAAGACGGCGACGTTCTTGCCCACTGGGTCTCCTATTCCTGACGGCGCGGCGGCCGGATCTCCGGGTCGCGCGCCTCGTTCAACGGGTCCGCCGCCCGCCGGCCCCGGCCGGCGCGAGCGTGCGTCCCATGAGCGGGCCGAGCTCGCTGAAGCCCTGATGCTCCCACCGGGCCTGCTCGGCTGGTTCGTCTGGCCGCGGCGCCTCGACGGACGCGCAGCCCTTGTTGGCAGCCGATCGGAGGGCCTCCTCGAGGAGCGTCTCGGTCACCGCGTCGGCATCCGCTCCGGGGCCGACAACGAGGAGATCGATCGTGCCGACGTAGCCGCCGGCCCGGACCGAGGGACGGATCGCGAGGACCGCGCCGCCCACGATCTCCCGTCGCCGCTCCGCGACGAGGACGCTCGCATGGGGGAGGAAGACCAGCTGGCGGAGCAGGTCCGCGGCGTCAAGCGCCGTTCCGGAGCCACGGGCGCCGATCCGCTCGCCGCTGAGCGCGACGAACCGGTCGATATCCGTGATCCGGGCTGCTCGGACCGTGTATTCCACGCCGCCGCTGGTACCTCGATCGGGTGGCGCCACATCGATGCGACCACCCCGGCCAGGGCCGACGGGGCCGCTCCCGGCGCCGCGGACCGACGGGCGGCGAGCAATGCTCGCTGTGGAACCGTCCCGGGTCGCGGCGACCAGTGTTGCAATCGGTGCGCCGAGCCCTATCATACGTCATCGCTTCGGCGGCAACCTGCGCGCCGCCCGAACCGGTCCGGAGTCGCCGACCGCCGCGCACCACCTCCGCGTCCCCGACCGCTCCGCCTCCCCCGGGAGACGGGCCCGTCGGGGTCCCCGACACGGAACGGGCGCACGATCCGCTTCGCCGCAGCCGGCCTCGGGATGGGGCTCGGGTCGGTCGACCGGGGATCGCACCGGGAGAACCCGGCGCGATCGGTTCAAGGAGGAGAATGCATGAAGCTCACGAAGATTGGCGCGCTTGCGGCGATGGCGATGGTCGCCTTCTCCGCATGCGGCACCGGCGGCGGCGCCTCGCCGTCGGCCTCGGCGGCCGGTGGTGGCAACGCGGACAAGGGCACCGTCCAGATCTGGTCGGAGCTGCCGCGCCAGGGCTCGTCGAAGGGCCAGACCGACACGATCGTCAATGCGATCCAATTTGCCCTCGATGCCCGCGGCAGCAAGGTCGACGGCTGGACGATCAAGTACTCGGACAAGGACGACTCGACGGCCGAGGCCGGCAAGTGGACCCAGGAGCGCGCCACGGCCCTCGCAACCGAAGCGGCCAGCACGAACGACCTGGTGGCCTACATCGGGACGTTCAACTCCGGCGCCGCGAAGCTCGTGATCCCGACCCTGTGCAGAGCGGGCATCGCGATGATCAGCCCCGCGAACACCTACCCAGGCCTCACCAAGCCGGGCAAGGGCGAGGCTAACGAGCCGGGCGTCTACTACCCGGATGGCTGCAAGCGCAACTACTTCCGCGTCGTCCCGGCGGACGACCTCCAGGGTGACGCGGGCGCCAACTGGGCGTCGCAGCTCGGCGTCAAGAAGGCCTACGTCCTCGACGACACCGAGATCTACGGCAAGGGCATCGCCGACGTGTTCGCGGCCTCGGCCCCGAACTACGGCATCGAGGTCCTCGGCCGCGACCAGGCCCCAGGCAAGTCGACCGACTTCAAGGCCCTCGCCGCGAAGATCGCCGACGCCGGACCGGACCTCGTCTACTACGGCGGCATCACCCAGAACAACGCCGGCCAGCTCTGGAAGGACCTCAGGGAGGCCATGCCGAACATCAAGCTGATGGGCCCGGACGGCATCTACGAGGAGGCCTTCATCAAGGCCGCCGGCGATGCAGCCGAGGGCACCTACCTGACCTTCGGCGGCACCACGGCGGACCAGTACACCGGCGACGCCGCGAAGTGGCGCGACGATTTCAGGGCGAAGTACGGCGAGAGCTCCATCGAGGTCTACACGATCTACGGCTACGAGGCGGCCAACGTCACGCTCGCCGCGATCGAGACGGCCTCGAAGGCCGGCGCCACGGATGCCCAGGCCCTCCGGGCCGGCGTCATCGACGCCCTCGCGAACACCAAGGACTTCACGGGCGTCCTCGGCACGTGGTCGTTCGACGCGAACGGCGACACCTCGAACAAGCTGTTCTCCGGCACGCAGGTCGTGAACGGCAAGTTCACGTTCCAGACCGTCCTCGGGCAGTAGTGCTCGGGGTCGACTGAAACCGGAGCCTATGCCAGGGCCGGTCGTCATCTGACGACCGGCCCTGTGCTAGCCCGGACCATCGACGGGGCAGGCAGACGAGGGAGCAGGTGAACGTCGCGGCGTGGCTCGCGAGGAACTCGCGGTTGCTGATCGTGCTCATCGCGATCGCCGCCGTCCTCGCCCTCTTCGGCACGAGCGTCCCGATCTGGGGCGGTTGCACGGCGGCGCTCGACCGCTGCGCGGACGTCGTGGCGATCGGGGTCTTCCAGGGCATGATCGTGGCGCTCGTCGCGCTCGGCTACACCCTGGTCTACGGCATCCTTCAGCTCATCAACTTCGCCAACGGCTCCGTGTTCATGCTCGGATCCGTTGCCGCGCTGCTGGGGGTCGAGATCTTCGGCCTCACCAGCGACAGTCCGGCTGCATCCGTGATCCTCGCCTTCGCGGTGATCCTGCCGGTCACGATGGCCATCACCGCGGGCCTGAACGCGGGGATCGAGCGGGTCGCCTACCGGCCCCTCCGGCGGGCGCCCACGCTGGCGACCCTCATCTCCGCCATCGGCATGGACTTCATCCTCCAGAACGTCGGGCAGATCATCATCGGCCCCTCGCCGGTGTCGCTGCCGTCGCTCCTGCCGAACGACGTCATTCTGGCCGAGCCGGTCGTCATCAAGGTCAGCCACCTCTTCGTGACGGGGATCACGCTGCCCCTTCTCCTCGGCCTGATGTGGTTCGTGCGGACCACCCGGCAGGGCAAGGCCATGCGTGCCACCGCCCAGGACCGTGAAGCCGCGGGCCTCATGGGGATCGACGTCAACCGGACGATCAGCCTGACCTTCCTCCTGGCCGGCGCGCTCGCCGGCGGTGCCGGCGTCATCGTCGCCCTCTACAACGGGTCGGCGTGGTGGCAGTACGGGTTCTCCTATGGCCTGCTCGCGTTCACGGCCGCCGTCTTCGGCGGGATCGGGAACCTGCTCGGAGCGGCCGTCGGCGGCATCTTCCTCGGCATCCTGATCAGCCTCAACGCGTTTTACGTGGACCCGCGCTGGCAGGAGGTCGTGGTCTTCGGAATTCTCGTCCTCGTCCTGATCTTCCGGCCCACCGGCCTGTTCGCCGAGAAGCAGTCGGAGCGTGCGTGAGATGACGGCCATTTCCTCGACCGCAGGCGGTCCGACGGCCCGGTTCCGGGGCATGCTCGCCGATAGGGACGGCCAGCTCCGGATCGTCCTCGTCCTGATCGTCGCCACGATCGTCTACGGCGCCTTCTACAACGACCTCCGCCAGGGCGCGCTCCGGCCGCTCTTCGAGGCGCTGCCGATGCCGAGCGTGAACGTCCTGATCGTGATGTTCTACTACGCCATTCTGGCGCTCGGCCTGAACATCGTGGTCGGGTTCGCGGGTCTCCTCGACCTCGGCTACGTGGCGTTCTACGTCTTCGGCGCCTATACGACGGCGTTCCTCGCATCGCCGCTCCACGGCATCAGCATCCCATGGTGGTTCGTCGTGATCGCGGCCGTCGGGGTGGCGGCGCTGGCCGGCGTTCTCCTGGGCGCCCCCACGCTGCGGCTTCGCGGCGACTACCTCGCGATCGTGACCCTCGGGTTCGGCGAGATCATGCCCGTCCTGGCCCGGAACCTGGACAACATCGACCTGTCCGCCTTCGGTGGGCCGAAGGACTTCAACCTGACCGGCGGCAACATCGGGGTGAACCCGATCGATGCGCCCGTCCTGCCGATCCCCGGACCGTGGGGCGACGAGCTCGTCTTCTCCAACCGGAACCCGGTCGCGGCGCTCTACCTGATCCTGGCCCTCATGCTCCTCGTCTTTGCCATCTGCGTCCGCCTCCGGGACAGCCGGCTGGGACGAGCCTGGATGGCGATCCGCGAGGACGAGACGGCCGCTGCGAGCATGGGCATCGACACGGTCAGCACGAAGCTCCTCGCGTTCGGCCTCGGGGCCAGCTTCTCGGGTTTCACGGGCGCCTTCTTCGGCGCCTACTCGACCGCGATCTTTCCGGAGTCGTTCAACTTCGCGGTCTCGATCAGCATCCTGATCATGATCATCCTGGGCGGGATGGGCAGCCTGCGCGGGGTCGTCCTGGGTGCGTTCGTCATCCGCTATGTCAACGACGCACTCCTCCCGTATCTGGGCGGATTCGTCGACGAGCCCGTCCGGGCGGTCGGCGCCGCGTTGCCGGAGATCCCCATCCTCAAGGACCGGATCGAGGCGTTCACGCTGACCAGCTACAACTACCTGCTCTACGGCGTGATCCTCGCGGTGATGATGATCAAACGGCCGGAGGGCCTCCTGCCCGTGGCTGCCCGCAAGGCGGAGCTTCACGGGGAGGGCGTCGCCACGGAGGCCACCTTTGGCACGTCCGGCGAGGTCGCCCAGGCCGCGACCGACTTCGAGGCCGCGGAGGGCCACCTGGCAACGCCGGAGTCGAGGCCGGACGGCACCGACGGCACCGACGGCACGGACCGGGGAGATCGGGCATGACCGCCCTCGCGACGGATCTGGTCCTCTCCACGCGCGGAATCCGCAAGGAGTTCGGCGGCCTCGTGGCCGTCAGCGACATCGACTTCGACATCCCGCGGCACAGCATCGTCAGTCTCATCGGTCCCAATGGCGCGGGGAAGACGACGTTCTTCAACATGATCACCGGTCTCTACAAGCCGACCGCCGGTCGGATCGAGCTCAACGGCAAGGAGATCACGGGGGCGAAGCCGCACCAGGTGGTCCGCGCCGGGATCGGCCGGACGTTCCAGAACATCCGGCTGTTCGGCAACATGACCGCGGTCGAGAACGTCCTCGTCGGGCTCCACCACACGCTCAAGGGCCACTGGTGGGAGGCCATCTACCGGCCCAGGTCGCTCCTGCGCGAGGAGGACCGCGCGCTCGAGCGGGCCCGCGAGCTGCTCGCGCTCATGAACCTCCTGCCCCGCCAGGACGACTACGCCCGGAACCTCCCCTACGGCGACCAGCGCCGGCTGGAGATTGCCCGAGCCCTGGCGACGGACTGCAAGCTCCTCCTGCTCGATGAGCCGACGGCCGGGATGAACCCGAACGAGACGCTCGAGCTGACCGAGTTCGTCCGGAGCGTCCGCGACCGGCTCGGCGTGACGATCCTCCTCATCGAGCACGACATGAAGGTGGTCATGGGCATCAGCGAGCGGGTCACCGTGCTGGACCATGGGGAGAAGATCGCGGAAGGCACGCCGGCCGAGGTCCGCGCGAATCCCCGGGTCATCGAAGCGTATCTTGGCCGTGGCGCGGCCGGGCACGGCTGAGCGATGGCCCTCCTGGAGCTCCGCGACGTCCATGCCTTCTACGGCAACATCCATGCCCTGAAAGGCGTCAGCCTGACCGTCGATCGCGACGAGATCGTCACGCTCATCGGCTCCAACGGGGCCGGCAAGTCGACGACCCTGAAGACGATCTCCGGGCTCCTCCGGCCGCGGACGGGCGAGATCTGGTTCGACGGCGATCGGATCGACGGCCTGCGGCCGGACGAGGTTGTCGCCAGGAAGATCACCCAGGCGCCCGAGGGCCGGCGAATCTTCCCCCGGATGAGCGTTACCGAGAACCTCGAGATGGGCGCCTTCCAGCGTCGCGACAAGGGCCTGGCCGACGACTACGAGCGGGTGTTCACGCTCTTTCCTCGGCTGAGCGAGCGCCGGGGCCAGGCAGGCGGGACCCTCTCCGGGGGCGAGCAGCAGATGCTCGCGATCGCGCGAGCCCTCATGGCTCGGCCCGCACTCCTCCTCCTCGATGAGCCGTCGATGGGCCTGGCCCCGATCCTCGTCGAGCAGATCTTCGACATCGTCAAGGACATCAACACCCAGGGGACCACCGTGCTCCTCGTCGAGCAGAACGCCCTCATGGCGCTCGGCCTGGCAAGCCGGGGCTACATCCTCCAGACCGGCGAGATCGTCCTGGCAGATGTGTCGGAGCGGCTGGCAGACAACCCGGACGTAAAGAAGGCCTACCTCGGCGGCTGACGACCCGGCTCGCCCGGCCGGCCCTGTGTCCGCCGACCCATGCCAGCGGCCCCTGCCCGGCGCTGAGGTCAGCGGACCGGCGGCTCCCGGAAGACGTCATACGCGGCGCGGGCGAGCATGACCAGCCCGATCCCGGTGACCCACAGCCCCGGGCCGCTCGTGAAGATCTCCGTCGGCTGGTCGAACTGGAATGCCCGGAGGGCGGCCAGATCCACGATCCGGATGATGAAGGCAAACCAGCCGGTGCCGGCCAGGATCGCGTAGGCCGGCCAGCGGTCCGCCCGCACCGGCCGGTCCGTGGCGTACGGCAGCGTGATGAGCGCGACGGTGGCGAGCGCGACGAAGAAGACGAGGATCCCGAAGCCGTCGAACGCGTTGCCGCTCAGCGCCGGCAGGCCGTTCCGGCCCCCGACCGACCACCAGCGGAGCAGGGAGCCGGCGACGATGACGACGGCCGCGAGGCCGGCGAGCAGGCGGGCCCGGCCGACCGGGCGACGGTGCATCGTCATCCGGGGTCCGCGTAGACCTCCGGCTTGAGGACGCCGACGAAGCGCAGGTTCCGATACAGCTCGCCGTAGTCCAGGCCGTAGCCCACCACGAACTGGTCAGGGATGGTGAAACCCGTGTAGTCCACCGGGATCTCGACCAGCCGGCGGGCCGGCTTGTCCAGGAGCGTGCAGATTCGGAGCGTCGCCGGCTTCTTGCCGCCGAGGTAGCGGACCAGGTAGTTCAAGGTGAGACCCGTGTCGATGATGTCCTCGCAGATGAGAACGTCCTCGCCCTCGATGCTCGACGAGAGGTCCTTGAGGATCCGCACCAGCCCGGACGACTCGGTCGTCGAGCCGCCGTACGAGGAGACCTCCATCAGGTCGATCTGGAGGGGCAGCGAGATCGAGCGCATGAGGTCGGCCATGAACGGCAGCGAGCCCTTGAGGACGCTGACCAGCGTCAGCCGGCGGCCGCCGTAGTCGGCGCTGATCTGCGCGCCGAGCTCGGCGACACGCGCCTGGATCTGCGCCTCGGTGAGGAGGATCTCGCCGATGTCGGCCTGCAGGTCAGCGGGGGTCCTCATCGTGGGTCGTGTTCCTCCTCAACGTGACCGGCGGTGCCGGCGGTCGCCAGGGTCGCGCGGGTCGGGGGGGGCACGACGTGGCCTGCGGCTCGTGCGGCCGAGCGCACCGCGGCGGCAGCCCGGCGCCGGCGGGACCGGGAGACGTTCCGCCGGAGAGCTGGCCCCGTGTCCGTGCCGGTCGCGGCGGGCGGGGCTGGTCGCACTGGCTGGGGTGTGATCGCTTCGGCGCGCTCGGCGGTCCCGGGCTCGGCGTCCGGCTCTCGACCCCGGTCCGGCATCACCTGTCCGAGCGTCCCGGACAGGGAGTCGACGAGGGCGAGCCGCCCGTACTTCAGCATCATCGCCCGGAAGTCACGGGCGTAGAACAGCTTGATCCGGATGTCTGGGTAGAGCTCCCGCAGGCGGCGGAGCTTGCGGTTCTTCTTCCGGACGAGCCGCTGCTTCAGCGTCGTCATCTCGAGGAAGAGGTCCAGCTCCGGCAGGTAGAAGTCCGGCGAGAAGCTCTCGACGACATCGCCTTCCAGGTTCCACAGGATCGGAAAGGTCCGCGGCTCGTACTCCCAGCGGACCTCGTAGAAGTCGAGGATCCGAGCCATCTCCGCCTCGCTCCCGTGGGCGAACGGGGGCCACGGGCGGCCGGACGAGTCCACGCCGGAGGGCGCCGGCGCGGAGCCCCAGGCCGTTGCCACCTCCGGCGCGGAGCCAGCCGCCGGGGCCTCGTCGGGGGTCCCCGCGGCGAACCGGAGCAGCGCCGCGTCCGCCGCGGGGGACGCGGCGTCGGTCATGCGGTCCACCCGGCCTGCCGGTCGCCCGGCCCGACCCGGCGACTCCGGCGGCCGCCGGAGTCGCGGACGAGCGAGGCGAGGTCGCCGGTCCAGGACTCGAGGAAGGCGTTCATGTCGAGGACGTCGTCGGGCGAGATGGAGGCGCCGGCGAGGCGGTCTGCCTCGGACGGGATGGGCTCGTCTGTGACGAAACCGAAGGACGTGCTTCCGCACGCTGCACAATCCACCTGGAGGTAGCACAGGTCGTCTCGCCAGGCGAGGAGGCGGATCCGGCCGGCGGGGACGCGCTCCTCGCAGACGGTGCACCCGAAACCGTCGAGGAACGCGCGAAGGTGATCCTGCGGACCCATCCACCGGGGAGTGTAGCGGGTCGAGCCGTTCGACGGCGCGACCGGGAGCGCCTTGCCGCCAATACCCCCAGGGGGTATGATCCCAGCGATCGCCCGCTCACCGGGCGGCGACAGGGAGCGCATCCAGACCATGGCCGCCACACCCGGACACGCTGGCGCGCACGGCGGGGACACCTTCCGGCACAGCTATTCGAAGGACAGGGCGCAGCTCGTGCGGCGCCTGGCCCGGATCGAAGGGCAGGTCCGCGGCATCGCCCGGATGATCGAGCGGGAGGAGTACTGCGTGGATATCCTCCAGCAGACGGCCGCCCTTCGCGCGGCGGTGGACTCGCTCGCGATCCTCGTCCTCGAGGATCACGTCCAGGGCTGTGTCCGGACCGCGGCAGAGCACGGCAACGCGGACCGCTACGTCGACGAGGTCGTCGACGTAGTCCGGCGGACGCTCGGACGGCCCGTCCGGGGCGCCACTCGAGGCTGACCCGGCGGTTATCCACCGCCTCGGGCGTTGATCCGCGGGCAACGGTGGATAACCCCGTTGACGCGGCGGCGGCGGCCTCGTACTGTCCGGCATCCGCACCGGGGCGACACCGGGGAACGCGGCTCGTGACGGGCTCGGGGAGACCCGACCGCGAACCGACCGAGGCGCGCCAGACCGAGGCCACGGCTGCGATCGAATGACCACGCCGGGGGTGGCTCTCCCCGGCGGCGGCGCGCACCTCCCGAGGAGGCACGCCTGAACCGCCAGCGAGAACCACTCCCGACGCGCATCGACTCCCTCCCCGACCTGCCCGACGCCTACGCCCGCGAGCTCGACCGTGCGCTCGGCGCCCTCCGGGTGGTGCTGGATCCTGCCGCGCGGGCCGCGATCGACGGCCACGTCCGCCTCCTCCTCGCCTGGAATGCGGCGATCAATCTCACGGCGATCACGGAGCCGGCCGTCGTCGCGCGCCTCCACGTCGCCGACAGCCTCGCCGCGCTGCACGTGCTGCGTGCCGGGCCGTGCGCCACGCTGCTCGACCTGGGCAGCGGGGGCGGGTTTCCGGGCCTCCCGCTGGCGGCCGCGCTCCCGGGAACGCGGGCGCTGCTCGTGGATTCGGTCGCCAAGAAGGTCGCGTTCCTGGATGCGGTCCGGCGCGCCGTCGGGTTGGCGGACCGCGTCGGGGCCGCGGCAACCCGGGCCGAGGCCCTCCGGCCCGCCGGGGCGGAGGCCGGCTGGACGGAGGCCGGGCGGGCGGAGGCCGCCGGGGCGGAGGCCGCCGGGGCGGAGGCCGGGCGGGCGGAGGCCGGCTGGGAAGTCGTCACCGCCCGGGCCGTCGGCAGGCTCAACGAGCTCGTGGAGCTGGCGCTCCCCCTCCTCGCCGTCGGCGGCCAACTCGTCGCCTGGAAGCGGGGTGATCTGGACGAGGAGCTTGCGGCCGCCCGCCGCGCTGCAGCGGCGCTTGGCGGTGACCCGCCGATGGTCCACCCGGTGCCGACCGCACTCGGCCTCGAGGGCCACGTCCTGGTCGTCGTCCGCAAGGAGCGCCCGACCCCGACCGGCTACCCGCGGGACCCTGCTGCTCGGAAACGACGGCCCTGGTGATCCCGGACGCTGCTACGCTGGCGCTCCCATGCGGATCGCGGTCCTGTCCGATATTCACGCGAACCTCCCGGCCCTCGACGCGGTCCTTGCGGACACCGGCGCCGTGGATGCCATCTGGCACCTCGGCGACATCGTCGGCTACGGGCCGGACCCGGACGCGGTCGTGGACCGCCTGCGAACGATCGGGGCGATCGGGGTCAAGGGCAACCACGATGCCGCCGCGGCGGGCGGGTCCGAGATCGAGTGGTTCAACCCGGACGCGCGCCGCGCGATGGAGTGGACCAGGGCCACGATCTCGGCGAGGACCCGTGCCTGGCTGGACGCCCTGCCGCAGACCCTCGTGCACGGCGACTGCACGCTGGTCCACGGAAGCCCGCGTGAGCCGATCTGGGAGTACGTGACATCGGTGCCCGTTGCGCAGACGAACCTCGCGGTGCTGGCGTCGCGGCTCGGCCTCCACGGCCACACCCATGTCCCGGTGGCCTTCCTCGAAGAGGACGGGCGCATCGAGGTCGTCAGCCCCGTTGATGGCTCGGTCCTGGAGTTGCGCGGGCGGCGGGCGCTGGTGAACCCGGGCGGCGTGGGGCAGCCCCGGGACGGCGATCCACGGAGCTCGTTCCTCGTCCTCGACACGGACGCCGACACCGTGAGCTGGCACCGCACGGCGTACGACATCACCGCCGTCCAGTCCGCCATGCGGGCGGTCGGGCTGCCGGCGTCGCTCGCCGCGCGGCTGAGCGTCGGTCTCTGACGCGTCCCGACGACATGATCGGCGGGCGGCAGCCTCTTCGCGGCCGGAAGCTCGGCGACCGGCGCGTCCGTGTCGAGCGGCCGCATGCCGCCTACTTCCGGTGGACCGGCAAGGGCGTCATGACGGCCAAGGCCGCGGCGAGCACGCCGACCACAGGCGCCGGGCGCGCGTGGGCCGCCGTCCGCCGGTTTTTCCTGGGCCGCCCCCTGGCGTCGGTGGAGGAGCTCGGCGAGCGCCTCTCGAAGAAGAAGGCGCTCGCGATCTTCAGCTCGGACTCGATCTCGTCGTCGGCCTACGCGACCGACGAGATCCTTCGCGTCCTCGTCCTGGGCGGCGTGGCGGCGCTGGCGTTTGGCCTGGAGGTCTCGATCGCGATCGCGGTTCTCCTCATCGCCGTGGCGATCAGCTACCGGCAGGTCTGCCTCGCCTACCCGACCGGCGGCGGCTCCTATTCGGTATCCAAGCGGAACTTCGGCCGGAACGTCTCGCTCATCGCCGCGTCGGCGCTCCTCATCGACTACGTCATGACCGTCGCCGTCTCGACGACCTCGGCCGTCGAGCAGATCACGTCCGCGGTCCCGGCGTTGGCAGACCAGCGTGTGCTGATCGGCGTCGCGGCGATCGCCCTGATCACGATCGGGAACCTCCGGGGTCTTCGCGAGGCCGGCAACATCTTCGCGATCCCCACGTACGTGTTCATCGGCTCGTCGCTCCTGATGATCGCGATCGGCACGTACCGGATCGTCATCGGGGGTGAGCGAGACGAGTTCCAGCCAGAGCTCCTCGACCAGGTCGGGGCCATCCCGGAGCAGGTTGGCGTGCTCCTGCTCCTGCGCGCCTTCGCCGCGGGGGCCGTCGCCCTGACCGGGACGGAGGCGATCGCCACCGGGGTCCCGGCGTTCCAGCCGCCCGAGTCGAAGAACGCGGCCACGACGCTCGCGGTCATGGCTGCGCTCCTCGGTACCCTCTTCGTCGGGATCACCTTCCTGGCGGTGAACTTCGGGATCACCCAGCTGGAGTTCCCCGAGACGCAGACCGTCATCAGTCAGGTCGCCCGCCGCGTCTACGGCGACGGCTCGATCCCGTTCTACCTGTTCCAGTCGTTCACGGCGCTGCTCCTCTTCCTCGCCGCGAACACCGGCTTCAACGCCTTACCGCGGCTGCTCGCGATCCTCGCCGGGGACTCGCACATGCCTCGCCAGTTCGGGCTCCGTGGTGACCGGCTCGCCTTCTCCTACGGGATCGTCGTTCTCGCGGTCGTCGCATCGGCCCTCATCGTTTTCTTCAACGGCGAGACGTATCTCCTGATCCCGCTCTACGCGGTCGGCGTGTTCATTGACTTCACGATCAGCCAGGCCGGGATGATCCGGCACTGGCTCCGGGAGCGGCCTCCCGGCTGGCAGCGTCGCCTTGCCATCAACGCCTTCGGTTGCGCTCTCACGGCGATCGTGGCGGTCGTCGTGACCGTGGCGAAGGCACCCACGTCGCTCATCGTGCTCGTCCTCATCCCCAGCCTGGTGATGCTCATGCTCACGATCCGGCGCCAGTACGAGAAGCAGGCGCAGGAGCTCCACGTTCGCGAGGACGTCGTATTCGGCGGGGCGCACCGGGAGCAGCGCGCGGTCCTTCCGGTCAACGGCATCAATCGGGCCGTGGTCCAGGCTGTCACCTTCGCCCGGACGATCGCCGACGACGTCCGCGCCGTCTACATCACCGAGGACGCGGACGAGGGCGAGGCCATGCGACGGCGGTGGGAACGGCAGCTGCCCGGCGTCCCGCTCGTCATCGTGGAGTCCCCCTACCGGGCGATCGTGGAGCCGTTTGTCGCCTACCTCGACGTCCTGGCCGAGACGTGGCCGCCGGATCGCGAGGCGCCGGTGACGATCGTCGTCCTGCCCGAGTACGTCGCCAAGCGCTGGTGGGATCGGGTGCTGTATAACCAGACCGCGAAACGACTCAAGGCGGCCATCGTGGGCCGCGAGAACACCGTCATCGCCGACGTCCCGTACCGGCGCGATCATTGATCGCCCCGCGCCGGTGATCGGCGGCGCGGGGCATGGGAGAGCGATGATCGGAGGCCGGCGACCGCTGCGTGGTCGCAAGCTGGCGGACCGCCGCGTCCGGGTGGAGCGGCCTCATTCGCCGTATTTCCGGTACACCGGTCCAGGGCAGCTCGTCGCGAAGGCCGCGGCCAGCGGCCCGACGACGCCGAGCGGCCGGCTCCTGGCGCGGATCCGAGGCCACCTGTTCGGGCGGCCCCTCGCGATGGAGGAGGAGGTCGGCGAGCGGCTGCCGAAGAAGAAGGCCCTCGCGATCTTCAGCTCGGACGCGATCTCGTCCTCGGCCTACGCGACCGAGGAGATCCTTCGTGTCCTCGTCCTCGCCAGCGCTGGAGCCATCCTGGTCTCGATCGAGATCGCCGTTGCGATCGCGCTCCTCCTCGCGGTCGTCGCCGTCTCCTACCGCCAGATCTGTCGCGCCTACCCGAACGGGGGCGGCGCGTACGCGGTGGCGAAGGAGAACATCGGCGGCATCGCATCCCTCGTCGCGGCGGCGGCGCTGCTCATCGACTACGTCATGACCGTCGCGGTGTCGACGGCGTCGGCGATCGCCCAGACCTACTCGGTGATCCCGTCCCTGTACGAGATCCGGATCGAGATCGCCGTCATCGCGATCGCGCTGATCACGATCGCGAACCTCCGGGGCCTGCGGGAGTCCGGGAACATCTTCGCCGTCCCGACCTACCTGTTCGTCGGTCTGGCGCTCCTGATGGTCGGCCTGGGCAGCGTCCGGATTGCGACGGGCGGCGCGGTGGACATCGCGCAGCCGGACGCCGTGCCGCTCGGGACGGAGGGCATCGGGCTGTTCCTCCTCCTCAAGGCCTTCGCTTCCGGGTCCGTCGCGCTGACCGGAACCGAGGCGATCGCGAACGGCGTCCCGGCGTTCAAGCCGCCCGAGTCGCGCAACGCCGCGAACACCCTCGTGGCGATGGCCGTCCTCCTTGCGATCCTGTTCATCGGGATCACCGTCGTCGCCGACGGATTCGGGATCCTGCCCACGACCGAGGGCGGGCAGACGGTCGTGGCGCTCGTCGCGTCGGCCGTCTTCGGGGCGAGCTCGCCGCTGTTCTATGCGTTCCAGGCATCGACCGCCCTGATCCTCTTCCTTGCCGCGAACACGAGCTTCAACGCGTTCCCGCGGCTGGCGGCTCTCCTCGCCGAGGACGGCTACATGCCTCGCCAGTTCAGCTTCCGCGGCGACCGGCTCGCCTTCTCGTGGGGGATCGTCCTGCTCGCCGCGATCGCGGCCGCCCTGCTCGCCGCATTCGACGGCAACACCACCGCCCTCATCCCGCTCTACGCGGTCGGCGTGTTCGTCACCTTCACTCTGTCCCAGAGCGGCATGATCCGGCACTGGGCCCGGGAACGCGGCCCGGGTTGGGCCTGGCGGGCAACGATCAACGCGATCGGCGGGATCCTCACGCTCGTCGTTCTCATCGTCGTCGCCACCGTGAAGTTCGTCGACGGCGCGTATCTCGTGGTGATCCTCATCCCGACGCTGGTCGCAGTGATGCTGTTCATCCAGCGCCAGTACGCCCGAAGCGCGCGGGAGCTCGCCATCCGCCCGGACTACGTGGCGGGTCCGCCGATCCGGGAGGAGCGCGTCATCGTCCCGGTCCCGGGCATCAACCGCGCCGTCATCCAGGCGGTCAACGTCGCCCGATCCATCGCGGACGATGTCCGCGCGGTCTACATCTTCGACCAGCCCGATCGCGTGGAGAGCGTCCGCGCCGACTGGGAGCGACAGGTTCCCGGGGTCTCGCTCGTCGTCATCGAATCGCCCTACCGAGCCCTGGCGGGGCCGCTGATCGCCTACCTCGACGTCCTCGACCATGCCTGGCCGACAGACCGACCCGAGCCCATCACGTTCGTCGTCATCCCGGAGTACGTGGCCAAGAGCTGGTGGGAGCGGATCCTCTACAACCAGTCGGCTCGTCGACTGCGCACGCTGCTCCTGGGCCGGCCGCACACGGTCGTGGTCAACGTGCCCTACCGGCGCGAGGACCCGGAGGCGTTCGAGCAGGCGCGGCCGGGCGCGGCGGCGGGTCGCGACACGAGCGGCTGAGGACCGCGACCGACCCGGGCCGCCTCGAGAGCGTGGCCTGGTGGTATCGTGGCCACCACGACGGCCCTGCCCAGGGCCCGGACCGTGCGGGACCCGACGTCCCCCGACCAAGCCGAGGCGCCCGACCACACCGGTGTCCGAATCCCACACGCCCGTCTTCCGGCGCGCCGTCGTCGCGCTCGCCGGGGAGCCCGGTGACGAGCGCATCGTCCGCCTGGTCTCGGAGCTGGCGAGACCCATCCATGGCGAGCTCGCGGCCGTCCACGTCGTCGAGGTCGGCTGGTCGCTGCCGCTCGATGCGGACATCGCCGGTCGCTCTGAGGAGGTCCAGCGGATCCTGGACAACGCCGAGTCCGTCGCCGAGGAATCGAAGGTCCGGCTGGAGTCCGTGCTCCTCCAGGCTCGCGACGTCGGCGCGGCCCTCGTCGACGAGGCGACCGAGCGGCAGGCGGACCTCCTGGTGCTCGGCCTCCCATATCGCAAGCGGTTCGGCGGCGATTTCGCGATCGGCCGGACCATCCCCTATGTGCTGAAGAACGCGCCGTGCGCCGTCTGGGTGGTGCGCGAGCCCATACCCGAGGATCAACCGTGAAGATCGTGATCGTGGGTTGCGGCCGAGTCGGAGCGGTCCTGGCCGAGTCGTACGACGCCGCCGGCCACGAGGTCGTCGTTCTCGACATGTCGACCCGGGCCTTCGACCGGCTGCCGAGCGAGTTCCGGGGTAGTGCCATCCGGGGAGACGGAACCGATGAGGACACCCTGCGGCGTGCCGGGTCGGAAGGCGCGGACATCTTCCTCGCCCTTACCGAGGGCGACAACCGCAACACCATGGCAGCCCAGGTCGCGACCGAGAAGCTCGGGATCGAACGAGTCGTGGCCAAGATCAACGACCCGGTCCGAGCCGCGGCCTATGCGGAGCTCGGGATCACGACGGTCTGCCGGACGACGATGCTGGCCGATGCGATCAGCGGCCTCCTGGGCTTCGCCCCGAGCGGTGTCCCGAGCGTGATCGCCGCGAGCGGGGGGCATCATGCCGACCAGGATCGGCCACCGATCGCCTCTCGGGTCGCGATCACGACCGCCGAGGCGTCCGGCACCACGGCCTCCGGCACCACGGCCTCCGGCACCACGGCCTCCGGCGCAGGCGCCGGTCGGGAGGGTTGAGCGATGTTCGTCCTCGTCGTCGGCGGCGGGAAGGTCGGCTACTACCTGTCAAAGGAGCTCATCGAGAACGGCTACGAGGTCGTCCTCATGGAGAAGGACCGCTCCAGGGCGGACCAGATCGCCGACGAGATCGGGTCGATCGTCATCGCCCACGACGGCTGCGAGGGGAAGTACCTCGGCGAGGCCGGCTGCGCACGCGCGGATATCGTCGCGGCGGTCACCGGCGACGACGAGGACAACCTCGTCATCTGCCAGATGGCGAAGCACCACTTCGACGTCCGCCGGACGATCGCCCGGGTGAACAACCCGAAGAACGAGGACCTCTTCCGCCACCTCGGCGTCGATGAGATCATCAGCCCCACCCGGATGATTCTCGGCTCGATCGAGCAGGACATCCCTGTCCACGAGCTGCTCCATCTCGCAGCGCTCGGCGAGGGCGAGCTCGAGATCATCGAGGCCCACCTCCAGGACGGCTCGCCCGCCGTCGGCCGAACCGCGGGCGACCTGTCGATGCCGGAGGGCTGCTCGCTCTTCGCGATCGTCCGCGACGGAGTGGCCACCCCGCTCCGGCCGGACATAACGCTTCGCGTCGGCGACAAGGTGATCGCGATCGGCCCGAGTGACTGCGAGGCGCGCCTCCACGAGCAGCTCATCGGTGAGGACCCGGAGGCGGTCGCCCAGGGCCGCTGACCGGAGGTCGCTCGGTGATCTCGAACGGCCTCCCCGATGCAGTCGGCGCAGTCGCGCGCATCGGGCCGCTGACCGGAGGTCGCTCGGTGATCTCGAACCGTCGCCGACGGCCGCTGCTACCAAGCACACCAATCGAATGAACCAGCACGAGGGGTGGACGGTTCTCACCGATTCCTGCACGAACCGGATAGGGGTCGTGCTCGTTCATGCGAGTTGCGTGTCTCAGCGTTGCGTGTCTGGCGGTGGCCGACATCGGCCGCGGGCGCCGAGCACGCCGGGCCGGATTGGCGAAGAATCAAGAAAACGCAATCAATCGGATACTTGACAACGACATTGTCAGGTTTCTAGGATTCGAGCCGTCCGAACCACGGTGGACGGACGCCCGGCGCGCGACCGCGACATCGCCGGGCCGGAGAGCACAGCACCAGCACAGGAGGTGACACGAAATGACGATCGTGCGCCGACCCTCGCCCATCGGCGAGTTCATGACGCTCCGCCAGGCGATGGATCGCCTCTTCGACGACGACGTCTTCCGTCCGGTCCGCTGGGCGGCCGGGGCCTTCGATGGCCCGGGCCTGCCGCTCGACGTGACCACGACCGCCGATGAGCTCGTGGTCGAGGCCTCGCTCCCGGGCATCAAGCCCGAGGACGTCGAGATCACCGTCGAGAACGGAACGCTGACGATCACCGGCAAGACCGCCGACGAGCGGCGAGCCGAGGAGGGCAGCTACCTCGTCCAGGAGATTCGCCGCGGGAGCTTCAGCCGCTCGGTGACCCTGCCGAACGGTCTCGAGCCGGACAAGGCGAGCGCCACGTTCGAGCACGGCATCCTGACACTCCGGATCCCCAAGGCCGAGCAGGTCAAGCCTCGGCAGATCCGGATCTCACCGGTGACCGATGCGAACGCCAGGCGAACGGCCGAGGTCACGGCCGGAACGTCCAAGTCCTGAACGCGGGGCGTCCGGTTCGATGCGCGTGACCTTCCGGCGCCCCGATCCTCGCGATCCCGGTCGACCCGTCTACGTCATCAGCGTGGCGGCGAGCATCGTGAGTGTCCATCCCCGGACGCTCCGGATCTACGAGGATGCCGGCCTGGTCTGTCCCGCACGGACCCCGACGAACATCCGGCTCTACTCAGAGAACGATATCCGGCGGGTCATGTGGATCCGTCACCTCACCCAGAACCTCGGCGTTAACCTCGCCGGGGTCCGGATCCTGTTCGAGCTCGAGGAGCGGCTCGGAACACGCATCCTCGAGCGTCTCTACGACGAAGCGACGGATGCGGCGGATGCGGCCGCGGTGCGCACCGCGGACGCCCCGCCCGAACCCTCCGCGTCGAGCGCCTGAAAGCCGGCGGGGTCGATCCACGGCCCCGCCACCACCTCGCAGCCCGAACCACCACAGCTGCGCTGCCCCAGCGCCGACACCCGTATCAGACAGGAGAACCCGATGGCCAAGCGACCGTCCACCCCGGACGCCGAGCGGACCGAACCGAAGATCCAGGAGCTCCCGCTCGTCGCCCTCCGGGAGACGGTCATCTTCCCGGAGATGATCGTGCCCCTCCAGGTGGGCCGCGAGAAGAGCGTCGCCGCGCTGAACGCGGCGGTCGACGCCGGCAGCCCGATTGCGCTGGTCACCCAGCGCCAGGCCGACCAGGAGGACATCACCGACCCGTCCGAGCTGTACGAGGTCGGCACGCTGGCCAAGATCGCCCAGGTCGTCCAGCTCCAGGACGGCACCGTCCGAGCGATCGTCCAGGGCCAGACGCGCATTCGCGTCCATGGGTTCGCCCAGACGGAACCGCATCTCCGGGCCCGCATCGAGGAGCTGGGCGACACGACGCCCGCGAACGTCGAGATCCAGGCGCTCATGCGCTCCGTCCAAGCTCAGGTCGAGCAGTACGTCCAGGCCGGCGCGCCCGTGCCGCCCGAGGCGGCTGTCGCTGCAAAGAACATCACCGAACCGGGCCTCCTCGCGGACATGACCGCCTACAGCCCGGACATGACCACCGAGCAGCGCCAGGAGCTCCTCGAGACGGTCGACATCGTCGAGCGCCTCAAGCTCGTCTCGAGCTTCCTCGCCCGCCAGATCGAGATTCTCGAGCTCAAGGGAAAGATCCAGTCCGAAGTCAAGTCGGAGATGGACAAGACCCAGCGCGAATACATCCTCCGCGAGCAGCTGAAGGCCATCCAGCGCGAGCTCGGCGAGGACGATCCGCAGCAGGCCGAGACCAACGAGCTGCGCGAAAAGGTGGAGGCCTCCGGCATGCCGGAGGAAGTGCAGGCCCGGGCGATCAAGGAGATCGACCGGATGAGCCGGATCCCGTCCGCCTCGCCGGAGGTCGGCGTGATCCGCACGTACGTCGACTGGCTCGTCAGCCTGCCGTGGAACGTGACCACGGAAGACCGCTACGACATCAAGGAAGCCGCGAAGATCCTGGACGAGGATCACTACGGCCTCGAGAAGGTCAAGGAGCGGATCCTCGAGTACCTCGCGGTCCGGTCCCTCGCGGAGACCATCCGCAGCCCCATCCTCGCCCTCATCGGCCCGCCCGGCGTCGGCAAGACGTCGCTCGGCAAGAGCGTCGCCCGGGCGATGGGTCGGAAGTTCGTTCGGATGAGCCTCGGCGGCATCCACGACGAAGCCGAGATCCGCGGCCACCGGCGCACCTACATCGGCGCGCTGCCCGGCCGGATCATCCAGAACGTCAAGACCGCCGGCACCAACAACCCCGTCTTCATGCTCGACGAGGTCGACAAGATCGGGATGGACTTCCGGGGCGACCCATCGTCCGCCCTCCTCGAGGTCCTGGACCCGGAGCAGAACAACACGTTCCAGGACAACTACCTGGAGGTGCCGTTCGACCTCAGCAAGGTCCTGTTCATCGCCACCGGCAACCTCATCGACCCGATCCCGGCCGCCCTCCGCGACCGGATGGAGATCATCCAGCTGCCGGGCTACACCCAGCAGGAGAAGACCGAGATCGGGAAGCGCTTCCTCGTCCCGAAGCAGATGACCAACCACGGCCTCAAGGCGACCAACATCGAGATCACCGACGAGGCCATGACCGAGCTCGTTCAGGCCTACACCAAGGAGGCCGGCGTCCGGAACCTGGAGCGTGAGATCGCCAACGTCATGCGCAAGGTCGCGCGGAGCGTCGCCGAGGGCCGCAAGCGCAAGACCGTCGTCGACGTCAAGAAGCTCACCGAGTTCCTCGGGCCGCCGCGCTGGGAGTACGGCGAGCTGGAGCCCGAGGACCAGATCGGTTCGGCGACCGGCCTCGTCGTGACCGAGGTCGGCGGCGATATCATCGCCATCGAGGTCACCCGCATGGATGGCAAGGAGGACTTCATCCTCACCGGCCAGCTGGGCGAGGTGATGCGGGAGTCCGCCCGGGCCGGGCTGTCCTGGATCCGTACCCACGCTGACCAGCTGGGCATCCCGCGCGAGACGTTCGAGAAGCAGACCCTCCACATCCACGTCCCGGCCGGGGCAATCCCGAAGGACGGCCCGTCCGCGGGGATCACGATGGTCACGGCGATGATCTCCGCCTTCACCGGCACCCCCGTCCGCAAGGACGTGGCGATGACAGGGGAGATCACCCTCCGCGGCAGGGTCCTCCCGATCGGCGGGCTCAAGAGCAAGATCCTCGCCGCGCACCTCTCCGGGGCGAAGATGGTGATCCTGCCCAGGAAGAACGAGAAGGACCTCCGAGACATCCCCGAGGAGATCCGCAAGTCGATCAAGCTCGTCCTCGTCGACTCGATGGATCAGGTCCTCGACGCCGCGCTCCGGCGCCGGCCGAAGCCGCTGTCGACGGCACCCAAGACCGAGCCCGGGACGGGCGGCGAGAAGAGCCCGCAGCCCGTTCGTCGGCCGCCCTACCCACCGGCCGATCAGCCGGCCGTGGTCGTCTGACGAGGAGGAAGAGACTGAGACGGCGCCTCGAGTGACCCTCGAGCGCCGCCGGTCTCCGAGGTCGTGACGATGGACGTTCGCGACTACTACCAGATCCTCGGCGTGCCGAGGACCGCGTCTGCGGCCGAGATCAAGAAGGCCTTCCGGAAGCTCGCCCGCGAGAGCCACCCGGACAAGAGGCCGGGCGACAGGGCCGCCGAGCAGCGGTTCAAGGACGTCAACGAGGCG
This sequence comes from Anaerolinea sp., assembly GCA_013822395.1. Lineage (GTDB taxonomy): Bacteria > Chloroflexota > Limnocylindria > Limnocylindrales > CSP1-4 > UBA5189. The sequence continues at coordinate 8,199 of PNKK01000020.1, read as the reverse complement.
AATGAGGTCCTGTCCGACCCGGACAAGCGGGCCAAATACGACCGCTTCGGCCGGGACTGGGAAGCCTATGCCCGGGCCGGGGCCGGAGCGGCGGCAAGCCGTACCGGTGGTGCCGGGGGGGATCCGTTCGGGCCGGGTGGGCCGTTCGAGGGCTATGCGAGCGTCGGCGGCGCGGGCGGCGGCAACGTCCGCTACGAGTTCCACACGACCGGCGGCACGGCCGGGTTCAGCGACTTCTTCCGGATGATGTTCGGCGGCAGCGCCCCCGGCGCTCGCGCCGGGGGCACGCGCGCCGGGGGTGGGGCGTTCCGGGCCGGCAGCGCGAGCGGCGCGGGCTCCGTCGAGGACATCCTGACGGGCATGGGCGTGGATCGCGGCTCGGGCCGCGCCACCGGCGGGGCCGGTCGCTCCGGCCGGGGTGCAGCGGCGGGCTCGGTGCACGGCGGTGTCCTGCCTGCGGTTGAGGCGACGGCCGAGATCTCGCTCGAGGAGGCCTTCCATGGGACGAGCCGCATCGTCGAGGTCTCAGGCAAGCGCCTGGAGATCCAGATCCCGCGCGGCGTCGACACGGGGAGCCGAGTCCGGCTGTCCGGCAAGGGCCCGGACGGCCGCGACCTGATCGTCGTCATCCATCTCAACCCGCACGGCGTCTTCACGCGACGCGGCGCAGACCTCGAGCGGGAGGTGCCGGTCACGCTTCGCGAGGCGCTCCTCGGCGGCGAGGTGACGGTCCGGACGCTGAAGGGCCGGGTGCTGCTCACGCTTCCGCCCGGGACCCAGAACGGCAAGACATTCCGGTTGACCGGCCAGGGCATGCCGCGCCTGAAGGGCGGCGATCCGGGCGACCTCTACGTCCGGATCCACGTCATCCTCCCGACGCACCTGTCCGACGAGGCGAAGGAGGCCGCCGTACGGTTCCTGGACCTCGCCCGCCAACCCGATCCGCGGGCCTGACCCGCGCCGCACGGAACCCAGCGCAGAGATCGCCATGCAACTCGACCGCTTCACCCAGAAGGCCCAGGAGGCCGTCCTCGCCGCTCAGGGGCTTGCCGAGCGGCTGGAGAGCCCCGTCCTCGACGCCGAGCACCTCCTCGCCGCCCTCGTGGAGCCTGAGGACGGCGTGCCCGCCGAGACGCTCCGCCGGCTCGGCGTGGACCTGCCCGCCTTCCGCGGCGAGCTCGCGGCTATCCTCGCCAAGCGGGCGAAGATCCGGGGCGGCTCGCTGGCGCTCGACCCGCGCGCGAAGCGCGTCGTGGACCGCGCCCAGGAGGAGGCGCGCCGGCTCGGCGACGAGTACACGTCCACCGAGCACCTCCTGCTCGGTGTGGCCGAGGTCGGCGGTGAGGGGCAGAAACTGCTCGACCGGCACGGTGCGAACCGCGAGGCGATCCTCGGGGCGCTGGCCTCGGTGCGCGGCGGCCAGCGGGTCACCTCGCCGAACCCGGAGGGCACCTACCAGGCCCTCGAGAAGTACGGCCGGGACCTGACTGCGGAGGCCCGGGCCGGCAAGCTGGACCCGGTGATCGGGCGGGACGAGGAGATCCGCCGTGTGATGCAGGTCCTGTCGCGCCGGACGAAGAACAACCCGGTTCTCATCGGCGAGCCGGGGGTCGGCAAGACGGCGATCGCCGAGGGCCTCGCCCAACGGATCGTCCGCGGCGACGTGCCCGAGACCCTCAGGGACAAGCGCGTCGTGTCGCTCGACCTCGGGGCACTCATCGCCGGGGCGAAGTTCCGGGGCGAGTTCGAGGAGCGCCTGAAGGCCGTCCTCAAGGAGATCAGGGACAGCGAGGGGGCGGTCATCCTGTTCATCGACGAGCTCCACACGGTCGTGGGAGCCGGGGCCGCCGAGGGTGCGATGGACGCCTCGAACCTCCTCAAGCCGATGCTCGCCCGCGGCGAGCTCCACACGATCGGCGCGACGACCCTCGACGAGTACCGCAAGCACATCGAGAAGGACGCCGCCCTCGAGCGGCGCTTCCAGCCGGTTCTCGTGGACCAGCCGACGGTCGAGGAGACGATCTCGATCCTCCGCGGCCTGCGCGAGCGCTACGAGGTCCACCACGGCGTCCGGATCACGGACTCCGCCCTCGTCGCGGCTGCCACGCTGTCCAACCGCTACATCACCGAGCGGTTCCTGCCCGACAAGGCGATCGACCTGGTCGACGAGGCGGCCTCCCGCCTCCGGATGGAGATCGACTCGATGCCGATCGAGCTGGACGAGCTCGAGCGGCGCCGGATCCAGCTCGAGATCGAACGGGAAGCGCTCCGCAAGGAGTCCGACGACGCCTCGAAGGCCCGCCTCGAGGCGCTCGAGAAGGAGCTCGCCGAGATCGCCGAGGAGGCCGGCGCGATGAAGCAGCGCTGGGAGGCAGAGAAGACCGCGATCGGCGCGATCCGCGCCACGAAGACCGAGCTCGAAAGCCTCGCCGTCCGGATCGAGCAGGCGGAGCGGGAGGCCGACTATGAGCGGGCAGCCCAGCTCAAGTACGGCACCCAGCGCGAGCTCACCGAGCGGCTCCACGCGCAGGAGGCGGCGATCGCCGCCCTCCAGGGCCCCGGGGCCCTCCTCAAGGAGGAGGTGACCGCCGATGACATCGCCGAGATCGTCGGGGCTTGGACGGGGATCCCCGTCTCGAAGCTCCTGGAGGGCGAGACCGCGAAGCTCGTCCACATGGAGGAACGCCTTCACGACCGGGTCGTGGGCCAGGAGGAGGCCATCGCGGCCGTCTCCGACGCCGTTCGAAGGGCCCGTGCCGGGCTCAAGGACCCACGCCGGCCGATTGGATCGTTCCTCTTCCTGGGGCCCACCGGCGTCGGCAAGACCGAGCTGGCGCGGGCCCTTGCAGCCTTCCTCTTCGACGACGAGGCCGCGATGGTCCGGATCGACATGAGCGAGTACATGGAGAAGTTCTCGGTCTCGAGACTGGTCGGCGCGCCGCCCGGCTACGTCGGCTACGAGGAGGGCGGCCAGCTGACCGAGGCGGTCCGACGCCGGCCGTACCAGGTGGTCCTGCTCGACGAGATCGAGAAGGCCCATCCGGACGTGTTCAACGTCCTCCTCCAGGTGCTCGACGATGGCCGGCTCACCGATGGGCAGGGCCGGACGGTCGACTTCAAGAACACCGTCGTGATCATGACCAGCAACGTCGGGTCGACGGTGATCCAGTCGTATGCGGGGCGGGCGGAGGACGCCGCCGCGTACGAGGCGATGAAGCGCGACGTGACCGATGCGCTGCGCCTCCAGTTCCGGCCCGAGTTCCTGAACCGGGTGGACGAGGTGATCGTCTTCCACGCGCTCACGGACGCGGATCTCGTGGCGATCGTGGACCTGCTCCTGGCCGACCTCGCGCGGCGACTGGCGGCGCAGGACCTGGCCCTCGAGCTGACGCCGGCGGCACGGGCGCTCATCGCCCGCGAAGGGCACGACCCGGCCTTCGGGGCGCGGCCGCTCAAGCGGACGATCCAGCGCCTGGTCGAGAACCCGTTCGCGCGGGCACTCATCGAGGGCCGGTTCAAGCCGGGCGACCGGGTCGTCGCGGACGCGGATCCGGTCGGCTCCACGATCGTCTTTTCCTCTGAGGACGCCGTTGTGGTGGCCGATGCCGCGGATCGCCGGGATGCCCGCTCGGCGCGTCCGGGCGGGGAGGGCGAGGGCCCGGTGGGCGCCGGGGCCGGAGCCGGTCGCGGCCGTGGGCGATCCGTCCTGGATCTGCCGGACGCGTCGCCGCGGAAGCGGGACGAGGAGGGCCTCGTCAACTGAGGCACGTCGAGGCTGGCGCCCGCCTCGCATCGCTTCCGGCGGCCTTGCCGGCGCCGCCGGACGCGCTCATGCCGGTCCGCCTGGACACGGGCGAGCGGCGCACACCCGCGATCACCACCGGCCCGGCGAGCGCGCGGCCGGCGGCCGTGCTCGTCCTGATCGCGCCTGCCTCGGACGCCCTGGACGCCGAGGCGGAGGTGATCCTCATCCGCCGGGTCGATCATGGCGGCCATCACGCCGGCGACGTCGCGCTCCCCGGCGGTCGGTTCGAGGTCGGGGACGAGGACGCGACCGGTGCCGCACTCCGCGAGGCAGCCGAGGAGATCGGCCTGGATCCCGTCGCCGCGGGGGTCCGCGTCGTCGGGGAGCTGGAGACGTTCTGGATCCCCGTCTCGGACTACCGGGTCACGCCGGTCGTCGCGATCGCGTCGCGCCGCCCCACGCTCACCGCCTCGCCGGATGAGGTCGAGGCGATCGTCCGGGCGCCGCTGGCCGCGTTCCTGCCGGATGCACCGATCGAGCTCGTCGAGACCGAGGTCCGTGGCTTCCCGCTCCGGTTCGGTGCCTACCCGACGAACGGCCTCCGTGTCTGGGGCGCCACGGCGCGGATCCTCGGCCAGCTGGGGGCGATCCTCGGTCAGGCCTGATCCGGCGGCGCCTCGCCGGAGTCGCTCGCGCACGCCTCACCGGTCGCCTCGGGACCGTGAGTCCGGGGAGTGCCCGCCTCGCGTCATCGATCCGAGCGATCACCCGGCGCTTGACCACGTTCGTCAGACCGCTTGGGCCGGCCATCTCGGCTGCATGCAGTGCGCGCTCGACGTCCGGCTGATCGGCCGGATCGATGGCGGGTCGATCGGGAACAGCAGGACCGTTGCCGGATCACACCGGCTCTCCGGCCGATCGGTCGTGCGGAACCGGATCCACTGGCCGGTCCGCCAGGCGCCCTTCGCCGCGCGACGGGTCGCGCGACGCGATGCCCGCCGCACCGGGCTCAAGGCGCCTCGCCCCGCCCTCGATCACGGGCGTCACAGCATCGAGATCGTCCGCCCCGGCGAATTCCACGACGATCGCGCGCATCTCCCCGTGGTCCGTCCAGGCGGCGTGGGTCACGTTCGCCGGCCAGAGGACGGCCTCGCCCGCGGCCACCCGGCGCCGCTCCTCGCCGACGAGCACCCAGCCACCACCCTCGATGACGCAGAACCAGGTTGTGCTCGGGTTGTCGTGCGGCGCGATCGCGCCGCCGCGCGAGAAGGCGATCTCGGCCACGACGCCGCGGCCGTCGGAATGGATGACCTGACCGGTCAGCCCGTGCGTGCCGGGCGGTCCCTCCGGGCGCCGGTGGCCCACTCCGAAGCGGCGGACCTCGATCGGCATCGGACGTCGTTCCCGGGTTCCGCCGCGTTCGTTGCAGTCGGCCGCGTTCGCCGTGGTCTGCCGGAGCCCGCCTCGGGCCGTCAGCGCCGCTTGCGGCGCGAAGTCCTGGACCGGATCGTCGCCTCGGGCCGGGCGGCCTTGGCCCGGCTGAGGTAGCGCTGCCGCGCGAGCTGCTGCTCGTACGCCGCGAAAAGCGGCGGGTAGCGCCAGAAGCGGACCCAGATCATCGTCCCGAGTCCGCCGAGCAGGATGACGAGGACGACCTCGGACTCGAACAGGAACGTCGCGCCGACGATCAGCATGCCGAACGTGATGATCCCGGTCCAGAGCAGCCACTCCCACATGTCCGTGTAGAGGCGATGCCGGTGAAGCGCCCGCGTCCGGACGTTGTAGAGGACGAGCAGGACGAGCAGGAGGACGATGGATGCGGCCAGCAACGGGAAATAGAGGTCCGGGAAGTTGGTGTTCGAGAAGGGAATGAACAGGTATTCCCAGGGCGGGAGCGTCACGGTCTCTCCAACTGCACTCGGCCGCGCCGCACGTCAGGGTGGGGCGAGCGTGGAGTATGCCATGGCCCGCGGGTATACTCGGCCCGAGACGCGCGAAGGTAGAGGCGGATGGAGGAGGACGCTTGCGAGCCCTGCTGTCGGTCGCCACACGCGACGGCATCACCGCCTTTGCGCGTGAGCTCCAGACCCTCGGCGTCGAGCTCATCGCGACCGACGGAACCCGCGAGCACCTCGCGGCGGATGGGATCGACGTCGCGCCGGTCTCCGACCTGACCGGCGGTCCCGCGCTCCTCGGCGGGCAGGTCAAGACGTTCCACCCGGCCGTCTATGCGGGGATCCTGGCGCGACGGGACAAGCCGGAGCAGCTCGCCGAGCTCGCCGCCCACGGCATCGGCACGATCGACCTCGTCGTCGTCAACGTGAAGCCGTTCGGTGCCGAGATCGGGCGGAGCCTCGTCGGGCTCGAGGGGGCAATCGAGATGATCGACGTCGGCGGCGCGGCGCTCCTCGGTGTGGCGGCCCGAAACGCTGCCGGCGTCGCCGCGGTGTCCAGTCCCGAGCACTATCCGCGGGTCATCTCCGAGATCAGGGAGCGCGGTCACGTCAGCGCCGAGCTCCGCGCCCAGCTGGCCGCGGAGGCGTTCGGGACGGTCGCCGCGTACCACGCGGAGATCGCCGCGTACCTGAACCAGCTCTCCGGGACGATCTTCCCGAAGCGCCTGGCGATGGTGCTGGAGAAGGTGGACGATCTCCGCCACGGCGAGAACCCGCACCAGTCCGCCGCGTTCTACCGCGAGACCACCCATCGCTCCGGCACACTCGCCGACTCCACGCAGCTCCACGGTGATCGGCCGTCGTTCAACAACCTCCTCGACATCGACGCCGCCTACCGGATCGTGCACGATTTCACGGGCCCCACCGTCGCCATCGCGAAGCACACCGACCCGGTGGGGGTCGCGTCGGCAGACGAGCTCGTCGAGGCGTATCGGAAGGCCCTCGAAACGGACCCAGTCGCCTCGTTCGGCGGGATCGTCGGGGTCAACCGCGAGCTGGACGGGCCGACCGCACGGGCGATCGCCCAGAACTCGTACGAGGCGGTCGTGGCGCCCGGCTTCGATCGGGCGGCCATCGGGATCCTCCGCCAGAAGCCCGGGCTGGAGGTCATCGCCGTCCCCCCTAACCCCACCGACGGCATGCGCGACTACGGGATCGCCAACCTCGATTTCAAGCGGGTCGCGGGCGGGCTTCTCGTCGAGACGCTCGATACCCTCGGCATCGACCGCGGCCAGCTCCAGGTGGTCACGAAGCGCCGGCCGACGCTCGAGGAGCTGACCGATCTCCTCTTCGCCTGGCGCACCGTCCACCACGTCCGGTCGAATGCCATCGTCCTCGCCCGGAGCGGCGCGACCGTCGGGATCGGCGCCGCGCAGGCGAGCCGCCAGGTCTCGGTCGAGATCGCTCTCCGGCGCGCGGGCGACCGTGCGCGCCTGAGCGTCATGGCCAGCGACGCCTACTTCCCGTTCCCCGACGGGATCCAGATCGCCGCCCAGGCCGGCGTCACCGCGATCATCCAGCCGGGCGGCTCGATCCGGGACGAGATGGCCATCGAGGTCGCCGACCGGCACCATCTTGCGATGGTGTTCACTGGTCGCCGGCACTTTCGTCACTAGAGGTACGGTCCGGTGATGCGGCTCCCCGCGGCGTTGCGCCCTCCGCTCGCTCGCTCACGCACGTTTGAGTGCGCTCGCTCGCGTGCTCGGTCGCGCCTTGCGGTGAGCTCGCCTGACCGGGCCGGGGAGGCGACACTTCAGACATTGACGCGGTCCGCTGATCCGGCCCGCCGCCGCGTTGGCGGCTGCGCTCGCTCGCTTACGCACGTTGGAGTGCGCGCGCTCGCGTGCTCGCCGCCGCCTTTCGGCGGGCACGGCTGAGCGGACCGAAGAGGGAGCTCGGATGGAGCAGCTGCTCGCGCTCGAGATGGTGCGGGTCACGGAAGCGGCCGCGATCGCGTCGGCGCGGCTCATGGGCCGGGGCGACCGGACCGAGGCGGATCGCGTCGCGACCGAGGCGATGCGGGTCGCCATGGACGAGATCGAGATGGCCGGCACGATCGTCATCGGCGAGGGCGAGCGGGACGAGGCGCCGATGCTCTACATCGGCGAGCTGGTCGGGATCCCCGGCGACGGCGGCACCGCGCCGGAGATCGACATCGCGGTCGACCCGCTCGAGGGGACCAACCTGGTCGCCACCGGCTCGGCCAACGCGATCACGGTCCTCGCCGCGTCCGAGCGAGGCGGCCTGGTTCACGCCCCGGACACGTATCTCGAGAAGCTGTGCGTGGGGCCGCTCGTCGCCGGCCATGTGGACATCACGCTCTCGCCGGCGGAGAACATCCACCGGATCGCCGAGGCCCTGCGCCGCAAGCCGGCGGACATCACGGTGATCATCCTGGACCGGCCCCGGCACGACCAGCTCATCGCGGACGTTCGGGGGACCGGCGCCCGGATCAAGCTCATCAGCGACGGCGACCTCTCCGCCGCGATCAGCTGCGCC
>PNKK01000019.1 GCA_013822395.1 Anaerolinea sp. | reverse complement strand
CGCGGGATCGAGCCGGCTGCTGTCCCGGATGACCTCGACGACCTGCTCTTTGAGCGCGGCGTCCGTCGCAGGATCCCCGAGTCGCGGCGGAGGCCCCGGGTCGATCGGCACGCCGTCCGGACCGGCATCCGGGAGCGCGAAGGAGGCGACGCGACCCCAGTACGGACCGATGGCCTCCTGGACGCCGTTCGTCACCGGGATGCCGTTCTGCGAGATCATCCTCACCAGCTGGAGCGGCTGCCAGCGGTTCGGGTCCGTCATCGTCGTCCCGGACTGGTCGACCACGAGTGGCGGATTCACCGGGGCATACTTCGGGTCCGTGTAGCCGGCCGTCTCGTTGGAGCCGTCGACGAGCCCGGCTTCGAGCACCGTCCTGGCGATCCGGTTCCCGATCGCCGCCGGCGAATTGCCCTCGGTCGTGGTCATGTCCAGGGGGTAGCAGAGGCTGTCCATCACATCGGCGAACTCGGACAGGGAGTCAGAGCCGCCGACGGCCTTGATGAACCGCGCCGACAGGACCCGGTAGGCGGCATAGCTGATCGTCTCGTTCCGAGCGGCCTCCCTACTGGCCGCGGTGCTCTTTTCGGTGAAGAAGTAGCCGTCGGCGGTCGGGTCGTAGGTCGCCCAGGCGTCCCACATCGCGGCCGACAGGTAGAACAGGTTCCGGGCGTGGACCGGCGGGTTCGGCAGCGCCCGGCGGATGGCGTCGAGCAGCGCCTCGTTCCAGCGCCGTGCGACGGACCACTCCGGGTTGTCCGCGGGCGGCGGGCAGGTCGGTCTCGCTTCCCATGGCCGGGCGATCGCGGCGAAGCTCCCGACCCCCACGATCGCCACGATCGCGACGGCCGTGGCTGCGATGCGGAACCCGCGCGAACGCACCAGTACCCTCCTCGTTCTCGAGTCTAGCCGGACAGGTGCGCCTCGCGAGCGCCGGCCTCGAACAGCCGCTCGATGACCCGGAGATTGGCAACCGCATCGGCCGGTGGGACCGGCGCCGGCAGGCCGGCCAGGGCCGCGGCGGCGAACCGTTCGGCCTCCACCGTGTACGGATCCGCGGTCTCGAAGGTGAGGACCTCGGTCGCCGGGCTGACCGGCGGTTCGCCGCCCCGCACGACCGAGACGCGGGTCGGCCGGTCGGGCGGGATGTTGAACGGGATGTCGATCGAGATCCGTCCGTCCGTCCCATAGATGTGGACGCGCTGATCGTCCTCCGCGCGGGTGGCGCAGGTGAATGTCGCCACCCCGCCGCCGTCGAACTCCAGGATCCCGCTCGTCAACACGTCCACGCCGCTGGCCGGGTCCCGCAGGATCGATGCCTCCACCCGCGCCGGCTCGCCGTCGAAGAGCATCCTCGACAGGTTCACGTTGTAGCAGCCGATGTCGAAGAGGGCGCCGCCGCCGTAGGCCCGGACGTTCCGGATGTTGGTCGGATCGTCGTTGTAGTACGAGAACCAGCTCTGGACCGCGACGAGACGCCCGATCCGTCCGGACGCGACGAGGTCGCGGACGGCGACCCAGGACGGATGGAGGCGGTACATGAACGCTTCCATGAGCAGGATGCCCTCCGCGTCGGCGACGGCGATCATCCGCTCCGCGTCGGCGGCCGTGAGCGCCAGCGGCTTCTCGCACAGGACGTGCTTCCCGGCCCTCGCTGCCGCGATCGCCCACTCGGCGTGGAGGTGGTTCGGGAGGGGGATGTAGACGGCTTCGACGTCCCCGTCTGTGAGGAGGGCCTCATACGAATCGTGGGCCGTCGGGATCGCGGCCTCTCGGGCGACCTCACGCGCGCGCTCCGGGTCACGCGAGGCGATCGCGACGACCCGGCAGCTCCCCGCCCGCTGGATTCCGGGGATCACCTTGTGGCGGGCGATCCTCGCCGTCGACAGGATCCCCCAGCGAAGCTCGGCCATGACCGATCAGCCCCAGGACGTCTCGGTCACCGGCCTGAGGGCGATCTCCAGGATCCGGTGATTCCGCGGGCGGGTCAGGACGAACAGGACGGTCTCGGCGATGTCGGTCGCCGACATCATCCCGGCCAGCTGCGGCATGTCGGGGGTTCGCCCGTGACCCATCGCGAAATCGGTCGCGACGCCACCCGGACAGACGCTCGTGCAGCGCACGCCGCGCTCGCGGAGCTCGTGGTCGAGGGCGCGGGTGAGCCCGACCTGGGCGAACTTCGAGGCGCAGTAGGCGGCCTCGTACGGGAGCCCGCGACGACCGGCCTCGCTGGCGATGGTCACGATGTCCGCTGCGTCGCTCTGCAGGAGGTGGGGGAGAGCAGCCCGGACCGCATAGAGTGCCCCCTTCACGTTCACCTCGATCATCTCGTCGAGGTCCTCGAGAGACAGGTCGAGAAACGGCCCATAGGCCCCGACGCCGGCGTTGATGACGAGGATGTCCAGGCCGCCGAAGTGGTCCACGGTAGCGTCGGCCATCGCCCGGAGCGAGGCCGCGTCACGGACGTCGCAGGTTCGTGCGAACGCGCCGTCGATGCCCGGGTTGGCGCCGCTGCGCGACGCGAGCGCGACATTCGCACCGGCGCCGGCGAGGGCTCGCGCCGTCGCGGCGCCGATGCCTCGACTCGCTCCGGTGATCAGGGCGACCCTTCCTTGCAGCATGCTCATGGCGTTGGCTCCTCCGGTGACTGGTGACTGCTCCGACGAGCTCCGGGCGGCCCAATTGGATGCGGTACGGACACCGCCTGACGGGTCTGGCCGATGATGGAGGCGGGACGGCGCACCGGGCCGAGATCCACAGGGCCGAGGTCCACAAGGGCCGAGATCCCGTCCACAGGGCCGAGATCCCGGCTTGACATTGCCGGTGCCCATGTACGAGCCTAGCACAGACATTTGCAAGAGAGGATCACAAACCGGTGGTGATGGGTCGCGAAGAGCTCGGACAGCGCAGCGAGACCGTGCGGCGGGCGAACCTCAGTGCGATCGTCCGCGAGCTCCATCTGCACGGCCCCCTGTCTCGCTCCGAGCTCGTGGCCCGGACGGGACTCACGAGGAGCGCGATCCGGGCCCTGATCGGCGAGCTCGTGACGGGCGAGCTCGTGGTGGAAGAGCCTGCGCTCCGCCTCGGGACGCCGGGGCGACCGTCGCCGCTGGTCCGCCTCGCGACCGAGAGCACCGTCGTCCTGGCTCTGGAGATCTCCATCGATTCCCTTGCGGTGGCCATCCTCGGCGCGGGCGGCGTGGTGCTCGAGCACCGGCGCGTCGATCGTCCTCGCGGGCACTCCACACTCGAGGAGATCGCCGCTGATCTCGTGGACCTCGCCCGTGCCGCCCGTGCCCGCCGGCCCCTGGGGGAGACACCGATCGGGGTCGGTGTGGCCGTCGCCGGGATCGTCAACCGATCCGACGGCCTCGTCTCGTTCGCGCCGAACCTGGGTTGGGTGGACGTGCCACTCGGTGCCACCCTGACCGCGGGCCTGGCCCTGCCGGTTCCGGTCGGGGTCGCCAACGAGTCGGATCTGGGGGCATTGGCGGAGCTCCGCCGAGGTGCCGCCCGCGGCGCGGACGACGTCCTGTACGTCCACGGCGAGGTCGGGGTTGGCGGCGGGATCATCGTCGACGGCCGGCCGCTCAGCGGGATCGCCGGCTACGGCGGCGAGATCGGCCACATGCCCATCAACCCGCAGGGTCGGCCATGCCGGTGCGGGTCCACTGGGTGCTGGGAGACGGAGGTCGGGGAGCGCGCCCTCCTGGCCCGTGCAGGGTATCCGCTCGATGGCGGCAGGGCGGCGGTCGATGCCGTCCTGGCCGACGCCGCGGCCGGGGTGCCGGAGGCGCTTGCGGCCCTGCAGTCGGTCGGACGGTGGCTGGGTCTTGGGCTTGCCGGACTGGTCAACATCCTGAATCCGCGACGGGTGATCCTGGGCGGTCTCCTCTCGCGGATCCACCCGTTCGTCGCCGATCTGGTCGAGGCGAGCCTTGACCGTCACGCGCTGGCAGCGCCGCGACGCCTGGTCTCCGTGGTCCCGTCAACGCTGGGCGTGGACGCGCCGCTCCTCGGCGCTGCCGAGATGGCCTTCGAACCACTCCTCGCCGACCCGGCCGCCTGGCTGGGTACCCGAGGTGCGCTCGTCCAGCTCGAGAGCGCGTGATGTCGCTCAAACCCGGCGCCCGCCCCCTTCCCCGCGCTCGCTCCCCGCGAGCGGCCGAGTCGGCCGGGCGCCCGCATCGGAAGCCGCAGCAGACGTTGAGGAGGGTGCTAGCCTACGACAGTTCCGCGTGTCATCAATGGACGTTTCTGGAGGAGGTAAGTCTCTGATGCTTCTACGTAGAGTGGCGGTCCTCATGGCCGTCGCCGCAACGGTCGCCGCGGCCTGTGGCACCACCGCCAGCCCCACGCCGGGCGGTGGTGGTGCAGCCGCCGGCTGCAAGGTCGGCGTTTCCTGGAACAACTACCAGGAGGAGCGCTGGGCGAAGTGGGATGAGCCGGCCATCAAGGCCGCGCTGACGGCCGCCGGCGCCGAGTACATCTCGAACGACGCCAAGTCGTCGGCCGAGACCCAGGCCAGCAATGTCGAGAACCTGATCAGCCAGGGCGCCAAGGTCGTGATCATCCTGGCCCAGGACGGCACGGCGATCAAGCCGTCCGTCACCGCCGCGATCAACGCGGGCGTGGCGGTCATCGCCTACGACCGGCTGATCGAGGACCCGGCGGCGCTCTACATCACCTTCGACAACGTCGAGGTCGGCCGGATGCAGGCCCGCGAGGTCTTCAAGGTCGTGCCCAAGGGCAACTACGCGATCATCAAGGGCAACAAGGCCGACGCCAACGCCGACTTCCTTCGCGCCGGCATGGAGGAGATCATCGGCGCCGCGGTGAAGTCCGGCGACATCAAGATCGTCGGCGAGACCTACACGGACAACTGGGACCCGGCGAAGGCCCAGACCAACATGGAGCAGATCCTCACCAGCGCCAACAACGCCGTCGATGCCGTGCTCTCCCAGAACGACGGCATGGCCGGTGGCGTCATCGCCGCCCTCGCAGCCCAGGGCCTGGACGGCAAGGTTCCGGTCTCCGGGCAGGACGGCGACTCGGCCGCCCTCAACCGCGTCGCGCTCGGCACGCAGACCGTCGACGTCTGGAAGGACGCCCGCGAGCTCGGCAAGGCCGCCGGCGAGGCGGCCGCGCAGCTGTGCGTGGACAAGGACATCTCGAAGGTCAAGGGGACCGTCGTGTTCAAGAGCCCTGGTGGCAACGACATGACGTCGATTCTGCTGACCCCGATCCCGATCACCAAGGACAACCTCAACGTCGTCCTCGATGCCGGCTGGATCACCAAGGACGTCCTCTGCAAGGACGTCACGGCGGGCTCCGTCAACGGTTGCTAGCTGAGGGTCACCGACCCTCCGAACGTACCGCGCCCTGCGCCGGCGGACCCCGCCGGCGCAGGGCGCGATCGCATCCCGGACTGCGAGATGAGGCGCCCCATGACTGAGGCAACCAGCGTCCGTCAACGCACGAGCGACACACCGCCTTCGCGGTCGATCCGCACGTTCCTCGCCTCGACGGAGATCGATACCCGGCTCGCCGGCATGATCGGCGCGCTGGCAGTGATCTGGATCGGATTCCATGTCATGTCCGGGGGGTTGTTCCTGACGCCGCGGAACCTCTGGAACCTGTCCGTCCAGAGCTCGTCCATCGCGATCATGGCGACCGGGATGGTCCTGATCATCGTCTCGCGCAACATCGACCTGTCGGTCGGCTCGCTGCTGGGTTTCCTCGGTTACACGATGGCCATGGTCCAGGCGATCTGGATCCCGACGACCCTGGGTCTCGGCTTCGAGCAGCCGTACACGTGGATCGTCGCGCTCGGCGTCGGCATCGTCCTCGGCGCGGCGATCGGCGGCCTCCAGGGGTTCATCGTCGCCTACGGCGGGGTTCCGTCGTTCATCGTCACCCTCGGCGGCTTCCTCATCTGGCGAGGCCTCATCTTCCGTTATGCCCAGGGCCAGACCATCGCCCCCATGGATGCGACCTACAGCCTGATCGGGGGTGGACCGCTCGGATCCCTGGGCGACACCGGCAGCTGGATCGTGGGTGCCGTGGCCATTGTCGTCCTTGCGTGGACCGTCATCTCCAGCAACCGACGACGCCGGGCGTACGGCTTCCCGGTCCGCCCGACGTGGGCGATGGCCACCGTCATCGCGGCGGGGAGCGCGGCGGTCCTCGGCTTCGTCTGGGTCGCCAACAACTACTTCTGGCCGCCCGCGCTCGCCACGCGATACGCGCTGGAGCGAGGGATCACCGAGCCGGCCGGCGGGTTGCAGATCCCGACCGGGATCGCCTATCCGGTCCTCATTCTGATCGGCGTCACGCTGGTGATGACCTATCTGGCAACCCGCCGGCGCTTCGGGCGCTACGTCTACTCGATCGGCGGGAACCCGGAGGCCGCAGAGCTCGGCGGCATCAACGTCCGGCGGACGATCGTCCGGGTGTACGCCCTGATGGGGATCCTCGTGGCGATCAGCGCCGCGGTCCAGACCGCCCGGCTGGATGCCGCGGTGACGAACCTGGGCGTCCAGAACGAGCTCGACGTGATCGCCGCGGCCGTCATCGGCGGGACGTCGTTCGCCGGCGGCATCGGCACCGTCACCGGCGCGGTGCTCGGCGCGGTCGTCATGCAGTCGCTCCGGTCCGGCATGGTCCTGCTGCGATTCGACTCCCCGACCCAGGACATCGTCGTCGGTATCGTTCTCGTCGCGGCAGTCGGGCTCGACGCCCTGCTCCGCCGCCGTTCGACTCGCTAGCGGAGGAGCGCGAACATGAACGACGTCGCACGCACCCCGCTCGTGGAGATGCGCGACATCCGGGTTGCCTTCGGCGGTGTCCACGCCGTCGAGGACGTCTCGATCGACCTCTTCGCCGGCGAGGTGGTCGGGCTCGTGGGCGGCAACGGCGCCGGCAAGTCCACCCTGATGCGGGTCCTGTCGGGAGCCCATCCCGCGGATTCCGGTGAGATCCGGATCGATGGGCGGCACGTCTCGATCACGAACCCGCGAGACGCGAAGACCCACGGCATCGAGACGATCTACCAAACCCTGGCGCTCGCCGACAACATCGACGCACCGGCGAACCTGTTCCTCGGTCGCGAGCTCACGGACCGTACCGGGACGCTCGACGACGCCGCGATGGAATCGGCGACGCGAAAGGTCATGTCCCGGCTCAACCCGAACTTCAGGAACTTCAAGCAGGCCGTCAAGTCCCTGTCCGGCGGCCAGCGCCAATCCGTCGCGATCGCGCGGGCCGTCCACTTCAACGCCCGGATCCTGATCATGGACGAGCCGACCGCGGCGCTCGGCCCGGCCGAGACCGCGCAGGTGCGGGACCTCATCCGCCAGCTGAAGGCCGAAGGGATCGGCATCTTCCTGATCAGCCACGACATCCACGATGTCTTCGACCTGTCCGACCGGATCAGCGTCATGTACCACGGCAAGGTGGTCGGCACGGTGATCAAGAGCGAGGTCACGACGGACGAGGTCCTGGCGATGATCATCATGGGCAAGGCCCCCGGCGAGGTCACCGAGCGGGAGCTCGCCGCGCTCCACGGGTAGCGCCGCCGGGGAGCCGCGCCGGCAGGAAGCGCCGGCAGGGAGCGCCGGCAGGGAGCGCCCTACCTCCGGTGGAAGACCGGCGCGAGCGCCGGATACAGCTTGCGATAGACCGCGTGGGCCTCGACGTACCCCACGCGGTCGAGTCCAGGCGCGGCGGCCGGGCTTGTCCGCACGAGCGCCGCGGTCGCCGCCGGAACGTCCGGGAACCAGCCAGCCCCGACCGCCCCGAGGACCGCCGCGCCAAAGGCCGCGCCCTCGGTCGTCGAGGTCGTCACGAGGTCCGCGTCCAGGACGTCGGCCAGGATCTGGCGCCAGACGACGCTGGCCAGTCCGCCACCGGACGCCCGGATCTGGGCCGGGCGCGGCATCCCTGCGGCCAGCATGAGATCGAGGCCGTCGCGGAGCCCGAACGCGACACCCTCCAGGACGGCGCGGGTCAGGTGGCGGCGGTCGTGTCCCAGGGTGAGTCCCACGAATGCTCCCCGAGCGAGCGGATCGGGGTACGGGCTCCGCTCACCCGACAGGTAGGGGAGGAAGAACAGGCCATCGGACGCGGCCCGCACGCCCGCCGCGCCGGCCACGAGCTCACCGAATCCCTCGCCTGGCGCGAGTGCGTCGCGGAACCAGCGCAGGCTGCCCGCCGCCGAGAGCATCACCGACATCAGGTGCCAGCGCCCGGGCGCAGCATGGCAGAAGGCATGGACCCGTCCGTGGGCCTCGTGGAGCGGCGCGTCAGTCGCGGCGAAGATGACGCCCGAGGTCCCGAGCGACAGGGCGACCGTCCCCTCCGAGATCACGCCGACGCCGACGGCGTTCGCTGCCTGGTCCCCGCCGCCGGCCACGACCGGGGTGCCGGCCCGCAGGCCCGTCGCGGCGGCGGCGGCCGGCGTGATCGTGCCGGTGACCTCGGGTCCCTCGAACGTCGGCGGGAACCAGGCCGGATCGAGGTCCAGGTCCGTGAGGACGTCCGTGGACCACGTCCGGGCCGCGAGATCGAACAGGAGTGTCCCGGCGCCGTCCGCCTTGTCCATCGCATAGTCGCCGGTGAGGCGGTGGCGGAGGTAATCCTTGGGCAGGAGGACGTGCGCCAGGCCCACCCATACCTCGGGCTCGTGCCGGCGGACCCACAGGAGCTTCGGGGCGGTGAACCCCGTGATCGCGTCGTTGCCGGTGATGGAGATCAGGCGATCCGCGCCCACGGACGAGCGGATCTCGTCGCACTCCGCGGCGGTCCGCTGGTCGTTCCACAGGATCGCCGGCCGGAGGACCGTGCCGGCAGAGTCGAGGAGAACGGCGCCGTGCATCTGGCCGGCGAGGCCGACGGCCTCGACATCGGCGCCGGCCGTGTCGGTCGCCGCCAGGACGGCCCGGATCGCCGTCTGCGCGGCGTCCCACCAGATGGCCGGCGCCTGCTCGCTCCAGAGTGGATGCGGGCTCGAGACGTCGTACTCCGCCGTGCCGATCCCGCGGACGGTGCCCGAGGGATCGATCAGGACGGCCTTCGTCGCCGTCGTCGAGACGTCGATGCCGAGGACGAGGCCCATCGCCGTCAGCCCGCCGCGCCGTCCTCGGCTGCATCCACGGCGGCGTCCACGGCCCAGATCGCCTGGTTGACGAGGTTCTCGAGGAGCTCCTGCCGGCCGGACACGGGCCGCGGGTCGATCTCGCCGGTCAGGACGCGGCCCGCCAGCATTTCGAGCAGGACCTCGCCGGACAGGATCGACCGCCCGAGCTCGCCCGACCAGCCCGCATAGCGCTCCGCCCGACGCGCCTCGAGCGCGCCGCGCTCGATCAGCTCGGCCGCCACGAGCAGCGAGCGGGCGAGCGTGTCGATGCCGCCGATGTGCCCGTGGAACAGGTCCGTCCGATCGAGGCTCTGACGCCGCAGCTTGGCGTCGAAGTTGAAGCCGCCGGTCGTGAGCCCGCCGCCCCGGAGGATCTCGTACAGCGTCAGTGCGAGCTCGTCGACCGAGTTGGGGAACTGGTCCGTGTCCCAGCCGTTCTGGTAGTCGCCGCGGTTGGCGTCGATGCTGCCGAAGATGCCGAGCGAGACCGCCGTTGCGACCTCGTGGTGGAAGCTGTGACCGGCGAGGGTCGCGTGGTTCGCCTCGAGGTTGACGCGATATTCATGCTCCAGGCCGTGGCGGGCGAGGAACCCGTAGACCGTCGCGCTGTCGTAGTCGTACTGGTGCTTGGTCGGCTCCTGGGGCTTCGGCTCGAGGAGGAGGGCGCCCTTGAAGCCGATCCGGTGCTTGTGTTCGGCCACGAGGCTGAGAAACCGGGCGAGCTGCTGCTCCTCGCGGGCGAGGTCCGTGTTCAGGAGGGTCTCGTAGCCCTCTCGGCCGCCCCACAGGACGTAGTTCGCGCCGCCGAGCCGGTGCGTCGCCTCGAGCATGACCTTCACCTGCGCCGCGGCGACGGCGAAGATCTCGGGATCCGGGTTCGTGGCTGCGCCAGCGGTGTAGCGGGGGTGGCTGAACAGGTTCGCGGTGCCCCACAGGAGGCGGACGCCCGTCCGGGCCATGTGGGCTTCCGCATCGTCGAGGATCGCCTGGAGGTTCGCGGTCGACTCGGCGAACGTCGCGCCCTCCGGCGCCATGTCGCGATCGTGGAAGCAGAAGAACGGGACGCCGAGCTTGTCGAAGAACTCGAAGGCGGCCTCGAGCTTCGCCCGGGCCGCGATCATCGGGTCGAGACGCGGGTCGTTCCACGGGCGGTCGAAGGTGCCGCTCCCGAACACGTCCGAGCCGGGCCAGTTGAACGAGTGCCAGTAGCAGACGGCGATCCGGAGGTGGTCCTCCATCCGCTTGCCGAGCACCAGCCGATCCGGTTGGTAGACCTTGAACGACAGGGGGTCCTCCGAGCGGAGGCCACCGAACGGGATGCGCCCCTCCACGTCGGGGAAGAAGTCCTGGTTCATCTCTCCGAACCTCCTCGATCGGTCCGCGACGCGGCACCGATGCCACAGCTCACCTGGATGCGGAGCCTACCACACGTTTTGTGTGAAACCAGCACAAATCCGCGACAGAGAGGCTGGTCAATCGCCTGCATCAGCGGACTTGGTCTGTGCGACCGCCCCGGCCACCTCGCTCACCTCGGCCACCCCTGCCGCGGCGAGGTAGCGTGGGTCGTCCCGACGAATCGGGTCCGGGTCCACACCGCGGGCGACCGCCAGGCGCTCGGTCAGGAGCTGCAGGGGTGCCGCGGTCGCGAGGAGCGCGGCCACGGGCGCCGGTAGCGATGGCGCGTCCGGCACGGCAACGCGGCCGGCGGCCGTGAGCGCCGGATCGAGCTCTTCGGAAACGTCGGCGGCGAGGATCGCCCCGACGCTGACCCCGATCTGGCCGCACGCCCGGAGCACCGCGAGCGCGCGGGCCCTCCGTGCGTCCCGGTGCCTCCGCTCGGTGAGCAGGAGCACGAGGCCCGTGCCCGCATCCACGCCGGCGAGGTGACCGTGGAGCATCGTCTCGAGATCGCGCATCGCGGCAGGCAGGTGCGCACCCTCCTCGACCTTCAGTGTCAGCTCGCGGGCCGCGATCCGGTCCACGCCGGAGCCCAGGACGATGAGCCGATCGACGTCGGCAAGGCTGCGGGCCATTGCCTCCGTCGCCTCGATCGAGGCCGGGTCGAGCCCGGTGGCGAGCAGCCCGGCGGCCGCGTCCTGGTCCAGCGCAAGGCCCGCCAGGTGCGCCCCGATCGACATCGCCGCGAGGATCGGCGAGAGGTAGCCCACGGTGTGGCACCAGCTCTGATCGAGCTCGTCGGTCGTGACGACGATATCGGCGAGCGCAGCGCCGGGGGACGCCGCGGTGACGGTGAGCAGCGCCGCCGTCGCCCCCGAGGAGCGTGCCGCGGCGAGGGCGCGATTCGTCGCCCAGGTGGCTCCCTCGTGGCTGATCGCGATGACGAGGGATCCGGGACCCAGCTGCGCGATTTCGGGCGAGGCCTCGAATGCCTGAACCGCGACGGGCGCTCCGCCGGCCCCGATCATGGACGGCAATCCGGCGTCGCGACACGCGTTGCGAAGGATCTCGGCGGTGGCGAGCGCTCCGTGCTCGCTGGTGCCGCAGCCGACCACGACGATCGGACGCCCGGCACCCGAGGTGGACCGGATCGTGGCGGCGAGGGTCGCGGCCGGTCCGTCGGCGACGGCGAGCTTTCGGAGCAGCCGCCGGGCGAGGGCCGGCTCCGCCCGGATCATCTCCGTCATGTGGTAGGGCGGGCCGCCTCGCCGCGACGGCATGTCGGTGCTCGCCCACGGCTCGGGCGGGCCGGGGAGCGGTCGCGTGGGATCGAAGGTGTCCATCACGGGAGGATACCGGGCGGCGCCTGTTTCCCGGCGTATGCATCTCGGGCCACATGCCATCACCTCCAAGTCACTTCGGCTGCGAATCGGGCAAGGTGCCATCACCTCCGAGTCAGTCCGTGAGCCGGTGAGGCGGCATGGCGTAGACGATCTCCCGGAGCAACGGCTGATCGGTCGGGTCTCGACGGCGTAGTGCGTAGAAGCGGATCAGACCGCCCGTGAGATCGAGCTCGGCGCGGACGAGCCGGTGGGGCCAGAGCGGGTCGATCTCGAACCGGCGCCCGAGCAGGCGCGCCTCGCCCCACTCGTTGGTCCGGCGGATGTAGACGAGCCGACCACCGAGCTCGCGGTTGACATCGAACACCCATTCGGCCGGTACCGCCGACCGGGCGGGTGCGGACTCGATCCGGACCGCCGACCGAACCCGGCAGGCCTCGATGTAGCGCTCCGACTGGAGCTTGAGAGCATCGAGGGTCTCGCTGTAGGTGCGGCGCCACAGCTTGGCCTGCCAGCGGCCATTGAGGCTCTCGATGGCGGCCTGGAAGCCGGGCTCGTAGGGCGGCACGAAGACCGGCACGACGCCGAGACCCAGACACAGCCGGCTGACCCGGCCGACCCGGTCGGGGTAGCCGTGGGTGCCGTGGAAGATCAGGCCGTTGTCGAACTGGGCATAGGCGGGCAGGCCGTGCGTGAGCCAGTGCTCGGTCAACGCGGCCACGACCATCCGCGCGGTGTACGGCCTGGCCGGCCAGGCGCCCGGCAGCCCGCCGTGGATCGAGATGCCGGTCAAGATCTCGATATCCTGGCCGCCCTTGAGTCGGAGGCCCTCGATCGTGTCGAACGAGTCGAGCTCGACCGACCCGCTCGCCAGCCCGGGCAGATACCAGCCGGGCGGGGGAGCCGGGCGGGGGCGCCGGCCGGCGAACGCGACGCCCGGCGTCGAGGGTGCCCCGGCGGGCGAACGTGCGCCCGATCGTCCGGACCGAAGGGATCCCCTGCCCGAGGGCGCCACGCCCGGCGAGGTCGCGCCAGACGGCCGCCGCTCCATACTCGCCGAGGACGCTCTCGTCACGGAGCCGGCGGCGCGACTCGACGATCAGGTCCTCGACCTCGGTCGGGATCTGGCGTGCCTGGCGATGGGGAGCCGACGAGCGATCGGACCAGTCGATGGTCTCGATCGCCTCGTTCGCCGCCCGCGTCAGCCAGCGCTGGACGGTGAGGAGGCTTGCCCCGAAGCGGCGCGCGACCGAGCGCTGCGATTCACCACCCCGCACCGCCTCGACCATCGCGCGACGAGCCGCCTCGCGTCCCACCTCCGCTCGGCTTTTTGCGCCACCGGACCCTCCTTGTCGTTTCTGGTGAGCGTATCGACTTGGAGGTGTTGACCGCAGACTGACTTGGAGGTGATGGCACTTTCCGCATCTCGCAAACGCGCCGGCGACCCGCGCGCCGGCGACCCGCGCGGCGATCTACGTGCCGGGCCGGTCGTCTTCCTGCTTGCCAGCACTCACCACCGACACCCTCGGCGGCAGCCGTCCGATCCGACCGGGCGGCCCGTATCGGAACCAGGCCCGACCGACCAGCAGATCCACGGAGATCGGCCCGTACCGATTGGAATCGATCGGCACCCCGAACCCTGCGGCCGCGGCGATCTCCGGCGTGGCATCCGCCTCCAGCCACGCTTCGCCCGGCCCGAGGACGAGGTACCCGCCGGCGAACGGGATGCGAGCACCAGCTCGCCCCGCGACGCGCTTGAGCGCCAGCTCGCCCGTCTCCGGCTCACGGAAGAGAACGATCGCACCGGGCCGCGGCCAGCGCCGGATCGTCGGGTCCACGAGCAGCCAGTCGCCGGGGGCGATGGCCGGGAGCATGGACGCCTCGACGACGGCGACCCGCCACGGGCCACGAAGACGCTCGCGTATTCGTGCGCTGCGCAGATGCGCGCGTTCCCGCACCGGCCCGCTCAGGTTCAGCCGCGTGGCACCCGCGTCTTGCCGGGACCGCCGGTGGCCTTCCACGCGGCGTCGACCTGGTCGATGAGGTCGAGGAGCCTCTTCGCATCGGCGAGATCGACCGAGGCCTTGACCCTGGAGACCTGCTTGTTCGCCTGCCAGAACAGGTCGTGCAGGTTGGGGACCGCCTCGAGGTGCTCGGGCTTGAAGTAGTCGTGCCACAGGACGTCGAGATGGTGCTTCACGAGGTCGGCGCGCGCTTCCTTGATCGCGATCGCACGGGTGCGGAATGTCGGGTCCTCGTTCGCGGCGTGCTTCTCGACGATCCGGTAGCAGGACTCGGCCTCGATGCGTGCCTGCTCCGGGTCGTAGACGCCGCACGGCAGGTCGCAGTGGGCGCGGGCCGTCGTCTTCGGGGCAAGAAGGTTGGAAACGGTTCGGCGAATGGACATGGGACTCCTTCAGGGCACTCTCGGGTCGCTCGGAGATCTGTCCATGAGTGTCCGGACCTCGGCCGGGCCTGTCAAACGCCGGGGTTCGCGACCTTGGTCAGGGTGCCGAGACCGCCTCCCGGATCGCGGCAAGGGCCGCCTCCGAGACCGCCGCCGTCCCGCCGGCAATCACCGCGCGCGCCGGACGGAGGCGAGCAACCTCGTCTCGTATTGAGGCGGGCAGCGCGTCAGGAGTCGTGAGCACCATCGGTGCGGTTTGGGCACCGGCCGCCGCCGCCGCGGCGATGGCGTCAGGGAAGCCGAGGCCGGAGGCCGCATAGAGGACCGGAACTCCCGCCGGGAGCGTGGCGGCGACGGCGGCCGAGGTCGCGTAGCGATTCGGGCCGGCGAGGCGGGTGATCACCGCAGCGGGCAGCATCGCCTGGATCGCCGCGACGACGTCGTCCGACACCGCTGCGATCCCCCCGACGATCACCACCCGAGCCGGAGCGAGCCGGGCGAGCTCGGCCAGCATGGAGCTCGGGGCGCTGCCGGGCTGGGTGAGCAGCACGGGCGCTCCGTCCCGTGCTGCGGCGGGCGCTGCGGAGACGGCATCCGGGAAGTCGGTGCCGCTCGTGACGTAGGCGACGCCCGCCGTGACGGGGTACGTCGCCGCCGAGACGGCAGCCGCAGTCGCAAACCGGTCCTGCCCGAAGATCCGGCTGGCGCCGCCCGGCGCCAGCGTATTGAGTGTCGCCAGGACAGCATCCGAGACCGCCCCGGGTCCGCCCACGACGACGATCCGGGTGGGCTGCAGTCGCGCAAGCTGGGTGGCCGTGGCCGCCGGAATCTCCGTCGGCGTGACCAGGAGGACCGGCGCGCGCATCGCGCCTGCGGCAGCGGCCGCCGCGAGGGCGTCCGGAAAGGCCGTGCCGGTGGCCACGTAGGCGAGCGCCACGCCCTGCGCGAAGGCGTCGGCGGCGATCGCGGCCGCGGTCGCGTACCGGTCGGCACCCGCCACGCGGATCGTGCCGAATGCCGCGGAGATCGCATCCCAGTAGCCGGGCAGGCCGCGGTCGTAGCCGAGGGCCCACATCCCCGCGCCGGCGAGGCGTCGCCGGGTCGCCAGCTCGTATTTCGACCGGAGCGTGAGGGGGTCGTCGAAGTAGGTCTGCGTCCATTGCTGCGTCGCGGGATCGAGCACGGCGAACCACCTGGCGCCCTCGGCCTTGTCGTGCTGGATCACGCTCCCCGGCGGGACCGACACGAGGTTGTCGCTCGGGATGAAGACGCCGACCGAGCCCGTCGTCTCGGCGTTGAGCGTCTCGGAGACCGTGTACCAGGATCGGCCGTAGTACGGCAGGCCGAGCAGGATCCGGTCGGCCGGAATGCCCTTCGAGGCGTACAGGTCCAGCGTCCAAGAAAGGCTCTTGTCGCCGTCCGCCCGCACGATCGGGGCAATGCTCCCCGCGGGGCTGGACCCGGCGGTCCGGTAGTTGTAACCCATGAGGAAGACCCGATCCGCACCGTTGGCCAGAGCCTGGCTGGCCATGCCCGCGCCGGAGATCGAGCCGTTGGTCGCCACCGAGACGCGCGCCGCCGGGTTCCAGGAGCGGAGTGCCGCGCGGATCTGGCCGACGAACGTACCGTAGGCCGCGAAGTCCGCGTTGTAGAGTGACTCGACATCCAGGTTCACGCCGTCGAGCCCCTCGCTCTGCGCGAACGCCGAGATCGCACTCGCGGCCGTCGCCATCGCCGCCGGGTTGCTGAAGAACGCCGAATTCTTGTCGTAGCCGAACGAGGTCACGGTCAGGTCGACGCGTACGCCGGCAGCGTGGGCCTTTTCGACGATCGTGGCCGCATTTGCGCCGGTGATGGCCGCATAGCCGCCGCCGGATGTGGCAATCGCTCCGGAGGACGTGAGGGTGACCGAGAAGAGGGCGATGTCCGTAAGGAGATCGTAGCGCAGGTACGCATCCGTCCCGCCGTCGATCTCCCAGTACGGCAGGAAGCCGTAGACCTCGGCTGACAGGCGGCGCGCGAACCGCTCCTCGGGGAGAGGGGCACCGGGTGCGACCGAAGGGGCCGGTGCGAGCGGTCCGGCGGGCGACGCGGCCGCGGTTGGTGGAAGGGGGCTCGTCGCGACGGCCACGAGCAGCGCAGCGAAACCCGTGGCCCGGGCCTGCCTGCCGGCCGACATGGAGCGGCGACGGGCGCCCTGAAGAGCACCGGCTGGTCTCGGGAGCACGGGCCCTCCGCTCGAGTGACGTGGCGGTGCCCTTACCCTAGGGCCTGCGCGCGCGTCTGGCAACCCGTCATCCGCCGAGAGCCGAGGGCGGCTATCGAATCAGAGGGTTCACGTTCCCGAGCAGGCGGCCCGAGACCGGCGCCAGGCCAACCGAGAGCGACGGTTCAACCGGACCACCGGCGATCGACGGTCCAAAGGTGAACGTCACGAGCTGGACGAAGTCCTCACCGGTGCAGTCGAGCTGGGGCGGGACCTCGTTCCTCGCGCAGCCCTGGAGCTCGACTGTCACCGCGATGACCCCACGGTCGAGCTGGCCCGGTGCCTCGGAACGGAGCACCTCGAGCGCGAGTCGGCCCAGCTGGTCGCAGGACAGGGCACCCGGGATGAGGATCTTCGCCCCACCGCAGGTCGGGGCGGGGATGGTGAGCGGGGAGGGGCTCGGGCTGTCGAGGGTCCCGCAGCCGGCGACGATGCTCGCCACGACGAGGCTGGCGAGAATCGCCCGGGCGGCGCCACGCCGACCGGGGTTCCGGAGCGGGACGGGCGGTCGATGTATGGGCGGCTGACGTCTCCCTCAAACGGCTGGTTCCCCGGTGCGATCCGCCGGTATCATCCACCCGATGACGGACCGCGGGCTGCCCATCGTTGACGGCGCACCTGCCTGCCCCTTCGTGGCGTTCGAGGACGACCGCGATGCCAGGGCCGCGAGCCCCGACCACCGGCATCGCTGCTACGCCGAGACCCGCCCTGCGCCGCGTGCCCTCGCCCACCAGGCCGCCTATTGCCTCTCGTCCGCATTCCCCGTCTGCCCGAGCTTCCAGGACTGGGCTCGTCGCGAGGCGGCGCAGGCACGTGCCGGCGAGGCGCCCAGGTCCCCCGAGGAGGGCGACCACGTGTCCTCCACCCCCGGCGGTCCGCCGGACCGGACTGCCGGCTCGCCCGGCTCCGTGCATCGGAACCCGCCTCGCGACTGGGCCGCTCCGCCGCCCTGGGTGGCGGGCGCCCATGACGCCGACGCGGACGTGGACGAGGATGAGAACGAGCCCGATATCCAGGCGCTGCCGCCCGTCCGCCGCGGCGGACTCTCCGGCTCGTTCGCCGACCGGTTGGCCGGCGGATCGTCGAACCCCCCCCGCAGACTGCCGGTCCGCTGGGACGGCGACGAGGCCGCAGTCGACGACGACGAGGACGAGGATGAAGCAGCGCGGACGGCGCCCGCCGCTGCCACGCGTTCACGCACGCCCGTCGGTTCCCCGCCACCGCGTGAACGGCGGGTCGGGCGCGACGAACGCCGGCCCGTATCGGACGGCGTCCCCGGTCCGTCATGGGAGCGGCCGCGCCGGATGGAGGCCTATCCCACGCTGAAGTCCCGCATGGGTCTGCCGTCGCTGTCGCCGTCGCCGATCCTCATCGGCGTCGCCGCGCTCGCGATCGCGGCGGTGGCCCTCTTCCTCCTCCCGACGCTCCTCGGGTGGTTCGGCAACCCGCCCGATACCGGCGCGGGACCCACCCCGACCGCCACGGCGTCGGCAGAGACCTCGGGGACCCCGGCGCCGCCGACGCCGACGCCCGGCCCGACGCAGCAGGTCTACGTCGTCCAGGCGGGCGACACGATGTCCAGGATCGCGAACCGGTTCGGCGTCCCGCTCCAGACGCTCATCGATGCGAACAAGGAGACCGTCCCGAACCCCGACGTCTTGGAGATCGGCCAGGAGGTGCTCATCCCGAGCGTGGCGCCGACGTCCCTGCCGGACGCGGGGACATCGCCCGCGCCGTAGGCAGGCCGCTGCCGATGTCGCGCGGCTCCGCGGGCGGACGCTCCCGCCGCCGCGCGTCCTCGGGTGCCGCCGCGGGATCCCGGGCCGGCGGCGCGGCCCACGCCGAGCCTATCGCGGCGCGAGGTTGATCGAGGTGATCTTGCCGGTCTCGACGCGAAACGAGGCGTCGAGGTGCTGCGACGGCGCGCCCGGCCGGACCGTCAGGACGTCCGCCTGGTAGGTGATGCCGAGGTCGCGAATCTCGCCGGGGATCATCTTGAGCCCGGTCTCGGCACGGAGGAACCAGCCCCCTACCTGCTCGACGCCGCGGAGCGTCCGCACGTTGTCACCGACGTGGATCCTCATCTCCACCCGCTCGTCCATGAGCGCGACCGCACCGGCTCGATCACCGCTGTTGAGGAGCTCGAAGAAGACTTCCATCGTGTCGACGGCACCCATGGTCGCAAGTGTACGGGCGCAGCCCGTCGCGCACCCGCAGCAACCCGAGCGAGAGCCACGACCCGCAGGTCGCCGTCAGGTGACGATCCTGCGGCCGGCGTTCATCATCCCGAGGAGCGTCGAGACGATGCTGATGACGATCGCGCCGAGGAGCGCGCCCACGAACGAGTCGGCGC
The DNA here is from genome assembly GCA_013822395.1 of Anaerolinea sp. Classification (GTDB taxonomy): domain Bacteria; phylum Chloroflexota; class Limnocylindria; order Limnocylindrales; family CSP1-4; genus UBA5189. The sequence continues at coordinate 26,130 of PNKK01000019.1, read as the reverse complement.
TGAAGTTCGGTGGGAAGCCGCCGATCGAGAAGCCGAGGCCGAGCTGGTCACTGACGAACGCGACGAGGAGCAGCAACAGGGCGTTCAGGACGAACGCGAAGAGCCCCAGCGAGACGAGCGTGACGGGGAACGACAGGACCTTCAGGATCGGCTTCACGTACGAGTTGACGAGGGCGAGGATCAGCGCGACGGCGAGCAGCTTCCACCAGTTGTCGCCGAGCGTGGACAGGTCCTTGGCCGCCGGGAAGGCGATCTGCGGGACCAGCTGGATCGCGGCGTAGACGCCGACCGCGTTGATCAGGACCTTCACGAGGAGATCGGTCATGACGCTGCCTCCCGATGTGCGCAGCCGGCCGACGTGGTCCGGCGGCCCCGATCATCGCAGATGCCCGCATGGCGGGGTCAGCGGTCAGCGCAGCAGGAACCCCGTGCCGAGCGTGTCGCGCGGGTCGAGCTCGAACACGTGGCGTCCGGTCCGGAAGGCGGAGCCTTCGACCTCGGTGATCACCGTGGGCCGGCCGCCGACCTCCGGGCCGTCGCCCACCACCCGCCCGGTGAAGATGGAATCGACGATCGATCGATGGCGGAGCGTGGCTCCGCGGCCGAGCGGACCGCCGCTCACGGCCGCGTCGAGGAGCGCCAGCCGTGCCGACGTCCCGCTGCCGCACGGCGAGCGGTCGACCTCGCCGTCGGCGAAGACCGTGACGTTCCGCTGGACGAGATCCGCGCCGGGCTCGGCCGGCTCCGACTGCCAGAAGATGACCCCGTAGACCCCGGCGAGGTCCGGCGCGTCCGGATGGCGGGGGTCGACCAGCGCCTCGAGCGCGGGGCGGAGCTCGCGTTGGAGGGCGATCAGCGCCGGCAGGCTGGCCCTCGAAACGTCCAGGCCGATCGCTCGGACATCGACCGAGCCGTAGAACGCGCCGCCGAACGCGACGTCGACCGGGATCGCGCCGCGCGAGGTCGGGACCTCCACGCCTTGGGCCAGGACCCACGACGGCACGTTCCGGAAGGCGACCGAGGTGACGCGACCATCGCCGAGGCGTGCCCGACAGTCGAGTCGCCCGGATGGGACGTCCACGACGACGCTCGCCTCGGGCCCGTCGACCCGGACTCGCCCTTCGTCGATCGCCCACGTCACGAGCGCGATCGTCCCGTGGCCGCAGGCCGTGGAGTAGCCCTCGTTGTGGAAGAAGACGACGCCCAGGTCGGCGCCGGCGTCGTCCGGCGGGGTCACGAAGCAGCCGTACATGTCGGCGTGGCCGCGAGGCTCGTCGATCAGGAGCCGGCGGACGTGGTCCGCGTGATCACGCACCCAGCGCCGCCGCTCCAGGACGGTCCGGCCCTCGAGGGCCGGCGCCCCGTCGACGACGATCCGGAACGGCTCACCGCCGGTGTGATAGTCCACCGTCCGGACGACGAGACCGGCGACCGGCTCGCTCGGGCTCATTGCCGGCCGAGCAGGGTCTCGAGGCGCGCCCGGACGGCCGGCCACTCCTCGACGACGACGCTGTAGTACGCGGAGTGCCGGAGCCGTCCGGACGGCATGATCATGTGGTTCCGGAAGATCCCCTCGAAGGTTGCGCCGATCCCGAGGAGCGCGGTCCGGGACTGCTCATTCCGTGAGTCCGTCTTGAACTCGACCCGGTTCGCGCCGAGGTCGTCGAAGGCGTGGGCCAGCTGCAGGAGCTTCGCCTCGCGGTTGGCGCCGGTCCGCTGGAACGCGGTCCCGATCCACGTCCAGCCGATCTCGAGCCGACGCTGCTCGGGCACGATGTTCAGGAAGCGCGAGCTGCCGATCGCCCGGCCGGACGCCAGATCGATCGTGGCGAACGGGACCTCCGTCCCGGCGGCGGCGCTCGCGAGGGCCGCATCCAGCCAGGCCCGGAGCCCGTCACGGTCCGCCGGCCGGGCGAGCGTCCAGACCCAGATCGCCGGATCGAGCCCGACGGCGACGAGGTCGTCGAGGTGCCGGAGCTCGAGCGGCTCCAGGCGGACCCGCCGCCCGACGAGGGTGACCGGCCGGGCCCACGGCGCCGGCGCGGGCACGTGGGTCGGGTTCACCCGTCAGCCTTCGAGCCCGACAGGACGATCACATCGACCCGCCTTGAGCCGGTCAAGGCCCTCGATGTTACCGGACAGCAACTCGCGCCAATGCTCGTCGGCGGTCCTCTCGTTCGGCACGGGATCCTCCAGGGGCGCCCGGCCTCGGGCGCCGCCTGATCGTAGCGCGCCGATACGAAGGGACGTTGGTCCGCGGCGCCCGCGGCGTCCTCGACCGGATCAAGGAGGACCCTGTCACGGGCGGGGCTGATGTCTCGTCCTGACTCGAGAGGCAGGCCGAGCGCCGGCCACACAGGAGTCAAGATGCACCAGATCGAACGTGTTGACATCGCCATCGTCGGCGGCGGGATCGCAGGGCTCGTTGCGGCGAACTATGCGGCACGCGCCGGCCGGAGCGTGGGCCTCTTCGAGCGGGCCGAGAACCTGGGCGGGCGCGCCCAGACCACCGTGGTCGACGACTTCCGGCTGAACTTCGGCGCCCATGCGCTGTATGTGCGCGGTGCCAATGCGGCGATCCTTGACGAGCTGGCCGTCGAGCTGGGCGGCTCCCAGCCGGAAGCGGCTCGCTACCTGGCGATGCGTGGCGAGCGGTTCTTCAGCCTGCCTGTGAGCGCCCTCGCCCTGACCGGCACGCGGCTTCTCGGCACCCGCGCGAAGATCGAGCTCGGCCGGCTCTACGCATCGCTCGGCGACGTCGACGCAGACACGCTCGACAGCATGGCGCTGCGCGAGTGGATCGACGGACACGTCTCCGACCCGCCGGCCCGAGCGGTATTCGAAGCCATGACCCGTCTCTCCACGTACACGAACGATCCCGGTCGTGCCTCGGCCGGCGCCGTGGTCCGCCAGCTCCGGATCGCCGGAGGCGGCGTGCGCTACCTGGATGGCGGCTGGCAGGTGCTCGTCGATGCGCTGCGGGACCGCGCGATCGAGGCCGGAGCGCAGCTGGAGACCGGCTCCCCGGTGCGCCGCATCGTCATCGAGGCCGGCGAGGCGGCGGGGATCGTGCTCGCGGGCGACCGAATCGTTCGGGCAGGCTCCGTGATCGTCGCGACGTCGCTCGCCGAGGCCGCGTCGCTGTCCGGCGTCGACGAGATCGCGGCTTGGGCCGCGGCCGCCGTCCCCGTCCGAGCGGCCGTGCTCGACCTTGCGATGTCGACGCTCCCGAACCCGCGCCACGTGTTCGCCCTGGGCATCGACAGGCCGACCTACCTCTCCGTTCACTCAACGTGGGCGAAGCTCGCGCCGCGCGGCCAACACGTGGTCCACCTGATGAAGTACCTGCCGCCGACGGCCGACGACCGAGGCGCTGACGAGCACGATCTCGAGGAGCTGCTGGATCTCTCCCAGCCGGGGTGGCGCAACCACGTGGTCGAGCGTCGATACCTCCCGCGGATGACCGTGACCGGATGGCTCCCGGTCGCTGCCGGTGGCGGGCTCGGCGGACGACCGGGTCCCGCTGTGCCGGGTGTCCGGAACCTGTTCGTGGCCGGCGACTGGGTGGGCGGCGAAGGGATGCTCAGCGATGGAGCATTCGCCAGCGGCAAGCAGGCCGCAGGACTCGCCGCATCGGCTACGGTGTCAGCGACAGCGGCGGCGTAGACAGGAGCCACGCGCCCATGACGCCAGCGCCGGCGCTCGACGCCGAAGCCTTCGAGGCACACCGTCCGATGCTCTTCGGAGTCGCCTATCGCATGCTGGGCAGCGCCGCAGCCGCCGAAGACATCGTCCAGGACGCGTACCTCCGTGCGCGCGCCACGGATGCCCGGGACGTGCGTTCGCTGCGCGCGTACTTCGTCACCATCGTCACTCGGCTGTGCCTCGACGAGCTGAAATCGGCGCGCACCCGCCGGCAGGCGTACGTTGGCCCCTGGCTGCCCGAGCCCGTCCCCACGGGCAACGGTGATCTGCTCTCACCCGAAGCGACGATGGCGGAGCGTGAGTCGATCTCGCTCGCGTTTCTCGTCCTCCTCGAGCGGCTCAGCCCGGTCGAGCGCGCGGCTTTCCTCCTGCGCGAGGTCTTCGCCTACGACTACGTTGAGATCGCGAGAGTGGTGGGCCGAAGCGAGGCCGCCTGCCGCCAGGCATTCCGGCGCGCCCGCCTTCGCCTCGCTGAGGGCCGACGCAGGTTCCGGGCGACCGCTGAGGAGCATCGGCGGATGACGGTCAGCTTCCTGAAGGCCGCCGGCGAAGGGGACCTCGAGGTACTCGTGGCGTTGCTCGCTGAGGACGTCGTCGCCTGGATGGATGGCGGCGGCAGGCGGCCGGGGACGGCACGCAACCCGATCGCCGGCGCGGACCGCGTCGCCCGCTTCATCGCCGGCATCGTAGCCGGGAGTGCGCAGTGGTCGGACGCCGGACGGATCGAGTTGGCCGAGGTCAACGGGGAGCTCGGAGTGATCTTGCGGGACCCGGCCGGTGCCCCAGCGGGCGTCGTCGTCCTCGAGGTCGCGGGCGGTTGCGTCACGGCCGTCCGCGCCATCTGGAACCCGGACAAGCTCACCCGCTTCGTTCGCCCGGCGCCTGCGTCGTCATCGTGACGCCGCAAGCCGGGTTCAGAAATCGGCTGAATCTCGAGGGCCTGATCGGCCACGGCGAGGGGTGGCTCCCGCTCCTCCGGTGTGCCGTGACGGGCGACTGACGGCTTGCGTCCTCGCCGGCGAGGGTGTGGGCGCCAGGGCGGCGAGGGCCGCCCGGATCGCGTCCACCCGGTAGCCGGCGTCGCGCGCGACGGCGATCAGGCGGCGCGCGAGGGACCGGGCCGCGCGGCCGGCCGCCGGCGACGGATCGGCGAGCGCGGCGAGCTCCGCGGTCGTCGCCACGAGGGCCGACCAGCCCTCGGCCGAAACGTAGTCGACGCCCTCCCAGGCGTGGTGGCCCAGCGCGGCGCGAAGCTCCGGATCGCCGAGCCACGCCCCGACGAGCGCTCCCACTCGTGCGTTCGCGGTATCCGCCCGCCGCCCGACCTCCCCGGGGAGCGGCACGCCGACCAGGAAGCGAGCACGGGCGGCGGCGGCCCGGGCCGCCTCGTCGCCCAGGCCGCGAGCGGCAAACGCACCCGCCAGCGGCCAGGTGAGCCGGCGCTCGTCCACGCTCGCGCGTCGTGCGTCGGCTGGCCCTGGCAGCCAGGCGAGGGCAGCCCAACCGAGGCGGGCTGCCGCCTCGACGGGATCGGCAGGTGTGGCCGCCGATCCGCGCCCGGCCGCAGGGCCGCTCTCACCCGCCAGGCGTGCCAGCCGGTCCACGGCCGTGGTGACGCCCGCCGTGTTCATGCCGGCCGCCCCGGCGGCCTCGTCGAGCCGCGCTCGTGTCGCCTCGAGATCCGGCAGTGCCACGACCGCCGCCCGGAGCGGCTCGTGGACCGCTCCGTGCCGCACTGCCGCGAGGGCATCGTCGAGCGACGCCGCGCCGGCACCGCCGAGTCGATCGGCAAGGCGGCGCCAGTCGGTCTCGGACGCGGGATGCTCCTCGATCTCCGTGAAGGCGTGGCTCTCGTACGCCGCGAGCCGGAGCTCGAGCCCGCGTTCTCGTAGCTCGCGGATCGTCGCGACGAGTCCGTACCCGGTCCGAGGATCGTGGAACGAGACGACCGTCTCAGGCTCGCCCGACAGCCCGAGCGCGTCGGCGAGCGTGGTGCGCTCGAGCCGCCGCTCTCCGGCATCGTCCTTCACGGCGAAGGCGACACTCATCCGGACCCGCCCTCGCGTCGAGCCGAAGCGGTCGTGGTAGACGACGAGCGACCGCTCCTCGCCGGTTCCGTTCGAGTAGACGAAGACGTGCTCGTCGACGCCGCCGTCATCCGTGACGAGATCGTACAGGCGGAAGTCGCGCGCCCCGGCGAACCGGCGCCGCTGCCTGAGGAGCGGGAAGATCTCGCGTTCGTGCCGCCGAATCAGCTCGTCGTGCGGCTGCTCGTCGAGTGTCGCCCGTCGGAACTCCATCCCGTAGCGCTCGCCGAGGCCCTCCACCTGGCCGTGGCCGAGCATCGGCAGGCCGGGCAGCGTGGCGAGCACCGTGGCGACCCCGACGTACTTGTCCCCCGTCCCGAACTGCTCGATCGCGGTCTTCTCGTCGGGGTTGGTCATGAAGTTCACGTACCGGCCCAGGATCGCCGGATCGAACTCGATCGTCTCGCGGATGACCCGCCGGTAGCCCGGCCCGTCCTCGTCGCGGAGCATGTGCATGAACGCGCTGTTGTAGACCCGATGCATCCCGAGCGTTCGGACGAAGTAGCCCTCCAGCAGCCAGAACGCCTCGGCCAGGAGGAGCGTGTCGGGCACCTCCGCGGCGACCCGGTCCACGACCTCTCGCCAGAACTCGTGGGGCATGGCGGCCTCGAAGGCGGCTCGCGACAGGGCGTGCTCGGCCCGTGACGGGATCCCGCCACCCGCCCCGGGCTCGGGCCACCAGAGCCGCCGGACGTGACGCTTGGCGAGGACCATCGCGGCGTCGAAGCGAATGATCGGGAAACGACGGGCGACGTCGAGGATCGTCCGGATCACCGCCTCACGAACCTCCGCCCGGAGGTAGTCGAGCTGGGCCGTGTCGTTCCACGGGAAGGACGTGCCGTCGTTGCCGTGGTAGATGTACCGGGTATCGCCGGTCCGGCGATCGTGGCGCCGGAAGACGACCGCCGCGTCGCTCGCATCCCAGTAGTGGTCCTCGATCTGGATCTCCACCGAGGGATCGGGCGAGAGATCCGGGCCGCTGAACGTGTACGCCGGGTACGGCGCCTCCGGGACGGCAAGGAAGCGGTCCGGGTGCTCGATGACCCAACGCGAGTCGATGCCCATGTGGTTCGGGACCATGTCCGAGGCGAGTCGGATCCCTCGAGTTGCCGCGCGGTCGCGCAGGTTCGCGTACGCGGCCTCGCCACCGAGATCGTCCGCGATCCGGTATTCATCCAGCGAATAGGCGGAGGCCGCCGCATCCGGATTGCCGCGCAGGCGCTTGATCCGCTCCGACGCGCGGCTGCGCTGCCAGATCCCGATCAGCCACAGCCCGGTGATGCCCCACCCGGCGAGCCGGTCCAGCTCCTCGTCGGGGATCGCGTCGAGGGTCCTGACCTCGCGGCCGTGGCGGCGCGACAGCTGGTCCAGCCAGACGTAGGTCGACTTGGCCTGGAGGACGACCCGGGGCATCCAGTCGGTGTCGTCCGAGAAGCGCTCGGGCTCGGCGTCGAGGCCGCCGAAGTCCGGCGTCTCGGTGGGTCCCAGGCCGCCGCCCCCGAACCGCTGGTGCAGGGCCCGCTCCTCCTCGGCGACGAGATCGGATGCGAGCAGGAGCCGGTCCTCGAGGCCCTCGACGCCGGCGATCAGCTCGCCCCAGTGCTCGCGGATCCAGCGGAGCTGCCCGGCCAGGGACGTGGGGGAAGCCGCCGACGGGGCCCGGAGCAGCTCGGGCAGCGGTCTCCCGAAGAGGCTGGATCGGCCGGACAGCGTCGCAGCTCCCGCATCCGATGCCAGAGCCGCGCTCGCCAGGAGCTCGGCCTCCAGCGCAGCGAGGACCCGCGGGTAGGAGCCCTCCCGACGGAGGACGCCATCGTCGAACAGGTCGCGAAGCGTCGACGCCGCGGGGTCGTCGTTGACCACGGACAGCAGGAGCGCCTCGACGAGCGCCTCGGACCGCGCCGCGGCCTCGTCACCGGGTGGCGCCGGATCGTGCCCGGGCGGCACCGGTGGCCGCCCGAACTCGCGGGCGAGCCCGCGAACCGTCCGCTCCACCCGGGCCGTGCCCGCAGACGCCCGGGTCGCGCTCACCGCGGCCGAGACGGCACCCGGCGCGATGGCCGCCTCGTACCGGTCGACGAGCCGGTGGAAGACCTCGTGGAGGACGCCGACCGCGATCAGCTCACCGGCAGTGACGGTGGGTGGGCCGGACGCACGGCCGGCGGCCCGATCCGCATTGATCCGCCGGGCGGTCCGCCGGGCGGCCGCCACGTCGTCGAGGCCCACGCCGCCACGTGGATCCGCGGCGTCATCCAGGTCGTGGCGGTGCCTGGCGTCGCGCGAGAGGTGGATCGCCCGCATGGGCGAAGGATGTCACGCCCGGGCGGTGGACACGTGCTCGATCGCGCGGCGGAGATGCTCCAGGCCGGCCGGGTCGAACTCGTATGTCCAGGGGCGGACGCGCTCGAGCCGCGACAGGCGGGCGTCCAGCCCATGTGCGAGCGCCTCTCGCGACAGGAGGATGAGATCGGCGGTCCGGTCCAGCTCCGCGATGCCGGTCTCATCCGTCATGAGGGCCGGGATGAGCTCCACGCCCTTGGTCCCGGCGATCGCGAGCGTCTCCGCGATATTGTCCGCGCCTCGTTCCGACGCACACACGACGCCGACGCGCGAGCCGGCCGGCAGTCCGGAGATCTCGTGGACGAGCTCCACGTACCCGGGCCCAACGATCATCGCCACGACCGGCACCCGCCCGCCGACGAGCGCCTGGGCCTCGTCGGCGTGGAACGTCGTCGTGGCGACGAGGTCGTAATGGAAGCGCTCCATCCGCTCGGGGATCTCGTCCAGGAGCGTCCCTTCTGCCTCGATCTGGCCGGCGAACTCGTCGTTCAGACGCTCCGCATCGTAGCCGGCGTCGGCCGAGGTGCACTCCGCGAACAGGACCCGGACCACGGGTCCGGGCCGGCGGCGCTCGGACGAGGCGGCGAACGTCGCCGAGGCGACCTCGTCCGCGGTGAATCCGGCCTGGGCGGCGCGCCGGATCATCTCGGACACGATGCCGGCGAGGGCCTCCGGCCGGCGGCGCTTGGGCGGCCGGTCTGCGACCACCGTCCCGGCCCCGTGGCGGCTCATGACGTAGCCCGCGTCGGCGAGGCGTCGGTAGACCGCCCGGATCGTGTTCGGATTGACCCGCAGCGCGGCGCCCAGCTCGCGGACCGGCAGGAGGCGGGCGCCGGGCAGGAGCCGCCCGGAATCGATCTGGTAGACGAGCTGCCAGAAGATCTGGGTGGAGATCGGGACATCCGAGTCCCGCTCGACGTCCAGGTCGCGGCCGGATGGGCCGATCGGCATGGTGCGAGGGTCGGTATCGACTGTTGACATAGTGCACTAGTCCAAGTAAGGTTCAACTTGGCCTAGTTCACTGTACCAAAACGGTGCCACTTCAGGCCAAGGATACCGAAAGGGGTTCACGATGATCGTGCTCCTGTTGGCGGGGCTCGTCATCGCGGTCCTCGCAGCGCTCGACTACGCAGCGCTCCGATGGGGCGTCGATTCGCGGACCGGATTCGAGGACGGCCGCAGGCCGTCCGGGATTCTCTCGACCCGCTGACCCGCCGGCCGCTCATGCGGCCCGAACAGAGCATCTCCCTCCGGCGCCCTGCTCGACGCCGGAATCTCGTCAGCCCGTGGCGCGCAGGCCGCGGGCTGACGGCTTTTCCGGGTCCAGGAGCGAGGCAATGACCGCGGCGGCCAGGATGAGGACAACGGTTCCGAGCGAGATGAGCGCCGGGATGTGCAGCCAGTCGGCCAGCAGGAGCTTCGCGCCCACGAACACGAGGACGAGCGCGAGGCCGGTCTTCAGGTGGCGGAACCGGGCCGCGGCGCCGGCCAGCAGGAAGTAGAGACTCCGCAGGCCGAGGATCGCGAAGGCGTTGCTCGTGTAGACGACGAACGGGTCCGTCGTGACCGCAAAGATCGCGGGGATCGAGTCCACCGCGAAGATGAGATCGCTCGCCTCGACCGCGACGAGGGCCAGGAAGAGCGGGGTGGCGGCGCGACCGGCGGGCGTCCGTGTGAAGAAGCGCTGCCCGTCGAAGGCCGGATGGACGCGGACGAAGCGGCGCGCGAGGCGGACAAAGGGGTTCAGGGCCGGGTCCGTGCCGTGCGCGGACCGCGCGAGCAGCATCCGGATGCCCGTGACGACGAGAAACCCGCCGAACACGAAGAGGATCCAGGCCGCGCGCTCGATGAGCGCGGCGCCCGCTGCGATCATCACGAACCGCATCACGAGGGCGCCGATGACGCCCCAGAAGAGCACCCGATGCTGGAGCTCCCGGGGCACGGCGAACGAGGCGAAGATCAGGCTGAAGACGAAGACGTTGTCGACCGACAGCGAGTACTCGATGACGTACCCGGTCACGTAGGCGATCGCCGTCTCCGGGCCCCGAACCAGCAGGACACCGAGTCCGAAGAGCGCCGCCAGCGATACCCAGACGACGGTCCAGGTCAGCGCTTCGCGGGTGCTCACGACATGAGCGGTGCGGTGGAAGACGCCGAGGTCGAGCGCGAGGGCGACCAGGACGAAGGCAGCGAAGGCGATGACGAGGAGCGTCGTCGAGTCGGGCATTGGGCCTCAGTATGGCGCCCGCCGCCCGGCGGTGACCGGGAGGCGGGCGGGGGGAGGGGGGGGGCGGAAGGGGGCGGGGGGAGGAGGCGGGAGGGTCGGCCGTCAGGCGGCCCGCATCGCCCGGAGGCGCCGGACGCGCTCGCGGACCGGCGGGTGTGTTGAGAAGAGGCGCCCGATCTCACGGCCGGAGAGTGGGTTCACGAAGTAGAGGTGCGCGAAGGCCGGGTTGAGCGCCGGGGCCGGCTCCGGCGCCGGCCGCCGGCCGAACCCGAGCCTGCGGCCCTCGGTCGATCGAGCGGTCTCCGCCTCGAGCGTCTCGAGTGCGCCGGCCAGGCCCTCGGGATCGCGCGTGAGCGCAGCCCCAGAGCTGTCGGCGAGGTATTCGCGACCGCGAGAGACCGCGAGCTGGATCACGAGCGCTGCGACCGGGGCGAGGATGATCGCGAGGAGGGCCCCGAGCGGGCTGCCGTTCCTCTCGTCGTCGCGCCCGCCGAAGATCAGGGCGAACTGTCCCATCTGGGCAAGAGCCGAGATCGCGCCGCCGATGGTCGCGGCGATCGTCCCCACGAGCGTGTCGCGGTTCTTCACATGCGACATCTCGTGGGCGAGGACCCCGGTGAGCCGGCGCTCGTCCATGATCTCGAGGATGCCGGCCGTGACGGCGACGGCCGCGTGCTCGGGATTCCGTCCCGTCGCGAAGGCATTCGGCTCGGGCCGGTCGACGATATAGAGGCGCGGCATCGGGAGGCCGGCCCGCGCGGCGAGGTCGGCGACGATCGCGCGCAGGTGGGGAGCCTCATCCGGCTTCAGCTCGCGGGCACCGTTCGCAGCGAGGGCGAGCGAGTCGCTCTTCCAGAAGACGAACCCGTTGAGGAGGACCGCGAAGCCGAGTGCGATGACGATCCCGGACTGCCCGCCGACGAGGCCACCGGCGGCCACGAGCATGCCGCCGAGCGCGGCGAGGAGCGTCCAGGTCCTGAGGTTGTTGGTGAAGGCGTTCATCCCTGTCTGGTGGTTGTCGTGCCGGCATCCATACCGGCGAGGCCGCCCCGGTTGGGGTGACGTGGACAGTGTTGACTGCCGTGCTCCAGCAGACAAGGACGCTATTGTGCAGTCCATCATGCGGTAGATTGCCGCTATGCAGCATGATCGAGGACTCATCGCCGCGATCGGCGATCTCGCGCGACCGATCGCCGAGGTGGTCGCCCAGGACCTCGCCGCCGCGGGGGGACCGGCGTCGAGCCTCCCGGCGGCCCACGCGGCCGTGGACTGGCTCCTCGCCGAGCTTCGGGCGGGCGACCGGGTCCGGTCCGGTTCTCTCGATGCGCTGCGCAGCGAGGCGCGCGCCGCCGCGGCCGCCGGCCGGCCGGTCGCGTCGGTCCTCGATCCGTACCTCTCGGCGGGGTGGGCGATCTGGGAGGCGGCAGCAAGGCTCCCCGACGCCGCCCCGTCGCTGCCCGAGCTGGGCGGCATCCTCCTGCGCGCGGGCGATGCCGCCGCGGCGGCGATCGCCGCCGCGTATGCCGACGCGGAGGCGGCCCAGGCGGCCCGGACCGCGTCCGCCCGACGCGAGTTCCTCGACGAGCTGTTGGTTGCCCGCCCGGGCGATCCGTCTCTTGTGCGGCTGGCTCGTCGAGCGCCGGTCTACGGCCTGGCCGCCGGTGTCGCGGTCCGGGTGGTCCTCGCGGCTGCGGACCGTGACCTCGGGGACGACGACCCCGCGGTGAGCCGGCTGGCGGCCGAGCTCGGACCGAGGGCCACGATCGTGGCGACGGACCGCGGCCGTGTGCTTGCGATCGTCCGGACGGGCGTGCTCCGGGACGCGGGCATCCGGGCTGCCCTCGACGCCGCGCTCGGGGCCGGTGGATGGGCCGCCGTTGCGGTCGACGTGGTCGGGGGGCTGCCGGGCATCGGCGCCGCGGTCGCGGCCGTGCATGCGGCGCTCGGGATCGAGGTCCGGCTCGGCCGCCGGGGCACGCTGGATCCCCCCGAGGCGACCCTCCTCGAGCAGGCGTTCCTTGCCGACGAGGGGTTGCTCGCCGGCGCGGTCGCTGCCGTCCTCGCGCCGCTCACCACGACGCCGAGGACCGGCGCCGAGCTCGTGCGGACCCTTCGTGTCTTCATCGAGACCGCCGGGAACCGGCGCGAGACGGCCCGGCGCCTGGGCCTCGCGCCACGGACCGTCGCCTATCGGCTCCGACGGATCGAGGCCCGCCTGGAGACCCGCCTGACGGGCCCCGGTCTCGTGCGCCTGGGGGCCGCGCTCTTTGCGCGCGACCTGCTCGCGTCGAGTGCCGATTCGGCACCGGCGACCGGCCCGAAGGACCGCCGCGCGGTCAGGCCTCGGCGCGGTCCCGCGTGACGCTGACCAGCTGCTCGACCGCGACCGTCACCTCGCCGCCCGGGGCGAGGTCGAGCGGCCACGACAGGAGCAGCGAGCTGCCCTGGTAGACGCGCTCGAACCCGTCCTCGGAGTTCGAGACGGTCTCGATCGGCGCCCACCAGGCATCCGCCGCCGGCGTCGGAACGCTTTCCACCGTGACCCCGAGCCAGTCGTTGCCCTGGCCGATCCGCACGATTCCCGAGGCCGTGCCGCTCCCGTCATGGGAGCGCCGTGTGCCGCCCACTTCGTACCAGGCGGAGGGGTTGCCGCCGCCACCGAGCATCATGACCGCCCACTCCTGCCCGAGCCGGCAGCGCACGGCGCTGGCCGAGACGTTCCGGACCGTGACGCTGACGGTGAGCTTGGGATGAAGGCGGTCGCCTCCGAGGACAACCGTCTTCCGGACGTCGACGCCGCGGTCGCCGTCCGGCGGGCGGACGGTCGCCGAGGCCTCCGTCACGAGGCGGTCCCGGGTCAGCTCCACGATCCGGTGCGGTGCCACCAGGGCCGTGCCAAGATCCGGCAGCTCGCCGGCGCCGTAGGTGGCGGCTGTGGCATCGGCCGGCAGGAACCGGACCAGGCCGGAGCGCCGCTCGTGATCGTCGTAGCGGAGCCGGTCCGCCAGCCCGGCCTCCTTGGAGCGGACGATGTCGTGGATCGAGGCGAGGGCGGCGCCCTCGCCGGCCGCGGCGTGCTCCTTCGTGTCGTCGCCGCGCCGGAGCGTCTCGTGGTATGCCTCCGGCCGGCGGCGGAGCACCGACCCCAGCGCGTGCCGCGCGGCTCGGATGTCCCAGTCGCCGATCCCGGCGCCCTCGTCCAGGTCCACGATCACGACCTGGCCGTCGTCGGCGAGCCGAACCTCGTCTCGCCCGTCGAGGTCCAGGTCACGGGCCTCCGAGCCGCGGATCGTGCCGAGCGCGCGGTCGGCGGTGTCCTCGGCTGCGACGAGGTGCGCAACCGTTGCCAGACGCAGGTGCGGCAGGTAGATGCCGCCGAACAGGCCATGCCAGTAGACGTCGTTGGACTGCCCCCGGAGGAGGCTTTCCCTCGCGGCGTCCCGGGCCGCGCCGGCCGGCATCGCGGCGACCTTGTCAGACACGCGGAGCATCCGCTTGTGGAGGTCGTTGATCTCGCGGTACTTGACCTGGAAGTTCCGCCACGAAGCGCCCCGCAGCCAGCGGGCCTCCGGACGACCTTCTGCGCGTGCCCGCTCGACGGTTTCGTGAAAGGCCCGACTCTCGGCCGGCGGCAGGGCCCACTCACCCATCTCGGCGTACGACCCGACCGGGATGTAGACGCGGCCGAGCGGGGCGTTCGCCGCAAGCCAGTCCGATGGGGTGGTCGTGGTGAGCCAGCCGGCATTGGCCTCGAGCGCCTCGAAGAACCGTTCGACCCAGCGCTCCTCGCCCCAGCAGTGCTTCCAGGTGGACGGCCATGCGCCGAACTTCTCGCCATCGTCACCCATCGTCCCGAGCCGACCGCCGTCCTCGGTGGCGTGGTCCCACAGGTAGGCGATCACGTCGTCCACCTGGCGGAACGGGATCCGGTAGCGGAGGCCCTGCTCGGTCCCGAAGACCGTGAGGAGCTTGCCCTGGTCATCTGTCGTGTACGGCCCCCACATCGCGTCCTCGGGGATCGCGGCGGCCCGGAAGTGGGCGTCATCCACGATGGTGCTCTGGTAGCCCGCTCCGACGAGCGAGGTCGGAAGGTCCGGCTCCCAGACACGTTCGGCGAGCCAGGCGGTCGTCGGCCGGCGGCCGAACAGGCGCACGACCTCGTCGGCCATGCGGATCAGCTGGGTCAGCCGGTCGCGCTCGGGGAGCGAGGCGAGGACGGGCTCGAAGTAGCCCCCGCCGAGGATCTCAATCTGGTTCCGCTGGACGAGGGCGCGGAGGCGGTCGAGGAAGTCGGGATGCTCGGCCGCGAGCCAGTCCAGGAGCGGGCCCGTGTAATGGAGGGCGAGACGGACGCCGGGGTGCCGTTCGAGAGCCTCGACCATCGGCAGGTAGGCGTGGCGGTGCGTCTCCTCGATGACCCAGCCGAAGTTGCCGACCGGCTGATGGTTGTGGAGCGTCAGGGCGAGGGCGATGCGACGAGACACCGGAAGGCTCCTGGACCAATGGCTCTTGGCGCCCGGTTCTTGGCGCCTGGTTCTTGACACCGGCGAGGGGCGCTGCTACGGTCAGCTAAACCGGTTTGCTAAACCGCTTTTCATCTCCAGGTCGATCATACATGCCGGCCGTCCCGCCGGCACGTCGATCGGGTTGGGAGATCGCCCACCGTGGAGGATCTTGGTGGAGCAGGCGACACGTCGGACGACGATCGCGGACGTTGCGCGGGCAGCGGGGGTGTCCAAGGCGGCCGTCTCCTTCGCGTTCAACACGCCGGAACGGCTGAGCGCGGACACGGTGACCCGCATCCGCGAGATCGCGACGGGCCTGGATTACCGCCCGGACCCGGTCGCCCGGATGCTCGCCCAGCGGCGGACCGGGACGATCGGCATCCTGACGCCGCAGGGACTCGACGTCATCTTCACCAACCCGTACTTCGGGGAGTTCAGCGCCGGCGTGGCCACCGCCGCCGAGGCCGCCGGCCTGGCGATCCAGTTCATCTCGCCGCTCCACGGATCGCTGACCCGGGCGGTGGACCGGGCGAGCGTCGACGGGATCATCGCCGTCGGCCTGGGGGCGGCCCACCCGGAGGTCGGCCAGATCCGCCGGTCCGGGCTGCCGTTCGTGGTCGTCGACTCGACGGCGCTTCCGGACGAGCCCGGCATCGAGGTGGACGACGAGGGCGGTGCACGCCTCGCCGCGGAGCACCTCGTGGAGCTCGGCCACCGCGACTTCCTCGTCATCGGGATCGAGCCCCCGTCCGCGTCATCGGGCATGGAGCCCGCCGGGGTCACCGCGCTCCGACTCCGGGGCTACCGGGAGAGCATGTCCGCAGCCGGCATCGAGCTGTCCGACGCCGAGATGGTCGTCGGCCCGGCGAGCATGGAGGGCGGCATCGACGCCTTCCGCCGTGCCTGGGCGTCCGGCGCCCGGCCCACGGCCGTCCTCGCGATGAGCGACGCGATGGCCATCGGGGCGATGCGCGCGGCGCGCGATCTGGGTCTCGGCGTGCCGGCGGACCTGTCCATCGTCGGCTACGACGACGTGGACGTGGCCCAGTACACGGACCCGCCGCTCACCACCGTTCACCAGCCGATCCGCCGGAAGGGCGAGGAGGCCGTGCGCCTCCTGCTCGCCGGCGGGCGCCACCGCGACGAGGGGCCGACAGAGCAGCAGCACCTCGAGACGCGGCTCGTCGTCCGCGGCTCGACCGCCCGTGCGCCCCGCGGGCGTGAGGAGGTGGTCGACGACGGCAGGTGAGCAGGGAGGGCCCGCCGGCGGGCCCTCCACAGGCGTCGCGGTCGGTCGTTCCGGCCGTGACATCCGAGCCGGGAGACCCCGGCCGGCAGCGTGCAATCGAACAATCTCAGGAGGAGTACACGAGACCATGACCACCAAACAGCGATTCGCTTCGCTGCTCGCCGGCGTCGCGATCGTCGCGACGGCCTGCGGCGGCGGTGCGACCACCGCACCGACCGAGCCGGCGGCCACGACGGGGCCGACCGAGGCGGCCACCGAGGCCCCGACCTTCCCGACCGGCACCTTCGCTCTGACCCTCTGGACCAAGGAGGGTGAGGGCGACGGCAGCCTGCAGTACGTGAAGTCGCTCACCGATGCCTACACGGCCCTTCGTCCCAACGTCACGATCGAGGTCGTGAACAAGGACGTCGAAACGCTCCGCGAGGACTTCCAGACCACCGGGCTCGGCGGCGACGCCCCCGAGCTCCTCTGGACGGTGGCGGACCACGTCGGCCCGTTCACCGCGGCAGACCTGATCCTCCCGCTCGACGACGTGGTCGACCGCGCGACGTTCGTGCCGGCCGCGGCCGATGCGGTCACCGCCGGCGGCACGCTGTGGGGCGCCCCGGTGTCCTTCGGCAACCAGCTCATGCTGTACTGGAACAAGGACCTCGCCGGCGCCACCGCACCGGCCGACAGCGACGCCTGGGTGGCCGCGGCGAAGACCCTCACGACCGGCGACCAGTTCGGCATCGTCTTCAACCAGACCGAGTCCTTCTGGCTCGTTCCCTTCCTCGGCGGGTTCGGCGGCAAGGTGTTCGCCGACGACGGCGTCACGCCGACCCTCAACACGGACGCCATGAAAGGCGCGCTCCAGTTCCTGTACGACCTCAAGTACACGGACAAGGTGACCCCGGCCGAGGCGGACTACAACGTCGCCGACGCTCTGTTCAAGGACGGCAAGGCCGCCTTCATCATCAACGGCGACTGGACGCTCGGCGCCTACGCCGAGGCGCTCGGCGACAAGCTCGGCGTGGGCCCGCTCCCGACGATCACCGGCAAGGAGGATCCGAAGCCGTACATCGCGGGCGCCTTCCTCATGGCCAGCAAGGCCGTCGGCGACGACCCGGACCTCAAGACGGTGGTCTCGGACTTCATGCAGTTCGCAACCGCCAAGGACCAGCAGATCAACATGGTGAAGGCCCTCAAGCGACTGCCCGGCAACGCCGAGGCGATCGCCGACCCGGTCGTGACCGGGGATCCACTCCTCAACGGCGCCGCGGCCGCCGCCGTGAAGGGCATCCCGCAGCCCACCAACCTGGAGATGCGCTGCGTCTTCGACTCGATGACCGCCGGTGTCCGTGACCTGTTCACGGGCAACAGCGACATCGCCGGCATCGCCGGAACGATGCAGTCATCCGCGGAGACCTGCATCTCTTCGCTCTAGTCTTTGGCACGGCCCCGGGGCATCATTGCCCCGGGGCCGTTTCGAATCCGGCGGGCCCGCATCCGGCGGCTTCCGCCGCCTGCCAGGTGGAAAGGAGGGAGCGACGTGAGCCTGGACGCCGTCGCCACCGCGCTCGGCCAGGTGGGCCTGACGCTCGTGGCGATCGCCTTCATGGTGGCGGTCCTGGAGGGTGGCCTGTACCTCCTCCTCGTCCGAATCCTGAGATACCGCAACGCCGTCCCGATCATGCTCGTCGCCCCGGCGGCGGTGGGACTCACTGTCCTCATCGTCTACCCGCTCCTGTGGGAGCTGAACGTCTCCTTCACCAAGATGAGCCTCCGGAACTTCGGGGACCCCGGGTTCCTCGGCCTGTCCCGGGGCTGGTTCGTGGGGTTCGAGAACTACACCCAGGTCTTCAAGGACCCGGTCCTCAAGCTGACCGGGTTCTGGCAGCTGCTGGGGCAGACCGTCCTGTGGACGGCGAGCAACGTCACCCTCCACGTCCTCGGCGGCCTGGCGCTCGCCCTGCTGCTCCATCGACGGATGCGCGGCAAGGGCATCTACCGGGCGCTGATCGTGCTCCCGTGGGCCATCCCCCAGGTCATCGCCCTGCTCGTCTGGCGGACCGAGTTCAACTTCGAGTTCGGCGCCGTCAACCAGCTCCTCGGCCTGGCCGGGATCGAACCCGTGCGGTGGCTGTCCGACCCGTTCTGGAATTTCCTCGCCATGATCATCACGAACGTCTGGCTGGGCATCCCGTTCATGATGGTGATCATCCTGGGCGGGCTCCAGAGCATCTCCGCCGACTACTACGAGGCGGCCGAGATGGACGGGGCGTCGAGCAGCCAGGCGTTCCGCCACATCACCCTGCCGCTGCTCCGCCCGGTCCTCACGCCGGCGATCATCCTCGGGACGGTCTGGACCTTCAACAACATCAACGTCCCGTTCTTCATCAATCCGAATGAGCTCGAGACGAGCGACATCCTGGTGACCGCGATCTTCCGTCAGGCGTTCCAGTACAACCGCTACGGCGATGCCGCCGCGTTCGCGTTCGTGGTCTTCCTGCTCCTGCTCGTGTTCACGATCGTCTACATCCGGTTCACCGGCAGCCTGAAGGGGGCGTACGAATGAGCGGCTCGACTGTCGTCCCGTCCATCCCGGTCGTGAAGGAGGCAGACCGTCCCGCGAAGGGCGCCGGTGGCCGTCACGACTCGCGCCGGAAGCGCGCCGTCATCCACCTGCTCCTGATCGTCGCCGCACTCGTGGCCGCGTTTCCGATCATTCGCGTGTTCGGGGTTGCGATGCGGCCCGGCAACCGGATTCTCGACAGCGAGTTCTCGATCATCCCGCCGGGGGCCACGCTCGATGCCTTCCGCTCCGTCCTGTTCGAGACGGACCTCCCGCTGTGGCTCTTCAACAGCCTCGTCATCACGACCGGCACCGCGTTTGTCGGCCTCCTCATCGCCGCGACCTCGGCGTACGCCTTCGCGCGCTACCGTTTTCCCGGTCGCGGGCTCGGCCTGACGATGCTCCTCGCGACGCAGCTCATCCCGGCCGCGATGCTCCTCGTCCCGCTCTACATCCTGGCCGTCCAGCTGAAGCTCACGAACTCGTTCGTCGGGATGGTCATCGCCCTGTCGGTGACGTCCGTGCCGTTCAGCATCTGGATTCTCCGGGGCTACTACGAGACCGTTCCCGTGGAGCTGGAGGAGGCGGCCCAGATCGACGGCTGCAGCAAGCTGGAGGCCTTCTGGCGAATCCTGCTGCCGCTCTCCACGCCGGCCCTGGCGATCGTCTTCCTGTTCAACTTCCTCGCCGCCTGGAACGACTACTTCCTCGCCCGGATCCTGCTCTCGAAGGAGCCGCTTCTGACCTGGACGCTGGGCCTGTCACGATTCCAGGGGCAGTTCCAGACGCAGTGGAATGAGCTGGCAGCGGCCTCGATCATGATCTCGATCCCGGTGGTCGCCCTGTTCCTGTACTCGTCCAAGTGGCTCGTCTCGGGGGTCACCGCGGGTGGCGTGAAAGGCTGACCGGATCGTGCCGATCGAGACGCCGGACTGGGTCCGCGACGCCGTCTTCTACCAGATCTTCCCGGATCGCTTCGCGAGGAGCGAGCGGGTTCGGAAGCCCGGCCACCTGGAGCCGTGGGACAGTCCGCCGACCGTGCACGGCTTCAAGGGCGGGGACCTGCTCGGCGTGGTCGAGCACCTCGACTACCTTGCCGAGCTCGGGATCACCGCCCTGTACTTCAACCCGATCTTCCAGTCGGCCTCGAATCACCGCTACCACACCTATGACTACCTTGCGGTGGACCCGCTCCTTGGCGGCGACCAGGCGCTCCGCGAGCTGCTGGACGCGGCGCACGCTCGCGGAATGCGGGTCGTCCTGGACGGCGTCTTCAATCACGCCAGCCGCGGGTTCTGGCCGTTCCACCATGTCATGGAGGCGGGCAAGGACTCGCCCTACCGGGGCTGGTTCCATTTCGACGAGGCGGCCCTCGAGGCCGGGCGGCCAATCCGGGCCTACCCGGAGGGGGGCCAGGTGCTTGACACCGCCAACGTGTCCGAGGATCAGCAGGCCAGCGCGCGCTCCCTGGCGGCCCTCGGGTATCGAGCCTGGTGGGACCTCCCGGCCCTGCCCAAGCTGAACACGGACAACCCGGAGGTCCGGGAGTACCTGTTCGGCGTTGCCGAGCACTGGATCCGGTTCGGGGCGGACGGCTGGCGCCTGGACGTTGCCCTGGAGATCTCCGACGAGACGTTCTGGCGGGAGTTCCGCCGGCGGGTCAAAGCGGTCAACTCGGAGGCCTACATCGTCGCCGAGGTCTGGCATGAGGAGCCACGCCACCTCCAGGGCGACCAGTTCGATGCCTACATGAACTACCCGCTCGCGGCGTCGATCACATCGTTCACCGGCGCGTCGCACCTGGATCGCCGCGTCCTGCGCCAGCACTTCGGCCTCGACTCGACGATCTACCCGATCGATGGCCCGGAGCTCGCGCGGCGCGTGGAGCACGGCCTCGCCCTCTACGACCCCGCGGTCGTGGCGGCCCAGCTGAACCTCCTCGACACGCACGACACGCCGCGCTTCCTGGCGATGGCCGGCGGCGACGTCGCCTCGCTGCGGCTCGCGACCCTCCTCCAGATGACGCTCCCCGGTGCGCCGTCGATCTACTACGGCGACGAGATCGCGATGACCGGCGAGCAGGATCCCGGCTGCCGGGCGGCCTTTCCGTGGGACGACCAAGGGTCGTGGAACCACGATGTCCTGGCGTTTGCCCGAGGGGCGGTCGCGGCGCGGCACGCGAATCCGGTCCTCCGGCGGGGCTCGTACCGGACGGTGGCGGCGACCGGCACGGCGATGGCCTTCGTCCGCAGCCCCGTGGACGGCGTGTCGGGTCCTGCCGTCGTGGTGGCGATCAACGCGGGCGAGGCCGAGGCTTCGCTCCAGCTCGATCTGCCGGACCTCGCCGGGCAGCACCTCGTCGCGCTGAGCTGGCCGGGAATGCCGGCCGTGCCGGCCGGCAGGATCGCCGTTGAGGGCGGCCATGCCGTCGTGACGGTGCCGCCGAGGGCCGGTCTGGTCCTGCGGGCCGAGGGCGGCTGACGTGACCATCGATCCGGGGTCGGGGGAGATGGTGGCCGAGGCGGGGCCGGCTGACGCGGCGGCCGAGCCGGCTCGACGAGCCTCGCCCGGCGGAGCCTCGCCCGGCGGAGCCTCGCCCGGCGGAGCCTCGCCCGGCGGAGCCTCGCCCGGCGGAGCCTCGCCCGGCGGAGCTTCGACTGGGTGGCGCCGGCGTGGGCCGGCCGTCGCGGCCGCGCTCGGCGTGGTCATCCTCGTCGTCGCCGCGATCGCCGTGGGCCCGAGCCTGCGGACCCCGATCCCGAGTCCGTCCGCCGTGCCGTCGGGACCACCCGTCGCCGTGGCCGACAGGCTGCCGCTCAGTTCCGACGGGAGGATCCAGGCCGCGGACCTTGCCCACGACAGCCGGTCGGACACGTACCGGACGCCGTTCGGTGCCGTGCCGGCCGGGACCCGCGTCATCCTCCGCCTTCGCTCTGCCTCCGGCGACCTGACCGAGGCGACAGTCCGGGTCTGGGACCAGGTGGACGAGCTCCAGGCCCTCCTGCCGATGACCCTCGTCGCCACCGACCCGACCGCCGGGCAGTACGGCTACGACTACTGGCAGGCGACGCTGTACACAACCGCCAAGCCGACGATCCTGTGGTATCGGTTCATCGTCCGCGACGGCACCGCGACAGCGTACCTCGAGGACGATCCGCCCGACGACGGCGGCGCCGTGACCGAGGCGAGTGACGGCGGTGGCGGTCGGGTCTACGAGACGAGCATCGACGCGTCGTGGCAGATCGTCGTCTACGACCCCGCATTCACGACGCCGGACTGGGCGAAGGGCGCGGTCGTCTACCAGATCTTTCCAGACCGATTCTTCGACGGGGACCCGTCCAACAATCCAAGTCCGGACGCGAAGCAGGGGACGGACGGCGCCTCCGTCTATCGGTACGGCGACGTCTACGGCAACCCCGTGCTCGTGAAGCAGTGGGGCGACCTGCCCGAGGGGTATTGCCGGGCCTACCAGGGTGTCGTCTGCAACGAGAGTCCGCTGGGGCGGGACTTCTACGGCGGGGACCTCGCCGGCGTCACGGCGAAGCTGGACGACCTCGCCGCGCTCGGGGTAACGGTCATCTACCTGAACCCGATCTTCGCGGCGCCGTCCAACCACCGCTACGACACGAGCAGCTACGCGTTCATCGACCCCGACCTCGGGACGCAGGAGGACTTCGACCGCCTGATCCGTGAGGCACAGGCACGCGGCATCCGCGTCCTTCTCGACGGCGTCTTCAACCACGTCTCATCCGATTCGCCGTGGTTCGACCGGTCGCGCCGCTATACGGAGGTCGGTGCGTGCGAGTCGGCGGACTCGGCGTACCGGCCCTGGTTCACGTTCCGGGCCCCGAAGCCGAACGAGCCCTCGCCGTGCGCGGTCTCCGCGCCGGGCGCCGACGACAGCTACTACCCCGGCTGGTTCGGCTTCGACACGATCCCCGAGGTCCTTGAGCAGGGGGCCGTCTACGACCTGTTCACGGGCGAGGACGGGGTGGTCGGCCGATGGATTCGGGCTGGCGCCGCGGGCTGGCGGCTCGACGTCATGGATAACCTGTCGAAGAGGTTCGTGCGCCTGATCCGCGAGGCGGCGAAGGCCGCGAGCCCGGACGCGCTCGTCCTCGGGGAGAAGTGGGATGACGCCTCGATCTTCCTCCTCGGCGACGGGGCGGACACCACTATGAACTACCGCTTCCGTCGCGCCGTCATCGGCCTCGTCAACGGGGACACCCCGGACCTGGACGGGGCGATTGCCGGCCTCACGCCGAGCCAGTTCATGGAGCGGATGCTCGGCGTCAAGGAGGACTACCCGGCGCCGGCGTGGGAGACGCTGCTCAATCTCGTGGACAGCCACGACACGACGCGGATCCTCTGGTCGCTCGCCCCCGGCCGGGACGACCCGGCGGTCAAGGAGTCAGCGGCCGGCCTCGCCGCGGCGAAGGCGAAGCTGCGGCTGGTCGCCGCCCTTCAGCTCACCTGGCCGGGGATGGCCTCCATCTACTACGGCACTGAGGCCGGCCTCACCGGCCATGACGACCCCGACGACCGGCGGTCCTATCCGTGGGATGCCATCGACACGGGGTTGCGCGACTGGTACCGGCTCCTGGGCACGCTTCGCGGCGACCACGTGGCACTACGGACCGGGGACCTGGAGCCCCTGGCCGCAGACGACGCCGCGGGCACGCTCGCCTACCTGCGCCGCACCGACGAGGAGGCCGCTGTCGTCGTCCTCAATCTCGCCACCGAAGGGCGGACGGTCGAGCTCGATGTCACCGGCCGGATCCCGGACGGGACGGTCCTGGAAGATGGAATCGCCGGCGGCAGCGTGACGATCTCAGGCGGACGGGTCTCGGTCGCGGTCGACGCGCAGGGCGCGGCGGTCCTGCTCACGCCCGAGGGCACGGATCTCCGCGGTCCAGCCGCGCCGGCGGACCTGGCGGCGACCGCTGGGCCCGGTGGGGTGAAGCTTGCATGGGCGGCCGCGAGCGGCGCGGCCGGCTACCAGGTCTGGCGGTCGTTCCTCAGTCAAGGCGGCTACGAGCTCGTCGGAACGAGCACCGAGCCGCGCTACATGGATACGACGGCAAGGAACGGCAGCCGGAGCTACTACGTGATCGTGGCGGTGGACAGAGCCGGCAACCCGAGCACGCGGTCGGCCGAGGCGAGCGTCCTGCCGGAGCTCGAGCTGGCCGATGCCCGACTCGCCGGCCCGGCGGACGTCAGCCAGACGCTCTCCGCGGTGGATCCCGGTGTGAGCATCGAGGCCCTCGTGAAGGCCGGCTCGGCTACAGCCGCCATTGGGCCCGCGGTCGGGATCCGCACCCAGCTCGGCGTCGGGCCGGCACGGGGCGGCGATCCGGCCACGGACTACGCTTGGTCGGCGATGACCTGGATCGGCGACACCGGCGATGCGGACCGCTTCGCCGGGACCGTCCGGCCGGAGGCCCTGGGCACCTGGAACGTCGCCCTGCGGGTGTCGACGGACGGTGGCGCCACGTGGTCGTACGCCGACCGGGGCGGGATCGTCGCCGGGCCAGACCAGTCGTGGGGGTTCCGTCCGGACCAGGCGGTCACGCTCGGTGTCACCCCGAACGCCGATGTCGACCCACCGTCGTCTCCGGGCAATCTGCGGATCACCTCGGCCGGTGACGCGGCGGTGACGCTCACCTGGGACGCGGTGGCTGCGACGGACGTCTTCCGCTACGAGGTCGCCCGGTCGGCGGCTCCCGGCGGTCCGTACGAACTGGTTGGCCGGTCGCTGGAGCCGAGCTTCACGGACGCCTCGATCCGGGCCGGTGAGACCTACTCCTACGTGGTCGTCGCGGTGGATACGGCATTCAATCGCTCCGAGCCGTCCGCCGAGGTGACCGCTGCCGCGGTCTCCCGGGTCGTCCAGGTGACGTTTACCGTGACCCTGCCGGAGAACACGCCCGCCGGCGACACGATCTACATCGCCGGGGACTTCCAGGGTTGGGATCCAGGCGCCACGCCGATGACCAAGGTGGACGAGCGCACATGGACGATGACCGCGGCCTTCACCGAGGGCGACGAGCCGCAGTACAAGTACACCCGCGGTTCGTGGGAGGCGGTGGAGAAGGACGGCGCCTGCGGCGAGATCCCCAACCGGACCACTCAGGTGACCTACGGGGACGCCGGCGCGCAGTCAGTCGCCGACAGCATCGGAAAGTGGCGCGACATCGATCAGTGCGGGTGAGGTGACGGGCGTCGGCAATCAGACCACCTGATCAGCCCTTGGTCGCGACCGCCTCCACGCCCGCCGCCGGCAGGTAGAGCTGCTCCGCGTACTCGTGGAGCATCCGGGTGGTCGAGAACCGCCAGATCGCGGCCGCCATCGACCGGCGCATCCAGCCGATCCAGGTGGACGGCAGGCCCTGGGCATCCCGCTCGTAATAGGCCGGCGCGATCTCGGTCTCGAGGATCCGGTACAGGTCCTGAGCGTCGGCCCAGTCCTGGGCCGCCTCGTCTGGGTTCGTTTCGCGCCCGCCGATTGCCCAGCCGTTGTCGCCCTCGAAGCCCTCGTCCCACCAGCCGTCGAGAACCGACACGTTGACCACGCCGTTGGCGGCCGCCTTCATGCCGGACGTGCCGGATGCCTCGAGCGGGCGGCGCGGATTGTTCAGCCAGATGTCGACGCCCTGAACGAGGAACCGCGCAATCCGGATGTCGTAGTCCTCGAGGATGAAGACCCGGCCGCGGAGGGCGGTGCTCCGCGTCCGCCCGAAGATCTCCTGGATCACCGACTGACCGGGCCGGTCCGCCGGGTGAGCCTTGCCGGCGAAGATGATCTGGACGGGCCGCTCGGCGTCGTGGACGAGCCGGGCCACGCGGTCCATGTCGGTGAAGATCATCCCGGCCCGCTTGTATGTGGCGAACCGCCGCGCGAAGCCGATCGTGAGGACGTTCCGGTCAATGACGTGCTCGAGCTCTTCCAGAACCGCCGGGGGCTCGCCGTGTCGAGCGAACTGGGCCCGCAGGCGACGGCGCGCGAAGTGCGCCAGCTCGCCCTTCTGGCGGAGGTGGGCCTCCCAGAGATCGGCCGCCGGGATCCGCTCGATCCGCTCCCACCAGCGGCCCGCCTCGGTCGCCGGATCGAGGTGATCGAGATCGGCGTCGAGGTACCGGGCCAGGAGCTCGTGGAGGGGTGTCCCGATCCAGGTCGGCGTGTGGATCCCGTTGGTGACGCCGAGGATCTCGCGCGGGACCACCGCACGCCATGTCGCATTCGCGGTCCTGGCATGGAGCTGGCTCACGGCGTTCGCGCCGTTCGTCAGACGGAGGCTGAAGGCCGTCATGTCGAACTGCGACGCGTCGCCGTCCGGCCCCAGCCCGAGATCGAGAATGCGGTCGACGGGCACGCCGCCGGTGGCCGGGCGGCCGTCACCGTCGAGGAGCGGGCTCGCCACCCGCCGGACGAGCCCGGCATCGAACCGCTCGTTGCCGGCCGA
>PNKK01000018.1 GCA_013822395.1 Anaerolinea sp. | reverse complement strand
CCGTGTCGATACCGACCTTGCCCGGCGCTGTTGTCGCGTTCGAGCCCGAGGTCAGCCAAGTCGGGTGATCTGATGGAGCTCCATCCGCCAGCGTTCGTCCTCGCGGCGCCAGATCGAGGACCGCAGGGCGATGAGTGGCGGGCGGTCGTCGTCTCGATCGATCACCGAGCGGTAGGTTACGAGGGCCACCGTCGGCGCGAGTTCTCGGACGCTGAAGTCTTCGGCCTGCCACGTCCCCGGGTCCGTGCCGAGGATGATGCCGATGAGGCCCTCCCGATCGAGGGGGCCACCGCCCCCGATCTCGACGAAGTCCGGGCTCATCCGCGCCTCGAGCTCGGCCCGTGATTGCCAGACGTCCGCGGACACCAGCTCAGCCTCGAGGCGGCGGAGGTGCTCGACGAGATCGCCGTCGGCCGTCATCGGACGACACGATAGCACTCGTCAACGGGCGGCTTCGGGCTCCAGGTCCAGCACCCGGGTGGCGATCGAGATGACATGCGTGTCGTGCGATGCGACGAGCAGCCCGTGCCCGTCCTCGGCCAGGTGCTGGAGCTGCCGGGTCACCGCTTCGGCACTGCGCCGGTCCAGGTTGGCCGTGGGTTCGTCCACGATCAGGAGCGGCGGGTCCGCGTAGAGCGCCCGAGCGAGCGCCACCCGCTGCTGCTCGCCGCCCGAGAGGTGGCTCGGGTAGTGGCGCGCCCGGGCGGCGAGTCCCTGCCGGCCCAGCAGCTCCAGAGCGCGGTCGCGCCCGTCGCGCACGCCGGCGGGGACGGCCTGGAGCGCGACGTTCTCGGCGGCGGTGAGGGTGTCGATGAGGGCCGCACCCTGGAAGACGATCCCCACCGATCGGCCGCGAAGTGCGGCGAGGCCATCATCGTCGAGGTCGTCGAGGGCGACATCGGCCCAGTGCACCTTGCCGGCGGTCGGCCGCAGGAGCCCGGCGGCGATGTGGAGAAGCGTCGTCTTGCCCGAGCCCGATCGGCCGGCGGCGACGACGAGCTCGCCTCTCGCGACGGCGAGGTCGATGTTCTCGAGGACCCGCAGCGGCTCGCCGTGATCGCGGCCGGGGTAGGTCATGCCGATCTCGCGCAGGGTGAGCAGGGGACGGTCCATCACCGGCTCCTCGATGGCGACGGGATCGGTGTCTCGCTCAGGCATCGTGGCCTCCCGCGAGTCGCAGGCTCGCGAGTCGTCCCCAGAACAGGGCCGAGAGGGCGAGCCCGCCGGCGAGAGCCGCGACCCAGCCCGCGGGCACGTCCGCGCCGGCGATCTGGGCGGCCGTGACAAAGGCGAGGCCGGCGGCGAGGAGCGCGGCCGGCAGGGCGAGCCCGAGCCGGGTCCAGGCCAGCATCCGCCCGACGTCCCCGGGCCGCCAACCGGCTGCCCGCAGGACGCGCAGCTCGCTCTGGCGGGTCTCGAGGTCGAGCCGCAGGGCGAGGAGCGTGAACGCCAGGGTGCCCAGGCCGATCAGCCCGATGAGCGCGAGCTGGTAGGCTGCGAGGCGCTCGGCGAGCGCCGAGGCGAGAAGGGTCGGGCCGACCCGCGAGCCGACGCTGGCCAGGACCGCGAGCCCGGGCGCGATCGTCGCCGCCGCCAGGGCCAGGCCCGCCACGATCGTAGCCGAGCGCCACGGCCGGGCGAGGAGCGAGCGCAGGGCGTAGGTCCGAAGCCCGCCCACGAACGGACTCAGGCGGCGGTGCGGGATGACGACGTCGCCCGCTGCGACACGGCGCACCGCCGGCCGCACGAGGACGGCCGCCGCCAGGCCCGAGACGATGAACGCCGTGCCGCCGTATACCGCCACCGCGAGCCCCAGCGGCTCGCGGGCCGAGACCGCCCATCCGAGGAGTCCCAGAGCGAGAACGATCGTGCCGGCGATCAACGACTCGCCCGCCTGCCAGCGCACGATCGATCCTCGTCGCCAGCCGATGGCGGCGAGGATCGCCGCCTCGCGGGAGCGCGCCGCGGCCGACAGAAGCTGCGTGCCCGCGATGACGACCGTCACGGCGACGAGCGCGAGGAGGAGGAGCGCCAGGTTCGTCTCGCCGAGCGCCCGGTCGACCCGCGGGGCGGCGCCCAGCGTCGTCCAGTTCTGCCGGACCCAGCCGAGGTCGGCCGGCGGATCGGAGCTCGTGTCGTAGGCGGGGACGTAGATGTCGACGGCCTGCGGCGAGGAGGCGGCCACGACGTCCACCGTGAGCCCGAGCCCGGCGATCGCTCCGGCAACCCGCTCCACCGCGGCCAGCGCACCCGGGTCGTAGCCGGTGATCCCCCCGACCCGAACCCGGACCGCGTCGATCGGCGCCGGACCCCGCATCAGCTCCGCCGCCGCGATATCCACGATGCCCATCGGGGGCGCCTGCAGCAATCCGGTCGGGTTCAGCGTCGGGTTCATCGCCGCCGGCGTCACGGGCTGGCCGTCGGGTCCGGCGATGAGCGTGGTGTCGGGCGGGTCGTAGGCCCCGTAGGGGACGTAGGAGAGCGGATCGTCCGGGAGCTCGAGCATGTCGAGGTCGTACTCCCCGACCGGGGCGAGGAAGAACGGCCGGTCCATCGTGTTCTGCCGCTCGAAGGCTTCCACGAGCGGTGGCGAGACCGTCTCGAGCGGTCGGTACGACTGCTCGCTGCCCAACCGCACCTCCTGGGGACCGCCGGTGAGCGGCCCTGGGACGGGCAGCTCCGAGCCCGGGCCGCCCGGCGGCACGGTGCCCTGTGGCGCGATCCGGAAGGCGGGCGTCGCCGTGCCATCCGGGGCGGCGGCGGCGTACGTCGGGCGGCCGGTGAGCGCCGCGATGATGGTTCGGTTACCGATAAGTCCACCCTCGCCCAGCCCCCAGGGCACCGACGACCCCGGCCAGGGGACCCGCAGCCCGAAGACCCGAAACGCCCGGGCCGTGTCCGATGTCTCGACCGTGCTGGTGCCCACCGCGGTCGTCCCGGGTCCGGCCTGCCTGGCCGCATCGTCGAGCACGGCCGCCGCCGGTCGTTTCGTGTCCGGCAGCGCGGCGAGCGGCCGGCCGACCTGGCTGACGGCCAGCGAGACCTGGATCTGGGCGTAGGTCCTGGCGCTGACGAGGATCGGGATGACCGGGCGGCTCAAGGTGACCGGGTTGGCAAAGCCGGGGCCTTTGAGTAAGCGAATGTCCCCGCGCCAATCGTCGTAATTCGGCAGGATGATCTCCTCCTCGTCGACGGTGCCAACCGTGAGCGTGTCGCGGTTGGGCAGCGTGACGAGCGGATCGAGAAAGGCGCCCGAACCGCCCAGGAGCGCCCGCTCGGCCTCCGGATCGACGGCCAGGATCGGGCTCTGGATCTGGGGCGGGTAGTGAACGCTGGTCACCTCGAGGGTCCACCGGCCATCGGGAAAGGTCCCGCAGCTGGTGCCGACGTTGTCGGAGATGACGGTCGGGCAGCCCTGGAAGTTCGTCTCCTCGGGCGCGAGCAGGATCCGCAGGAGGTCCTCGTACACCAGGCGACGGCTGGCTCCATCGGAGGTGGACAGGGTCAGCGTCGCCGAGAACAGGGTGGGTTTGGAGGGGACCTTCGGGATCTCGATCGTCGGCGATGCAACCCGGGTCGTGACGAACCCGACCCAGGCGATGGGCGCCGCGATCTCGACGCCGGGGATCGTCCGGATGGCGGCGACCTGGGCGGCGCTGATCCCGCCCTGGCCGGCCAGGGCCACGAAGTTCGGTTCGACGAGCCCGTTCGTGCTCTCGAGGTCGAGCCTCGCGCCCGCCGGCCGGACGAGAATGTCGTACGCGCCCCGCCAGTTCGCGTCGATCTCGGCCTCGATCCGTACCCTGGCCGCGGTCCCGACCTGCGAGGCGGTAATCGCTATGGCCGCCACCGCGACGACGGCCAGGAGCGCGGTCCGCCGGCGAAGCAGCCGGAGCGGCGCCGACGGAAGTGGTGCGCCCATCTGCGGAACCTCAGCTCCGAGCGACTCTGGTCCCTACTCCTGTGGCAGCAGGCGGCAGGGCGGAGGCGTGCCCCCCCTCGGTCGCCGTGCTCCAGTGATTCGCGGACCCGTACGCGTCGTCGCTGGCGCCGGTCGCCGCGACGATCCCCGAGTTGGAGAGCGTGAACAGAACGGCAAGCGATCCGGACAGTAGTCCACGCTTCATGTCGCACCTCTCAAATGCACTGGACAGCTCCCAGCTCTGACGCGGCAACTTCAGGCGGATCGGCTGAGAGCAACATGAACGCCGCCTAATCAAGGGCTGTGAACTGCGACGCGGCGACCGTCTCGGCGCCGGCAGACGGCCCAGAGCACGCGGTCCCGGTCGGATGATCGAAGCGGGGGCCAACCTTTGCCGATGGCAGGGGACGGCGATCGCTTCGTATCCTTGGCGTCGATGACCGAGACCGTGGACCGGCTCCCCGTCGATCGGGGGCTCGTGGAGGCTGCCGCTACCCTCGAGCCCGAGGCGGCGGCCGCCCGCCACGCGGAGCTGTCCGAGATCCTCCATCGCGCGAGCCGCCTCTACTACGAGCAGGACGCGCCGGAGCTGGCCGACGCCGAGTACGACGCGCTCATGCGCGAGCTCGTCGCGCTCGAGACCGCCTTCCCGGCCCTGATCACCCCGGAGTCCCCGAGCCAGCGGGTCGGGTCGGCGCCCGGCGGCACGTTTTCGGAGGTCCGCCATTCGCGCCCGATGCTGTCGCTCGGCAACGCGTTCTCGCACGACGAGCTCCGGGCGTTCGATGCCCGCGTTCGCCGCGGCCTCGGGTTCGCTCCCGCCCCCGAGCCAGCACCGGACCTCCGCTATGTCGCGGAGCTGAAGATCGACGGCCTGGCGGTCTCACTCCGGTACGAGCGCGGCCGGTTCGTCCGAGGCGCGACCCGCGGCGACGGGACGACCGGGGAGGACGTCACCGCCAACCTGCGGACGATCTCGGTGATCCCGGGCAGGCTCCGGGAGCCGGTCACGGCCGACGTCCGGGGCGAGGTCTTCATGCCCAAGGCCGAGTTCGCCCGGATCAACGAGGAGCGCGAGGCGGCCGGGCTGCCGCTCTACGCCAACCCGCGCAACAGCGGTGCCGGCTCGCTCCGCCAGCTCGACCCCAACGTCACCGCGAGCCGGAAGCTGGCGGCGTGGTTCTATCAGCTGCTCGAGGAGGGCGGGGGAGCGCAGGCGACGCTCAGCCTCGAGGCCGGGGAGGCCGATTCCGCCTCGCCCGGGGTCATGACCCAGGCCGGGGCACTGGACCGCCTGGCCACGCTCGGCCTGCCGGTCAACCCCGAGCGCGCCACGGCCCTCGACATCGATGGCGTGATCGCGTTTGCCGAGCGTTGGCGCGACGCGCGCCACCACCTCCCGTACGAGACCGATGGCGTGGTCGTGAAGGTCGACCGATTCGAGCAGCAGGAGCGCCTCGGGATGGTCTCGCGGGCACCGCGCTGGGCGATCGCCTACAAGTTCCCACCGGAACAGGTGGAGACCGTCGTCGAGGACATCGTCCCGTACGTCGGCCGGACGGGAACCCTCACCCCGGTGGCCCACCTCCGACCGGTGAAGGTCGCCGGCTCCACGGTCGCTCGGGCCACCCTCCACAACCTCGACGAGGTCCGGCGGAAGGACGTCCGGATCGGGGACAGCGTGATCCTCCAGAAGGCTGGCGACGTCATCCCCGAGGTCGTCCGGTCGATCCCGGAGAAGCGGACCGGCATCGAGCGCGAGTTCGAGATGCCCGAGGCCTGCCCGGTCTGCGGCACCGTCGTCGTCCGCGACGAGGGCGCCGTCCGCCACTATTGCCCGAACTCCGCCTGCCCGGCCCGCGTGGCGCAGGAGTTCGGGCACTTCGCCGGTCGGGGCGGCATGGACATCGATGGTGCGGGCTGGCACGTCCTGGAGCAACTCCTTCAGCGAGGCCTGGTGAAGACGCGCGGCGACTTCTACCGGCTCTCCGTCGAGGATCTCGAGGGCCTCGATCGATTCGCACGCAAGAGCGCCGAGAACCTGCACGCCGCGATCCAGAGGTCACGCCGTCGACCGCTCGAACGGCTGATTGCGGCGCTCGGCATCCCGCAGGTCGGCTGGACGACGGCGATCGAGCTCGCCCGCTGGCTCGCCGGGGAGGTCCCGGCGGGCGATGGCTGGCTCCGGCGGGCCGCCGAGCACCTCGAGCACGTGGCTTCCAGGGACCCGGCCCGCTTCGAGGAGGTCGAGGGGATCGGCCCGACCGTCTCGTCGGCGCTGGCGACGTGGTTCGGCGAGGCCGGCCCCGGTCGCGGCGTCCTGGAGGATCTCGCCGACGCTGGCGTGGACGTGGAGCTCCCGGCCCCGCGCGCCCGGGCCGTCTCGACCGGTCCGCTCGCCGGGAAGACCGTCGTCGTGACCGGGACGATCGAGGGCTTCAGCCGCGAGCAGGCCGAGGCGGCTGTCCGCGCCGCCGGGGGCAAGCCCGCGGGCTCAGTGTCGAAGAAGACGGACTACGTCGTCGCCGGGCCGGGTGCGGGCTCGAAGCTCGCAAGGGCCCAGGAGCTGGGCGTCCCGGTGCTCGACGGGGAAGGGTTCCGGCGCCTCCTCGGAGGTGAACCTCCCGGGGCGTGACCCAACCGTTCTACCGGTCCCGCTGACCCCACCGTTTACCGGTCCCGCCCGCCCCGCCGGTCCCGCCCGCCCCGCCCGCCCCGCCGGCCCCTCCGGAATGCTCCTTTCCTGGCTATCGTGCTCCCCGGGAGCACTATCCAGGTAGCCCGGAGGTTGCCCGTCCTCCGGGACGGAGCTTTCCTGGCTATCGCGCTCCCCGGGAGCAGTGGCCATGATTCCGGGCCGTTGCAGGGCCTCGATTCGCCGCCGGACCCGACGGTTCGGCGCGGCCTTCTGGACAGTGCTCCCCACCGGGTCATTGGCCAGGAAAGCAGGGGCGTGGACCCAGTGGGGCGGGCGCGGCGGGCGCGGCGGCATGCGGGACGCGAAGGCATGTTTGACGTGTGCGCGACAATCGGAGCCACCGGACGGGTCGCGGACAGGCCGCGACCGGGGTGGGGTGGGCATCCGGGCGGCGCGGGAAATCGCGCGGCTTAGGCGACCGGCTCGCGCGGCCGACCGGGGCCGTGGCAAGGAGGAAGATCATGCAGGTGCCGAGCCCGTTCCCGGCCAGCGTCCTGCGCCCGCCCTCGCCGTCGGCGAGTTGCACATGCGAGCACTGGGTGCATTGCAACTGTGTCTGCCACAGCCGAGACTGCGATCCATCGGAGAACGCGTGCGACATCCTGTACCTGCCCGACGAGGGCGGGCTGACCCGCTGGGGTTGCCGGTCGTGCACGCCCGGCGAGGGCGCGCCGCATTACCTGGGCTGCGAGCTCATCGGCTGGCATGTCCCGGTGGAGCGCTGACCATCGACCGATCGCGCGGTTGAGCCCGCCAACGACGCATCGGTGTACCGTGGAGATGCCGCCGACGTTGCCACCGGCGGCTTCTTCGGAGGTCGTCCGTGCCCGAACCCGCTGCCGGCGTGCCGGCCACCATCGCCCTCATCGCCCACGACGGCCGCAAGGTCGATATGGTCGCCTTCGCCACCTACAACCGCGAGCGCCTGGGCCACTTCCACCTTGTCGCCACGTCGACGACGGGTGAGCTCCTCCAGGACAAGGTCGGCCTCGAGGTGACCCGCGTGTTGTCGGGACCGAAGGGCGGCGACACGCAGATTGCGGCCATGGTGGCCGAGGGCAAGGTGCGCGCCGTGATCTTCCTCGTTGACCCGCTGACCCCCCACCCGCACGAACCGGACATCCAGGCGATCCTGCGGGTGTGCAACGTGCACAACATCCCGCTCGCCACGAACGTCGCCTCGGCCGACCTGCTGATGACCTCGAGCCTGCTCGATCGCCCGAGCTGACTGCTCGATCGCGGCGTCCTGGGGCGGATGGGACGGAAGGTCCTGCTCGATGGGTGAGGGGATCGGGCCGCGTGGCCCGGATCTCCCGAGGGTCAGCGACGCGACCGGCGATCGGTCGGGCGGTGGTATCGCTCGAGGAGCTCGCTGACCGCGTCGCGGGCGGCGTGCCACTCGGGCTGGTCGCCCAGGATCGCCGCGTCGGGGCCGAACCGCGCGAGCTGGGTCATCGCAGTGACGATCAGGTCGTGCTCGTACCGGCGCCGCCGGCCGCCCTCGAGCGCTCCGGTCACGAGATAGCGGCGGACGAGGTCGTACGGCGCCGTCCAGCGGCCGATCCGGATGCGCGACCCTTCGCGGAGCGTCTCGAGGTAGTCGTCGTCCCCGACGGGGTGCTGGTCGTGCTCGGCAACGTGGCGGGGGAGATCGAGGCGGAGGCCGGGCAGCGGTGCGCTCGGGAATCGCCCGTCGTCGTCGGCCGACCGGTAGCAGACGGGACAGGCCGGCAGCTCGATGTGCGCCGGGGGCGGAGCGCCAAAGGGACGGCCGCAGCGGCCGCAGAAGGTGCTCGCGGCGGATCGCGCGGGCGTTCCGCACGAGAGGCAGGCGGTGAGGATCGTCAACGTGGCCTCGAGGTCATGGTCAGGAGATTCGGCGTCGTTCAGCATTGCGCCCGGGTCCCGGGCGCACCATCACCCGGGCGGCGCGAGCTCGGGAGGACTTTCGTCTCGGCCGGTGCGATCAGCCGATCGCGTGGTTGAACTGGCCCCAGATCCAGTTCGGGCGCCAGGCGAGGGTCTCGCCCCGGATGAGCCGTGGAGCTGACCAGATCGGCACGAGACCGGCCGCCTCGAGAAGGGCGAGGCCGGCCGCGTTCTCCTCGACCAGGCCAACGCGGACGCGGCCGCCCGGTCCATGTGCTCGGCGCCTCGCCTGGAGGATCCTCATTGCGGCCGCCGGGTCCGGCGCGATCGTCGCGCCGCCTCCCCACGGGGCACGGACGACGAAGCCGCCGAGCTCTCCGTCGACCTCGATCACCCTCGTGCTCTCCGGGGTCGCGAAGCGCCGGATCGCGTGTCCGCGGTCCTCACCGGTCGCCACGCGATCGAGCGCCAGGATCGCGTCGAGATCGGCGGCGCGGAACGGCCGGACGCCGTCGCCCGCCGGCTCCCCGGCTGCGTGCCCATCGGCTGCCGGATCCCCGGCTACCGGCTCGCCAGGGTCCAGCCCGGGCGCCTCGAGGATCCGGTAGCGCGTCTGCAGCTCGAAGCCCATTCGCTCGTAGAGCGGCAACCCCTGCACGGTCGCAACCAGGATTAGTGTCCGGCAACCGGCGGCTTCGAGTCCGTCGACGACGGCCTGGGTGAGGGCGCGCCCGAGGCCGGCGCCGCGGTGCGTGGGGTCCACCCAGATCGTTCCGACCCAGCCGACCGCTCCGTTCACCGTACCGACGCCCGTGCCCACGACCCGGCCGCTCAGGGCGGCGACGATCGGGCGGCACTCGGGCTGCGTCGTGGCGAACTCGAACCAGGATCGGCGGTCGCCCCAGTCGGCGCGCAGGATCGCCTCGGTCGCCGCGTCGACGTCGGCGGGCCGCATCGGGCGGATGGTTGCGCGGGTCGCCGAGCCGGTCATGCATTGCTCCTCTGTCCGGATTCGGCGGCATCGTACCGGTCCGCCGGGGCCGCTCGGCTATGATCCGGCCATGGCCGGACTCTCCCGCTCGGACGTCGAGCACGTTGCGCACCTCGCCCGCCTCGGCGTTACGCCGGCGGAGCTCGACCGACTCCAGGGCCAGCTGAACCACATCCTGGAGCAGTACGCAAAGCTCGCCGAGCTGGACACGGCTGCGATCCCCCCGACGGCCCAGACGATCGAGCTCGAGAACATCCTCCGCGATGACATCGCCACTCCGTCCCTGCCGCGGGACGCCGTCCTGTCGAACGCGCCGGTTCGCCAGGGCGACTTCATCGTGGTGCCGCCGATCCTCGGCGGCGATGCCGGCTAGCCCTCGACCCGACCGACCGATGACCTCGGACCTCACCCGCCTCCTCGCTCGCGAGATGGCCGCGCTCGTGCGCGCCGGCGAGACGTCCTCGCGCGCCCTGACGGAGGCACATCTGGCCGTTGCGGAGCGCCAGAACCTGGCGCTCAACGCGTGGCTGATGATCGACCGGGAGGGCGCCCTGTCGCAGGCGGATGCCGCGGACGCGATCCTTGGCGAGGCGCGTCGGGCGGGCGGGGCGGCGCTCGAGGCACTCCACCCGCTCCTCGGGATCCCGGTGGGGCTGAAGGACCTCATCTCCGTGGAGGGAGGCCAGTGCACCGCCGGCTCGCGGATCCTCGCCGGCTACCGCGCCCCGTACGATGCCCATATCGTCGAGCGGCTCCGTCGCGTCGGGGCGGTCCTCCTCGGCAAGACGAACATGGACGAGTTCGCGATGGGCTCGTCGAACGAGTACTCGGCCTACGGGCCGGTCAGCAACCCGTGGGACCTCGATACCGTGCCGGGCGGCAGCAGCGGCGGGTCGGCGGCGGCCGTGGCAGCCCACCACGTTCCGCTCGCGCTCGGCACGGACACCGGCGGTTCCATCCGCCAGCCGGCCGCACTGTGCGGAATCGTCGGCATGAAGCCGACGTACGGCCGGGTGAGCCGGTACGGGATCGTCGCGTTCGCCTCGTCGCTGGACCAGATCGGCCCGTTCGCGCGGGACGCCCGCGCCGCCGCCGCGCTCCTCCACGCGATCGCCGGGCGGGACGCCCGCGACTCCACGTCCGCGCCGGTCCCGGTCCCGGACGAGCTGCTCCACCTCCCGGAGTCGGACGACGAGGCCGTCGCCTGGCTGCGCGGCAGGCGGTTCGGGCTGCCGCGCGAGTACTTCGTCGCGGGCATGGATCCGGACGTCGAGCGGCGGATCCACGAGAGCGTCGCCTTCCTCGTCGATGCCGGCGCGCATGTCGAGGACGTCAGTCTTCCGCACACGGACTACGGCCTTGCGGCGTACTACATCGTCGCCCCGGCGGAGGCATCGGCGAACCTCGCCCGCTACGACGGGGTCCGCTACGGCCACTCGCGCCGCCTCGAGGGCGGCGACTTCATCGCCGATTACCTGGCGACCCGGGGCGAGGGCTTCGGCGCCGAGGTGAAGCGCCGGATCATGCTCGGCACGTACGCCCTGTCGGCCGGCTACTACGACGCCTTCTACCTGAAGGCGCAGAAGGTCCGCACACTCATCAAGCGCGACTTCGACGAGATCTTCGCGTCCGGCATCGACGCCCTCGTCGCCCCGACGTCGCCGTCGGTTGCCTTCCGGTTCGGGGAGAAGACCGCGGATCCGGTGGCGATGTACCTGGCCGACGCGTGCACGCTGCCGGTCAACATGGCCGGCCTGCCCGGTGTGTCGATCCCGTGCGGCCTGTCCGAAGGGTTGCCGGTGGGGCTCCAGCTCATCGGGTCGGCCTGGAGCGAGCTGCTCCTGTTCCGCGCCGCGCGCGCCTTCGAGGGCCTGACCGCCGGCGCCGCCTGGCGCGGCCTCGAGCCGGCGGCGCTCACCAAGGCCGACCACGCCAGCGGCCTGACGCCCGCGGAACGCGCCGCGGCGCTCGCGGCTGCTCGCTGACGCAAGCCGGCCGACGTACGCTGTGGCTCGATGAACCTCGAAACCCGCCCGCCGCTCGCCGAACGTGCCTTGTCGGAGCGCGTTCGAGCGGTGCCGCCCTCCGGCATTCGCAAGTTCTTCGACATCCTGGCCACGATGACCGACGTCATCAGCCTCGGGGTGGGGGAGCCGGACTTCGACACGCCGCGCCACATCATCGAGGCGGGCGTCGAGTCGCTCCGCGAGGGCCGGACGCACTACACGTCGAACTACGGGACCGTCGAGCTGCGGCGCGCGCTGGCCGCCCACCTGGAGCGCCGCTACGGCGTCGTGTACGACCCGGCGAAGGAGCTGCTCATCACGGTCGGAGCCTCCGAGGCGGTGGACCTCGCGCTTCGGGCGACCTGCAACCCGGGCGACGAGGTGATCCTCCACGAGCCGTCGTACGTGGCGTACGTGCCGGCGATCGTCTTCGCCGGCGGCACGGCGGTCCAGGTGCCGACCCGGTTCGAGGACGACTTCGCGCTCGACCCGGCGGCGGTCGAGGCGGCGATCACCACGCGGACGAAGGCGCTCTTCCTCGGCTACCCGTGCAATCCGACGGGAGCCGTCCTGACGCCCGAGATCCAAGACGAGCTCGCCCGGATCGCCGTCCGCCACGACCTCCTCGTCTACAGCGACGAGATCTACGACCGCCTCGCCTACGGCTCGTACACCCACCGCGCGTTCTCGTCCCTGCCGGGGATGCGCGAGCGGACGATCCTCATGGGTGGATTCTCGAAGGCGTACGCGATGACCGGCTGGCGGGTCGGCTGGCTCGCAGCGCCGGCCGGGATTCTCGAGGGGATCGTGAAGGTCCATCAGTACGGGATCATGTCCGCGCCCACGGTCGCCCAGGACGCCGCGCTCGTCGCCCTCGTCGAGGGCGAGCCGGACATCGAGCGGATGCGCGCCGAGTACGACCGCCGACGGCGACTCGTCGTCGATGGGTTCAACGCCATGGGCCTGGAGACCTTCGAGCCGCGGGGCGCCTTCTACGCCTTCCCGAAGATCACCTCCACCGGGCTCGATTCCGAGACCTTCGCCGAGCGCCTTCTCCAGGAGGAGCACGTGGCGGTGGTGCCTGGCGCCGCGTTCGGCCCGTCCGGCGAGGGTCACGTCCGCGCCTGCTACGCCACCAGCTACGAGCAGCTCGAAGAGGCGCTTGCGCGGATCGGCCGGTTCGTCGAGCGCGCGCGAACCACGGCCCCGGCCCGATGACCAATCCTCCTGCGACCGCCGACGCCCTGGATCGCTACGAAGCCGTGATCGGGATCGAGGTCCACTGCCAGCTGCGGACGGCTTCGAAGATGTTCTGTGGCTGCTCGACCGCGTACGACGGCGCCGCGCCGAACACCCATGCCTGCCCGGTCTGCCTGGGACTGCCCGGCGCCCTGCCGGTGATCAACCGGCGAGCCGTGGAGCTGGTCCTGGCCACCGGCGCTGCGATCGGAGCCCGGACGCCCGACGCGACCCGCTGGGATCGGAAGAACTACTTCTACCCGGACCTGCCGAAGGGCTACCAGATCAGCCAGTACGACCTGCCCCTCGCCGCCGGCGGCTCGCTGACGATCGATACGAGCGACGGTCCGTTCAGCATCCGGATCACCCGCGCGCACCTCGAGGAGGACACGGCCAAGCTGGTCCATGCCCCAGGGACCGGCGGGGAACGACTGAGCCTCGTCGACTTCAACCGGTCCGGTGTGCCGCTCATGGAGATCGTCACGGAGCCGGACGTCCGGACGGCCGAGCAGGCCCGCCGCTACGCGGAGGAGCTCCAGCTCCTCCTTCGGACGATCGGCGTGTCCGACGCGGACATGGAGCGCGGTCAGCTGCGCGTCGAGGCCAACGTCTCGCTTCGGCCCCGGGGCACGGAGGCGTTCGGGACCCGGGTCGAGGTCAAGAACATGAACTCGTTCCGGTCCGTGGAGCGGGCGATCACGTTCGAGATCGAGCGCCAGGCGGGGATCCTCGAGGCCGGTGGCGAGCTCGTCCAGGAGACGCGCGGCTGGTCGGACGACCGGGGCGAGACGTACCGGATGCGGGTCAAGGAGACGTCGGACGACTATCGTTACTTTCCGGAACCCGACCTGCCGCCGCTCCGCGTCGACCCGGCCTGGCTGGACGGGATCCGGGCCGCGCTCCCGGAGCTGCCTGCGGCTCGCCGGGCGCGGTATCGCGAGCAGCTCGGGCTCACCCCCTATGACGCCGGGGTCCTGGTCGCCGACGCCGACGCGACTCGCCTGTTCGAGGCGACGCTGGCGGCCGGCGCGGACGGGGGCCTCGACCCGAAGACCGTCGCGAACTGGGTCACCGGGGAATACCTCCGGATCCGGAACGCGGCACCGTCGAGCACCGCCCCCGGAGCGGACCCGATCGAGCTGGCCGCGCTCATCCGGCTGGTCGTGGATGGCGCGATCTCGCGAGCCAACGGCAAGGAGGTGTTCGAGGCCCACCTCGCCACCGGCGAGCGGGTCGAGGCGATCGTCGGGGCCCGTGGCCTCCGCCAGATCTCGGATGCGGACGCGCTCGCCGGGATCGTGGACGCGGTGATCCTGGCCAACCCGGCAGCGGCCGCCGACGTCCGGGCCGGGAAGACCCAGGCGATCGGCTTCCTGGTCGGCGCGGTGATGAAGCAGACCCGAGGCCAGGCCAACGCCGCGGTCGTGCAGGTGGCGCTCCGGGCGCGCCTCGGTCCGGGCCCCACGGCACCGCGAGCGGGGGAAGACGGCTGATGGGCATCCTGAACATCCTGCTGTGGGGTGCCGGAGTCGCCCTCATCGTCGCCGGCTACGTCCGCGCCCGCGAGCCGTGGCGCCGCTACCAGGAGCTGCGCGAGCAGGACGCGAACGTCGCCCGCTACGAGGCCTGGCGCGGCGGGCTCCGTGACTCCGGTGCCACCGGCGCGTCCGTGGCGATGCAGGTGCTCCGACGCCAGGCCCGCGACGGCGCGCTGATCGCCGTTCTCGGGTTCGTCTTCGTCGTCGCGGGCTTCGCGCTCCCGTAGCTCTGGCTCCCGAACACGTCGTCGACGCGGACGAGATGGACAGCCGGTCGTGGACGCGGTGACGGCCGGTCGTGATCGTCGGCGGGTGACCAAGCGCGAGGGAGCCGAGAGTCCGTACCTGGATGGATCGAACGCCTCCGGGACTCCCCAGTCCCGGCGACCCGGCGCGGCGTCAGCCCCGACCGAGCTCCGCCGCGGCGGCGAGCGCCGCCCCGATCGTCAGGTCCACGCGTCGCGTGACCTCGTCCTCGGGCGGCCGGAACCAGGCCTCGTCGCCGAGCGTGCGACCGTGGGGCGCGGAGCCGGGATCCGAGACGACGTCGGAGACCGTGAGGATCGTGCCGGCGCGCACAGGGCGACCCTTTCCGCGCTCGCGCATCGCGAGGAGGAACAGGGCGGCCGATTCCATCTCGGCGGCGAGGTAGCCACGCCGACCCCAGCGCGCGTGGCCCAGCGGGTGCACCTCGTAGAAGACGTCGCCTGTCACGATCGGGCCGACGTGCGTCACGAGCCCTGCGGCGCGACTCGCCTCGAGGAGCGCGAGGACAACGTCGAGATCGGCCGTTGGGGCGGTCGGCTCGCCCTCGCCGAGCGGGACGCCGATGCCGGAGAGCGAGGCAGCCGAGAGCGCCACGACGGCGTCGCCGATCCCGAGCCCTCGGAAGCCGCCGCACGTGCCGACGCGGATGAACGTCGTCACGCCGAGATTCAGCAGTTCCTCAACGACGATCGAGGTCGTCGGTGTGCCCATCATCGTCGTTTGGACGGACACCGGGACGCCGTCGACGGTGCCCGAGTAGCCGAGCAGGCCACGGTGCTCGTTCACGAGCCTGGCTGCGTCGAGGCCGCCGTCGAAGCGGGCGGCGATCCGGGTCGCCCTGTTCGGGTCGCCGGGCAGGAGCACGACCGGCGCGTAGTCGCCGGGCTCCGCGTGGAGGTGGATCTGGGGCATCGGGTCCTCCTCAGGGTTCCAGGGCCATGGCCGCTCAGCTCCTCCGTATCCGCTCGAGCTCGATGAGCGTGCAGCGGTTCATCACCACCGCCAGGCCACCGTGGTGCGCGATCCTACCCGCCTCCGAGCTCACGAGGCCGAGCTGGAGCCAGAAGCACCGCGCGCCGGCCGCCACCGCCTCGCGGGCGTGGCCGGGGCAGGCTTCGCGCCGCCGGAAGACATCGACGATGTCGACGGGGCCGGTCGCCGCGACGGCCGCCGCCAGTGTCGGGTAGCACCGCAGGCCCACCACCTCATCCGCCGACGGGTTCACGGGGACCATATCGTAGCCGGCCGCGTGGAGACCGCGGAGGACGCCGTTCGACGGGCGACCGGGCTCGGCCGAGGCGCCGATCACCGCGATCCGGCGGGTCGACTGGAGCAGGTCCCGTATCCCCGCATCGTCGAGGACCGGCACACCGAGGCGGCCTGCCTCCAGGTCCAGGTGCTCGGCGACGCGCTCGCGGTCGTCCGGCCCGGTGCGAGGC
Source organism: Anaerolinea sp. (assembly GCA_013822395.1). GTDB lineage: Bacteria > Chloroflexota > Limnocylindria > Limnocylindrales > CSP1-4 > UBA5189. The sequence continues at coordinate 30,354 of PNKK01000018.1, read as the reverse complement.
GGGGTGGGACCGGAGGCGTTGCGGACATCATCGACGGGCGGCATGTGTCTGGCGTATTCTCCGCCGGACGACCGGCTTTTCGTGGACTGGCCGGAGGCAAGAGGAGGAAAGCACATTGCGCAATCTCATGCGGCTGGTGGCGCTCGGCGCTGCTGGAGCCATCGTGTTGGCCGCGTGCGGCGGTGGCGCATCGCCGTCGCCGACACAGGCGCCCGTCGACACGGCCAGCGTCGCGCCGACCGTCGCCCCGACGGAGGCCGCGAAGTACAAGGCCTGCGTCGCGTTCGACACGGGCGGCCTCGGCGACAAGGGCTTCAACGATCTTGCCAAGAAGGGTCTCGAGGACGCCGCGGCAGCCGGCTTCGATACGGCCTTCAGCGAGGCCCAGGGCGCCACCGACTACGCGGCCAACATCCAGCGGCTCATCGACGAGGGCTGCCAGACGATCGTGACCGTCGGCTTCCTCCAGGGCCAGGCGACCGCCGACGCGGCGATCGCAAACCCGGATATCGCGTTCGCGCAGGTCGACGCGACCTGGAACGCGGCAGGTCCGGATTTCACGCCCGGCACCGCCGACGACGTCCCGCTCCCGGGTAACTTCACCGGCCTGGACTTCCAGATCGATGAGGCCGCAATGCTCGCCGGCTACCTCGCCGCCGGTTTCAGCAAGACCGGCAAGATCGGGACCTACGGCGGAGCCCAGTTCCCCGGCGTGACCAGGTTCATGGACGGCATGTACGCCGGCATCGGGTACTACAACGAGCAGAAGGGCACCTCCGTCACCCTGCTCGGATGGGACGGCAACCAGACCGGGACGTTCGTCGGCGGGGACAACCCGTGGAACGATCCGGCCAAGGGCGAGCAGCTCGCCAAGACCTTCCTGGACCAGGGCGTCGATATCGTCCATCCGGTCTCCGGGGCCACCGGCAACGGGACCATCAAGGCGATGCTGGCGGCCGGCAAGTGGGCGATCGGCGTGGACACGGACCAGGCGATCAGCCTGGCCGAGTACTCGAAGGCGATCCTCACCTCGGCCGAGAAGGTGATCGATGTCGCGGTGCTCGACACGATCAAGAAGAACGCCGGCGGCGATCTGGGGGGCGAGGACTTCGTCGGCACCCTGGCCAACGGCGGCGTCCGCCTGGCGCCGTTCCATGATCTTGACAGTGCGATCTCGGCCGACCTGAAGGCGGAGGTCCAGGCCCTGAGCCAGGCGATTGCGTCCGGCTCGGTCAAGGTCTGCAACTACCTCGCCCGCGGCTGCTAGCCAGCTTCGGAAGGGCTCGACCGAGCGTCAACTCCGCGCCCGGCCCGCGTTCGCGGGCCGGGCGCGGCTCCGATTTCAGCCGAGGGCCGAGCGTCGATGCGGCTCGAACTTCGCGACATCACGAAGCGCTTCCCGGGCGTCCTCGCCAACGACGGGATCTCCATCTCCGCCGACCGCGGCGAGGTCCTCGGCATGCTCGGCGAGAACGGCGCCGGCAAGACGACGCTCATGAACATCCTGTCCGGGCTCTACCGGCCGGACTCGGGTGAGATCCTCATCGACGGACAGTCCAAGGTCTTCCACGACCCGGCCGATGCGATCGGGGCCGGCGTCGGGATGGTCCACCAGCACTTCATGCTCGTCCCGGTCTTCGACGTCGTGGAGGCCGTCGCGCTCGGCGCGGAGACCGTTTCCGGGGTTCTCGGGCGCTTCGACCGCGCGGTGGCGCGGGCCCGGATCGTGGCGCTGTCCGAGCAGTACGGCCTCGATGTCGACCCGGATGCCAGGATCGAGAATCTCCCCGTCGGCGTCCGCCAGCGGGTGGAGATCCTCAAGGCGCTCTACCGCCACAGCGACATCCTCGTGCTCGACGAGCCGAGCGCCGTCCTGACGCCGCTCGAGACCGAGGAGCTGTACGGGATCATTCGATCCCTGAAGGCGACCGGCACGACGGTCATCTTCATCACCCACAAGCTCAACGAGGTGCTCGAGGTCGCCGACAAGATCGTCGTCCTCCGGCGAGGCCGGGTGGCCGGCACGGCGATCCCGGCGCATACCACCCGCCAGGAGCTGGCCAACATGATGGTCGGGCGGGACGTCGAGCTGGTCGTCCCCAAGGGCCCCGCCAGCCCCGGCGAGGTGGTGCTCAGCATCCGCGACCTGCGAGTCCGGGATGACCGCCTCGAGATCGCGGTCGACGGCGTCGACCTCGATGTCAGGGCGGGCGAGATCGTCGCCATTGCCGGCGTGCAGGGGAACGGCCAGACCGAGCTCGTCGAGGCGATCGTCGGCCTCCGAGCGATCGATGCGGGCGAGATGTCGATCGGCGGCGAGCGGATCGAGCACGCCACGCCGCGCCACATCGCCGACCTCGGGGTCGCCCACATCCCCGAGGATCGCGGGCGCGACGGGCTCATCAACCAGATGACCGTGGCCGAGAACTACATCCTCGACACGTACCATCGCGAGCCCTATAGCCGGCGCGGCCTGTTCGATCTCAGAGCCGTGGCTGCCAGGGCGAAGCAGGGCGTCGTGGACTTCGACATCCGGACGCCGTCAATCGAGACGACCGCCGCGTCGCTGTCCGGCGGCAACCAGCAGAAGGTCGTCGTCGCCCGGGAGTTCTCCCGTCCCGTGCGGCTCGTCGTGGCCGCCCAGCCGACGCGCGGCCTCGATGTCGGCTCGATCGAGTACATCCACCGTCGCCTCGTGGAGCAGCGCGACGCCGGGGCGGCGATCCTCATCGTCTGCACCGAGCTCGACGAGGTGCTCGCGGTCGGCGACCGGGTCGCGGTCATGTACGAGGGCCGGATCGTCGGCGTCCTCGCCGGAGCGGAAGCGACCTACGAGGCCATCGGGCTGCTCATGGGCGGGGCCCACTTCGGTGGGGCGGCCGCATGACCAAGCTCGTCGCGCTCCTTCGACGGGGAGCGCTGCCGATCCTGGCGGTCGTCACGGCGCTCCTGTTCGGGGCGATCGTCATCGTCATCACCGACTTCGAGAACCTCTCCAGGCTGGGATCCGACCCCCTCGGCGCCATCGGCGGCGCCATCGGCGGCGTCGGGTCCGGCTACGGGGCGATGCTGTCCGGAGCGTTCGGGGACCCGGGCCGCATCCTGACCGCGCTCCAGAGCGGCAGCCAGAAGGACATCGCGACGGCGATTCGACCCCTGACCGAGACGCTTGTTGCCAGCAGCCCGCTGATCTTCGCCGGCCTCGGGGTCGCGATCTCGTTCCGCGCCGGCATGTTCAACATCGGCGGCGACGGCCAGCTGATCATCGGCGCCCTCGGCGCGACGACGACGGCGATTGCGCTGGCGGGCAATGCTCCCGCCCCCGTCATCCTCGTCGCCGCGATCATCGCCGGCACCGTGAGCGGTGGGCTGTGGGGCTTCGTACCGGGCTTTCTCAAGGCCCGGACCGGGGCGCATGAGGTCATCACGACGATCATGCTCAACTACGTTGCCGCCCAGGTCGTCCTGTTCGGGCTGCGATCGGACTTCCTGCGAGCCCCCGGCAGCGGGCAGCCGATCTCGAAGGTCCTCACGACCTTCGTGGACGTGCCAAGCATCCTGAGCTTGCCGGCGATCCGGCTCGATTACGGATTCGTCGTCGCCCTGGTCATGGCCGTGATCGTGTCGTGGCTCCTGTTCCGGACCACCAAGGGCTACGAGCTGCGGGCAGCGGGATTCAACATGACCGCGGCGAGATACGCGGGCATGAGCGCCGGGGGCTCGATGATGCTGGCGATGTTCCTGTCCGGCGCCCTGGCCGGGATGGGCGGCTCGTTCATGGTCATCGGGACGGTCGGCCAGCTGTCGAACGACCTGTCAGGCGGGATCGGGTTCAACGCCATCGCCCTGGCGCTCCTCGCGGGGCTCCGTCCGAGCGGCGTCGTCCTTGCCGCGCTTCTGTTCGGCGCGCTCACGACCGGCGGCAAGCTGATGGGCATCCAGTCCGGCATCCCGTTCGACCTGCTCTTCTTCGTCCAGGCGCTCGTGATCATGTTCGTTGCCGCGCCCGGGCTCGTCCGGACGATCTGGCGGATCAAGACCCCGCCGGTCGAGGCCGAGGTGGCCACGTGAGCGCGCCCGCCACCGCCACCCACGCGGCTCAGGGCCTGGCCGCCCGGCGGGCGCTCCGGTTCGCCCGCATCCGCGGCGTCACCTTTGCCGCGCTCGGCCTCGTCCTGCTCTACGCGGCGGCCGGTGCCTTCGCGACACCCGCGGTGTTCTCCTTCTGGATCGACAAGCAGGGCGGCGAGAGCGCAGAGCTCCAGACGACCGTCGGCATCCTGTGGATGGTCGCCGGCGTCGCGAGCGGGGCGGTCGGCATGCTCCAGCTCTTCCGCGGCACCGCCTTCCCCTGGCGCCGATGGCTGCTCGTGCTCATGCTGCCGGTCCTCGCCGCGCTCCTGGCGGCGCTGCTCAACGGCACCTCGGCCAACCTCACCGGTGTCCTCGGCGGCAGCCTGGAGCTGGCCGCCCCGATCACGATGGGCGCCCTGGCGGGCATCCTGTCCGAGCGGAGCGGGATGCTCAACATCGCCATCGAGGGCAAGATGCTTCTCGGGGCGGCCGTCGCGTCGATCGTCGCGAGCGTCATCCTCAACGCCACCGGCAACCCGCTTCTCGGCGCGCTCTCGGGCGTCGCCGGCGCGATGCTCGTGGGCGCCCTCGTCGGGCTGCTGCTGGCGTGGCTCGGGATTCGCCACAAGGTGGACCAGATCATCGCCGGCACCGTCATCAACATCGGCGCCCTGGGGATCACGAACTTCCTGTTCCTCCGGGTGCTCGGCCGGAACACCGAGCTCAACACCCCGCCCACGATCGAGCCGATGCGCCTGCCGCTCCTGGCCGACATCCCGGTCCTGGGTCCGATCCTCTTCTCGGCCAAGCCCTACGTCTACGTCGCCATCATCCTGATGCTCGCCCTGACGTACATGCTTTTCCGGACGCGCTGGGGCCTGCGCCTCCGTGCCTCCGGCGAGAAGCCGGCCGCTGCGGGGACGGTGGGCGTGAACGTCCTCGCGATCCGGTACCGGGCGCTGCTCCTCGCGGGGCTCATCGCCGGTCTCGCCGGCTCCTACCTCTCGCTATCGACGGCGGGCAGCTTCCAGATGGGGATGAGCGCCGGGCGCGGCTTCATCGCCCTGGCCGCGATGATCTTCGGCGCCTGGCACCCGATCGGGGCGTTCGGCGCGGCGCTCGTCTTCGGCTTCGCCGACACGAGCCAGGCTCTGCTGTCGATCCTCGGCGTCCAGGTTCCGCCGCAGCTGCTCAACAGCGTCCCGTACATCGTGACGATCGTGGTCGTTGCCGGGGTCGTCGGCCGCGTCCGTGGACCCGCCGCCGCGGGGCAGCCGTACGAGCAGGCCTAGGCGGGCCTGGGCGGATGGGGCGAGCCGGCTTCGGCGACTGGGAGCACGGAACGCTGCCGGCCTTCCACGCGGCGCCGCCCGTCCCGCGGACGGCCCCGGTCGGGACGCGGGAGCATCCGCTTCCGCTCATCATCGACAGTGATCCCGGGCTGGACGATGCGCTCGCCATCGGGCTCGCTGTGGCCCGGCCGGAGCTCGACCTCCTTGCCGTCACGACGGTCGGCGGGAACGCCGACGTCCAGCACTGCACCGATAACGCCCTCCGGCTCCTCCACGCCTACGGCCGGAGCGACATCCCGGTCGGGGAGGGCGCGCCCGGCCCGCTGACCGGCGAGGTCGTCCGAGCCACGGCGATCCACGGGGAGAGCGGGATCGGGCGGACGAGGCTCCCGCCGTCGCCGGTCGCGGCTTACCCGGACGGAGCCGTCGCGCTGATGGCCCAGATCCTCCGCGAGTCCCCGGTGCCGGTCGCGATCGCGCCGGTGGGACCGCTCACGAACATCGCGCTCCTGCTCCGCGTCCATCCGGAGCTCGCGAGCCGGATTGCCCACCTCTCGATCATGGGCGGCTCGATCGGGGAGGGGAACACGACCGTCTCGGCCGAGTTCAACATCTACGCCGACCCCGAGGCGGCCGACATCGTTTTCCGGTCCAGCGTTCCGATCACGATGATGGGCCTGGACGTGACGCATCAGGCACTCCTCGACGGGAACGCCGCCAGACGGTTGCGCAAGCTCGGGACCGGCTCGGGATCCATTGCCGCGGAGCTCGTGGAGTTCGCCCTGGACAGGGAGCGGGCCTGGTACGACGCGCCGGCCGCGGCGATCCACGATGCCGTCGCCGTCGCCCACTTGGCCATCCCGGATCTCGTCTCCGTAGCGGGCTACCATGTCGAGGTCGATATCACCCACGGGCCGGCCCGCGGCCGCACGGTCTGCGAGGGCCATCCGCGACGCCTCTCCCGGTCGGGTCGCCGGCCGAACGCAGACGTCGGGATCCACCTGGATCGCGGCCGCTTCGAGGAGGTCATGGTTGACGCCTTCGCCCGGCTGCCGTAGGTCGGGGCCCATCCGCTCCTCTGGGCCCCCGAGCGACTCGGCGAGATCAGCGACGGAATGGGTTCTCGACGCGTACCCCGGCGATCGTCCGGCCGTGTTGGAAGTCTTCGCTGATGATCCGCTCGGCCCCGCCTCTGACGGCGGCGACGACGATGAGGGCGTCCCAGAATGACAGCGAGAGACGTTGCTCCAGCTCGGCCGCTTCGAGGATGTCGCCCGTCGTGATGGTGTGCACGGCCCACCGGCCATAGCGGCCGACGAGCGCGCGCGCCTTCGACCGGGGAACCACGACCCGGAGCTTGCGGGCGAGGTTCACATACAGCTCCTGGAGGACCTGGGTGCTGAGAAGCCCCTGCCGGGTGCGCCACAGGTCGGACATGATCTCCCGGGCGATCGCCGACTTCTCGGGTTCGCTCCTGTCATACGCATACAGGACGATGTTCGTATCGACGAACGTCCTCACCGCTCGTACACCTCGTCGCGGGCAGGGTAGGGGCCGCCGCCGAGGTCGTAGCCCCGTTCGAGCTCTGCCAGCGCGTCAGTCATGGCCCGGTCGTAGTCGTCGTCCTGCCGGGCCAGGACGTCGATCTGCTCGGCCAGCAGCCGGCTGATGGAGCTCCCGCGCTTGGCGGCTGCGACCCGTGCTTTCTGGACGGTGGCCTCGTCGAGCTGGACCGTGATGTTTCGCTTCATGCGGACACCTCACCACGTGACTAACGTGTTGCACGTAATTTACGTGGTCGGTGTCACAGAGGTCAACCCGCCTCCCGCGATGAGGATACGATTGCGTTTGTGACCATCGCCGCGAACGACTTCGTCCACCTCCACACCCACTCCGAGTTCAGTCTGCTGGACGGGCTCGGGCGGATCATGGACCTGGTGGACGAGGCGGGCGCCCAGGGCTTCGACGGCCTGGGGATCACGGATCACGGGGCGCTGTACGGCGCGGTCGCCTTCTACCGGGCAGCCCGCGACAAGGGCATCAAGCCGATCATCGGCGTCGAGACGTACGTCGCCCGCCGGTCGATGACCGACAAGGAGGGCAAGGCGGACGCCCAGCCCTTTCACCTGATCCTGCTTGCCTCGGACCTTGTCGGCTATCGGAACCTGTGCCGCCTGGTCACCGATGCCCACATCGACGGCTACTACTACAAGCCGCGGATCGACCGAGAGCACCTCGCCCGGCACAGCGAGGGGCTGGTCGGGCTGTCGGCCTGCCTGAACGGCGAGGTCGCCCGAGCCCTCGAGGTGGACGATTGGGCCCTCGCGCGATCGGTCGCCGGCGAGTACGGAGAGATCCTCGGCAAGGGGCGCTTCTTCCTCGAGCTCCAGGACCACGGCCTGCCGGAGCAGCGCCGGCTCAACGAGCAGCTCCTCCGCCTCGCGCCGGAGACCGGCCTGCCGCTCGTCGTCACGAACGACCTCCACTACGTGCATCGGCGCCAGGCTCCCGCCCACGACGTCCTCCTGTGCGTCGGCACGGGCAACAACCTGGACACGCCGGGGCGGATGAAGTTCGAGTCGGACGGGTTCTACCTGAAGTCGGCGGCGGAGATGGCGGCGCTCTTCCCGGATCAGCGAGAGGCGCTCCTGAACACCCGCCGGATCGCCGAGATGTGCGACCTGGAGCTGCCGCTCGGCCAGCTCCGGATCCCGCATTTTCCCGTACCGGACGGCGAGACGGTGGAGAGCTGGCTCCGCGCGGAGTGTCAGCGCGGCCTGGCCTGGCGCTACGGGACGGTGACGCCGGAGCTCCAGACTCGCCTGGACTACGAGCTCGGCGTGATCATCTCGATGGGCTACGCGGGCTACTTCCTGATCGTCGCCGACTTCATCCGGTTCGCCCGCGAGCAGGGGATCCAGACGACCTGCCGGGGGAGCGCGCCGGGCTCGATCGTGACGTATACGCTCGGGATCACGCCGGTGGACCCGATCGCTTACGACCTGCCGTTCGAGCGGTTCCTGAACCCGGACCGGGTGACGATGCCGGACATCGACGTCGACTTCCAGGACGATCGCCGGGACGAGGTCATCGCCTACGTCTCGCGGAAGTACGGCCAGGATCACGTCGCCCAGATCATCACCTTCGGCACGATGCTCGCCCGGGCGGCGATCCGTGACGTCGGCCGTGTCCTGGGGCACAGCTACGGCGACGTCGACCGGATCGCCAAGGCCGTCCCGAACCAGCTCGGGATCCGCCTGGACGAGGCGCTCGAAGTCAGCCCCCAGCTCAAGGAGCTGTACCAGGGCGAGGACGGCGTCAGGCGGATCATCGACTTCGCGAAGCAGCTCGAGGGGGTGGCGCGCAACGCGTCCACGCATGCCGCCGGCGTGGTCATCAGCCGCGAGCCGCTGACCGAGCTCATGCCGCTCCAGAAGGCGACGAACTCGGACTCGTTGATGACGCAGTACGAGATGCACGCGATCGAGTCGCTCGGCCTCTTGAAGTTCGACTTCCTGGGCCTGTCCAACCTGACGATCCTGAAGAACGCCGTGGACCAGGTGAAGGCGCACCGCGGCATCGACATCGACCTCGACCGGATCCCGCTGGACGACGCCGCCACGTTCGAGCTCCTCGCGTCCGGCGAGACGACCGGCATCTTCCAGCTCGAGTCCGCGGGAATGCGGCGCTACGTCCGCGAGCTCCGTCCGACCTCCGTCTTCGATCTCGCCGCGATGGTCGCGCTCTACCGACCGGGGCCGATGGACAACATCCCCGCCTACATCCGCCGGAAGCATGGCCAGGAGCCGGTGACGTACCTCCACCCGCTCCTCGAGCCGTTCCTCGCGCGGACGTACGGGATCTTCGTCTACCAGGAGGACATCATGGCCGCTGCGATCGCGCTCGGCGGCTTCACCGGGCCGGAGGCGGACACGCTGGGCTATGCGATCCGCAAGAAGAAGTCGTCTGTCCTCCGCGCCCAGAAGGAGAAGTTCGTCTCGCAGGCCGCCGAGCGGGGCGTGCCGCCGCAGACGATCGACGCGGTGTTCAAGGCGTTCGAGCCGTTCGAACGCTACGGGTTCAACAAGGCCCACGCCACGTGCTACGGCCTGATCGCCTACCAGACCGCATACCTCAAGGCGAACTACACGGTCGACTACATGACGAGCGTCCTGTCGGCCGTCCGAAGCTCGGAGGAGAAGGTCGCCGCCGCGGTTGCCGAGTGCCGGCGGCTGGGGATCGAGGTCCGGCCGCCGGACATCCACCGGAGCCAGCTGGAGTTCACCGTCGAAGACGATGCGATCCGATTCGGGCTGCTCGCCGTGAAGAACGTGGGCCAGGGCGCGATCGAGTCGATCATCGCGGCCCGTGAGACCGACGGCCCGTTCCGGTCGCTGACCGATTTCTGCACGCGGATCGACCTCCGGCTCACGAACAAGAAGGTCCTTGAGTCGCTCGCGAAGGTCGGGGCACTCAACGTGTTCGGACACCCGGCCCAGGTGCTCATGGGCCTCGACGACGCGGTCGGCGCTGCCCAGGCGACGCAGCGAGACCGGATCACCGGGCAGGTGTCCCTGTTCGACATGGGCGCGGGCGACGCCGCCGTCCTCGAGCGACCGTTGCCATCCACGCCCGAAGCGCCCATCCGGGAGCGTCTTCGCTGGGAGAAGGAGCTGCTGGGCCTCTACCTCTCCGAGCATCCGATGGGCGAGGTTGCCGACAGGGTCGGGGACTTCGTCACGGCCTACTCCGGAGACCTCAAGTCGGACGAGACGCTCGACGGCCAGCGCCTCGTCGTTGGCGGCATCGTCGTGGGGGCGCGGACCGTGGTGACGCGAGCGCGGTCCACGATGGCCGTCGTCACCCTCGAGGACCTCCAGGGCTCGATCGAGGTCGTCGTCTTCCCGAAGCTGTTCGAGCAGACCGGGCCCATCTGGGTCGAGGGTTCAATCCTGCTCGTCGCCGGCCGGGTCGACCACCGCGGCGAGGACGTCTCGCTTCTCGCCGACCTCGTGATTCCCTGGGACGACGCGGTCGCGAAGGGCGCCGAGGCGTTCGCGCGCGAGGTCTCGGCCGGCGATCGCGGCGGGTCGCGGCGCCGGACGCTGGGCGCGGCCGGGGAGGGGAGCGGCAACGGGAGCGGGGACCGGAACGGGAACGGGCACCGCGACGGGGGAAGCGGGAGCGGCGCCGGTCGGACCATTCCGGTCGCGGCCGCGACAGCCGAACGAGGGATCGTCCGGACCGTGGCTCCCGCGGCCACGGACCCCGGCCTGCCGGCCAGACGGGCCGACGTCCCGTACGTGTCACCGCTCCGTGCCGATGCCACTCCGGTTACGACGCTCCCGCGGATCGCCCCAGCCGAGCCCATCCCGACCTATCCGTCGCCCTCCGTCGAGGCCGCGGATCTCGGGTCGTACCGCGACGACGAACCGGCACTCCCCGACGAGGCCCGGACGCGGGCCGTCGCGGCGGCAACGGCGACGACGGCTCCCCTCGAGACGGCCGGCCCCGACCGGGTCCTCAGCGTTCGCTTCGGCGGTGCGCCGGCAGATCAGCTCGTTCACGCCATGGAGACCTTCCGCCAGCTGATCCGAGAGCGACCGGGCGACACGCGGGTCATCGTCCATGTGCCGGCGCCGGGCGGAGCCGCGCTCCCGATGGAGCTGAAGCAGGCCGTCGCCTACGACGCGGAGTTGCTCGCGGAAGTCCATCGCCGCCTCGGCGAGGGTGTGGTCAGCATCTCGCTCACCTGATCGTGTCGGTGCGGATCCTGGCGCACGCCACGGCCGGGGGAATGCCCTGCGCAGATCGGGCACCGGCCGCCGAGATGCTGCTGGCAAAACCTGTCGCGGAGCCGAAGTGACGGGGCGAGCTCAGCAGCCAGGCCTGCGCCTCGCGAGCTGCGCGCGAGTCCCGCCTACCCTCGCGCGAGCCGACGCGCCGCGCGGATTGCCGCGAATCGGTCGACATAGGCTTCGCGGACGGCGTTCAGCGACGGCCGGTCGATGCCGAGCTCCTTCGCGATCTGGTTGACCGTCTGCGCCTCGTCGTTCGAGATCTCGTCGTCGGCTGCACCGACGGCGAAACACCCGCGGAGGACCGCGAGCTTCTCCTCCTCCGTCGCGAACCCGGCGAACTCGCGGGTCACGAGGTAGTCCTCCGTCCCGAACTTCGCCCGCGACTGGAGCTTTGCCATCTCGACGACGAGCAGAGCCTGTGCCTCGTCCAGCCCGCCGAGCTCCACGAGCGCGGACTCCATGACCGTCGACTCGCCGTCACTGATGTCGAGGTCGGCATGGGCGGCGCGGGCGAGGATGTATGCGAACCCCGCGAGGAAGCGGGCGCGCCCGGGTGGCAGCGCTTCGAGTCGTGCCACGATCCGTCTCACGGTCTCGGTCTCGCCGGCGATTGTGCCCTGCGCCGGAGCGTCGCTGCCGGGATCGCCGGTCGGCGCCCGGACGAGCCGATCGAGGAAGGTCATGGCCGTCTCGGGGGCTCGCAGCGGGAACCTGATCTCGCTGGGGCATACCGCGGCTGGGGCAAGCGATCGTCCATGGGTGCACTCTACGGGAAAGCACGGTGAGGGCGTGCTGCCGCCGAGGCGCGAGGTGGTCCGGCTATAGTTGGGGCTCGCGGCGGTGCTGGAACCGGCAGACAGGGCAGACTCAAACTCTGCTGTCCGTGAGGACGTGTGGGTTCGACTCCCACCCGCCGCACCAGACCTGGGTCCTCGAGCGTGTCCCGGGTCGGGGGGGCGGCGGGAACCGAACCCGAGGTCGCCACGTCCTCCAGGCTACCGATGCTAGACTCGCGCCGCCTCAGTATCGCTGTCCGGAGGACCCCCCAGGCCGTGGAGGATCGTCGCTCGACCACGGTGTCCGACGATCCCGTCCAGCGACGCGACCTCATCCTCCTGGAGCAGGCGCGCGCCGGGGACCTGACGGCATTCAACGACCTCGTCCTGTGCTATCAGGACCTGCTCTACGCGCTCGTCGTCCGGATGGTCCCAGACCGGGATCAGGCGTCAGATGCCGTCCAGGAAGCGTTCTTCTCGGCGTATCGGAACATGAGCGCCTTTCGCGGTGGCTCGGTCCGCTCCTGGCTCAGCCGGATCGCGGTCAACGCCGCGATGGACGCCCAGCGCCTGAAGAAGCGACGACCGGCGGACCCCTATCCCGAGCTCGAGGACGACACATGGCAGCCCCCGGCGACCGCTGCGGACGATCCCGTCACAACCTCGCTCCGGGCTGAGCGTCACCGTGCGCTGAACGACGCCCTCGCCCGGATCACCGACGACCAGCGGGCGGCGATCGTCCTGTTCGACGTCGAGGGCTACGACTACGCCGAGATCGCCCGCCTGACGGGCGTCTCGCTCGGGACGGTGAAGTCCCGGATCCACCGCGGCCGGCTCGCCCTGCGCGACCGGCTCGCCGATCGGATGGATTTGTTCCGTGAATGACCGCCGCGCCGCCGCCCACGATTCCCATGATCTCGGACTTGTCGCACGCGCGGCGGCGGGCGATCTCGTCGGGAGCGAGGCCGTGATCGCGAGCGATCTCCTTGCCTCCTGCGACGCGTGTGCATCCCTCGCGTCCGACCTCAGGGCGATCGTCGCGGCGACGCGCGAGCTCGGGGCGGCGTCGCTCCGTGCCGCCACCACGCCCGCGCCGCGCGACTTCCGCCTCACCGAGGCCGACGCGGCACGACTGCGCCGCCGCGGCCCATTCGGCCTGGGACGGCTGGTCGGCCGTGACCGCCGCCGAGCGCGCGGACTCGGCGGCGCGCTTGCGGCCCTCGGGGTCGCGGGACTCCTCGTGTCGACCGGGATGCCGGCGCTGCTGGGCGCAGCCGGGAGGCCGGCACTGCTCAGCCCGACCGGGGGGCCGGCGTCGCTGGAATACAGCTCCGGCGTCCGAAAGGATGCCGCCACCCAGGGAGCCGCTGTGGCGCCGGCCCCGACCGATGCCTCCGCTCTGTCCCTGATGGGCGATCCCGGCTTGAACGAGCGAGCTGCGGTCGACGAACCGACGTGGGCAGAACGTGTTCCGCTCATCCTCGCGATCGCGTCGATCGTGGTCCTCACGGTGGGGGTCGCCCTGCTGCTGGCTGCCCGGAACGGCCGCCGAACCGGTCCCTGAGGAACTCGATCGTCCGTCCGCCCGTCAGACGGGCGAGATGACCACCCGCACCACCGGGCCGAACGCCGGCTCGCACGCGACCCACGACCGGTTCCTCATCGCCGCTCGCGCCGCCGGAGATCTCGCCGGAAGGGATCTGGAACAGGCCGATGCGATCCTCTCCGCCTGCGAGCCGTGTCAGGATCTCCTTGCCGAGCTTCGGTCGATCGTGACGGCGACCCGCCACCTCCCGCCGCCCGTCCGCCCCACGGATCTCGACTTCCGGGTCACGCATGACCGAGCCGCGGCGCTCGCCCGGGACGGCGCCTGGCTCCGGCTCCTCCGCCCCTTCGGGGACGCGGGCAGCGGCGTGATCCGGCCACTCGCGGCGACGCTCACGACCCTCGGCCTGGCGGGACTCCTCCTTGCCGCCGCGTTGCCGATGCTGCCGCTCGCGGGCGGCGGGGTCTTCATGGCCAGCACCGGCGCCGCCCCGGAGACACGCGAGGCCGTCATTGCCAGCGGCGAGCCCGGGACCATGCTGCCCGGGGCCATGCCGCCCGGCGACACGTCCGGCGGTGGGGCATCGGAGGGCGGGGCATCGGGCTGCAACGACGCCGAACCCCAGCCCAACCCGGAGGCCAAGAGCCCCCGGGGTCTCGCAGGACCCGTGGATCGGGCCGGCGGCGCCGAGAACAGCCGACCGGACGGGCGCGACGACGGGCGGTTGGCGCGCGAGCCTGGCCCGCCGGGCGAGTCCACGCCGCTCGTGCCGCTGAGCATCGGATCTCTCGGCGCCGGGATCGTCCTCCTCCTGCTCCGACGAGCCGCGCTCCGGCTTTGCTGAGCCTCGAGAGCGAGCCTCGAGGGCTGGGCCTCGGGCGCAGGAGGGCGCACCGGTACACTTGACGGCACGTCCCGCATCCCGCGGACACCCCGCCGAGGCTCGCCGATGGAACGCCTGATGCTGCTCGACGGCAACGGGCTCATCTACCGCGGATACTTCGCGCTCCCGCCCCTGACGACGTCAAAGGGCGAGCTGGTGAACGCCGTGTTCGGGTTCTGCAGCATCGTCCTGCGGGGGATCCAGGACATCCGCCCGGACTATGTCGCGGTCGCGTTCGACCTCGCCGGACCGACCTTCCGGCACGAGCGGTTCGCCGAATACAAGGCCACCCGCGTCCGGATGCCGGACGACCTGCGCGACCAGTTCCCCAAGGTCCGCGAGGTCGTGAAGGCCCTCCGGTTCCCGGTCTACGAGCTGGCCGGCTTCGAGGCCGACGATGTGATCGGCACGCTCACGGTGGAGGCAGAAGCCAGGGGCCTCGATACGACGATCGTCACCGGCGATCTCGACATGCTCCAGATCGTCAGCGGCCGGGTGCGGCTGATGACGACGCGGTCCGGCGTCGAGAACACGATCCTCTACGACCCCGCGCGGATCCATGAGCGCTTCGAGCTCGCCCCCTCCCAGATGATCGACTACAAGGCGCTCAAGGGAGACACGACGGACAACATCCCGGGCGTCCCCGGGGTGGGGGAGAAGACGGCGGCGAAGCTGATCCGTGAGTTCGGCGACCTCGATGCCGTCTACGCCCGCCTCGACGAGGTGAAGCCGGACAAGCTCCGCGACAAGCTCGCCGAGCATCGCGAGCAGGTCTTCCTGGGCCGCGAGCTGTCGACGATCATCCGCGACCTCCCGGTCTCGATCGACCTCGACGCCGCCCGCCTCGGGGACTATGACCGCGAGGAGGTCGTTCGCCTCTTCCGCGAATACGAGTTTCGCTCGCTGCTGGACCGGCTCCCGCCGCTTCGCGGCGAGTCCGCGTCGGATGCCGCGGCGGCGATCCTCGCCGCCAACCCGTCGGTGCCCGCGGCACGGGTCGGGACGGATCGCCCGGGTGGGTGGGGGAGCGGCCGACCGATCCGAGCGAGCGTCTCGCCGGCGGCCGTCACGCCATCCGGCAGCCTCCAGCTCTCCCTCGCCTTCGATTCCGTCGGCGGGACGCCGGCCCCGACGCCGGGCTTGGCGACGGGTGGGCCGTCGGCGGGCGAGCGCCGCCAGATAGCGTTCGAGGATCTGCCGACAGCGCTCGCCGCGGCCATCGTCGACCCGGGCATCCTCGAGGTTCACGAGGGCGACGGGATCGACACCCTCGCCCCGTGGATCGCCTCCCAGCGTGCAGTCGGCGTCGCGTTGATCCTCGATGACCCGCGCCCGCGGATGGGCTCGCCGCTGGCGTTCGCCGTCGCGGGCGGCGACGGCCGGGTCGTCGTGGCCGGCGGAGCGAGCGACGCGGAGCGCCTCCGACACCTGGTCGAGGCAAGCCGCGTGCCGCTCGTGGGCCACGAGGTCAAGCCGGTCCTCGTCGCTCGGTTCGCCGAGGAACCCGACGGGCCGGCCACGACCATCGACTTCGATACCCAGATCGCCGCGTACATCCTGAACGCGGCGCTTCGCTCGCAGACGATCGACGACGTCGTCGCCGAGCGCCTGGACCTCGTCCTTCCGCCGGCGAAGGAGCTCTCACCGGTCCATCGTGCCGGCCTCGAGGCGCTCGCGGCGCTGGCGGTGCGCGAGCCGCTGGGGACGGCGCTCGTGGCCGAAGGACTGGATCGCCTGTTCCGGGAGATCGAGCTGCCGCTGATCCCCGTCCTGGCCCGGATGGAAGCGGTCGGGGTGGCCGTGGACCTCGATGCGCTCGCGGCACTCGATCGCGAGTTCGGGGCCGAGATCGCCCGCCTCGAACGGGAGATCTACGACGCCGTCGGCCACGAATTCACGATCGGTTCCCCGAAGCAGCTCGGCGAGATCCTGTTCGGCGAGCTCAAGCTCCCGAAGGGTCGCAAGACGAAGACCGGCTACTCGACCGATGCGACGGTCCTCGAGGAGCTCGTGGACGTCCACCCCGTCATCCGCCCCATCCTCGACTGGCGGATCTACACGAAGCTCCGCTCGACGTACGTCGAGGCGCTGCCCGCGCTGATCGCCCCCGACGGACGCGTCCACACGACGTTCCACCAGGCCGTGGCGGCCACCGGCCGCCTCTCGTCGTCCGACCCGAACCTCCAGAACATCCCGATCCGGACCCCGCTCGGGCGCCGGATCCGGCGCGCCTTCGTGGCCGGCGCTCCGGGTCTCGTCCTCGTCGCGGCCGACTACTCGCAGATCGAGCTCCGGATCATCGCCCACGTCTCCGGCGACGAGCACCTCCGCGACGCCTTCGCCCGCGGCGCCGACATCCACCGTGAGACCGCGGCGCGGGTGCTCCACAAGGCGCCGGAGGAGATCACCGCAGACGAGCGGTCGATGGCCAAGATGGTCAACTTCGGGCTGGCCTACGGCATGAGCGACTTCGGGCTGTCCAGCCGGGCGGGGATCAGCCGGCAGGAGGCGCAGGAGTTCATCAACTCGTACTTCGCGGCGTACTCCGGGATCAGCTACTACATGCTCCACATCAAGGAGGCGGCGAGGCACGACGGATTCGTCACGACGCTCCTCGGGCGGAAGCGGCAGATCCCGGAGCTCCGCGCTTCGAACCCGAGCCTTCGCGGGGCGGGTGAGCGGATGGCGATCAACATGCCGATCCAGGGGACCGCGGCCGACATCGTGAAGATTGCGATGATCCGGCTCGACGAGCGTCTCGCGGCCGAGGACTTCCGGGCCCGGCCGCTCCTCCAGGTCCACGACGAGCTCCTCCTCGAGGTGCCGCGCGACGAGGTCGATCGGCTCGTGCCGGTCCTCCGCGAGGTCATGGAGTCCGCCCTCGCCCTCGACGTCCCGCTGACGGTCGACGTGAAGGTCGGCGACGACTGGGACTCGATGGCGCCCGTCTCGCGCCTGGACGCCGTCCTGGCCGAGCTCGCCGAGGCCGAGGCCTGAGCGCCGATGCCCCGATTTGTTCCTCCTCGACTCGAGCTCAGCCGCGTCGACGTGGCAGCCGGCGATACGGGCGGCCTGCCCCCGTCCCTCCTGGACGCCATCGAGGCCGAGGGTGGCCTGTGGTACGCAAGCGACTACTACACCAGGCCAGCCGAGATCGTCGCCAGGGCGCACGAGGTCGGGGTGGCCGCTCTGCGCCTCGACGCCCGGGACTTGTCGTTCCTGCGCGAGCTGCCGCAGGTCAAGTACCTTCACCTCAGGTCTGACGGGAGCCCGATCCTCGATCCGGTCGCATCGCTGCCGGACCTGCGCGCCCTGATCATCGAGCACAAGGCGCAGCGCGGAAGCCTCGACCTGGCGGCGCTCAAGGAGCTGCGCTGGCTTCGGATCGGGCTCGGCGGCAAGGGCGGCGCGGCTATGCTCCCGGCGATCACGGCCGGCCTGCCCAGGCTCGAGTGGCTCGCCGTATCCGAAACGAAGGTCAGGACCGCGGCCGAGCTGGTCGGCAACTTCCCGGCCTTGCGGGCCCTGTGGATCGGATACGCCGATTTCATGCGCCAACTTGGGCCCCTGGCGTCGTCCTCGCCCCGCCTCACCACGCTCGGGCTGTTCATGACGGGGATCCGGACGCTCGAGGGGATCGACGGCCTGGCTCAGCTCAGGACGCTGAACGTCTTCACCGGTCAAGTGGTCGACCTCGGTCCGCTTCGGTCGCTCGAGCGGCTGCGCTATGCTCGTCTTCTGCTGCCGCGCGTCCCCTCGATCGAGCCCCTTCGGAGACACCCGTCGCTGCGCATGTTGGAGCTCGCCATGGCTTCCGAACCCGAGCGTGCCGTGCTCGATTCGATTCCCGGCCTGGTGGCGATCGGGCGGGGCAAGAACTTCGAGATGCCCGTTCCCTGGCCCAACCTTCACGACCTCCCGCCCGATGACCCTCTCCGCCTGGAGTGGTCCCGGGCGATGCGCGAGTAGTCGCGCGGCTCGGTCTCATGGCTGAACGCGGTGCTCGCCCACGCGGAAGACCGAGGGCGTGTAGCCGAATGGGCTCCCGCACTCCCGCCCGTGATCGACGTCATTGATCAGATCCGAGACGGCCACGCTCGGCCGGCCCACGGATTCGACGGAATCGGTCCATGGCCACGCTCAGCTGTGGCCGGATTGATGAACGAGATCGATCAGCCGGCAGGGAAGGGCGAGCGGGACGGGGGAGGACCAGCACGAGGGCAGAGGATCAGCTGCCGACCTGGGACGGTAACCCGCGGGCGAGGGCGGGCGCGGCGGCGCGACGCTCCGTGTCCTATCGTCTCCTCCGATGCCAGAGCTGCCCGAGGTCGAGACGGTCGCGCGCGACCTGCGCGGCCTCGTCCTCGACGCGACGATCGCCGGCGCCGCGTGCCACTGGGCGCGGACACTCCGGACGCACGACGCCGCGACGATCGGGCCGGCGCTCGCCGGCCGGCAGATCCTGTCCGTCGGACGGCGTGGCAAGCAGGTCGTCCTGGGGCTGTCCGGGGGCGCGATCCTGACGATCCACCTCAAGATGACGGGCCAGCTGTTCGTCGTTCCGGCCGGAGCGCCGGCCGACCCATACGTCCGGTTCGTCATGGCGCTCGCCGACGGCCGCGAGCTCCGGTTCCGGGACATTCGGAAGTTCGGGAAGATCGGCCTGTACGACCTCGACCCGGCGAGCGGTGAGGCGGTCCACGAAATCGGCGGGTCGGCCGTCTTCGCAGGCACGGGGCCGGAGCCACTCGACGAGCGGTTCACCCTCGGGGCGTTTCGCCGGCGCCTGCGCGGCCGGCGCGGCCGGCTGAAGCCGCTCCTCCTCGACCAGGCGTTCGTGGCCGGGATCGGGAACATCTATGCCGACGAGGCGCTCTGGGCCGCGAGACTCCACCCGCTCCGCTCCTCCGCAACGCTCCGACCGCCCGATGAGCGTCGCCTGTACGAGGCGATCCGACGGATCCTCGCCGAGGCGATCGAGCGGCGCGGCAGCTCCATCGACGACTACACGGCGCCGGATGGCGATGGCTCGATGCAGGAGCGCCTGCGCGTCTACCAGCACACAGGCGAGCCGTGCGGGCGGTGCGGGCGGCCGATCCGGCGGATTGTCATCGGGGGCCGCGCGACCCACTTCTGCTCGTGGTGTCAGCGGCTCCCGGCGGCGGACCGCGGGGCGGCGCTCGCGATCCTGCGGGGTATGACCCCACCGGCGGGTGCCGCGCCGCGGCGTGCTCCGGGCGTTCCGGGTGCTCCAGGGCGACGCTGGACCGAGCTGGACGGCGAGGCGGCGCTCGGCCGGACGCCGGCGGAGATCGCGACCGTGATCGCCCGCGCGCGCGCGCGGGCGGAGCGCACGCGATGTGCCGCCGCGACCCGTCGGGCTGCGGCGCGGGCAGCCGGCACCGGGGGGACGGCCTGATGTCGATTCTCCGCCTGACGGGTGTCACTCGCGAGGTTGGCACGTTCGTCATCCTCGACCGGATCGACGCCGCGATGGCTCTCGGCGATCGAATCGGCCTCGTGGGCCCGAACGGCGCCGGCAAGACGACGCTGATGCGGATCGCCGCTGGCCTGGACGAGCCGGACCGGGGCGCGGTGGCCCGGAAGCGCGGGCTGTCGCTGGGGATGCTTGCCCAGGAAGCTCATCTCGACGAGCGGTTCATGGCCGCGTCGGATCTCCGGGCCGCGATCCGCCACGGGGCGGCCAACCTGGAGCGGATGACGGACGAGCTTGCCGCGTTGGAGCACGCCGGTCGCGTCACGGAGCCGCACTATGCCGAGCTCCAGCACCGCTTCGAGGTTCTCGGCGGCTACACGCTGGACCAGCGGGTCGACGCCGCGCTGTCCGGACTCGGGTTCAGCACCAAGGATGTCGTCCGACCACCGTCGTCGCTGTCCGGTGGCGAGCAGACACGGGCGGCGCTGGCCCGCCTCGTCATCGCGGACCCGGATCTCCTCTTCCTGGACGAGCCGACCAATCACCTCGACCTCGGCGCGCTCGAGTGGCTGGAGGAGCATCTCCGCAGGCGCACCGGGTCGCTCCTCGTCGCGTCGCACGATCGAGCATTCCTCGACGCCACCGTGACGCGAGTCTGGGAGCTCCGGG
This sequence comes from Anaerolinea sp., assembly GCA_013822395.1. Taxonomy (GTDB): domain Bacteria; phylum Chloroflexota; class Limnocylindria; order Limnocylindrales; family CSP1-4; genus UBA5189. Next base: position 9,876 of record PNKK01000018.1, on the reverse strand, counting down.
ACCGTCGCCTGACCGTCTTTCGCGGCGACTACAGCGCCTACCACCGCCAGCGCGCAGAGCGCGACGCGCGCGCGGCGAAGGACGGCGAGTCCCAGGCAACATCGATCGCACGCGAGCAGGAGCTCGTGCAGCGGTACCGGAGCCACCGCAAGTTCGCCAAGATGCACGAGCACGAGGCGCGCCTGGAGCGCCTTCAGGCGGAGGCCGTTGAGGCTCCGAGGTCCCGGAGGAAGCTGCGCCTGCCGAGTGCGGGGCTGGTGGGTGGCGGCCCGTCGCGATCCGGCGAGATCGTCCTCCGGGCGGACGACCTCGTCGTCGGCTACCTGCCCCCGCCGGGACCGGCCGGAACACCCGTGGAGGTCGCCCGCGCGCCGTTCCTCGCCGCCCGGCGCGGCGAGCGGATCGGGATCGTGGGCCCGAACGGTGCCGGCAAGACGACCCTCCTCCGAACGATCGCCGGGGACCTGCCGCCGCTCGACGGGTCGGTGACGTTCGGAAGCGGCGTCCAGCTCGGCTACCTGGCCCAGCTCCGCGCGGCGGCGATTCCGGGCGCAACCGTCCTCGACGCGCTGCTCGAGGCGGTTCCGGTCACCCCGGCCGAGGGCCGAGCGTACCTCGCCCGCTTCCTGTTCCGCGGCGACGACGTCTTCAAGGAGGTCCGGCTCCTGTCCGGCGGCGAGCGGAGCCGGCTCGCGCTCGCACTTCTCGGGATCACCTCCTCGAACCTGCTGCTCCTCGACGAGCCCACGAACCACCTCGACGTCGACGCACGCGAGGCGATCGAGGCGTTCCTGGCCGAGAGCCCGGCCACGATCCTCGTCGTATCGCACGATCGCCGGTTCCTCGAAACGATCTGCGAGCGGCTGTGGGTCGTCGACGGCGGGCTCATCGCGGCGTTCGACGGTCGCTACCGGGCCTGGCGCGACGCGGTCGTGAACGGCTGGACCGTCGCCGCGGCGGTGGAGCTGGATCGCCAGCGACTGCACCCGGAGACGCGCCGGACGAATGGACACCGGGCGGGGGACTCGACCGCCGGCGAGACCGGCATCGCGTCGGTCACCGGACCGGTCAGGGGCACGGCTCCGGAGGTGCCCACGACAGCGACTCGCGCGACGGCCGCCACGCCGGCGGCGTCGCGCCTCCGGAGGCTGTCGAAGGACGCCTACCGCCGCCAGCGCGAGGCCATCGACGCCGAGCTGACCCGGCTCGGGCTCCGGAAGAGCCACCTCGAGCTGTCGATGGGCGACCCGGCGGTTCGGGCGAACTTCATCGAGCTCCGCCGGATCACGAGCGAGCTCGCGGACGTGGAGACGGCGCTGGCGGCCGCCGAGGACGCCTGGCTCGTGCTCGAGGAGCGTGCCCCGTGAATTCCCGGGCGGATCGCACCGGGAGACTTCGCCTTCGACCGTGGCCGGTCCCGAAGTGACTCGACGGACTGTCCGAATCGGCGTGACGGGACCAATCGGCTGCGGCAAGTCCACGGTCGCGGGTTGGCTGCGCGAGCTCGGGGCCGTCGTCGTAGACGCAGACGCGGTGTCCCGCGAGGTCATGGAGCCGGGCGAGCCGGCCCTGGATGCCGTCGTCGCGGCGTTCGGCGATACCCTCCTGACCGCGGATGGTCGGCTGGACCGAGCCGCGCTCGGACGGCTCGTCTTCGCGGACCCGGCGGCGCTGCGCCGGCTCGAGGCAATCGTTCACCCGGCGGTCCGGCCACGGATCGAGGCGGCGATTCGGGATGCCCGGGCATCGGGTGCCCCGGCCGTCGTGGTCGAGGCGATCAAGCTCGTCGAAGGCGGGCTGGCTGCGTTGTGCGACGAGGTCTGGCTCGTCACCTGCGACCCGGCTGCCCAGCGAGACCGCGTCATCGCGCGCGGGGCCGACCCGGCCGACGCCGAGGCCCGGATCCGGGCTCAGGGCGACCTCGCAATGCGGCTCGCGCCCGTCGCGACCCGCATTGTCGACACGACCGGGTCGCTGGGTGAGGTCCGCGTCCGAGTCGAGTTGGCCTACGCGGCCGCGCTCTCGACGCCACGGGATCACCGGGCGGAACGAATGACAGTCCGGCGCATCGAGCGCCCGGCCGGCCCGCACTGAGTGTCCGGCCGGCCCGCACTGTGCGGGCCGGCCGGACGGGGAGGCGCGCCGGGTCAGCGACGCGAAGGCGACGTGGGCGTCGCGAGACGCCCGGCCCTCTGTGCCGACGTCACGGCGTTGGCGACGTGGAGGGCTGAAGCGAGGGTGACGGGCTCGCCTCGAGCGGCGGGAGGGTGGCGAACGGCCCGCCGCCGACCGGATAGGTCTCCGGGATCGGCAGACCGTACTTCGTGATGATCAGGTTCGTCGTGGATCCGAGCCGCGACGCATCCACGGTCCGGACGTCCTGCTCCGGACGGAGCGCGGCGCTGAACAGCACGTTTCCGCTCGCCTGCAGGTGTGAGATCTCCTCGGCCACGGCGATCGAGGCCCGGACGACATAGAACTGCCCAGAGCGGGCGAGGATCATGAGGTCCTGGTACGTGATCTTCGTCGAGCGGTCCGTGTAGTAGATGCCCTCATTGAGGAGCTCCTGCGGGACGTTGACCGTGGCGGTCACGAAGACATCGATCGTTTCGCCCGCCTGGAGGAGGCCGCCCACCGCCTGGGCGTCGGGGATCGTGAGTGAGACCGCGCGCCAGGCCTCCGAGTCCGGTCCCACGGTCTCGCCCGGCCCGAGGATGGAGAATCCGCCGCCGCCCGCCGCGGAGGCGATGAGGTTCGTGGTCACCAGCTGGTCCCTGAAGACCGTGACCGCGAGGACGCGGCCGACCAGCTCGTCCGGATTCCCGACCGCGCCCTTGCCGTTCGTCGCGTCGAGCGGGACTTCGCGGACCGTCAGGTCGCCGGGCTCGATTGGCTTCCGGGCGGGGATGTCGCGCGTGGCGACGACGACCGAGACCTTCTGCAGCTCGTCCTGGCCGGCCTGCTGCTGCGCCTGGCTGATGAGGAAGAAGGCCGCGCCGCCCGCGGTGATCGCGAGCACGAATCCCAGCACGATGATCGCCTTGCCGCGGCGATTCGTGTCCCTGTACTCCATCTCCATGGATTGATCTGTGCCTCCCGGTGGCGGTGACCGCCCGTGCGGCAAACCGCAGTGATGAGCCGTGCCCCGCCCGGCTAGTTCCAGGGCACCAGTCGCGCCACCTGACCGCGACGCAACTGGGGATCATTCATGTCGGTGATCACGGGCGAGATTGCATAGGCCGAGACCGTGTTCGCATCCGCCGTGGCGATCCGCATGACGGCGAACCCGGAGATGTCCACGTACTCCTGGCTCCCGGAGCTGCCGGTGCCGCCGACGTTGAGCGTGACCTGGATGAGGTGGGTGACCTTCAGCGAATCTCTGTTCAGGCCCGTCGCCCGGACCGTGAACGTGTAGAGGCCCGGCGCCATCGTCCCGGTGCTGATCGTGAGGGTGGACGGCGTCCCGGGCTTGGTCGGGCTGGGGGTGGCATTGGAGAACGAGATCGTCCCGATGCCCGTCGGCAGCGGACCGTCGACCGACAGCGAGACCGGGCCCCCGAAGGCGGTGTTCTTGTCCGGGCTGTTCGTGAGCTCGAGGTCGAACGTCGCGCTCCCGCCCGAGACGACATCGACGCTGGCGGCGCTCGATGTGATCGTGAAGTCCCGGTTGACCGTCCCGACCTTGACCGCGATCGGCTCGACCTTCGTCGTGAGGTACGGGCTGCCGGCCTGACCCTGGACCCAGATCGTGTAGATGCCGTCGGTCGCGCCGGCGGTCGTGATGTTCGAGAGCGTCACGGTCTGTCCCGACCCCAGCGACGGCGTGACGGGGTTCGGCATGTACGTGATCGCAGCCGAGCCGCCGGTCATCGCCCCCGAAGCGAGCGGGTTCTGCGGGTCGAGCGGGTCGCCGAGCGTGCTCAAGGTCACCGTGCCCGAGAACGACTGGTTCCGCGACGCCTTGAGCGACCCGGCGTTGGCGGTGAATCCGGTGGCCGGGAGCGTCAGCTGGGCCGGTGGGGTGATCGCGAAGTCCGGGATCGCCATGACGTTGCCCGGGTAGACGAGGACGAGGATCTCGTCGCCAGGTGCAAACCGGCGCCTCATGGCATCGATGGCGATGCCCGTGGAGTTCCCGGACATGATCGCGACCTGGTCGTTCGGGTCGGGCGGGGAGATGACGGACGGGAACATGGGACCTGGGTAGCCGGTGGCAACCCAGCCCGCCTCCTTGGCCTTCAGGTTGTTCGCGTTCGTCGAAGGCTCGACGCCGTTGTAGTAGAGCTGCGAGCCGGCGCTGGCGAAGTTGCGGATGTCGAGCGCGACGAATCCGCGGAAATTGGCGCCGTTGTTGGGCTGGGCGCCCTGCCCCAGGATCGCGAGGATCGGGCCGTGGTTCGTCGCGTCCGAGCCGGGGTTGAGCGCGTCGAACGCGGATCCGGGGTTCGGCGCCATCCGGAGCGACGGGTCGGTCTCCGAGCCCAGGCATGAGGTGACCGCCGTGGCGAAGTAGTCGGTGAACCAGCTGGGGTTGTCCGAGCACGGGGCGGTTGCCCCCGGATTGGGGCCCGGCGTGTTGACGTACCGCCGGACGGCGATCGGCAGCAGGCTGCCGACGAGGCGAGCGCGCGCCCGGGCAGTGATCGGCTGGTTGCCCAGGCCGACGATCCGGCCAAACGTGTAGCCGATCTCGTTCCAGAGCGCGACGCGGACTTCCCCGCCCGAGACGAGGATCCCGTTGACGAGGTACGCCGGGTCGCCTGGGTGGCCACCCTCGTAGGCCGGTGTCGCCGGCGGCAGCGAGGCGACGACCCCGTTCGGGTCGCCGAGGAGGTTCCGAGCCAGCGAATCCTGCGCGGCGATGACCGCGTTCGCATCGGACTCGCCCCGGATCAGCGCGTTGGCGGCGGCGAGGGCGGCGGCATCGGCCGCGTTCTGGAGGAACCGACGCTCGCTGTAGAACCGCCCGACGTCGATGGCGACCCCGGCCGCGGCGAGGAGCCCCGCGACGCCCAGGGCGAAGACGACGAGGACCTGCCCGCGCTCGCGCCGGTACGAAGTCGCGGCCATCAGTTGATGACCATGGTGACTTCGCCGGTCAGGATCATCCGCCCGTTGGCGTCCCGAGGCAGGAGCGCCGAGATGAGCGGGATCAGGAGGTCCTGGTGGTAGCGAACCTGGACGGTCACCGACTGGCCCGTCCGGGGCTCGCTGTCGGGCATGCCCGCCGGGAGCGTGTAGGAGACGGTGAGGTCGCCGTTCGTGAACGTGTCACCGCTCTGCGTCCAGGTTCCGGTCGTCGTGAAGTACGGCGTGTTGGGGGAGAGGAGGTTGAGGGACCTCTGGAAGGTGGTTTGGACGACAAGGTTCCGAGCGGCGTCGTTCTGGGCCTCGGTCAGCGACCGATCGTAGACGTAGATCGAGGCCTCGCGGGCTGCCTCGCGCGTCGCGTTCGTGATCGTGATGTAGGCGTTGAAGATGAAGCCGAACTGGATGATGCCGAGGAGGATCAGGAAGAGCGGCGTCAGGACGAGCGCGAATTCGACGAGGCTCTGCCCCTCATCCTGGGAGCGGCGGCGAACCCAACTGGGACGGGCCGTGATGCGCATGCGGCGGCGGCGACCTCGGTGCGGCCTGTGCACCAGGAGTGTCGGCGGTGGGAACGCCCCGCGGTATGGGTGGGCAGTACCGCTCACCGGGCGCCAACGGTCCCCGGTGAACGGACGTTCGATTTACGGTCGCCTCTGGTAGACTGACCCGGTGCCCGACTTTCGTCTCGTCGCGCCCTTCGAGCCCACGGGCGACCAGCCCGCCGCCATCGAGCGCCTGACCGACGGCCTGGCGCGCGGCTTTCGCCATCAGACGCTGCTCGGAGCCACCGGCACGGGGAAGAGCCTCGCTCCGGACGAGCCGGTGCTCATCGGGCGTGAAGACGACTACGGCGACGTCCACTGGTCCGTGGAACCGATCGGGTCGTTCGTGGACGAGGCGCTCGCCGGTCGGCAGGTCTTCCGCGATGACCACGGCACCGACGTCGGCTTCGCGACGCCGGTTGCGCCGGGCTACCGGGTCTCCACGATCGATCCGACCACCCTCGAGCCCGTCATCCGTCCCGTGACGGCGATGTCACGCCACGCCGCTCCGGCCACGCTCTGGCGCGTCAGGACCCAGGACGGCCGCGAGGTGACCGTCACCGGCGACCACAGCTTCGTACGCCTCGGTGACAAGGCGCGACTCGAGACCGTCGCCACGACCGAGCTCCGCGAAGGCGACTCGCTCCCGATCGCCACGTTCGTGGCGCGACCGGATCCTGCCACGACCCGACTCGACGTGGCCGTGATGGTCGAGGCGTCGGGTACGGGCCATGGAACGGGGCCCGGCGTACCCGCTGCCGATCTCGATCTTGCCTCCCGCTTCGCCCTGGACCGCGGCTGGCGGGCGCCACCGGCGACTGTCGGCGCCGAACGCGTCGCCGTGCTCGAGCGCTTCGGGCCGACGCGAATCGTCGGGCGCAGCCGCCAGCAGGGCCTTCCGGCTTCGGTCCCCCTGACCGATGCCTGGCTCCGCTTCCTCGGGCTCTTCACGGCCGAGGGCCACGTCGGCGACGACTACGCGACCATCACCCCTGGTCCGGAGCTCATCGAGGATGTCCGAGGCCTGCTCGAGCAACTCGGCATCGAAAGCTTCGAGCGTGGCAGGGACGAGCTCGGGATCGGCTCTCGGGTCGTCACGGAGACGCTGCGGACGGCCTGCGGGTCGGTCGCCGGGGAGAAGCACCTCCCGCCCTTCTGGGCGAACCTCGACGACCACCGACTCGGGCGGTTGCTCTCTGGGTACTTCGAAGGAGACGGCTGGGTCGAGCGACGGGGTGCCGCCGTGGCCGCCGTCACGAAGAGCCGAACGCTGGCGAACGAGATCGCCTACGCTCTCCTTCGATTCGGAGTCGTCGCTCGCCTCTCGGCAACCCGGAAGCGCGCCGTCGGAACCGCTCACGAGGGCGGCGACTACTGGCAGGTGACCATCCGAGGTGACGAGGACCTCCGAGCGTTCGCTCGACACGTCGGCTTCGTCCATCCACGCAAGCGACGACAGCTTGCGGCAGTGCTCCTCCGGACCGTCGGCGGCAACGCCGACGTCCTCCCGCTGGCTGCGACGTGGATCCGCGATGCGCGCCTGGCGCTCGACCTCACGCAGGCGCAGCTCGCCCACATGGCCGGTCTCTCGCGCGCCGCGATCGGGCTCATCGAGGCAGGAAAGCGCCGCCTCCGGCGTGGCACCGCGATGCGGCTTCTCGGTGCGTTCGATCGTCGAAACGTCGGTCGAGCCCATCGCCGTCCGGCTGTTGCCATGCCCGTGGACGCCCTGCGACGGCTGACAGCGTGCCGCTGGGCAACCGTGGCATCGGTCGAGCCGGTCCCTGCCCAGGCCAGCCATGTCTACGACCTCTCCGTCGAAGGAGCGGAGACCTTCATGGCCGGGTTCGGCGGGCTGGTCGTCCACAACACGTACACGATCGCCTCGGCCATCGCTCGAGCCAACCGCCCGACGCTGGTGCTGGCTCACAACAAGACGCTGGCGGCCCAGCTCTACGCCGAACTGCGCGAGTTCTTCCCGGACAACGCCGTCGAGTACTTCGTCAGCTATTTCGACTATTACCAGCCGGAGGCGTACCTGCCCCGCTCGGACACGTACATAGAGAAGGACTCGAGCCGGAACGACGAGATCGACCGGCTCCGCCATGCGGCGACCCATGCGCTGTTCGAGCGGCGGGACGTCATCGTCGTCGCGTCGGTCAGCTGCATCTACGGGATCGGCGCCCCGGTGGACTACGGGGCGACGGTCCTGCGCCTTCGAGTCGGCGGCCAGTACCGGCGGGACGCGGTCCTCCGCCATCTCGTCGACCTCCAATACCAGCGGAACGACCAGGCCCTCACGCGCGCGCGCTTCCGCGTGCGCGGGGACACCCTCGAGTTCCAGCCTGCCTCGGAGGAGCGGCTCGTCCGGGTCGAGCTCTTCGGCGACGAGGTCGAGCGGATCACGGAGCTGGACCCGCTCACCGGCGAGCTCCTTGCGGAGCGGCGCGACATCAACGTCTACCCGGCCACCCACTACGTGACCCCCGCCGACAAGCTCCAGGCCGCGATCGTGGACATCGAGGCGGAGATGGAGGAGCGGGTCGGCCAGCTCGAGTCGGAGGGGCGGGCACTCGAGGGCGCCCGCCTCCGCCAGCGAACGACGTTCGATCTCGAGATGCTGCGCGAGCTCGGCTACTGCTCGGGTGTCGAGAACTACTCGCGCCACCTTTCCCGGCGCGAGGCGGGGAGCCGGCCGTGGACACTGCTCGACTACTTTCCGCCGGACTGGCTGCTGGTCGCCGATGAGTCGCACATGACGATCCCCCAGGTGGTCGGCATGTACAAGAACGACCGCACCCGGAAGGAGATCCTCGTCGACTTCGGCTTCCGGCTGCCGTCCGCGCTGGACAACCGGCCGCTGACATTCGAGGAGTTCGAGGCCACCGTCCACCAGGCGATCTACCTGTCGGCCACGCCCGGTCCGTACGAGCTGGAGCGGAGCCAGCGGATCGTCGAGCAGCTGATCCGGCCAACCGGGATCGTGGACCCGGTCATCCACGTCCGCCCGACCGAGGGCCAGATCGACGACCTTATGGAGGAGATCCGGGTCCGGGTCGAGCGCGGCGAGCGGGCGATCGTAACGACGCTCACGAAGCGGATGGCCGAAGACCTCACCGACTACCTCCGAGAGCTTGGGGTCAAGGTTCAGTACCTCCATGCCGAGGTGGACACGCTCGAGCGGGTCGCCATCCTGCGCGACCTCCGTCTGGGGATCTACGACGTCATCGTCGGGATCAACCTGCTCCGCGAGGGGATCGATCTCCCCGAGGTGACGCTCGTGGCGATCCTCGACGCGGACAAGGAAGGGTTCCTGCGGAGCGCCTGGTCGCTCATCCAGATGACCGGCCGGGCCGCCCGCAACATCGGCGGCGAGGTCGTGATGTATGCGGACCGGGTCACCGACTCCATGCGCGCGGCGATCGATGAGACGAACCGCCGACGCGCGGTCCAGGAGCAGTACAACCGCGAGCACGGGATCGAGCCCCGGACGATCATCAAGGGGATCCGTGACCTCAACGACCAGCTCCGCGCGGTCGCCGAGTCCACGGTCGTCTACGCCTCCGAGCGGGAGGCACGCGACGCCCGGCTCGTCGAGCTCGACAGCCGCAAGGTGGAGCAGCTCGTGGCGCGGATGGAGACGGAGATGCGCGCGGCCGCCAAAGAGCTCGAGTTCGAGCGCGCGGCCGCCCTCCGGGACGAGATCCAGCAGATCCGGTTCCGCGTGCTCAGCGAGGACCAGTCCGTGATCGTCGCCCGGGCCGCGGAGCTCGCGGCGACCGCCCGGCCCGCAACGCACGGGAGGCCCGGCGCCCCGATCGAGCCGGCGGCTCCAGCCCTCGAGGTCTCGTCGGTCTCCGTGCTCGCCGCGGGCGATAACCCCTCCGGAGCGATCCCGGCAGAGGGCGGGGGAGCGGACGGCGACGGGACGGGCACGGCCTCGGACTGGCTGCCCGGGATCCGGGACGAGCACGAGGACCAGGCCGGCTGGCAGGCGCGCTGGCTGGACCGGCCGACCTGGGACCGGACGGTCACCCCGAACATCCGGAAGCGGACCGGGTCCCGCCCGCCTCGTCGTCGGTAGCCTCGAGACCGCGCTCCACCGTCGCGCGTTCCCTGTGAACGACGCACATGAGACCGGACTGATCACCTCCTTTGGTGGCACAGCCACGGTCGAGGACACGAGCTGGCGGTCCACAAATCCCGCCGGAAGCGTCCCATCTCCTGTGCCCCCCGGTCATCC
>PNKK01000017.1 GCA_013822395.1 Anaerolinea sp. | reverse complement strand
TTCACGGGTAGCCGTACTTCTTCTTGTTCGCGTTGTGCTCGGCGAGCGTCTTGGCGAAGACGTGCTGTCCACTGCCATCCGGGATCGCGAGGAAGTACAGGTATCCCGTCGCCGTGTTCGGCTCGAGCGCCGCGTCGATGGACGCGACCGTGGGCGAAGAGATCGGGCCGGGCATCAGGCCACGGTTCTGATAGGTCTGGTAGCCGCGGAGATCCTCGCTGACCTGCACGTTGCCGAGGCCGCCCTCCGGCACGCTCCAGAAGAAGTAGCTCACCCATTCCGCGAACGGCAGAGCGCGCAGCTTCATCGTGTCGACCGCGTAGAGCACCGTCGGGTCGGCGTTGAGGATCGTCTTCGTGGCGCCCTTGCCGTCGAGCCGGTTCTGGTAGACACCGGCGATCAGCGGGCGATCCTCGTCGAGGACCGCTTCGCGCTCGACGATCGAGGCGAGCGCCAGGATCTGGTAGAAGGTCAGCCCACGGCTCTCCGGGACGTTCAGCCGCGCGTCACCGACGGCGGCGTAGAACGCGTCCAGCATCATCCGGACGAGGCCCTCGGCGGTCGTGACCTCGAACGGCCCTCCGTTGGCGGAGGTGATGAGGCTGTACGTCGCCGGGTAGAGGAAGCCCTCCAGGCTCGCACCCTCGGGCAACGGCAGCCACGGGTAGTCGGCGAGGAGCTCCGGGGTGGGCTTCGAGGCGAGGTCGTAGAACGCCTTCGCATCCACCCCCGATTGGACCGTCTGGAGCTTCGCCGCGATCTGCTCGAGCCGGAGGCCCTCGCGGAACGTCACGTCGACCGTGGTGACGACGACGCGAGCGTCGACGAGCGACTCGACGACCTGGGCCGGGGTCATGTCCCGGCGGAGAATGAAGGACCCCGCTTGAAGATTCGAGGCAAGGCCCTCCTGGATCGCGGTGAACAGGAACGCCCGCTGGGACCTGACGAACCCGGTCTCCGCGAGTCGAGGTGCGAGCGCCTGCGGCGTGTCGCCGGGAAGGACCTCGAAGACGGCCTCGGTCGGGTCCGTGCCCGCGGGTTGCGTCAGCACGGGGCCAAGGTCCTCACGGATGAAGTCGGCGACGAAGGAGACGCGGAGCGAGCTCGGGTTGTCCCAGGCCCAGCCGACGATCGCCGCCCGGACGATCGGCCGGAGCGCGGTCAGCGCCGCGACCACCACGACGACCGCGAGGATGCCCGTGAAGAGGAGGAACCGGACAATTCCCGGGAGACCGCCCCGGTGCCGGGGATCGCCAACCGGTCGCCGGCCCGGCGGCGGTCCGCCGCGACCGTCCGTCGCGCGCCACGTGGGCATCTCGGCGCCCTCGTAGCCACCGGGCTTCAGCCGCCGGGCCCCATCACGCGGTCGGCCGTCGCTGCGGATGCTCATCGGCCGCCCACCGGACCGGCCGGAGCCTCGCCGGCCGGCTGCGTCCCGGCCATGGCCCGGGCCTCGAGCTCGTCGTGGAGGATGATCGCCGCGGCTTCCCGGTCCACGCGGGCACGATACGCCTCGCGCTGTGTCGGGGTCGGCGGACCTCCGGAGCGGCCACGCGACGGCGGCCCCAACCGCGTCTCCGCCAGGTGGCTGGAGAGGCGCTCGTCCCGGAAGGAGATCGGGAGCGCGAGCGCCTCGCCGATCGCGGCGACCCAGGCGCGGACAGCACGGGACATCGTCCCCTCTGCCCCGCCGGCCTCGAGCGGCAGGCCCACGACCAGCTCGTCGATCCGCTGCTCGCGGACGACCGTCGCCAGCCGCTCGGCATCGACGGCCACAGACCGGCCCCGCCGGATCGTCGCGAGGGGCTGTGCGGGCTCCCGACCCGGTTCCGCGATCGCGAGGCCGATCCGGCGCTCGCCGAGATCGACGCCGAGAAGCCGCGTCATGGCGCAGGACTCCCCGCCGGCACCGCCGGTTCCCGCACCGTGAGCGTGACCCGGCCCTCGGTCGTGGGGACCGTCGTGACCCAGTCCGGCCAGACGGCAATCCGGACCTCGCCGTAGGCGCCCAGGACGGTCCGGGCCTGCGGAAGACCCAGGCCACGGACCCTGGCAAGAAGCGCGCCCGCGTCCACCTCACGGATCTCCGCCGCGCTGACCGTCACCGGGAACGTGATCACGGAGCCGGCCACGATCGGCTTGCCCAACGCGATCGAGATCGAATCCTCCAAGAGGCGGAAGCCGTCGTCGACCTTCGTCCTGATGCGGGCGTCCGCGAGCGTCTCAACCGGTCCGGGGTCGACGCCGAGGACGGCCCCCTGGGCGGTGAGGCGGAGCTCGAACTCGGCCACCTCCGTTCCGACGAGGGTCGCCGGGTCCACGCTCGGCGCGGACGGCCCGAGCGACTTCGTCTCGGGAAAGAGCGTTGTCCGCGCCGGGATCCCGGTCGCGCCCGCGATCTGCTTGTCGAACGCGGTCGCGAGCGCCGCATCGAGCGCCCGGCGTGCCGCGTCCACGTCCGCCTGTTGGACCTGCGGGGTCTCCGTCCGCACGCCTCCTGACGTGGGCGCCTCGTTCTTCACGATCGTCCGGAGCGGGTTCTCGCCTTCCGGAACCACGACGATTGTGTTCGCCGCGACATTGCCGGACTCGCCCGGCGACACCGCCTCGATCCCGACCTTCCTCGTGGACGGGATGACCACGAACTCGTTGTTGACGATCCCGATCTGGGCGGGCGGCAGCTCGACCTGGGCCGCCGTCCGGAACTCGATCCCGGACTCCGTCTTCACGATCGAGCCGGACGGAATCGTGTTCGTGGCGCCGGTGTTCAGGCTCGAGAACGTCACCTCGCCGGTCGCCGCGGTCTCCGTGACCTTCACGCCGGTCGCCGGGAACGTCTCAGAGGCCTCGACGTCGAACGTGAACCGCGTTGCCGGCACGAGGAGATTCACCGGGTCAGGCCGCGTGAGGCTCGCCTGCGCGGTCACGTTGAGCTCAAGCGGGCCGATCGTCTCGGTCGCGGGGACCAGGACGATCTCCGCACTCGGCAGGAACAGGAACGCCGCCGTGCTACCCACCCCGACGAGGGCAACAAGCAGGAGGGCCGCGGCGACGATCGGTCCGCGAGGGCGCTGGGGCCTGCGGCCAACCTGCGGCACCGGGGCGGCTCGCTCGGCCGGCCGCTGGATCGCCGGCATCGCGATCGTCGGGCTATCGCTTCCGGCCGGCGGCGTCCGCGCAGCCGAGCCCGGATCGGAGCCATCGGCCTCTCTCGCCGCACCCGGTGCCGCCGGGCCCCCTTCGAACGCGGCAACGGACAGGTGGGTCGGCAGGCCCGCCGACGCGGCGAGGGCGCGCGCCGAGGCGTCGTTCGTCACGATCTCGATCCGCTTCCCGCGCGCCTCGGCCTCTCGGGCGAGGAGCCTGAAGTTGATCCGCGACGTCGCGAGTCGTGACCCGAGCGGCAGGACGAGCGCGATCCGCTCGTCCGCGAGCGTCCGGATCCGGGCGGCCGCCGAGGTGATCTCGTCGTCGACGTCGAGGTAGACGATGGCAGCCACTGTCAGATCCGCATCTGCTTGACGACGCGACGGAGCGCCGCATCGAGGAGGCCCGAGGCCGTGCCGAGCTCGATGGCCTGATAGGCCAGCCCCATCGGCGTCACATCCTGCTGATCGACGAGAAGCTTCGTCTCGTCGACGACCGTCTCGATCTGCTCCGGCATCATCATCGACACCTCGGGCGGTCGCGAGAACGGGAGGCGCCGCGCAAACCACTGGTCGGCAAGGGCCTCGCGAACCTCTGGCAGGTGCGAGCCGCCGCCACATAGATAGATCCGGCCGGGGAGCTGGTCGCCGGCGGCGAGCTCCTCCATCACGAGCTCGACCCCCGCCGCCCAGACCGCCACGTCGTCGGCGACGATGGCCCGGACGTCGGCCGCGCGCTCCCCGGCAATGCCGCGCGCGTAATCCACCTTGAGCGCCTCGGCCCGCGGGAACGGGAGCTCCAGGCGGTCGGCGATCGACTTCGTGAACGCGCGCCCACCCAGGGCGAACATCCGCGTCCCCTCGATCCCACCCTGCCGCACGAGCGCGACGTCGGTCGTCCCACCGCCGACGTCGATGAACAGCGCCCCGCCCTGGCGGACCCGGTCGCTGTTGAGCACGCGCGCGACCGCATACGGCTCGGCCACGACCTCGACGAGCTCGAGGTCCAGCTTCGCGGCGACGCTCTGAAGGGCTCCGAGGTGGACGAGCGGCGCGAACGCGTCGAAGATCGCAATCTTCACGTGGCGACCCTGGAACCCGATCGGGTTCGTCACCGCATAGCCGTCGATCCAGGCCCCGACCACCGCGGCGTGGACGAGCCGGACATCGACGTTCGAGAGTCCGGTCTCCCAGGTGATCGACCGCTCGGCCTCGCGGAGCGCCTCGCGCTGGACACCCTCGATCAACTTCTGGAGCTCCGCCTCCGTGATCTGCACGTCGGGCCGCGTCCGTTCCTGCGAGTGGGCGGTCGTGAAGCCCTTGACGAGCTCGCCGGCGATCCCGATGACGACCTGGCTTGGCCGGAACCCGGCCATCTCCTCAGCCTCCTGGAGCGCGACCGAGCAGTTGTCCACGACGGCCGAGATGTCGGCGACGGTGCCGGATTGCATATGGGACAGCCCTTGGCGCTTCCGGCCGACACCGCGGACGATCCCCCGGCCCGCGTCGTCGATCTCGAACACGAGTGCCTTGGCGAACTCGGTTCCGATGTCGAGGGCCGTGCACGCGGTGAGCGAATCGTCGGGGCCGTCACGCTGCCAGATCCGTCGCAGGAAGGCCATCGAGGTCACACGTTCCATGACGGGACCACCAGATTCCCCGAGACGAGGTAGATGCCCAACCAGGCGAGGAACGCGGTCGAGAACAGCAGCAACGTGGCCCCGCCGAGTGCCGCGAGCGGGTGCCGCTGGCCGCCGAGCGCGAACCCGTATCCGATCGCGATGAAGCCGATCCCGGAGGCGATCATCCACCATGCCAGCGGCTGCGGGAGATCACCGCTCAGCCCGAGGAACCCGGAGAGGACGTACCAGATCCCGACGACGGCGTCCGCGGTGAGGGTCGGCCTAAGGAGCTGCTCGGACGTCCGGAGCCGAGCGACGAGCGCGGCCCGGAAGCCGGCCGCTGCGAGCATCCCCCCGATCCCGACGGCCGCGACGGCGACCACGACCGTCGTCATCCGCTCCATCTGGATCGTCCCGACCACGAGGGCGACGGGGATCATGGCGAGCATGAGCACAACGCTCGCGATGTCGTTCCAGGTGCCCCATGGCTGGCCGCGGCTGAAGAACAGGCCGAGGAGCACGGCGCCGATCACGGTCGCCGCGGCGGCGATGAGCGCGGACCAGCCGGCAAGCTGCCCGAGCGTGATCATCCGCCCGGGCCGGCGGCCTCGGCGACAGCCGACGTGACCGCGGCCAGCGCATCGGTGAGGCCCTCGCGCCGCGTGCCCCTGCCCTGGGCCATCTCGGGGCGGCCGCCGCCGCGGCCGTCGATCGCCGGCATGGCCGCGCGGACGAGGTCGCCGGCCTCGATGCCGCGGGCCACGACATCGGGCGACACGGTGACGAACACCTGGGGTTCCTCGGCGTCCAGGCCGAGGGCGACGATGCCGCTTCCCAAAACGCCGCTGACGTCCTTCGCGACGCGCTTCAGCGCGTCCATCGACTCGAACGCCGCGGCGAGGGCCGCGAGCCGGACGCCGGGCACGATCTCGACGGCGGCCGCGGCGATGTCGACGGGTCGCGGGACGCCCGACCCCGCGCCCCCACCGGCCCTGAGGCGCCGCTTCGCCTCGCGGAGCTCGTCCTGAAGGGCGGCGAGCCGGGCCGGAACCTGTTCGACCGTCTGGGCGCCGACCGTGGCCATCACCGCTTCGAGCGCCTCGGAGCGGGCTCGCAGGTACGCGTCGGCGCCGGCGCCGGTGAGGGCCTCGATCCGGCGCATCCCCGATCCGATGCTCTTCTCGGACGTGATCACGAAGCTGCCGATCTGCCCGGACGCACGGCAGTGCGTCCCGCCACACAGCTCGAAGCTGTAGTCCTGGACCCGGATCGTGCGGACCGTCTCGCCGTACTTCTCGTCGAAGAAGGCATCCGCGCCGGCATCGATCGCGGCCTGCATGCCCAGGAAGGCGATGGCGACGGGCCGATCCTCGCGGATGATCCGCCGAACCTCGTCCTCGATCGCCCGGCGCTCCTCGTCGGTCAGCGCCCGGTCGAACGGATAGTCGAAGCGGAGGTAGTCCGGCGTCACGAGCGACCCCGCCTGGCGGGCGCGGTCGCCGACGACGTTCCGCAGCGCCCGGTGGAGCAGGTGCGTCCCGGTGTGGTTGCGCATCGTGTGGGCCCGGCGGTCGGCGTCCACCTCGGCACGGACGACCTCGCCGACCGCGAGCCGCCCGCGCAGGATGCCGCGATGGACGACCAGTCCACCCGCCGGCTTCTGTGTGTCCTCGACCTCGAAGATCACCTCGCCGTCCGTTCCCCGGAGGAGCCCGCGGTCGCCGACCTGGCCACCGCCCTCGGCGTAGAACGGCGTCCGATCGAGGATGACCTCGGCCGCCGCAGCAGCCTCGGTCCGGAGCTCTTCGTCGCCCTTCGCCTCGAGCGTCTCGTACTCGATCCCATCGCGCAGGATCGCGATGACACGGGCGTCCTGGACGAGGGTCGTCTCGTAGCCGAGGAAGGCGGTGTCGCCGGCTCGGCCCTGGATCGCCTGGTAGAGCGACTGGAGCTCGGCGTGGCGGGCGAGCTCGGCCTTCCTGCCGGACCGCGATCGATCCCGCTGCTCGGCGAGCGCCCGGTCGAACCCCTCCCGATCCACACCGACGCCGTGCTCGGCGGCGAGCTCGATCGTCAGGTCGATTGGGAAGCCGAAGGTGTCATGCAGCTTGAAGGCGACCGCCCCCGGGACGGTCGGGACGTCGGCATCGAGGTCCTCGGGGCGCCGCCCGATCATCCGCTCGTTCGAGGTCAGCGGGATGAGCGCCTCCGCGAGGATGTCCATGCCCGCCTGGAGCGTCCGCACGAACTGCGCCTCCTCACGGGCGATCGCGCCGAGGATCTCGGACCGCCGCTCCTCGAGGTGCGGGTAGGCCTCGGCCATCGAGTCGATGACGACCGTTGCCGTCTCGGTCATGAACGGCTCCCTCCGCCCGAGGAGCCGGCCGTGCCGAACGGCGCGCCGCAGGATCCGGCGAAGAACGTAGCCGCGCCCCTCGTTGGCCGGCAGGACGCCGTCGCCGATGAGGAACGCGGCCGCGCGCGAATGGTCGGCGATGACCTGGTAGCTGAAGCGCTCGGCCTCGAAGTCGTCGGGGTCGTGGCCAAGGAGCTCCCGGAGCCGGGCGTGGATCGGGGTGAAGAGGTCCGTGTCGTAGTTCGAGGGTACCTGCTGGATGACGCTCGCCAGGCGCTCGAGGCCCATCCCGGTGTCGACCCCCGGCGCCGGCAGCGGCGTGAGCGACCGATCCGGGTGGAGCTCGTACTGCATGAAGACGAGGTTCCAGATCTCGAGCCAGCGCGGGCAGTGCTCGGAATGGTCCGGGATGCAGAAGTCGCCCTCGCTGAACTCGGCCCCTCGATCGAAGTGGATCTCGGAGCACGGGCCGCACGGTCCGATGTCCGCCATCCGCCACCAGTTCTTCTCGTCGCCGGTCGGGAAGTCGCCCCACCGGGCGATCCGCTCAGGCGGCAGGCCGATCTCATCGCGCCAGACGGCATAGGCGTCGTCGTCGGTCGAGTAGACGGTCGCGGCGAGCCGATCCCCTGGGATCCCGAGGTCGCCGGTCAGGAAGTCCCACGCGTAGCGGATGGCCTCGCGCTTGAAGTAGTCCCCGAAGCTGAAGTTGCCGAGCATCTCGAACAGCGTGTGGTGCCGGGGTGTCCGGCCGACCTCCTCGAAGTCGTTGTGCTTGCCGGCGACCCGCAGGCAGCGCTGGTAGTCGACCGCCCGGTTGTAGCTGCGCTGCTCCGCGCCCGTGAGGGCGTCCTTGAACTGGACCATCCCGGAGTTCGTGAAGAGGAGCGTCTGGTCGCCCCCCGGGACCAGGCTGGCGCTGGGCACGACCGTGTGGCCGCGCTCGGCGAAGAACTCGACGAAGCGGCGCCGGATCTCGGCGGCGGAGAGTGGCGCGATCCGGAGATCGCGCCCGAAGGTAGGGATGGCCATCGGCGGCAATGGTAGCGGAGGGACGGGGGGCGACCGCTCGCTCGGGCGCTCGGGCGCTCGGGCACTCGGGCACTCGGGCACTCGGGCACTCGGGCACTCGAGTGTTGCCCCCCGGAGCTCCGATGCACCGGGATCGTCCACGTCGCGGCCCTTGCCTCCCGTCCCGCCGTCCCCCATGTCGTCGCTTCGCCGGTTTGTTGCAGCGGGTGCAAGGGGCAGGATCGGCGTTGCACCGAGTGCAACCAACTCGCGATTCCGGACCCGGTCGGCGCCGTTCGTTGCATGGGATGCCACAAACGAACGACCCACGGTCCCTCGAGAGCCTTCGCTGAACCCCATTCGGGGTCCACCGTGGCAGCAGATGCAAGAAACCGACGAGTTGCCGGGTCGACGACCGGTCGACCCCGAAGTTGCTTGCACCGGGTGCAACGGGCAGGGTCCGGCGGCCGGGTGCCAGAGGGGCCCGGGCCGGGGCGGGCCCGAGTGCTGGACAGGGGGCGCCGCTGGGGTCTTCGCCGTCAACGACCGGTTCGTGACTCCCGGGTGGGCCGGCGGCGATTCCGGAGCGCCGAACCGGCGATCGCGGCGCCGACAAGGGCGCCGATCGCGAGGCCGCGGAGGAAGGTTGACGACCCCGCCGGAACGCCTGCTTCGGTGGCGGTGCCCCGCCGGACCGCCTCGTGGAGCGCCCGAGCGATGGACGCGCGGCGCCTGACCGGGGCACGATCGCCGTTCATGGACCAACGTCCATCGGCGGCCGCGGCTCGCGATCCCCCAGGACCGCGAGCAGGGCGGCCGCGATGATGCCGACCCAGGCGAGCACCGACGCCCCGATCAGGCGGAAATCACCGATCCGGAGCGTGTCCACGTCCAGGCGGCCGGCCACAGCATCGCCGGCCCAGGCGCCCAGGAAGGCGGCGAGGACGAGGATCGGGAGTCGCTGGCCGGCGCGGCCGCGAATCAGCACGTACAGCGAGACGTGAAAGATCCCAACCAGGAGGGCGAGGACCGGCGCCGGTCCCAGGGTCATCCGGCCACCGGTGACGCGGGGTGATGCTCCCGCGCCCCGATGCGCGTGGCCGCATCGGGACCGGCGGCGCCGACCGCGACGGCGCTCCGAGCGATCCGTCCACCGCCCAGGCAGACGTCGCCGTCGTAGAGCACCGCGGCCTGACCGGGAGCGATGGCCCAGACCGGCACGTCCGTCTCCACGAGCCAGCGTCCGCCGCGGACGGGCTCCCGAACGCTCGCCGGGCGGATCGTGGCCGGCACGGGCTCCGCGCGATGGCGGACCCGGACCACAGCACGGAACGAGCACCCGGGAGGCACTGGTGGCGCATCCGCCACAAATCCGACGTCATCGATCGTGAAGCTCGTCACCTCGAGGTCCTCGCGCCGCCCGAGCGTGATGGTGTTCGTGACCGGATCGACCCGGGAAACGTAACGGGGCGAGCCCAGCGCGATCCCGAGGCCCTGTCGTTGTCCGGGCGTGTAGCCGGCCGCGCCGCCGTGCTCCCCCACTCTGGCACCGTCGGCGTCGAGGACCGACCCGGGCTGGGGCGACCAGCCGGCGCGCGAACGGAGGGCTCCCCGGACGTCGCCGTCGGGGATGAAGCAGATGCCCTGGCTCTCGGTCTTGTCCGCGGTCGCGAGGCCAAGGCGCCGTGCGATATCCCGGACCTCCGGCTTCGTCAGCTCGCCGAGCGGGAACCGGGCGTCGCGGAGCTGGTCCTGGCGAAGCCCGTAGAGGAAGTACGTCTGGTCCTTGTCCGCGTCCCTGGCGCGGAGCAGGAGCGCGCGCCCGTCAGACCCGACCACCCGCCGCGCGTAATGTCCGGTCGCAACCGCCTCGCAGTCGTAGAGGTGGCGCGCGCGGCCCAGGAGCGCCCCGAACTTCACGGTGGTGTTGCAGTCGACGCACGGGCTCGGCGTCGTCCCGCCGAGGTAGGCACCAAGAAACGGCGACAGCACCCCGTCAGCGAACTCCCGCTCGAGGTTCATGACGTAGAACGGGATGGCGATCTGGGCGGCAACCCGTCGGGCGTCCTCCGCGGCGTCGAGCGAGCAGCAGCTCTTCTTGAATTCGGACACTGTGTCGGCGACGTCGTGGAGGCGCATCCAGACCCCGACGACATCGTGGCCCTGCTCCACGAGGAGCGCTGCGGCCACGGAAGAGTCGACGCCGCCGGACATCGCGACGAGGATCCGGGCCTGAGCGCTCACCGTCCCGCGACCGCCGATCCGGCCTCGACGCCGGCCCCCACGGTCGTCGACGCCCGCTCGGCGGCCAGTGCGGCCGCGGCGGCCCGCGAGGCAGCCACAATTCTTGGAACGGTGTCGACGGCCTCGTCGATCTCGGCGTCCGTCGTTGCCCGCCCGAGGGAGAACCGAAGCGCGCCGCGCGCCTCCTCCTCGGGGTAGCCCATCGCGGTCAGGACATGCGAGGGCTCGGCCGAGCCCGTCGTGCACGCCGATCCCACGGACGCGGCCACGCCCTCCAGGTCCAGCTTCACGACGACTGACGCGCCCTCGACCTCGCGAGCGATCACCGAGGCGAGCCCCGGGAGGCGGTTCTTCGGGTGGCCGGTGGGCTCGACACCCTCGACCGCGGTCAGTGCGGCGGTGAGCCGCTCGCGGGCGCGCCGCAGGCGGCGTGCGGTGGCCTCGCGTTCGGCGACCGCGAGATCGAAGGCGACGGCCATGCCCACGGCGCCCGCGACGTTCTCGGTTCCGGCTCGCCGGTATCGCTCCTGGGTCCCGCCCTGGAGCTGCCCCAGGATGTGGGTGCCTGCCCGCAGATAGAGCGCACCGGCGCCCTTGGGTCCCTCGAACTTGTGGGCCGCGATCGCGAGCAGGTCGCAGCCGAGCGCCGTGACGTCGACCGGCAGGTACGCGGCGGATGCGACCGCGTCCACCGCGACGAGGCAGCCCTTCGGGCCGCTCGCCCGAACCCGCCGCACGATCTCGGCGACCGGCTGGACCGTGCCGACCTCGTTGTTCGCATGGCCGATCGCCACGAGGATCGTCCGCTCGGTGAGCGCGGCCTCGACCTCGTCTGAATCGACCCGTCCGTAACGGTCCACCGGCAGCTCGACGACCTCGAAGCCGAACTTCTCGAGGTGCTGGAGGGGATGGAAGACCGCGTGATGCTCGACCTTCGTCGTGAGGATTCGATGGCCGCGCGCCTTGCCGGCCCAGGCGGCGCCCTTGAGCGCCAGGTTGAGCGCCTCCGTGCCGCCGCTGGTGATCACGACCTCGCGAGGCCCGCAGCCGAGCCCGGCCGCGATCCGCTCGTGGGCCTCGTCCAGCGCCGCCCGGGCGCGCCGGCCCCAGGCGTGGGGTGAGCTGGGGTTCCCGAACTGCTCGCCTAGATACGGCAGCATCGCCTCGAGCGCCTCGCGCCGGAGCGGCGTCGTCGCGGCATGGTCCAGGTAGATCGACATCGGGGTGATTGTAGGCCGGGACCGGTCCGCGCCAGCTGAGCCCGGTCTTCGCCAGTCCAGGGTTCAGGCCATTGACGCCCTGCGCCCTCCCACGAATCGCAGATGACCCCGAGGTGCCGACGCGATGCTGTGCCGGTGACGCGCGTGGTGCTGGAGCACACCGCGAACCGTTACCGACTGCGGGTCCATACCCGACGACGGGTGCCAGGCTCGCCCCGTGATCGGCAACGTCACGGTGGCGTTCGGACGGCTGCGGTCGCGGCGAACGCGCCCGTGGTCCTCGACCTCGGCATCGTCGTCATCCTCGTGACCACGGCGCCTGTTCGCGGCCTGACATCGCGCCGACCTTCGCGCTGTCGATCCGCAATGCCGGCGACGCCGCGGTCCTGATCGAGGTCCACACGGCCGAAGCCTTGGGGGTCTGACGAATCGTCAGGCGGCGTCTGCGGCATGGCGTAGCTCATCCACCTCGATCTTGCCCATCTTGAGCATCGCCTCTGTGGCCCGGCGGGCACGCTGGGGGTCGGGGTCGTTCATCAGCTCGATGAGCTCACGCGGCACGATCTGCCAGGACAGTCCGTACCGATCCTTGAGCCAGCCGCACGGGCCCGGCTCACCGCCATCGGCGGTCAAGGCATCCCAGAGCCGATCGACCTCGGCCTGGTCCTTGCACTCGATGACGAAGCTGACGGCCTCGTTGAAGTGGAAGTCGGGACCTCCGTTGAGACCCTGCATCCGCTGACCGGCCATCGTGAAATCAACCGTCAGCACCATGCCGGCCGGCCCGCTCGGGGTATCGGCGGGCGAGTGCCACACGTTGTCGACGTGGCTGTCCGGCAGCAGGCTGGTGTAGAACGCGGCGGCCTCCTCGGCCTTGCCGTCAAACCATAGGCAGGGGTACGGCGCGCGCACGGTGTTCACCTCCGGTTGGACGGGCTGGTCGGATCGGACTTCTGGCTGCGCTCGGCGCCGCGTGGGTCGTAGGTCAGGACGGTGCGGTCGGGGAAATGGCTCGCCAACGTGCCGAAACCGGCGGTGCCCATCGGTGAGCCGATGAGGAACAGCGGCGGTGCTGTGCCCGTGCCACCAGGCCGCACGTCGTAGGTCAGGGTCGCACCGGGCGCTTCGAGGGTGCGCGTCGTCGCCTCGGTCAGGGTCATGGCCTTTCTCTTGGGGTTGTCGTTGCCCGACTGATCAGACTGGTTCAGGCGGTCGTCTTCATCGGTCTTGCGTCGCCTGGCTCAGGACCGCGTCCCGACCCGGTCCTCGGCGAGGATCGCGTCGAGCTGGCCGACGGCCTGCCTCAGGCCCTCTTCCATGCCCATGGCAGCGAGCTGCTCCATGGCCTCGGCGCTGGGGAAGGTGCTCCGAATCGACATCCGGGTCTTCCCACCACCTAGCTCCTCGATCGTCACCCGGGCGGTCGTCATCGGGAACTCGGCGTTCGGCGTGCCGTCCTCGTTCGCGAAGCCGTCGCGGAAGACGAGCCGATGCGGAGGCTCGACCTCGTTGACCTCCCAATAGCCCCGCGGCTGGTCGCCCTCCGGGCCGGTCATGTGGTACTCGACCCGTCCGCCCGGTCGCAGGTCGTGCGCGTCGACGGTGGCGGGATAGGTGGGCGGGCCCCACCAGCGCTCGAGCTGGCGCGGATCGGCCCACAGCCGCCAGACGCGGTTGGCCGATGCCTCGAACTCGGCGTCCAGGGTCACCGTGCGGGCGGTGGGGTCCTTGCTGATGGCGAGAACGGTCATCGGTCTGTCTCCCTCTCAGGATTCGCGGACGAGCTGGGTCATGCGCTCGACGCGCTCGCGCCACAGCTCTTCGTACTGGTCGAGCAGGCGCCGCGCAACGCGGAGCCCCTCGAGGTTGGTGTGGACGACCTTTCGACGCCCGATGCGGTGCTTGCTGACCAGACCCGCCCGCTCAAGGATGGCGACGTGCTTCTGCACCGCCGCGAAGCTCATGGGGTAGCGCTCGGCAAGCTCGACCACGCCCGCTTGGCCGTCTATGGCGCGGCGCACGATGTCACGCCGGGTGGCGTCAGCCAGCGCGCCAAAGATGCGGTCGTGGTCGAGGACGATCTGCATTGATACAACCATACGGTGGTATTAGACTCCCGTCAAGCCCGGCAGCCAACGCCAAGCGCAAAGGAGTCATGGAGCGTTGGGTCGCCAGCCCGTGGCACCCCGGCAACGAGCTCAGCGGGCCTCGCCGATCCAGACGGCTGGGCTGCCGGCCACGCCGCTGTTCGGATCCCAGTCCCCGCCCACTGCAATGAGACGACGGCCGTCGACGACGAAGCCGGAGACCGACTGATCCGGCTTGAACGCGCGAGGTGGCGGCAACGGCCGCCACTCGCGACCGTCGTCCGAGACGAAGAGTGACGGAAAGCCGTCGCCGAAGCCCTCTCCGAGGGCGACGAGGCCCGGTCCGCCCGCTCGGACAAAGCGGTACTCGATGAGCTCGCCCGCCAGCGGAGCGACGCCGCCCGCCCACCTGACCGGCAGGCGCTCCCAGCTGATGCCGTCCGAGGAGAGCCACTGCGTCTCGAGCCCCCAGCCGCAGCTGAGCGCCGTGGTTGCAGGCTCGAACGTCTGCCTGCCGGCCGACGCCATCGCGCCGAGGAGCTGCTCGCACCGCACCCGCTCGGCGTTGGGGCCTTCGTTGCCGGTTGCCCAGAGGCCGCCGGCCCACGGGACAATCTCTCCGACGACGGTATCAAGCGCGCCGACGAACGGTGCCTCGAGTTCAACGCGCGTCCAGTCGAGCCCGTCCGTGGATCGCCACATCGCGCCGTCGTACGTCTCGCCGTCGGTCCATCCTGCGGCGAGGTATCCGTCAGCGGTCGTCGTGACGGCGCTCACCTGACCGGGTCCGAAACCCGCGTCGAGTGGATCGGCCGCCGTCCACTCGGAGCCGTCCGGCGAGCTCCAGATCGCTGCCCTGCCGTCAAGGCTCCCCACGGCGATGAAACCGTCAGGCACGCCGATGACGCGCGCGATCGATGCACCGACGAACTCCGCCGGATACTCCAGGCGCTGCCAGGACCTCCCGTCCAGCGACCGCCAGAGGGCCGGCCGCTCCTCGGTCGTGCAGCAGACACCGCCGATGGCCACGATGCCGCGGGGACTCGCCGCGAGTTGAGCGATCTCCGAGGCGTCGACCGGGTTCACATCCGTGTCGACGAGGACGACCTCCCAGCGATCACCGGTCGCGGAAAGGTAGACCGCGCCCATGTCGTTGAACTGGTTCCGCCCGCGAGTCTCGGCCCGACCCCAGCCGACGAGGCCGGGGCCACCTTTGACGAGGCCATCGATCCGATCGAGGCCCGGCGTGTCATTCGCCTGCACCGGGATCGGTGCCCTGCGCCAGGTCACCGCCGACCACCGTGCGAGGGGGTCGAGTCCAGTGGGCTCGCCGGGTGCGACGGACTGTCCGTCAGGCGACGGCCCGGATCCGACGTCGGTACTGGGTCCAAGTTCGACGTCGGTATTGGGTCGACCATCGAGATCGGGCTCGAGGATGATCAGACCAGCGGCGACGGCGAAGACGAGTCCAAGACCCGCCAGCGCCAGGCTTCGGCGTGCGGACATGGCCTGCTCCCATCTACCTCGGTCTTCGGGCACCCTCGACGTGCGGGCTCGAGCGTTTGTTGTGCGGCCCGTCGGGCTGGACCCGCTTGGCGCGTCTCCGGTACAGGAGGAGTGGCTTGACCGTCGCGCCTTCGAGTGCACGCTGCCGGGCGGGATCCCGGGCATCACCCGGATCGGTCCGCTTGGCTGCCCACCCGCCCGCGGGTGCCGCCATCGCGACCGAGAGCGCTCCGAACCCGACGTCCAGCAGAAGCGTCCCGGCGAGCGGCAGGCTGGCCGGTCGGATCCGTCCCGGAGCCCGCCGAGGCCGGGGACCATGACGAGCACGAGGCCGGCCAGCCCGAGGACCACGAGGACGACCGCCGGACCGCGGACCGATCGCGGCAGGGCACACGCAGCCCACCCGGCGAGCGCGATCGCGACCATCACCGGCACCGAGAGGCCGGCCAGGCCTACGTACTCGACGTCGAGAACGGCCACGAGGCCGGCGATGACGTGGAGGCGCGACCCGACCCGCATCCGCCGCTCGCCGAACGCGTGCGGCCGAGCCGTCACCGGCGACCGGCCAACGCCCTCCTTACCCCCCTTCGTCCATCCGCCCCCAAGTCGCCCCGTCCGCCCCCGTGCCACCCCCCGCCGCCTCAGCCCCGGTGCCGCCCCCTCCGGCCCCTCCGGCCCCCTGAGAATCATGGCTAATGACCCCGCGGGGAGCACTCGCCGGATGGCACCTCCGAATTCGGGCCTCCGCAGCTCGGACGGAGCCTTCCAGAGGCCTCGAATCGTGGCTATTGCCCGGGGGCGGAGCGGTGGCCAGCCAAACGAGCCCGCGTCGCCCGGACGAACCCGCGTAGTGCGCCACCGGGGGACACTAGCCAGGATTCCGCCCGGAGCTGCGGGTCGCGGCCGGGCGACCCGGTGCCAGTCAGACAGCGCACGCCGAGTCAGATAGCACGCCGCCGAGTGATGCTCAGAGAGGCGCTGACCACCGCGAAGGCCACGTCGATCACGAGGATCGTCGCCAGGGGGATGCTCGAGGTCCGGATTCCGTCCTGAACCCCGGGAAGACTCGGCAGGAGCGCAAGCCCGAGCGCGGCGACGGCAGCGATATGCGCCACGACGAGCGGCTTCCGCCGCTCGCGAGGGATGGCGGCGGCGGCCCAGCTCGCCAGCGCCACCGCGACCACTGCCGGGGCGGCGAAGTCGGCGAACCCGACGTACTCCGGATCGAACCAGCCGTATCGCTCGCGCGCGTACTCGTGGAGGAGGTACATGGTGGTCGCGGCGAGCAGCAGCCCGACGATCAGGACGAGCGCCGGCCCGATCGTGAACCGCGTGTCCGGGACGAGCCTCCGGCCCAGGCGGCCCGCAACCATCGCGGTGGCGATCCCCCAGACGAGCGGATGGCTGGCCAAGACGATCCCCCAGCTCGATGTGCCGGGCTGCCCGCCCAGACCCAGAGGCTCGAGGACCGTCTGCTCCACCGTCGCGACGACAAACAGGCTGACGAGCCCGACCACGACGTAGAGCGCAGCACCGGCGACGGCCCACGCGGCGACCATGGTGGACGGTCGTCGGCCGGCGACATCGATGCCGCCATTCATGTTCGTGATCCTCCGATGAGACGACGCACGCGTCAGGACGCGGCTCGGGCGACCGTTGTGGCGTCCGCCCCCGGCTACCCCTCGGCGCGGCTCCGGTCGTACGCGCGGCCGCGCTCCCGCTCGCGCTCGTGCTTGGCGAGGAGGCGCTTGCGGAGGCGGATCGAGGCGGGAGTCACCTCGACGAGCTCGTCGGCGGCGATGAACTCGATCGCCGATTCCAGGGTCATCGGGCGGGGCGGGGTCAGTCGGAGCGCCTCGTCGTGGGCGTGGGTCCGGATGTTGGTGAGCTTCTTCTCCTTGGCCGGATTCACGTCCATGTCGTCCGAGCGCGAGTTCTCGCCGACGATCATCCCCTCGTAGACCTCGACGCCCGCCCCGATCAGGAGCTCGGCCCGCTCCTGGAGGTTGAACAGGCCGTAGGCGTTCGAGGTTCCGGCCCGGTCGCTCACGAGGACGCCGGCGGTCCGGTGGGTCACCTCGCCGGCCCACGGTCCGTAGCCCTCCCCGATCTGGTGGAGGAGCGCCGTCCCGCGGGTATCGGTGAGCAGCTGCCCCCGGTACCCGATCAGCCCGCGAATGGGCATGACGAACTCCATCCGGACTCGCCCGTCGGCATCGCTGGTCATCTGCTCCAGGCGGCCCTTGCGGGCGGCGATCGCCGTCTGGACCTCGCCGATGTAGTCGGGCGGAATGTCGATCGTGACCCGCTCATAGGGCTCCTGGACCTCGCCATCGATCTCGCGGAGGATGACCTCGGGGCGCGAGACGGTGAGCTCGAAGCCCTCGCGCCGCATCTGCTCGATGAGCACGGCCAGCTGGAGCTCGCCGCGACCGCGAACCTCGAAGGTGTCGCCCGATTCGGTCGGGTAGACCTCGATCGAGACGTTGCCCAGGACCTCGCGGTCCAGGCGGGCCTTGATCTGGCGCGAGGTGACGTGCTTCCCCTCCCGCCCGGCGAGCGGGGAGGTGTTCACGCCGAACGTCATCCGGAGCGTCGGGGCGTCGACGTCGAGGCGCGGCAGCGGCCGCGGATCGGCGGCATCGGTGATCGTGTCGCCGATCGTGACGTCCGGGAGGCCGGCCACCGACACGATCTCGCCGGCCGAGGCCTCGCTGATGTCCACCCGCTCGATCCCGTGCGCCGTCTGGAGGCTCGTGACGGTTCCGGACAGCGTGACGGTGCGTCCAGGCTCCACGGTCCCCGCCGTATCGTCCGCCTCCTCGCGGACGACGACGATCCGCTGGCCCACCCGGATCGAGCCGTTGCGGATCCGCCCGACCGCCATCCGGCCCACGTAGTCGTTCGCGCTGAGGTTCGTCACGAGGAGCTGGAGCGGATGACCCGGGACGTGGCGCGGGGGCGGCGTCACCCGGACCAGCAGGTCCAGGAGCGGGCGCAGGTCCGCGCCGGGGACGGCGAGGTCGAGCGTGGCCGTGCCGAGCTTCGCGTTGGTGTAGACGACCGGGAAGTCGATCTGGTCGTCGTCCGCGCCGAGGTTGATGAACAGGTCGTAGACGGCGTCGAGGACCTCCGCCGGGCGGGCATCCGAGCGGTCGATCTTGTTGAGGGCGACGACGACCGGCAGGCGGCGGGCCATCGCCTTCTGGAGGACGTAGCGGGTCTGCGGAAGGGGACCTTCCGCCGCATCCACGAGGAGCAGCACGCTGTCGACCATGAGCAGCGACCGTTCGACCTCACCGCCGAAGTCGGCGTGGCCCGGAGTGTCGACGATGTTCAGGCGGACGCCATCGTGGTCGACGGTCGTCTGCTTGGCGAGGATCGTGATCCCCTTTTCGCGCTCGAGGTCCATCGAATCCATGACCCGGTCCACGACCGTCTCGTTCGCGCGGAACGTGCCGGTCTGGCGCAGCAGCGCGTCGACGAGGGTGGTCTTGCCGTGATCGACGTGGGCGACGATCGCGACGTCGCGGAGGTCCTCCCGGGCGACGGAGCCTGGGACGAGACCGGCCGGTGCGACCACGGCCGGGGTGCCGGCGGCGGGCAGGGTGGAGCGGATCGGGTCTGTCATGGGCCGCTGGATTGTCGCACACGTCGTGTCTCATCCCGCCGGGACGGCGCCCTGGTCGCGGGCATCAAACCTGGGCCGGAGGCCCGTCGAGAATTGCCCTCGCCGCGGCCTCGTCGTCCACCGTGACCGCGACGAGGACACTCGACCCGCGACGACCCACCACGAGCAGGCCGTGGATGGCGACGCCGGCCGCCCCGAGCCGCTCGGTGACCTCGGCCAAGGCCCCCGGCCGATCGACCAGCTCCACCGTGATCGGCGTGCCCTCGACGAACGGCAGGCCGGTGGACCGGAGGACGGCCCGAGCGGCCTCGTCGTCCTGCGTCTCGAAGATGGCGTACCCGATCGCCCCGGCGCCGCCGGCGGCACAGTGGACGATGTTCACACCCCGCTCGGCCAGTGCCCGCGCAAACTGGGCGAGGGCGCCGGGACGATTCTCGAGCTGGACGACGAACTGGGTACCCATGGCAGCCTCCTCGGCCGCAGCATCGTCCCCCTGTTGCCGTCCTCACAAGGGCCGATCGTCGTATCCCACGGCGCTGGTACGATCCCCGACGTGACCGTCGCCGCCGTGATCCTCGCTGCCTCCCCGGACTCTGCCCTCGCAGATGCGGCGGGGGTCGCCCGCGTCCGCCGGATCGCCGATGCCGCTTGGGCCGGCGGCGCCACCCCGATCGTGATCGTCGCGCCGGGCATGGATGGACGGGTTGCAGCGGCCCTCGCCGGCGCCCCGGTGACCCTCGCCGCGCCGGCGCCGCTTGCGGACGGTCCGGTGGCGCAGATCGCCCGCGGCATCGACGTGGCGCTCGGCGAGAACAGTGGCACGGACGCGGTTCTCGTGTGGCCGGCACGCTTCTGCTGGGCCGGACCGGAGACGGCGACCTCGCTCATCGAGGCGCATGGGGCGGATCCGGACAGCCTGCTCCGACCCACTTGGCAAGGGGAGGCCGGCTGGCCCGTGCTTGTCCCGGTCGCCGCGCTGCCGGCCGCTCGCGCGCTCACCCTCGGCGCGGTGCCGGACGATCTCGTGGAGGCCCTCGTCGCGGACGGCACGGCTGCGGTCCGGACGCTCGATCTCGGGGACCCCGGCACGGTGATCGACGGCGGGACGTCCCGGGATCGGCTGCCCCAGTACGACGGACCGGCGCAGCCCGCGGCCCAGCATTCGCATGAGTGGGGAGCCGCTGCCGCCGCGACCTCGGATGACGCGCCGCTCGCAGGTCCGCCCGTCGCCCGACCCGATCCCGCCTGACCGGCGTCGCGGGCTGACGGCCCACATGCGCCACCCGCCGCCCGCAGCACCATGCGCCACCCGCGGCCCGCAGCACCATGCGCCACCCGCGGCCCACAGCACCATTCGCCGCCGATCCCGCCTGACCGAGCCGCTCGCCGCCCGCTGCGGACACGGGCTGGGCGCTCCACCCGCAGGCCCGCCCTCACGCCCGGTTGGTCCAGGGATCGACCAAGCGACGAACGTGACGCCGGTTCAGGCCCCGTCCTTCGTCGAGCGGCGCATCGGGCGACCAATCAGCGGCGGAGGTGTCGAATCGGGCCGCCAGGACGTGCTCCTTCGTCGGATGGTCGATGCATCCGACCCCGCGAGATCGGAATCGCGGAATCCAGCGAACGCAAGACGCGGGAGAGCTCGTCGAGGTCTGCCGAGATCTCCGCGACGCGGCCGCCGATCTGATAAAAGCGCGGCGTCTTGAGGGCTGAGCCGGTGACCAGGGCGACCATCCGTGCGTTGGACGCGAGCCGACCTTCCCGGACCGCGACGAGCAGCCCTGCCAGCGACGCCGCGCCCGCAGGCTCCGCGAGGACGCCGGCCGACGCTCCCAGAAGCGCCATCGCCTCGAGCATCTGCGCGTCCGTGACCGAGACGAAGAAGCCAGCCGATGCGACGACATCGCGGACGGCGAGGGCACCGGAGATCGGCCGACTCACGCCGATGCCGTCCGCGATCGTGTGCGCCGCCGTGGCCTCGACCCGACCGCCGACCTCCCAGGCTCGCTTGACGGGCTGGCATCCATCCGCCTGGACGCCGACCAGCACCGGGACGGCAGCCGCGACACCGCAGGCGACAAGCTCGCGAAACCCCTTGGCGATGCCGTTGAGCGTCGGTCCATCGCCCACGGGCACGGCGACCACATCCGGCACCTCCCCGCCGAGTTGCTCCCAGATCTCGAAAGCGACGGTCTTCTTCGCTTCGACCGTCACCGGGTTCACGCCCGTGTTCCGGTCGATCCAGCCGAACTCGCGTGCCGCTTGACGGGAGAGGCGGAACGCGGCCTCGTACCCGCCCTGCACCTTGATCACCGTGGCCCCGACGTGCCGCATGAGCGCGAGCTTCCCGTCATCGACATCGGACGCGACAAAGTTCACCGCCTCCTTGCCCGCGGCGGCCGCTCCGACTGCCAGGCTCACGGCGACGTTACCCGTCGAGGCGGATGTCACCCGGGAGACCCCGGACGACATTGCCTGCTGGAGGACGAGGGCCGTCGCTCGATCCTTGTTCGAGCCCGATGGCCCGCGTGTCTCATCCTTGAGCCACAGGTTCGGCAAGCCGATGCTCGCGCGGAGGACCGGTGGTGCCACGAGCGGCGTACCGCCCACCGGAAGCGGATAGACGATGGGGCTCTCGTCGATCGGCAGGAGTGCCGAGTAGCGCCACATGCCGGCCGCTGTCAGGGCCTCGCTCGACACCGCGTTCGACGGGAGCATCTCGGGCCCGTACTCGTACTCGAGGAGGAGTCGCGCCCCGAAATCGTCGATCATGATGGAGGCGGGGGCTACGATCTCCTCGGTACCGTCGTCGTGGACCAGCACGCCCCGACTCGGCCTGCCCATCGTTCCTCCCGCTATGCAGCTGGCGACTGATGCCGCCCACGAAGGACCGTGCCCGGTCTCTCGCCCGTCGCCGCACCTTCCCGTTGGATCATCCGGCCGCCGACGAAAACGCCGATGACCCCGGGCGGCTGCTGGCACGGTTGCTCGTACGTCGCCGTGTCGACGTACGCCGTCGGGTCGAGCAGGACGAGGTCCGCGCGCAGTCCTTCCCGGATCCGGCCACGATCCGCGAGTCCGAGCAGGTCGGCCGGTCGGGAGCTGAGCCGCGCGACGGCCTCCTCGACCGTGATCAACCGCTCCCGGATGGCGAACCGGCCCAGGACGCGTGCCGCGGTCGCGTAGACGCGGGGGTGAGGATGCGGGCCGAAGATGCCGTCCGAGCCGACGAGCGCGAGAGGATGGGCAAAGATCGCCCGCACGACCTCGTCGCTGGCGTAGTGGTCGATCATGGTCGCCGACATCTCCGTCTCCACCAGCACGTCGATCGCCGCTTCGGCCGGATCCCTGCCGCGCCGCTCGCCGATCTCCGCGAGCGAGCCGCCGATCAGCTCGACATGACTCGCGGGGACGTCGACGATGACGACGCGCTCGGGCCCGCACGTCCCGTACAGGTTCTCCCAACCCGGGAGTCCCGTTGCCATCTCGCGGATGATCCGGGCCCGCGTGTCACGATCGAGGAGCCGCACCAGGGTCGCCTCACGTCCGCCCGCCAGCGCCCAGGGCGGCAGGATCGCACCGAGGGTCGTGCTGCCCGCGCCGTAGGGGTACTGGTCGAAGGTGATCTCGATCTCGCGCGTCGCCTCGCCGATCAGCCCGAGGAGCGGGTCGAGGAGCGCGGGGCTGCCGACCAGCTTCAGGTGGGTGATGTGGAGCCGGGCGCCCGACCGGCGCGCGACCTCGATCATCTCGGCCACCGCCCCGATGACGCCCGCGCCCTCGTTGCGGATGTGGGGCATGAGCGGCGCGTCGAACCGCGCGGCCTCCCGGGCAAGCTCGACCAGCTCGTTCGTGTCCGCGAACACGCCCGGGACGTAGATCAGGCCGAAGGAGAGGGCTCGCGCGCCCGCCTCGAGCGCGGATCGGATCTCATCACACATCGCGGCGAGCTCCCGGTGCGTCGGAGGGCGGTCGTCGCGTCCCATGACGTGCTCACGGACCGCGTTGTGGCCGACCGACGCGACCAGGTTCGTCGCGGGGCGGGCCTCCTGGAGGGCTGCGAGGTACTCGTCCATCGTCGCCCACAGCGCCCGTTCAGGCCCCGGTCCCTCGATCGGCGCCAGGTACGCCATGCGCGTCGGCCAGGCCTGCCGGGTCACGGGCGCGGGCGCCAACCCGTCGGGTCCGATCAGCTCGGTTGTGAACCCCTGACCTGCCTTCGGCGACAGAAGTGGGTCGACGAACGGCCGGAGGCCCGAATGGGCGTGGAGATCGATGAACCCCGGGCAGAGGATGAGGCCGCGCCCGTCGATCACCTCGTGAGCCGCCCATCGGTCACTCCTGCCGACGGCCGCGATCAGCCCATCCGTCACGGCGACATCCGCGTCCGTGGCCGGCGAGTCTCCGGGATAGACGTGCGCGCCGGTGATCAGGAGGTCGAACGTCATCGCACGGTCCTCGCCAGGGCGATCGCGCCCCTCGCCAGGACCTGGACGCCGAGGCCGCAGTCCTCCTCGCTCGAGAACTCGGCGGGCGCGTGGCTGATGCCCCCCTGTGACCGCACGAACACCATCCCGCACGGCACGCCGGCGGTCGCCAGGTTCATCCCGTCGTGCGCGGCCCTGCTCGACAGTCGCACGGTCGGGATCCCCTCGCCGCGCGCCGCGGCATCGAGCGCGTCCATGACGAGCGGGGACATCAGGGCCGGAGGCATCCGCTTTGTCTCGGTCGGAAGGAACTCACAGCCGTTGTCCTGAGCGGACCGCCGACCTGCCCCGACGATCTCGTCCACAGCTGCGGCGAGGAGGCCCTCATCGAGACTCCGGATGTCGAGCGTCGCGTGAGCTCGACCCGGAACGATGTTGCTCGCTCCCCCAATGACGCCTGCCACGCCCACGGTCGCGACAAGGTCCGCCGGGTGCGCCCGCATGGATCGTTGTGCCGCGAGGATGAGTTCGCCGACCGGCATGAGTGCATCATGCCGGTCGGCGGGCATCGTGGCCCCGGCGTGGTTCGCGACGCCGCTCACGCGGATCCGCCAGTTGCTGATGCCCACGATCCCCGTCACGATTCCTACGGCGAGCCCCTCACGCTCCAGCCGTGGTCCCTGCTCGATGTGGAGCTCGAGGTACGCCGCCACCCGCGCGCGCCGCTGTGCCACCAACGGGAGTCGTGACGGGTCGATGCCGTAGTGCCGGAGGACGTCCGGCAGGCGGGCGCCGTCCGTCCCGACGGCTCGCTGGACCTCCTCGAGCTCGACCACCCCTGCGAGCGATCGGCTGCCAAGCATCCCGATCCCGAACCGTGCCCCCTCCTCGTCCGTGAAGCACACGAGCCCGAGCCGGCGCGCCTCCGGACGGTTCGCCTCGCGGGCGGAACGAAGGACCTCGAGGGCGCCGATGACGCCGAGAGCCCCGTCGAACCGCCCACCGTCGGGAACCGTATCGAGGTGGGAGCCCAGATAGACCCCACGCGTCTCGGGCGGATGCGCCCACACGTTGCCGGCCTCGTCCTGCTCGACATCGAGCCCGAGATCGGCGCACGCATCCGAGAGCCAGCGCCGCGCCGCGATCTCGTCGTCCGTCCACGCGAGCCGCTCTGCGCCGCCCGCGGCGGTCGCCCCGAACTGATTGACGTCCGCGAGGTTGCGCGCGATCCGCGCGGCGGAAACCTTCACACCCGGGCCAGGTCGAAGGGCTGGCGTGGGACGAACCGCCCGGTCCCTTCTGGGACGATTACATCCGTGCCGTCGAATGCGATCCTGCCGCGGAGGATCGTCGCCGCGACCCTGCCGCGAACCGGCATC
Organism: Anaerolinea sp.; assembly: GCA_013822395.1. GTDB lineage: Bacteria > Chloroflexota > Limnocylindria > Limnocylindrales > CSP1-4 > UBA5189. The sequence continues at coordinate 22,069 of PNKK01000017.1, read as the reverse complement.
CCGGCGAACGGCGAGTATCGCGCCGCGGACCGGACCGTCTGGTCATCCAGCGTCCTCGTGCCGTGCGGCTTGTAGATCACGAGGTCAGCGTCGGAACCCTCGGCAACGACGCCCTTCCGCGGGTACAGGCCGAAGATCCTCGCCGCGTTCTCGCTCGCGACCGCGGCGAGGTCCTCCATCCGCATCCGCTCGGCCACGACGCCATACGTGTAGAGGAGGGGGAGAAGGGTCTCTATCCCGGGGACGCCCGGCGCGACCTTCACGATGTCCGCGAAATCGGTTCGCTGCGCGAGCGTGTATCCGCAGTGGTCGCTCCCGACCGTCTGTAGGCCACCCGCGCCGAGCTCCGCCCAGAGGATCGCCTGCTCACGCTCCGCACGGAGCGGGGGCGTGTGGATGAACCGCGCGGCCCGGGCATCGTCCTCGTACACGCGCTCGTCCGCCACGAGGAAGTGGGGGCATGTCTCGCCGAATGCCGTGACGCCTCGCCGACGCGCTGCGGCGATGAGCCGCGCCGACTCGCCAACGGACAGGTGCACCGGATAGACTGCGGCGCCCGTGTCACCCGCGAAGCAGAGCATTCGTTCGACGGTCTCGACCTCCGCGACGGCGGGGCGGGAGGCCCCGTGGTAGCGGAACTCGACCTTCTCCTGGCGAACGAACGACGCTCTGGTCCCTTCCACGATGGCGTCGTTCTCGCAGTGGACCATCACGACCCATCCGAGCTCCGCCGCCGCCCGCATGAACTCCAGGACCACGTAGTCGTCGCAGAAGAACCCCGCCGCCCGGTACGTGCTGTAGAGCTTTGCGCTCGTCACCCCACGCTCCGACAGGTGACTCATCTCCGCCATCTGTCCGCCCGAGATGTCCGTCACGATCAGGTGCAACGAGTAGTCCGTGCGGCACGAGACTGCCTCCGCGAGGCGCCGGTCGAGCGCTTCTTCGAAACCCTCACCCGCATGCTGATGTGCGAAGTCGATGACCGTCGTCACGCCCCCGGCGAGGGCCGCCGTGCTTCCTGAGGCAAAGTCATCCGCCGTTCGATGGGGCTTCGCCTCGAGCGCGAAGTGGACATGCGGATCGACGATCCCCGGCAGGACGTAGGAGTCGCCCGCGTCGAGCATCTGTTCGCCGGCCGGTGCGAGATGTGTGCCGATCTCCACGATCGTGCCGTCTCGGCAGCGGACGTCTGCGCGTCGTAGGCCGCGCGGCGAAACGACGGTCCCGTCGTGGACGAGAAGCCCGTCGCTCATTGGCCCTTCCGTCCAGGCCCGCGGGCCGAGGCCGGGTCGGTGCCGCCGGAGATCCCGGCGGGCGAAGCCGACGAGCGACCGACGATGCTGGAGACGGCGCCATCGACGAGCTCCTCGACCGTGATCACGTCGGACGCGATCCCCGGATCGCCCCACGCCTGCGCAAGGCGTGTCACCTGGGGAGGCTTGACGAACGTCCTGCGTAGCTCGTCGGGACGCGCGAACACGTCCCTCGTCGTCCCGTCGAGGAGGATCCTCCCCTCGCAGAGGGCGACGACCCGCTGCGCGTACGCGGCGACGATGGGCATCTCGTGCGTGACGATGATGATCGTGTGACCTTCGTCCCGCCAGAGGCGCGTCAGAAAGGTCATGATCTCGGCGGACTGCCGATAATCCTGACCCGTCGTCGGCTCGTCCACGATGATCGCCTTGGGTCGCATCGCCAGCGTCGACGCGATCGCGATGCGCTGCCGGAGCCCCTTCGTCAGGAAGAAGGGGTGCTCGGTGAAGAGCGCTTCGCGGACGCCCGCCGCCGCCGCCGCTTCACGGACAATCTCGTCCCGTTCCGGATCGTCAATCCCGAGGTTCGTCGGACCATACGCGATCTCGTCGTAGACATTGTTGTTGAACAGCTGGTGATCCGGGTTCTGGAACACGTAGCCGATCCGCCGGACGAGCTCCTTGATCACTCCCTTGCGGGCCGTGTCGATCCCGTCAACGACCACGCGTCCGGTCGTGGGTCGGAGGAGCCCGGCGAGGGACTTTGCGAACGTCGTCTTTCCTGACCCGTTCTGCCCGATGAGCGCGATGAACTCGCCCTCCTCGACGGTGAAGTCGATCCCCCGCAGGGCAGACGTCCCGTCCTCATACTGAAAGGTGAGATCGTTCACCTCGAGCAGGCTCATCGAGCGGCACCCTCGGGCAGCGTGCGCCAACTGGCGAAGCCCTCCTCGTCGCTGAGCGGAAGCTCTCCGCGGTACAACCCGCGTTCGCGCAGTCGGCCGAAGACCTGGCTGACCTGAGGCGGATGGACGTCTCGGGCCAGCAGGTAGTCGAGGTCGCGGAAGATCTCGCGGGGCGGCGCGACGCGCTCGACCCTGCCCTCATTCACCATCACGACCTTGTCCGCGAGCGGCGCGAAGGCCTCGATGTTGTGCTCAACGACGACGATCGTCATATCGTGATCGTTCTTGAGCTCCGCGCAGATCCGGACGACGAGGTCCTTTCCGAGCGGGTCGATCATCGCGGTCGGCTCGTCAAGGATCAGGATGCGTGGCTGCATCGCGATGACGGAGGCGATTGCCACGCGCTGCTTCTGGCCCCCCGATATGTCGTAGGGGGGTTTGTCCAGCAAGTCCTCCACGCCGGTGATCCGCGCCGCCCACTCGACGCGTTTGCCGATCGTCTCGCGGGGCCAGCCCACGTTCTCAAGACCGAAGACGATCTCCTCCTCGACCGTGAGCGCCGTGAACTGTGATTCGGGATCGGCGAAGACGAATCCGATCTGCTTCGCGAGGACGGGAGGCTTGATCGATTCGACCCGCTCGCCGAAGACCAGCACGTCGCCTTTGAGAACACCCGTGATGGAGTTCGGGATCAGGCCTTTGATCGCGGACACCAGCGTCGTCTTGCCGGCTTCGTTTGGACCGATGACGAGAACGAACTCGCCTTCCGGGATCGCGAGGTCGACGTCGACGAGCGCAGGTTCCTTCGCGTGCTCGTATCTCCAGGTCACGCCAGAGAGCTCGATCGCGTTCATCCGATCCCCAGGAGCTGCTCGACGAAGCCGATCAAAGGCGATGCTTGGATCGAGAAGACGCCGGTGGTCCGACTGACAATCGCGATCACGACGAAGGTTCCGAGGAGCCCGAAGCTGACCACCCAATCACGGACCCGCAGAACGGACTTGTCCCGCAGGTAGTCGGTTCGCTTGCCGCCCGTCCCCGGCCTCCCCGAAAGCGTGTAGCCGCGCGCGTAGAGGGCGGCGGAGATCTCGTCCGCGCGCCGAAGAGCCACGGCGAAGAGGGGGACCGTGTACATCGTGTAGAGCTTCACCTTCTCCCTCAGGGAAAGCGCGTCGAGGTCGAGCGCTCGAGCCTGTTCAGCCTCCCGGATCGTCGCAAAATCCTCCATGAACATCCCGGCGCTCCTCAGCGAAAGCCCGGCGACATAGCTCACCTGGAACGGGAGGCGCAACGTGCGGAGGCCGACGAGCACGTCGCGCTCGCGGTTCGTCGAAAAGTAGAGGATCGCTCCGAAGAGCATCGCCATCAGCCGGACGTAGCTCACGAACGCCCAGCGCATCGGCTCCCAATACAGGGTGAGCCCGACCAGCCTGACTGGAGTCAGCTGTGCCTTGTCTCCAGGTGCGAGGTAGGCCACGATGAACATGAAGAGCGCGACAGTGACGAGGAGCAGACGGTACTTCTTGAGGTCGCTCATCCGGACTCGTCCCCACCAGAAGAGCCCGAACGTCATCGCGATGATCGCGAGATTGATCTCTGGCCGGTCGATGAACATCGGCGTGACCGACAGCACGAACAGGAAGGCCAGCCGCGTGACGGGGTGGAACGCATAGAACGGCGAGTCGGCCGGCACGATGCCGAGGAGCGTCTTCTTGGCGAATTCGGATCGGGCCATCTCGCTCTTTCGGAAACGTATTGTGCAAAAACGCTCGGCGACCGGTCGCTACCGCCGGTCGCCGAGCACGATCAGTCAGGCGCGTCCGGTCGGCGCCGTCACGCCCACCAACCCTTCACGAATGCCTTGGAGCGGATCACCATCGGGGTCACGTACTTCAGGAGGATCGATCCGAAGATGAGCGAGGGGATCGAGTTCCCGAACGTCCACCCGAGCAGGGCGGGGATCCGGGCCTGGTCGGTGATCAAGCCGAACCACGACAGCACGTAGGTGCCCCAGAAGGCACCCACGAAATTCGCGACAAGGACGCCGAAGACGACCCAGATCGTCCAGTCGCGGGCCGTGAGCAGTCTCGGGTCACCCTTCAGCAACTTGAATGCGGCAACGGCGAGGAATCCCTGGATGAAGTTCGCCGGCAGGTATGCCGCGGACACCGGGATCGGCGCGGAGCCACTCATCGCATTCGAGATGAATGGGAAGAACATCCCCGCGATGACGCCCCAGGCACCGAACCAGATGGAACCGACCGCCTGGACGGCCTGGCCGGGCCAGAAGGCAGATACGAAGCCGATCGGGATCGCGAGACTGCCGAGCGTCCCGACAACGATCCCGATGCCGATGAAGAGGGCCATCATCACGACGTGGATGATGCCCGGGCTCCTTCGCTCCCCCTCCTCAACCACCCAGATCCTGCCAGAGCTTCCGGCCGCCGAATTGGTCGCCATGTTCCTCCTCCTCGTCCTCCGGGGGCAGATCGCCCTCTGCCTCCATGGTATATTGGATATTGGACGCAGAAGTCAAGGCGCACCGCGAATCTCGGGGAGTGACTGCTATGCCGTTGGCCGCGCGGGTGGACCGGATCGAGCCCCAGCTCCTCCGCGAGCGCGTGTATGTGGCCGTCAAGCGATGGATCGTCGACGGGATCCTCCTGCCCGGAGAGCGGGTCCGCGACATGGAGCTCGCCGAACGTCTCGGCGTGAGCCGGATGCCCGTCCGCGAGGCTCTCACTCGCCTCGCCGACGAGGGCTTCGTCCAGATGGCCGCGAACCGCTGGACACGTGTCGCGCCCGCTGATCCGGACGACGCGGGCCGTATCTATCCGCTCGTTTGGACGCTCGAAACCCTCGCGATTCGGCTGGCCGCCCCGCACCTGGGCGATGCCGCCATGGCAAAGATGCGAAAGTCGAACGAGCGACTCCGTCGGGCGATCGAGGCTCACGACGCGGTCGCCGCGTCCCGTGCGGACCGCGAGCTGCACGCCGTCTACATCGAGTTGACGGGTAACCCGGAGCTCATCGAGATCCTCTCGAGCCTGAAGGCGAAGCTTCGTCGCCTGGAGATCGTCTATTTCGGAGGCTCGGTCATCGCGGCAAGATCGGCCGACGAACACGACGAGCTGATCGACGCGCTGGCAGCCCGGGACGTTGAGGCCGCGGTCGGATTCATCACCCAGAACTGGCGGCAGAGCTATCAGCGAATCCTCGCGCGAGGGGACGCGACGCTTCAGGACGAACATCGTCCAACCGAAGGAGAGGAGAAATGAGTCGCATCGTTCGCTGCGGCCTGGTCCAGGCCGTCCATGAGCTGGATGGCCGCGAAGCAGTCGAGGCTCACAAGCGCGCGGCGATCGAGAAGCATCTCCGGCTGATCGACGACGCCGCGAGCCGCGGCGTCCAGATCCTCTGCCTGCAGGAGCTCTTCATCGGGCCGTACTTTCCCGCGGAGCAGGACGTCCGCTGGTATCAGGCCGCGGAGCCGGTACCCGACGGTCCCACGATCCGAGTGATGGCCGATGCCGCACGAAAGCACGGGATGGTCCTCATCGTCCCGGTCTACGAGCAGGAGATGGCGGGCGTCTTCTACAACACCGCGGCGGTGATCGACGCGGATGGGGCATACCTCGGGAAGATGCGCAAGGTGCATATCCCGCACTGCCATGGGGAGGACGAGCACTCGCCCTTCGGCTTCTGGGAGAAGTTCTACTTCCGACCGGGCAACCTCGGCTACCCGGTCTTCGAGACCCGCTTCGCCAAGATCGGCGTCTACATCTGCTACGACCGCCACTTTCCGGAAGGAGCCCGACTCCTCGGGCTCCACGGCGCGGAGATCGTGTTCAACCCGTCCGCGACGACGTCGGGCCACTCCGACAGGATCTGGAAGCTCGAGCAGCCGGCGCATGCGGTCGCGAACGGCTACTTCGTGGGCGCCCTGAACCGGGTGGGCCGCGAGGCGCCGTGGAACATCGGCCACTTCTACGGGAGCAGCTACTTCGTCGATCCGATCGGCGAGATCGTCGCGGAGGCGGCGGGCGCTGACGAGGAGATCGTGGTCGGTAACCTCGACCTCGACAGGATCGACGAGATTCGTGCCCACTGGCAGTTCTACCGCGACCGTCGCCCCGACACGTACGGCGAGATCGGCGCCGATCTCCCGTAGCCGGCCCGACTCAGTGTGGCAGGCGCCCCGTCGCCGGGCGCCCGCCGGCAATGACAAGGAAGGTCAAGCCATGGCGCACGACACGTCCGCGCCCCCAACCGTAGACGGAGTGTTGCTCGCGCTGCCGTCGCTGTTCGTCGAGACCGGGATCGTGGACCGGGGCGCATACGAGAGGACGATCGAGGTCCTGCGCGAGCGGTCGATCACGCTCCCGACGTTCCGCCAGCTCGCGATGCCAGAGGAAGCCGGGAGGGATGACATCCTCGACGCCGTCGATCCGGATGCCGCCGACCCGAGCAACCTCTTCCGCATCCACTGGTACAACGGGCCGTCGCGACGGGATCGTGTCGCCGTTCCGGCTCATGTCGTCCTGCCCAAGAGCCTGACCGGCGTCGACGCCCCGATCGTGGTGCTGCTCGGCGCACTGTTCCCGATGATCGGGTCCCACAAGCTGCTCGCTGCGTATGCCTGCCTGGTGCCCCGGCTCGCGACGGGCCGCTTCGACCCACGGACGCAGCGTGCGGTCTGGCCATCGACGGGCAACTACTGTCGCGGAGGGGTGGCCCTGTCGCGGATCCTCGGCTGCCGGGGCGTCGCCGTCCTGCCCGAGGGGATGAGCTCCGAGCGGTTCCGGTGGCTCGAGGAATGGGTATCCAACCCGGAGGACATCATCCGAACGCCGGGCTCGGAGAGCAACGTCCGCGAGATCTACGAGCGGTGCGATGAGCTGGCGGCGGATCCATCCAACGTGATCCTCAACCAGTTCTCGGAGTACGGGAACCACCTGGTTCACCGCGAGGTCACCTCGGCCGCCTTCGCCGCCGTCTTCGAGTCGCTCCGGTCGGTGGAGCCTGATCTTCAGCTGCGTGCCTTCGTCTCGGCGTCAGGTTCCGCGGGGACGATCGGCGCCGGCGACACGCTGAAGGAGCGATATGGCACGAAGATCGTCGCCGTCGAGGCCCTCGAGTGTCCGACCCTCCTCATGAACGGCTTTGGCGAGCACAACATCCAGGGGATCGGTGACAAGCACGTCCCGCTCATCCACAACGTGATGAACACAGACCTCATCGTCGACATCTCCGACGAGGCGACCGACCAGCTTAATCTCCTGCTCTCGACGCCCGTCGGGCGCTCGTACCTCGCTGAGTCCGGCGTTCCCGAGGCGATCGTCGAAGCGCTCGATCTCTTCGGGCTGTCGAGCCTCTGCAACGTCGTCGCCGCGATCAAGACGGTGAAGCACTACGGTCTGGGACCGGGTGACGTCGTGATGACGGTGGCAACGGACGGCGCGGCGCTGTACCGCAGCGAGGCTCCGAAGGTCCTCGCCGAGCTCTTCGGCGGCGAATTCACGAGGCGCGACGCCTCCGCAGTCGTCGAACGACACCTGCTCGGGGCGGATGCAGGGAACCTCCTCGAGTTGACGGACTTCGATCGGTGCCGGATCTTCAATCTCGGCTACTACACGTGGGTGGAGCAGCGCGGGCTGAGTCTCGACGAGTTCTCGGCCCGCTCGAAGCAGGAGTTCTGGCAGGCCCTGCGTGGTGTGCTCGCCCAATGGGATGAGGCGATTCTCGAGTTGAACGCAGAGGTGGGAGCGCCGGTCTAGCTACAGTTCGACAGGGGGGTCAGCGCCCCGCCAGAGCCAGCTGGCCACCTGCGCCGGGAAGGACGGTCCAATGGAGCTCATGCTGAACGGCCGGGCGGTGGTCGTCCCGGCGCGGCCGGACGCGAGCCTCCTCGAGGTGCTGCGCGGCGAGCTCGGCCTGCGCTCGATGAAGGACGGCTGCGCTCCCGAGGGCTCGTGCGGAGCCTGCACGGTCATGGTCGATGGTCGCGCGGTCGTCTCTTGCGCCCAGCCGGCCGCACGCTTCGCCGGCCGCTCGGTCGTGACGCTGGAGGGGCTGCCGGCCGAGGCACGGGACCTATGGGCCGATGCGATGACCGCGACCGGTGCCTCGCAGTGCGGCTTCTGCTCGCCCGGCATCGTCATGAAGGCCGAGGCGCTCCTGCGGCGCGAGCCGGATCCCGGGCGCGCCGGGATCGCCCGGGCACTGGCCGGCAATCTCTGTCGCTGTACCGGCTACGTCAAGGTGATCGACGCGATCGAGCTCGTGGCGGGCGCGCGGCGCGGCGGTCCCCCGCCGTCCGTCGAGCGGACCGGCGCGATCGGGTCGCGGACCGCACGCTATGAGGGGCGCGAGCTCGCCCTCGGCGAGCGACCGTTCGTCAACGACCTGCGCGTGCCGGGGATGCTCCACGGGGCGATCCGCTTCTCCGATCACCCGCGGGCGCTGGTTCGACGGATCGATACGTCGCGGGCGGCGGCCCTGCCCGGCGTCGTCGCCGTGGCGACGTGGCGGGACGTGCCCGGCAAGCGACGCCAGGGCCTCATCGTGGACGACTGGCCGCTCTTCGTCGCCGAGGGCGAGACGACGCGCTACGTGGGGGACGTGCTGGCGGCCGTTGCCGCCGAGACGCGCGAGACCGCCCGAGAGGCCGCCGCGCTCGTCGAGGTCGACTACGACGTCCTCGAGCCCGTCACGGACCCGTTCGCCGCGCTGGCGGCAGATGCACCGGCCCTCCACGACGGCGGCAACCTCGTCTCGCTGTCGGTCGTCCGGCGCGGCGACGTGGACGCCGCCCTGGCGAGCGCCGCGTTCGTCGCCAGCGACACGTTCCGGACCGAGGCGATCGAGCACGCGTTCCTCGAACCGGAGTCGTGCCTCGCCGTGCCGCACGCCGGCGGCGGACCGGCCGCCGAGCCGCGCGTCCGCCTCTACTCACAGGGCCAGGGCGCCTGGGAGGACCGCCGCCAGGTCGCCTCGTTCCTCGACCTGCCGGAGGCGGACGTGCGCGTGACGCAGGTCTCGACCGGTGGAGCGTTCGGGGGCAAGGAGGACCTGAACGTCCAGGGCCAGGCCGCCCTCCTCGCCCTCGTCTCCGGCCACCCGGTCCTCCTGGCCCTCAGCCGGCGCGAGAGCCTCGGCTTCCACGTGAAGCGCCACCCGTTCACGATGGATTACACCGTCGGCTGCGACGAGGAGGGCCGCCTGTTGGCCGTCCGTGCCCGGCTCGTCGGCGACAACGGCGCATACGCGAGCGTCGGCGGCAAGGTGCTCGAGCGGGCGGCCGGGCACGCCTGCGGCGCCTACCGCGTCCCGAACGTCGATGTCGAAGCGCGCGCGGTCTACACGAACAACCCGCCATCCGGGGCGATGCGCGGCTTCGGCGCCAACCAGGCCAACTTCGCGCTGGAGGGCCTCCTCGACGTCCTGGCCGAGCGCGTCGGCATCGACGGTTGGGAGATCCGCTGGCGCAACGCCCTGGAGACCGACGACCAGTTCGGAACCGGCCAGCGGCTGGGCCCGGGCGTCGGCCTGAAGAAGACCCTCCTCGCCGTCCGCGACGCCTACCGCGCCGCCCGCTACGCGGGAATCGCCTGTGCGGCGAAGAACACCGGCATCGGCAACGGCCTGCGCGAGTACGGCAAGGCGATTCTCCGTCCCGAGGCCGACGGCACGGTGAGCCTGTTCCACTCCTGGACCGAGATGGGTCAGGGTTGCCACACGGCCTTCCAGCAGATCGCGTGCCACGAGCTCGGCCTGCCGCCCGAGCGGGTGCGAGTCCTCGTCGATACGTCGTACGAGCTCGATACCGGCGAGACGACCGCCTCGCGCGCCACGATGCTCGGCGGACGAGCGGTCATCGAGGCGGCGGCGAGGCTGACGGCGGCGCTGGAAGGCGATCCTCCCGATCGGGCGGCGGTCGCCGCGCTCGCGGGCCGCGAGTTCTACGGCGAGGTCGTCGTCGACTGGACGACACCGCTCGGGCCGGACATCGACGAGCCCGTCACCCACTTCGGGTACGGCTGGGCGACCCAGGTCGTCCTGCTCGACGACGACGGCCGGATCGAGAAGGTCATCGCCGCCCACGACGTCGGACGGGTCATCAACCGGACGCTCCTCGAGGGGCAGGTGGAGGGTGGTGTCCACATGGGCCTCGGGCAGGCGCTCAGCGAGTCGTTCGTCGTCGAGGGCGGGCGGCCGGTGACCGAGACCGTGAAGTCACTGGGCATCATCCCGCCCGCGGGGATGCCGCCGGTCGAGTGCATCTTCGTCGAGGAACCGCAGCCCGAGGGTCCGTACGGTGCGAAGGGCATGGGTGAGGCCGTCCTCGTTCCGACGGCGTCAGCGGTCGCGGGCGCCCTCTACCGGCACGACGGGATCCGCCGGACGAGCCTCCCGATGCGCGACTCGGCGGCGGCCCGCGCGGCCGTTCCACGCCTCACGGTGCCCGCGTCGCGCGCGACGTCCCGGCGGGCCGGGAGTCCGCCGCGCGCGCCGGTACCGGCCGCGGCTGTGCCGGACGTGACGGAATGATCGAGCTCGGGCCGGCCGAAACGCCCGGGCTCGTCTGTGCCCACCACCATCTCTATTCGGCGCTCGCCCGTGGCATGCCCGCCCAGCCGAGGGTCCCGACGACCTTCCGCGAGATCCTCGAACAGGTCTGGTGGCGCCTCGACACCGCCCTGGACCTCGAGATGATCGAGTGGTCGGCGAAGCTCGGCGCCCTCGAAGCCCTGGAATCCGGCACGACGGCGATCGTCGACCACCATGAATCGCCGAACTCCATCGAGGGGTCGCTGTCCGTCATCGCCGACGCGTGTGCCGAGGTCGGGGTGCGGGTCGTGTGCGCCTACGGGGTCACCGATCGCCACGGCCCGGACGGCGCGCGGCGCGGCCTCGAGGAGAACCGACGGTTCCTTGGCGCGGGCGGCGCCGGCCTGGTCGGGATCCATGCCGCCTTCACCTGCGGCGACGGCACCCTCGAAGCGGCGGCGGCGCTCGCCGGGGAGTCCGGGGTCGGCGTCCACATCCATGTCTGCGAGGGCCCCGAGGATGCCGGGGCTCCGGCACGCCTCGCCCGCCACGCGACCGACCGCTGGCTCCTCGCCCACGGCGTCCACCTGCCGACGGACCACGGCCTGGCCGGGACGATCGTCCACAACCCGTACTCGAACCTCAACAATGCGGTGGGCTACGCAAATCCGGCGCGGTTCTCGAACCCGGTGGCGCTTGGAACCGACGGGATCGGGGCGCACATGATCGAGACGTTCCGCCTGGCCTACGCCCTCGGGCGGTCGGTCGACGTCACCGCCTCACCGGAGACGGCGTGGGGGTGGCTCGAGACCGGCTGGGACCTCGTGCCCGCGGCGCGTGGCGACCGGGTCACCTGGTCGTACGAGCCGATGACCCCCTGGCACGTCGCCTTCACGCCGGGGATCCGTCCGCTCCGGGTCGAGGTCGGCGGTGACGTGGTGTGGGCCGACGGTCGGCCGACGAGGGTCGACGCCGTCGAGGTCCGGGCGAAGGCTCGCGAGCAGGCCGCCCGTCTCCATGCCCGCCTCTGAGCTCCCGATGAGGACCCATCCGTGAGCGCCACCGGAACCGCCGCCGGGCACGCATCCGGCGCCGCGCCGTTCACCCCGTTTCCGCTCGGGGTGCTCCTCGGCCGGATTGCCCGCGAGTGGCGGACCCGGGGGCGGATCTTCGACCTCCCCGCCACCCGCTTCTTCAACGCCTCCACCGCGCCCGATCTGTCCGTCAGGTTCCTCGGTCGCCGGGCCGCCACGCCGCTCGGCCCGGCCGCCGGCCCCCACACACAGCTCGCGCAGAACATCGTCCTCGGCTGGCTCGGCGGGTCCCGGATCGTGGAGCTCAAGACCGTCCAGGCGCTCGACGAGCTCGCCATCTCCCGCCCGTGCATCGACATGGAGACGGTCGGCTACAACGTCGAGTGGAGCCAGGAGCTGCGGATCGACCAGTCCCTCGAGGAGTACGTCAAGGCGTGGCTGATCATCGAGATCCTCCGCGGCTGGGAGGAGCTCGAACCGTTCATCGGGCCCGACGCCGGTGCTCACATCTTCGACATCTCGGTCGGCTACGACCTCGCCGGGATCTCGTCCGAGCGCGTGGCCGCCTTCATCGACGGGCTCATCGACGCCACCGAGACGATCGAGCGACTCCGCCCCGAGATCCCCGAACCGTTCGCCGCCTGGCGGAATCACCCCTTCCCGTCCCGGGTGGCGGGCTCGGTCACCCTCTCGACGTTCCACGGCTGCCCGCCCGACGAGATCGATGCCATCGCCAGGCACCTGATGACCCGTCACGGGCTCGATGTCGTCGTCAAGCTCAATCCGACCCTGCTCGGGTTCGACAGAGTCGGCGAGATCCTCTCGGGCGAGCTCGGCTTTGACGAGATCCGGCTCCGCCGGTCCGCCTTCGACGCCGATCTCTCCTTCTCTCGCGCGCTCGAGCTGATCGGCGATCTCGACGCCGCCGCCCGGGAGCACGGGCGGCGATTCGGGATCAAGCTCACGAACACGCTCGTCGTGGAGAACCACCGCGGGTTCCTGCCCGACGACCCGATGTACCTGTCCGGGCCGCCGCTCCACGTCCTCGCGACGACCCTCCTCGGCGAGCTCGATCGGGCGTTGCCGGGCACGCTTGCGATCGACGGGCACGAGGGCACGGTCGAGGTGAGCTTCTCGGCCGGGATCACGAAGGCCAACTTCCCGAAGGTCGCCGGACTCGGACTGGCGCCGATCACGGTCTGCTCGGACCTGCTCAAGCCGGGCGGCTACGGGCGGCTCAGGCCGATGCTGAGCGCGCTGGCCGACGCGATAAGCGCGACCGGTTGCGCGGACCTCGAGACCTGGCGGGCGCACGAGCGGTCAGCGGCGCTGGCGGCCGGCTTCCCGGGCGCGCTCGCGGCCTACGTCGCGGCGCTCCGCGACCCGGCGCAGAGCGCCGCCTACACACAGGCCGGCACGGCCAGGCTGCCGCGGCGCGTCGACCACGTTCTCGAACGGTGGGGCTGTGTCGAGTGCAACGTCTGCGTGACCGTCTGCCCGAACGACGCCTTCTTCCGCCTTCCGACCCCCGCCGGAATGGGGATCGCCGGAAGGCAGCAGTACCTGCTCTTCGCCGAGCTGTGCAACGAATGCGGCAACTGCATGGTCTTCTGCCCCGAGGAAGGCGACCCGGCAGCCGTGAAGCCGGCCCTCTTCCTCGACCCGGACCGCTTCCCGCGCGGCGATCGACCCGGGTTCCTCCTGGCCGGCTCCCACGGGAGCGTCTCGGTGACGCCGAGCCCCGGCCTCGAGGCCGACGCCATGCGGCTCGCCGAGATCCTCAACGCTCCCGAGGGCCTGCCCCTCGATCCGGCTGATCTCACCGCCGCCGACGCGTGACGCCGCCCGCTGCGTCAGCCGTCTGGAGCGGCCGGCGGCTTCCCCGGAATCCCGACGAACCGCAGGCCCAGCTCCGCGTACTGGCCGGGATCCGGCTCGGACGGCGCCTCGAGCATCGGGTCGCTGCCCGACTGCGTCTTCGGGAAAGCCATCACCTCACGGATCGTGGCCTGGTTGGTGAGGAGAGCCGCCCACCGGTCGATGCCGAGCGCGATCCCGCCGTGCGGCGGCGCGCCGTACTCGAACGCGTCGAGGATCGCCCCGAACATGCTCCGCATTCGCTCCAGGCTGTAGCCCTGGAGGGCGAAGCTCCGCTCGAGGAGATCCCGGCGCCAGATCCGGACGGATCCGCCGCCGAGCTCCCAGCCGTTGAGGACGATGTCGTACTGCATCGCGCGGGCACGGCCGGCCGGATCGCCGGGGGCCGGCGCCGCGGGGTCGCCCGAGGTCGTCGTCAGGAGCGCCTCGTCCTCCGGCACCACGCCGGAGAACGGGTTGTGTGTCGCATCCCAGCGGCCGTTCTCCGTGTCCCACTGGTACATCGGGAAGCGATGGACCCAGCCATAGGCGAGGACGTTCGGATCGGCCAGCGCCAGGCGCGTCCCGAGCTCGGCCCGGAGCCGCCCGAGAACGTCGTTCGTCACGTCGGCCGTGTCGGCCACGATCAGGACGAGATCGCCGGGATTCGCCTCAGCCCGAGCGACCAGCCGCTCTGCAAGGTCGTCGCCGAGGAACTTCACGATCGGGCCCTTGACCGCGCCTTCGGCCTCGACCGACAGGTGCGCGAGGCCCTTCGCGCCGAACCGCTTCGCCGTCTCAGTGAGCTCGTCGATCCGGCTGCGCGGCGCGGCGCCGAGACCCGGCACCGAGATCGCCTTCACGCGGCCACCGGCCGCGAGCACCTCGTCGAAGACGCGGAACCCCGACGCCGCGGCCCCGTCCGTTCCAGCGAGCTCCGGCGCGAGGTCCACGAGCTCCATCCCGAACCGGAGGTCTGGCTTGTCCGACCCGAACCGCTCCATCGCCTCCGCGAACGTGAACCGCGGGAACAGCGTCGCGAGGATCGGCCGCTCGGGAACCACGGCGCGGCTGACCTCGATCGCCATCCGCTCCACGAAGTCCATGACGGTCGCCTCGTCGACGAAGCTCATCTCGAGGTCCAGCTGGGTGAACTCGGGCTGTCGGTCGCCGCGCAGGTCCTCGTCCCGGAAGCAGCGGGCGATCTGGAAGTAGCGATCCACGCCGGCGACCATGAGCAGCTGCTTCAGCTGCTGCGGGCTCTGCGGGAGGGCGTAGACGGCACCGGGCTGAAGCCGTGACGGGACGATGAAGTCGCGGGCGCCTTCGGGCGTGCTCTTGATCAGGTTTGGCGTCTCGACCTCGACGAAGCCACTGGCATGGTGAACCTCACGGATCGCCTGGACGAGCCGGCTCCGGAGCAGGAGTCGTTGCTGCATCGCCTCGCGCCGGATGTCGAGGTAGCGGTACCGCAGGCGCAGGGTCTCGTCGATCGGGGCGTCCGGATCGTTGATGTAGAACGGCGGCGTCTTCGCCTCGTTGAGGATCGTGACGTCGGACGCCCGGAGCTCGATCTCGCCGGTCGGCAGGCGTGGGTTCTCCGTGCCGGGGAGGCGGCGGACCACCTCGCCGGCCACGGTCAGGACAAACTCCGAGCGGGCTCGTGAGGCGATCTCATGAGCCTCGGGCGCGTCGGTCGCGTCGATGACCACCTGGGTGAGCCCATGCCGGTCGCGGAGGTCGATGAAGATCAGCTGGCCGTGGTCGCGCCGGCGATGGACCCAGCCGGCGAGTCGCGCCGGCGACCCGGCATCGGACGCGCGGAGGGCGCCGCAGGTATGCGTGCGGTAGGGCGTGGCGAGGCTGGGTGGAGGGTTGGTCATGGCGCGCCTATCGTAGTCGGCGGAGACCCTACGGCAGGATGGCAAGCGGGACGTCTCGCGCCACGACGCTGAAGTCGCGCTGATCGAGCGTCAGGACCCGATGCTCCCGGCGCGCCGCGCAGGCGACGACGGCGGCATCGACAAGCCCCAGGGGAAGATCCGCATACCGGACGGCCAGCTCGCGAACCTGCGCGAGGTCCTGCTCGCCGCAGTCGAGCGTGAACGCGCCGGCGGCAAGGTCCGCCAGGAACCGACCCAGGACCTGAGCACCGAAACGCCGCTCGATGAAGT
The DNA here is from genome assembly GCA_013822395.1 of Anaerolinea sp. GTDB lineage: Bacteria > Chloroflexota > Limnocylindria > Limnocylindrales > CSP1-4 > UBA5189. The sequence goes on along the minus strand of PNKK01000017.1, from coordinate 6,296 downwards.
ACCCGACCTCGCCAAGAACGGCCGCGGGGACGATCCATGGCGGGCCGGCTTGCTTCAGCTCCCGGAGGACGTCGCTGTGGCGCGGATCGCGCGGGCTCAGCAGCGCGACGATGGCGGACGTGTCCAGCGTGATCACAGGCGAGCCGAGCGCCGCATCGGGCGGGCGTCGTCGCGCGACCACTCCTCGCGAAGCCAGTCCTCACTGGACTCGCCGGACACCGCGGCGTCGTCGGCGCTGCCGATCGAGCTCGGCCACGGGTGATCCTGCCGAGCGACGTAGTCCGCCACGGCCTCGCGGATCAGCTCCGCCTGCGGCCGCCCGGACCGTCGGGCAAGCGCGCGCAACTCTGCCTGGAGGCCCACCGGCAGATAGAGCGTGGTCTTTTCCATCGCGCGATACTACCACATGCCACATGCCATATGTGGCAACCAGGGTCCGATTGGGTCTCGTCGAGGCCTCGCCTCCCATTGGGCTTTCGAAGTCCCTCCCTTGCGGATGAGCCGCTGGCTGACCTTCGCCTACTCGGTCACCAGGGTCATCGCGAAGCGGGCGGCCTGGCGGTGCGTGGACTGGGTTACCGGCCGCCGGTGCAGCCCAACCGGTGGCGCTCGATCGCGAGCATGACAAGCGAGACGAGCATGGCCACCCACAGCACCGTCGCGAGATTCGAACTGAACGTCAAGAGCGGCACGCTGCCCCGGGCGCTCACAACGGCCTCGATCACGGCGCCGACAACCAGGCCCACGAGGACGGCCCGTTTGACGTTCAGCGGAGGCATGCTGGCTCGACGACGGTTGATGGTCGCAAGCGTGACGGCGATGCCGAGACGGCCATCACCAGCGCGAACAGGATCGTCTCCGCGAACACCAGGAGCGGCGCGTCGGACCGAGCAGCAACCGGGACGCCCAGGATGATCAGCAAGAAACCACCCACTGCGACGCCCCGTTTGACTGAACCCACCACCGCTGCCCTTCAGTCTCAGCGTTCGGGCGTGATGTTCGACCCCTCAGCCAGGACCACTCCCGCGCTCGACACGAACCGCCACTGGAGCTTGGTGGGCAGGATGAGCTTGTCGCGTAGCGCGAGGATGTACATCCCATCCTCGACCGTGCCGCCGATCGGTGCGAGCCCTGCCAGCTCGACTCGGACCGCACCGACCGGCGCGAGGCCGTAGACGAACGAGTTGTAGACCCTGCCCGTATCGCCACTCAAGCTGAACAGGTCCACGGTCGGCGCCGTCCGGTCCGGGTGCTGGCCCCCTGTGTCCTGGCCATCGATGACGAAGTGGATGCCGGCCCCGTCGCGGAACACGCCCACGACGCCGTCAGGCGTGTCGAGCCGAACCTGGATCGGTGGCGGCGTCGGAGTGGCCTCGGTGAGTCCACAGCCCGAGACAACCACGACGGCGAGGGCCAGGAGGCCGAGACGTATCACGTCCTCAGCGACACGTAGGCGGTGACGGCCTCTCAGGTGTCCACGAAACCGGGGCAAGTTCACCATTCAGCGCGGCCAGCAACACGCGCGAGCCATCGCATCACCCTGTCGGTGAGTATGACCTCATACGGAAGACCTCTCAGGTCTTCCGCAGTCACATTCAGGCCGCGAGCCCGAGCTAGGTCGGCCAGCCACGACCAAGGGTGGTCCTCCGCGCACTCATCGTCATCGGGAAGCACGACATTCAACACGTTTCGGGTGATGCTGTCCCGAGTCTCGTGCCCCCGGATATCACCAGAACCCGACTCGGATGATCTCCAGCCGATGGTAAAGCCGCGATCCTCGTGCAGGATCACGCGTCGGCCATCTTCCAGCGTGACGAACTCACTCACCGAAAAGCTCTGATCTCCACTTCCGTCGGAGCGCTGTGGCTCGAGACCGCAGATGGCGCCAAGACCTACGACGCGACCTGGCTTGACAGGAGGGAGACGACTCGCGCCGACATAAGTCGCGCCCGGGTACGGGTGCCAGCCACCCTCCACACCGCTCACTTTAGAACTCCGGAGCACGTGTGACCGCCTCTGGTGTGCCTTGAGACCGCGCCACCCCGGCCACCCGCTATGGCATGACCAAACGTTCGCAGCCTACACGCGGCTGAGGCGTGCTGTGCTGAAGCGAACTCCGCCGCGCAATTATCGTGAGTGGTGGGTTGGGTATCAGGGGACACAGGTGAGATTCACTGGGGGCGAGTAGGTGTATCCAGGGGGATCACTAACTCCGTTCAGGTCGACATCAACAAAACCGCGCCAGCCAACTGTCCTCGAGCTGCTCGAGCAGGTCCTTCTCGACGACACGATCTCATCTCTTGTAGATTCTCGAGGACGATTGGGAGCTGGGTGTGCGACAGATTTGTAGGTGACGGCGGTCAGGCCGCGCACGTCTGGGGCTGGAGCCGCAACCAGACCTCCTCCCAGCGGCCGCTCGCCTCGGCGCACCGGAGACTGATGATCGACTCCGCGCCCTTGACCGTCCAGCGCATGCCGGAGCCCTTGAGTCGGCCGCCGACGAGCGTCTTGCAGCCAGCCTCGACGACACCCGAGCCGACAAACAGGCCGGCCGCCCGGAACTCGCCGTAGCGCATTCGCTCGCGGTTGTTCGCGAAGTAGCCGGTGAGCTCGGCGACCCGCACGGCGGCGGCGTCCGGGACGGCGACCTCCCCGACGACGGCGAGGAGGGCCTCGATCGCACCGCCGTCGAGCTCGCCGAGCCGGGCCTCGAGCCACGCCCGATCGTCAGGCCGGACGAGCCGGCCGAGCTCATAGAGGTGCTCCCGGGCGTGGTACAGATCGACGATCCCGACGGCGCCCGGGAAGTGCTCGGACGCGAGGCCCCAGATCCAGCGCGCCCCGTCGCCGATGACGGCGACCCGGGCCGCCCGCTCGACACCGCGCCGGACGGCCTCGGCGTACAGGAGATCGCCGAACCGCTCGGCCGACTCGATGACCGAGACGTAGCTCGACGAGCCCGGATCGCGGACCGGCCGGCCGCGGGCGTCGAGCCCGCTTCCGGTGAACAGGCAGCCGAGCTTCGCCTCGCGCGTGCGGGCCCGCCCGTCGGGGCCCTTGCCCCGCCGGCCAAGGGTCTCCTTGGGCACGGTCGGCACGCCCGTCCCATCGATCGTGACGTACAGGGTCTCGACCGGACCGGTCGGAGCGAGCGGGCGGAGTGAGCCGGCGAGGATCGCCGCCGCCTCGGCCTCGGCCGCCGCATGCACCCGCGTCCCGGCAGCTTCGGCCGCCCGCTCGATCCGCTTCGTCGTGAGCTCGAGCCCGGCCAGCTCGGCGAGATCGCGCCGAGCGGCGGCGAACGGCTCACCGGCCCCCGCCCGGGCGACGATCCGGGCGAGTCCGGGACTGAGCGACGCGCCGGCCAGCCCGAGCTCGGCATCGCGCGGTGCGACGCCCGTCCGGCAGGCGCGACAGTGGTAGTACGCCCGCCGGAGGGAGACCGCTCCGAGGACCGTGTCGATCGTGCGGGTCCGGTAGCCGACGAACCGGGCGCGATGGCCCTGCCCGCAGTCGAGCGAGCCGCCCGCGTAGCCTGGATCGAGGTCGAGGACGGCCCCCAGGAAGCCGCCGCCGAGGCGGACCATCGCCGTCCGAATCGCGAGCTCCAATGTCCGCAGCCCGTCGGCTGTGCCACCGCCGCCGAGGAGGCTCGCGGCGAGTCCGGCGAGGCGGCTCAGCTCGGCCGCGAACTCGGTCCGGAGGGCGTCGAAGAGCCCCCTTTTTCGGGCCTCGTCCCGCTCCGCTCGTGGGCACCGGCGAAGGCCGGGATCGGGCGGGCCTCGCAGATCTGCTCGTTCACCTCGACGAGCGCGTCGACGAGGGCGGCGAAGCGCTTGTACGCCGCGACCTCGGCACGGACCTTGTCGAGCTCGGCGCCGGGCGCGATCTGGCGGCCCCGGGTCGGACCGCCGACCACCGAGCGGGTCCACAGGTGGCGCGGCCCGTGACCCGGATGGGCCGGCTCGGCGCAGCGGCAGTTCGGCTTGCCGCAGCGGCGCCAGTTCGTCGTGACGCTGCCGCGCCGAACGTCGGGCATCGCGGCGAGCTCGGCGTACAGGCGGCTGCGCTCGGCTTCCAGCTCGGCGAGTGACGGGCCCATCGCGGTCCCTCCGTATCTGATTGTGACTACCACAACCAGACTACCATGGAACCACGCTCAACTGGACCGGGCGCCTACTTTCGCGTCGCACACCCTTGGGAGCTTGGGAGCTCCGCTGCTTCCAGTGCCACGACAATTAGCATACGCTGTCATGTCAAGCCACGGGAGCCTGTCCTCGTTCATGAAGGGATACGGCGGGCGATAGCTGAAAGCTGCCCTGAACGAACGATCGATAGGACTGCGCTGACGTGCTGAGCAGCAGCGCAGGCCGCCGTCAAGGGTCTCGCGCCAGCCGCGCCTCAACGGCCCCACCTCCTTCGTAACCTCCTGTTCCATCGGACGGGCGATGAAGTGCTGACCGTCGGAGTCAAAGACTCGCTCAAGTCCCCTCCCCACTGTAGATGGTTACGTTCGTATGCACTTTGCCAGGAGGGAGCGGGAACCGTGCCTCGATATGCGCCGTGAATCCAGCTCCCCGTGAAAGCACGACCTCCCGAGACAACCGCGAGGTCGTGTCAGGCAGCCCGGCCGGCCGTCTACGCAGCGCGGTGGCTACGTCGTGCCGACAGCGCGACGACTACTCCGAAGCCGCCGACGGTCAGTGACCAGGCAGCAACGACCGGGACAAAGCCGATGACTCCCGAGGTAGCGCGGAGCAACCAGCTCGGGATCAGATCTCCGACGCCCGGGGTGTACGCGAGCGGCGTGATCGCCCAAGCGAACAGGCCAACGACACCCACGAGAATGCTGGTTCCGAGGTCGCCGCGTGCGCGAACGAGAACGGAATACGCGAAGAGCAGGCTGCAGGCAGCGATGAGGATCCAGGCCGCTGCCTGCAGCCAGACAATCCCGACGAGATCTCCCGGCACCGGCTGACTTCGAAGAGGACCGAAAAGGTCTCGCTCGAGGACGTACGCGGTCACGAGCAGGACCAACTCCAGGATCAGGCTTGCGACGGGCTTGCGACGATCTCGCCCCACGTTGGTTCACCTCCGACTTCTGCCCTGCGTTTCGATCCGGACGAGGATGGGCCAATCGGATCGCCGCGGGAGCGATCCTTCGTGCGGACTGTTCGAGAGCAACGTCCGGATGCCATCCCAGAGGTCCGCGCGGACGCTACGAACAGTTGTTGTAGTACGGCCAGCTCTGAGGCGCGATGCTCCATGCGATCTGGAAGTTGTAGCTCCCAGTGCCACGCTGCCACCTAAGCGTATACGTCGCTGACGTGTACGACATCCCCGTTAGAAGTTGAACATACGCGTTCCAGCCAATTGGATACGTGTATGTAGTGCCACTGGTGATCCTCGAGTTGGAGAAAGTCGTTGTGTGAAGCGGCCACAACCCTGTGCACGTTCTCCCGAACGAGGCCGCGGAGCCAGAGCTACTGATCAAGGCGACGGTCCGATCCTCAACGGTCCACCGCTCCTTGGCCGCATAGGCGTTCGCGTAATACAACACACCGTCATCTTTGAGGTAGAAGGTCTCATAGATGCAGCCGGTGATGGAGTACGAAGGATCGTGGCTACACCCCCCCCTGCTCGTACGCGACCAATGCCATCGGATCGGGGTCTACGGCAACCGGCGCTGGAGCGGGGGTTGGATCAATTCCCACTTCCCAGACTAGCTCATAAGCTTCTCGGCCCAATACGTCTTCTGTCGCCCGTTGGATGAGGCCAACGCGGGCAGCGATCAGCTTGCCCATCCCGTCGAATGAGCGGATCTGCGCTTGCACATTCCCGACCTGCACGGTTCCTGATCCATCCGAACCGAGCTGGACGGCCTGAGCGATGCGCGTGTCAGGTGCCAAGACATCCGACGCGGTGCCGGTGACAGGCGCGCCCCCCGAGGTGGTGCCCGCGACGACCACGACGATAGCGACGATCAGCGATCGGAACGGCACTCTCACGTCAAGCTCCCATATCCTGTCTCTCCACATTTCTGTCGGTCCAGTCGGAGCCACGATGCCACGGCGACAACGTCGCACGTTGTCGCCTTCCACGAAGCTCCATCCTCCGGGATTTGCCCGACCGCCGAGCGGCGGCGACATGGAGTCTTACACAGGCCGCGCCTTTCGAAGAACCCCCCTCGCCATGTGGCCCGTTTCTTCCCGTCAAGGTCCGGCCGCCCGGCCGAGCGTCCCGTGTGGCGACATCGGTCCCGTCTGTCCGGTCGGATACCTCTAACTGGGTCTTCA
>PNKK01000016.1 GCA_013822395.1 Anaerolinea sp. | reverse complement strand
TCGAGGTCAGGGAAGGAGCCAAGCTCGTCGAGTTCCTGCACCTTTCGTTCCTGCAGGTGCTGCCGACTCGGCTGCCCGTCGCGGAGTACGTCGTCAAGGGCGGGGCCAACCTGCGGCTGTTCTTCAACAGCCGGCGCCGATCTCAGGACATCGACCTTGACTACGTCGGGGCCGCCTTCTGGCGTGCCGAAGAGCGAGTGGATGCGGTCCTCGCCTCGCGCGCGTTCGTTGACCTCCTGAGTACTCAGGGGGTTGAGTTCGTCGACTTGGCCAAGACCAAGCAGACCGACACGACTCGCCGCTGGAAGTTCGCCGTCCAGGGCGGGGGCGCATGGCTCAACTCCAAGATCGAGTTCTCCGCTCGCGGCGCCACCGATCCTGAGGTCGGCTTCGATGTCGCTCGTTCGGACATCGGCCGAGCAGCCGGGCTTCGTGCGGTGCGGGCCAACCACTACCTTGCTCCGGCGGCTACGCGACAGAAGATCCACGTCCTCGCTGAGCGCAGGCAGACGGAACCGCGAGACATCTTCGACCTCGACCTCCTCGTTTCCAGGTACCCGGACGTTGTCCGCCCCGGCGACATCCCGGCCGAGCTTGCCGCCAAGGCGAGCGACGCCGCATTCGCGATCCCGTTCGAGGCCTACGAAGAGCTCGTTCTTGAGTATCTCGAGGATGAGTTCGTGGAGATCTACAACCGCCGTGAGGTCTGGGAGGAGATGGTCACCCGGGTCGCCGAGTTCCTGGAGTCCCTGAGGTGAGCCTCTCGTCCTTCGCCACGCTCTCCCGCCTTGGCCCGACGGTGACCACCGGCGAGGCCGCCGCCGCCCTCAACATCTCGGTGAGCCAGGCAAGCAGGCTGATGCGTACGTTCGAGGCGCGGGACTTGGCTCGACACGTGCGCTACGGGCTCTGGATCATCGGGTCGGATCCCGTCGACGCGCGGACACTGATCGAGGATGTCACGCGGCCATACCCCGCCTACCTGTCCTTCACGTCGGCGCTCAACGCACACGGCATGATCGACCAGGTCCCGCGCGAGTTCAGCGTGGCGTCGCTCGACAGCGCGAAGCGGGTCAAGACCGAGCTCGGCACGTATGCGATCCATCACCTGCCGCCTGCGCTCTTCGGTGGCTGGATGGAGCGTGACGGCGTCAAGCTGGCGCGGCCCGAGAAGGCCCTCTTCGACCTGGCCTATGTGTCTGCGGTGCACAGGGGCCGGCCGCATCGGATCCCCGAGCTGGAGCTGCCGACGGAGTTCGACCGCGAGGAGCTCGACCGATGGCTCGCTCGGATCGAGTCGCCTCGCGTGCAGACGCTCGTGGGACGAGGGCTCCGCTACCTTCTCAAGCGGGCAGTGCGATAGGTCTCTCGCGCCCGGCTACCCTGTCGGGGTGAAGATCGTCAGCGTCGTCGGGACGCGACCGCAGCTCATCAAGGCGGCCGCGCTGCAGCCCGCGCTCCGGGCACGTCATCACGAGGTCTTCGTCGACACCGGGCAGCACTGGGACGACGCCATGGCTGGCTCGTTCTTCGCGGAGCTCGGGCTCGCGAAGCCCGACCATTCGCTGAGGGCCGGCGGCGGCTCGCACGCCGAGCAGACGGCCGCGATGCTCACGGGACTCGAGCGGATCCTCATCGCCGAGCGACCGGACGCCGTTCTCGTCTACGGGGACACGAACTCCACGCTCGCCGGCGCGCTGGTCGCGGCCAAGCTCGGGATTCCCGTCGCCCATGTCGAGGCCGGGTTGCGCAGCTTCGATCGGCGGATGCCGGAGGAGCTGAACCGGGTCGTCGCCGACCATCTGGCCACCTGGCTCTTTGCGCCGACACGGACGGCCGTTAAGAATCTCGCGACCGAGGGGATCACCCGCGGCGTCGACCTCGTCGGCGACCTGATGCAGGATCTTGCGTCGAAGGTGAGCGCCGAGGTCAGGGACGCGGGCGTCCTCGAGGGGATTGGGGCCCGTCTCGGGGTCGCGCTGGCGCCCGGGGGCTACATCCTTGCCACGGTTCACCGGCAGGAGAACCGCGAGCCAGCGGCGATGGCCGCCTGGGCCGGGATCCTCGCCGCCGCGGCGTCAGCCGGCCGGCCGGTGATCCTGGCCCTGCACCCGGGCACGCGAGTTGCGATGGGCGAGGCGGGGATCTCGTGCGGGCCGGATGTGGTGATCGTCGAGCCGCAGGGATATCGGACCTCGCTTGCGCTCCAGCTCCATGCGGCGGCCGTCCTCACCGATTCCGGCGGCGTCCAGCGGGAGGCGGCCTGGCTCGGCGTTCCGTGCCTCGTACTCCGCGAGTCAACCGAATGGGCCGAGGCCGTGCAGGGGTCCGCGGGGCGGATGGTCATCGTTGGCCTCGACGGGCCGAAGGCCGCAGCCGAGCTCGCACGGCTGGCGCCCGTGGGCGACGGGGCGCGCCTCGCCCGCGAGCGCGTGGCGTCGCTGAACCTTCGCCCGGTCGGCGCGGCCGAGGCGATCGTCGCGGCCCTCGAGGTGTCGGCCCGGTGAGCCGCGTCGTCATGTTCGTGTTCAACGACTGCCGGACCGACTCTCGCGTGCTTCGCGAGGCGGGCTCGCTCGCCGCCGCCGGACACGACGTGACGATCATCGCCCGGCCCACGGATCCGGCGTCGACGGTGGGGGAGCGCGAGGAGCGCGACGGGTTCACGATCGTCCGTGTCCCCATCCCCCCGGGCCACCGGCTCTTCCGCCTCTGGCTGCGCTATCCGTGGCGGATCACGAACTGGGCGATCCCTCGGGCGCGGCGCGGGGTCCGCACGATGCCGGGCGGGCTCCTCGACATCGGGGTCGCCGGCCTGGCGGTCCTGGCGTCGGTTCCGTTGAGTGTCGTGCGAGGTCCCTTCTACCTCCTGGCGCGGTACCGGAACCGCACGAGGGCCTCGGCAGCGACTGCCGCTATCGCGACCGCCGAGGACATCGAGGCGCCCCGGCCGCGTCCGGTGCCCGGTCCGGGTAGAGCACGCCGGCCGTCGCCCTTCGAGTGGCTGGTCCGCTGGCGCTGGGTCATCACCGCCTGGGCGCGCGCAGTCGCCGCAGCGGCCGGGCCGGCCGACGTCTACCACGGCCACGACCTGACCGGCCTCGCCGCGGCCGTCGCCGCAGCGGACCGGCACCCATCCGCGAGGGTCGTGTACGACAGCCACGAGATCTACCTCGAATCGGGCGCGAACGCCGATCAGCCGGCCTGGCTCCGCCGCCTGATGGCGCGACTCGAGCGGCGCTGGGTCGCAAGGGCGGCGGCGCTCGTGACGGTGAACGAAAGCCTCGCCGAGGAGCTCGGGCGCCGCTACGCTCCGGCGCGGACGGTCGTCGTCCACAACTGCCCGCCGCGGAGCGAGGCTCCGACGGACGGATCGGACCTGATCCGGGCGGCGACCGGCATCCCGGCCGACGAGCCGATCGCCCTCTACCACGGGGCGTTCTCGCGGCACCGCGGGCTCGAGCAGCTCGCCGCCGCCGTCGCCGAGCCCGGCCTCGAGCGGGTGCACGCCGTCTTCCTGGGCTACGGCGGGCTCCGGGCGGAGCTCGACACTCTCGCCGCCGGTCCCGTGGCCCCCTCTCGGATCCACGTCCTGGCCGCCGTCCCGCCCGATGAGCTCGGGGCGTGGGTGGCGTCGGCCGATGTCGGCGTCATGGCGATCCAGCCGTCGACGATCAACCACCGGATGTCCACCCCGAACAAGCTGTTCGAATGTCTGGCGGCCGGCGTACCGGTCGTGGCGAGCGACTTCCCGGAGATGCGCCGGATCGTGTGCGACGACCCCGGTGGCGCCCTCGGCGTGGTCGCCCCGCCGGACGATGTCTCCGCCCTGGCCGGGGCGATCCTCTCGATCGTCGGCGCGCCGCCGGCCGAGCGCGCCGAGCTGCGCGTGCGCTGCCTGCGGGCCGCGCACGAGCGCTGGAACTGGGAGTCCGAGTCGGCGCGGCTCGTCGATCTTTACGCCGGGATCGCCGGACAGCCGTGACCCCGGAGCCACCGATCTCCATGGCCCCGCCGGTCCTCGCTGTCCGACCGGCTCCCCCGGTTCCCCAACGTGCCGTCATCGTCCTGCCGTCGAGCGGGGCATTCGACGGGCGGGCGCACCGGATCGCATCCGGCCTTGCAGTCCGGGGCCACGAGGTCACGGTCCTCGCCCGCCGCGGACCCGGCTTGCCGCTCGATGCCGTCGATCCGTCCGGCTACCGCATCCGGCGCATCGGGCGAACGGTCCCCCCGGGACTCCGGACGCCGTTCCGCCAGGTCAGCCAGCTCAGGGCGATCGGGAGCCAGCGCGCCGCGGCGATCGCGGCCGTGGCGGCCGCTCCCGGCACTCCCGATGTCATCCATGCGATGGGCCTGCTGGGCCTCCCGGTCGGGATCGCCCTGCGCCGGCACGTCGGCGGCAAGCTCGTCTATGACGCCCGCGACCTCTACCCGGACGCCGCGAACCTCGCGCGGCTCCCGGCCCCGGTGCGCCGCCTCGCCGGGGCGGTCGAGCGACGCTGGGCCCGATCGGCGGACCGGGTCGTCACGGTCAACGACGCGCTGGCCGACATCCTTCACGACAGGCTCGGATGCGAGCGCCCGCTCGTCGTCCTGAACGCCTCACCGATGGGACCTTCCGGGAGCCCGCGTCCGCGGCGCCTCCACGATCGCCTTGGGCTCCCGGCCGAGACGCCGATCGTGCTGTACCAGGGTGGCTTCTCGCCCGGGCGGGGGATCCCCGAGCTGATCGATGCGATGGCCGAGGTGCCGGGCGCCCACCTCGTCCTGCTCGGCTACGGGCGGCTGGAGCGTGACCTCCGGGCGCAGGCCGCCCGGCCGGACCTCGCGGGTCGCGTGTCCGTCCTGCCGGCCGTGCCCCCCGGGGAGCTGCTCGAGTGGGTCGCGTCGGCGGACGTGGTGGCCATCCCGATCCAGGAAGACACGCTCAACCATCGGCTGGCCACGCCGAACAAGCTGTTCGAGGCGCTCGCGGCCGGCGTGCCCGTGGTGGCTTCGGACCTGCCGGGCATGGCGCCGATCGTCCGCGAGCTCGATGCCGGCGTGCTCGTCGACCCGTCCAGGCCTGCCTCGATTGCCGGCGGCATCCGCGCCGTGCTCGAGTCCCCGCCCGAAGCGCGCGAGGTGACCCGGGCCAGGATCCGCGCCGCAGCCGCCGGGCGCTACGACTGGGCGACGCAGTTCGACCGGCTCCTCGCCGAGTACGCCCGGCTGACCGGCCGTCCCTGGTGAGCCCACACGTACAATCCGGCGCGCGATGACCGACACCCCGGAATCCCCGACCCCGCCATCGGAGTACGACCGGCACTACGCGACGGGTGGCTTCGGCTACGAGGACCGCCGCGATCACTGGCTCGCCTGGGCGCGTCGCCACTACGTCGAGGCGTTCGGCCTCACCCCCGGCCGGCTGCTCGACATGGGCTGCGGCGACGGCTTCTGGACGTCGATCTTTCGGGAGCTCGGGTTCGACGCGACGGGCGTGGACCTGAGCCCCGGCGGGATCGAGGCCGCCCGCTCGAGATACCCAGGGATCCCGTTCCTCGTCGCCGATGCGGACGAGGTCCTGCCATTCGAACCGGGGTCCTTCGACGTCGTCTTCTGTCGGGCGATCAGCCATTTCGGGGAACCGGATCTCGAGGCCCCCCGGGTGACGGCGCTGATCCCGCGCCTCATGGCGCTTCTCGCTCCGGACGGCGTGCTCCTCGCCTCGTATCACACGAACCGGGACGGGAGCGTCGTCCACGGCCGGACGTATCACCCGGTGAGCGCGCTCGTCCGGCTGCTCGAGCACGGCGGCGATCCCTATCGCGTGGAGCTGGTCGGCAACTACGTTCAGATCGGCGTCAGGCGTCCAGGCGAATCCGCATTGCAGGCGCGATCGGCCGCGAGTCGCGCCGTCCGAGGGAGTGGCGGGCGGCACCTCCGAATTGCGAGGGCCGTGCGCCGCCTCGTGGCCCGGCTGGTCCATCAATCGACCAAGCGACGAACCTGAGGCCCCGGGTGAGGTCATCCGTCGTCGAACGGTGGATTCGTGGACCAATCCGCGCCTGAAAGAGAGATCTCGGGTCGATCAGGGCTCCATGCTTCGTCGGATGGTCGATCGGCGGACCAGGCGGACCGGCCGACCCGAGATGCTGCCTACCCAGCGGGGTCCGGCGTCGTCCTCGGCGTGAACGGCTCGCCCGAGAGTGCCCACCAGACGGGGTGGGCGAGGACCTGGAGGAAGCCGCCCTCCTGTTCGTAGGCTGCGGCGACCTCGGCGAAGGGCCGATGCCAGCGCCCGCCCGTATCGGAGAGGTAGCGGACGTTCCCGAAGACCATCGCCTCGTGGGTGAGGCCGAACCGGGCCATCGGGACGGGGGCGAGCCGGACGGCGGTCCGGCGCCCGGTCGCCGGATCAATCCGGACGATCTCGCGCCGCGGGTCCCGCCCCTCCGGATCCGGGCACTCCTCGAACAGCTCCGAGTTGTTGAACCCGAGCTCCCGGCACAAGCGGTCCCCGTGAGCCACGGAACCCACGATCTCGAACCCGTGCTTCCGGAGGTGGGCCAGCTCCTCCTCGAGGATCTCGAGCGGGTCGCGATCCTGGAGCAGCGCCGCCACGATGGCGTTGTTGTGGAGCGCGATCTCGTGCCCGAGCCCGGCGATCCTGTCGAGCGCCCGGAGGACCAGGCGCGACGGCCCGCCGCGCGTCCCACGGCGATAGTACCAGTCCGTGTGAAGGACTTCGTACGTCGAGCGGAAGCCGTGCCGCGCCTCCCACTCGGCGAAGCGGACGGAGTTCTCGACGTCGTGGTCCATGTCGTGCCGGAGGGCGATGAGCCGATCGGGCAGTGACGAGCGCCGCTCGAACGCGTCTCGGACCGGCACCACCGCATCCGCCGTCGCGAGGAGGGCATGGAGCGCGTCCAGGTCCGCCGGGCCGAAGGCGCGCTTGCGGAGCACGTCCTCCCGGGCGCGGAGCAGGACGGCGCGTTCGATGCCATCGACCCGCCGCAGGGGTTCGATCGCCGCCGCCGCCCTCTGCCGAAGGGTTCGGCCGGCCCCCTTCACGGCGCGTCCGACCCGGCGCCAGGGCTTCGGCTGGGGCGCTCCCATCTCAGGCGGGCAGGGCCGCGACGCTCCGCCGAGCCTCCTCCGAGCGCGTCTCGTGGAGGCGGACGATCTCCTCGGGCTGCCCTTCCGCGATGACCTTGCCATGCTCGATGAGCATCGCCCGGTTGCAGAACTCGGTGACCCAGTGCATGTCGTGGGTCACGAGGACGATCGCCTTGGCGCCCTTCGCCAGCTCGAGCACGCGCTCCTTCGACTTCGCGCGGAAGACCTGGTCGCCGGTCGCCAGGACCTCGTCGAGGAGGAGGATGTCCGGATCGACCGACGTCGCGATCGCGAAGCCGAGCCTCGCCCGCATTCCGGATGAATACGTCTTGATCGCGGCATCGATGAACTGGCCGATGTCGGCGAACGCCACGATGTCCTCGAGACGGCGCTGGATCTCGCCGTCGTCGATCCCGAGAAACGCCCCGGCGAGAAGGATGTTCTCGCGGCCGGAGAGCTCCTGGTCGAACCCCGCGCCGAGGGTCAGCAAGCTCGAGAGCCGGCCGCGGATGGTGATCTCGCCTTCGGTCGGCTGGATGATCCCGGCCAGCGACTGGAGGAGGGTGGACTTGCCCGCCCCGTTCGGACCGATGACCGCCAGCGATTCACCGTGGACGACCCTGAAGGAGACGTCGCGCAAGGCCCAGAAATGGCCAGCACCGCCACCGTTGCGGCGCACGAGGTGGGCCAGCGAGTTCCGGAGCGTGTTCTTCCGGGTCAGGCGCAGGCTGTAGCGGACGCCGAGGCCCGTGACCTCGATCGCCGGGGCGGTCGAATCTCCCGCGGGCTGGTTGGCCACGGTCAGAGGACCTTCGCGAACGTCGGCTCGACCCGCTTGAAGAACCAGACGGCGACGAGCAGGAAGACGATCGAGATCCCGAGCACGCCGCCGAGCGCGGTCCAGTCGGGCGGGGCGCCCTCGTAGATCACGGATCGGTAGGCGTTCAGGATCGGGTAGAAGGGGTTGACCCTGATCAGGTCGGCGATGAGTCGCTGTGACCCGCCGATCTGGTCGACGACGGCTGCACCGTAGAGGGCCGGCGACAGGTAGAACCACAGCCGCAGGACGTGACGCGACAGGTTGCCGATGTCGCGGAAGAAGACGTTGAGCGCCGCCGCGAGCACGCCCAGCGCCAGGGTGAAGACGAGCTGCACCGCCGCCACGACCGGGATGAGGACGAGCGTCGGGCTGATCCGGTCCGCGTAGAGCAGTCCGAGCAGCGCGGCCAGCGGGATCATCCCGAACGCGAACTGGGTGATTCCGGCCAGGATGGCAGCCACGGGAAGGACGATCTTCGGGAACTGGACCTGCTTGATCAGGCGGTCCTGGCCGCTCACCGAGGTGATCGCGTCACCGATGGCGCTCGAGAACCACTTCCAGGGCAGGATCGCGGCGAAGATGAAGAGCGCGTAGTCGTCTTCGCTCCGCTTGAAGATGATCGACACGAGGACCACGTAGACGACCATCTGGAGCAGGGGATCGAGGACCCACCAGACGTTCCCGAAGAGGGTGTCCCGGCCCTTCTTCTTGAGGTCGGCGGACACGAGGTAGCGGATGAGCTTCCGGCGCGACCAGACGTCCGTCCAGGCGGCGCGGATGAGCCCCACCGGTCCCGGCCGAACGGCGGTGGTTCGAGCGACGGGCGGGGCGGCACTCGCCGTTGACATCGGCGCGAACGGTAGCACGGGACCCGCCGCGATCGTCGCCCGACGATAATCCCCGGGATGCCACTCCGGATCCTGGTCGTCGCGCGCTGGTATCCGTCGCACGAGGTGCCCGGCCGGGGCAGCTTCGTCGCCGACCAGGTCGAGGCGTTGGCTCGGGCCGGGGCCGGCGTCGCGGTGATCTGCCCGGAGCCCGCCTATGCGGAGGGGCTGGACGGGCCGCACCGGGCCGCACGACTCGCGAGGATCGGACGATGGGCGGCCGTGATCGGCGCTCGGCTGGCGTTCGCCACCCCGGCCGGGCGTGGCGCCCCGGGAGCTCCCGTCCTCCGGATCCCGGCGCCCCTGCCGGCCGGAGGGGACGCGACCCGCGACCCCCTCACGCTGGCCGATCTGGAGGCCGCGGCGCTGGTCCCGGTGGGAGTCGCGCTCCACGCCGCGTGGCCGTTCGACGTCATCCATGCCCACACGGGTCTCCCCGACGGCCTCGCCGCGGGAGCGCTGGCGGACGCGCTGGGGGTTCCCCTGCTGACGACGGAGCACGACAGCTCGACGCCCTGCCGGCTCAAGGATCCTGCCATGGCGGCCGCGTACCGTGGGCTGATGCGGCCGGGCCGGGCGGTCGTCGCGGTCAGCCGCGCGCTCGCCGGGAAGATCGCGGAGCGGCTCGGCCCGGACGCCGGCCGGATCCCCGTCGTCCCGAATGTCCTTCCCGTCGACACCTTCCGGATCCACCCGGACGCGGATCGGGATCCGAACGAGCTGCTCTGGGTCGGGACGCGCAAGGAGAGCAAGGGCTCGGACACGCTCCTTCGCGCCTTCGCCCTGCTCCACGGGGAGCGGCCGGCGGTCCGGCTCCGGCTGATCGGCCGGGCGTCCTCCGAGGCGGACGAAGCGCGCCTCGTGGCGTTCGCGGGGGCGCTGGGGATCGCGGACGCGGTGCGGTTCGAACCGCCGACGGATCGGGCCGGCGTCGCCGAAGCGATGGCTCGGGCCGCCCTGTTCATCCACCCGAGTCCGTGGGAGACGTTCGGGATCGTGGCCGCGGAGGCGCTCGCGATGGGCCTGCCGGTCGTGGCGACGCCGTCGGGCGGCGTCGAGGAGATCGTGGGGCACGACGGCCAGTTCGGGGCCATCGCCCGAGATCACGATCCCGCCTCGCTGGCGGAGGCAGTCGCCGCCGCGCTCGATCGCCGTTCGGCCTTCGAACCGGCGGCGCTTCGGGCCAGTGTCGCCGGGCGATTCGCGCCGGGTGTGGTGGCGGCGGACCTCCTCGCCCGGTTCCGGGCCCTGGGAGCGGTCGCGGCCGGCGACGGGGCGGACCTCCCGACTGGAGACGCGGTCCAGTTGCCCGTCGTCGTGATCGTCGGATTCCGGCGGGCCTCGGCGATCGCGCGGATCCCGGCCCTGCCGGCCGGCCTCGCGGCGGGCGTCGCCGTCGTCACCTCGGCGCCGATCCACCCACTGACCGGGCAGCCGTCCGGCGATCCGACGCCGCCCCTCGGGGTCCTGGACTGGACGGACGTCGACGTCGGTCGGGTCTTCCGGGCCCGCCTCGCCGCGCTCGGCGAGGCGCCGCCGCGAAACCGGGGCGGGTGGCGCTCGCTCCGCCACCCGCTGCGGGCCTTCCGCCGCCGGCGCCTGTGGGCCGCCCAGGGGGATCTCTTCGCCGAGGAGCGGCGCCGGGCCGTCGGCCAGGCGCTCGCGCGGGTTCGCACCTCCGCGACCCCCGGGCCGGCGGCGGCGCCCGGGCCGGTCATGCTCCTGCCGCTGGACGCCGACGACCTCGAGACGATCGAGCCGATCCTGGCCGACGGTGACATCGTCCTGGCGCCCGGGACCCTTGGCTGGCTCGTCGACCGCTGGGAGTCGCAGCCGAGATGACCCGGAGCGCCGCCCGCCCGCCCGGCCCGCCTCGCCGACCCGTGCTGATGGTGGCCCACAGCTACTACGAGGAGGACCCGCGCGTCCGCCGCCAGGCCGAGGCGCTCGTCGCATCCGGTCGGGACGTGGACGTGCTCGCCCTGCGCAGGCCCGGCGATCCTCCCGGCGGGGTCGTCGACGGCGTGAACGTGCGACACCTCGACGTCCAGCGGCATCAGGGCGCGGGTCTCCCGACGTATCTGCGCGAGTACCTGTCGTTCCTTGTCCGGGCGGCGCTGGCCGCCATCGGTGCGCAGCGTCGCCGGCGCTACGCGCTTGTCCAGGTGCACTCGCTGCCGGACTTCCTGGTCTTCGCGGCGCTCCCGCTCCGGCTCGTCGGCGTGCCGGTCCTGCTCGATCTGCACGAGGCGATGCCGGAGTTCTTTCGATCGCGCTTCCAGCGTGCCCAGCGTCCGATGGTCAACCGCCTGGTCCTGCTCCAGGAACGACTCTCCATCGCGGCCGCGACGGAGGTGCTCACGGTCAACGAGGCGCTGCGCGATCGGCTCGTTCGGCTGGGCGTGGACGCCGACCGGGTCACCGTCATCATCAACAGCCCGTCGCTTCGCCGGTTCAACCCGGAGGCTCATCCCCGCCGGGCGTTCATGGTCGACGGCACGCTGAAGATCGTCTACGCGGGCGCTCTGACGCCCACATACGAGCTCGACGTCCTGCTGGACGCCGTGGCCCGGTTGCGCGCCAACCACCCGGGCCTCCCGGTCCGGGTGGACCTCTACGGACGAGGCGACTCCGAGCCTGCGCTCCGGTCGCAGGTCGCACGGCTTGGGCTGGAAGACAGCGTGGTGTTCCACGGACGGATCCCGATCGAGATGGTCCCGGCCGCGATTGCCGCGGCCGACCTCGGTGTGGCGCCCACGCGGCGCGATCGGTTCACCGACATCAGCCTGTCAACGAAGATCTTCGAGTACGCGGCGATGGGCAAGCCGGTCGTCTGCTCCCGCCTGCCGATGGTGGAGCGAACCTTCCCGGCAGGAGCGGTGCTCGTGTATCCACCAGGGGATCCAGCCGCCCTGGCCGAGACGCTCCGGACCGTCGTCGAGGATCCCGCGGCACGGGAGGTGTCCGTACGCCGCATGCTCAGCGCCACGCGCGAGCTCGCCTGGGAGGTCGAGGCTCCACGGTACGTCAGTGTCGTCGAACGGCTCGCCCGCGGGAGATGAACCGGCGGATCTCCATGAACCGGCGGACCCGTGCGTTGCGGTACGATACCCGCCCCGTCCGCGCGCAGGCGTCGACCTGCGCGCCCCACCACCTGCAGGGAACCACCACCGCATGACGCTTCGTGCCAGGCCCGTCGTCCGGGGTCCCGGCCGTTCCGGCTGGAACTCCGGCGACCGGCGCACCTTCCTCCTGAACCTCGGCTTCGTCATCGCGATCGCGTCGTCGATCCTGATCCTCGTCGGCTACGCCGCCTGGTCGTGGTACGACAACAAGTTCGGCACCGTCGCCACCGTCAACGGTACGGCGATCACGAAGGACCAGCTCCGAAGCCGGCTCGCGATCGAGGTGTTCCGGATCGACTACACGGAGCGCCGGATTCGGACTCTCCAGACAGCCGGCCGGATGTCCGAGGCGACCGCAACGAGCCAGCTCGACTTCCTGGAGCAGCGTCGCAACAGCATCGCGGCGATCGCCCTGGAACGGCTGATCGACGTCTCCCTCCAGGCGAAGCTCGCCGGCGACGCGGGGGTGACCGTTTTGGATGCCGAGATCGATTCGCAGCTCACGGCAGAGGCAACGACGGACGAGGAGCGCTATAGCTGGGTGATCGAGGTCGCACCAGCGAGCAACGCCGAGACGGGTCAGCCCGGGAGTGCCGAGAAGGCTGCCGCGAAGGCGAAGGCGGAGAAGGCGCTCGCGGACCTCAGGAGCGGCGCGTCGTGGGAGGACACTGCGAAGACCGTCTCGACGGCGACGTCCGCGCCGCAGAACGGCGATCTCGGCTGGCTGCCGCTGAAGAGCGGCTATGACGAACCGTTCATGACCGCGATCTTTGCGACCTCGCAGGGCCAGTTCACCGATGTCGTCGAAGGCGCCGACGGGGTCTTCCGGATCGGCCGCGTCACCGAGATCGCCGCCGCTTCCGTGGACGCGACGTTCAACGCCTCGATCGAGGACGCCAGCATCGCCCTGGCGGACTACCGCGAGGCGGTTCGTGGTGACGTGCTGCGAACGAAGCTCAGCGACAAGGTTGTCGCCGACCTTTCCAAACCGTCGATGCAGCGCCAGGTCTCGCAGATCTTCCTCGCCGAGAGCACCCCGATGCCGGACGGCGTGAAGGTCCGCCATATCCTGTTCTCGCCGAAGGACGACCCGGGCGGGGCCGGGACGCTCCCGGAGACCGATCCCGCGTGGGCCGCGGCCCAGGCGGAGGCGAACGCGGCCTACGAGGCGCTCAGGAAGGACCCGACAACGTTCGACCAGATGGCGCGCGAGATGTCCGACGAGGGGTCGGCGACGACGACCGGCGGCAAGCAGCCGTACTACAACCCGACGAGCTCCATCGACCCCGCATTCGCCGGCGCGATCTTCCAGCCGGGTCTCAAGCCCGGCGACATCCTCCCGCCGGTCAGGAGCTCGTTCGGCTGGCACGTCATCCAGTTCATGCGCCCGTACGGCGACGGTGAGAAGGCCTGGCTGGACACGATCCGCCAGCAGGCCGTCGACGGGGCCGACTTCGCCCAACTCGCCCGCGATCAGGGCGAGGGGCCTGAGGCGGCCGCGGGTGGTGACATCGGCTGGGTTGCCATTGGCCAGCTCGGGAACCTCAAGGAGACACCGATCTTCGAGACGCCCGTGGGCGAGATCACCCCGGTCGTCCAGATCACCGGGGAGGGGGTCTACCTCTATAAGGTGGTCGCCGAAGAGCGGCGCGAGCCGACGCCGGAGCAGATCGCGATCTTCAAGAACAGCGGCTTCGACAATTGGTACTCGGCGAAGAAGGCGGCGGCGACGATCACTCGAAGCGGCTCATCGGCCACGGTCACCCAGTAGCACGAGGTACCGGCGTGCTGGACCGGCTGATCGGGGAAGCGCGCCGACGCTGGGGCCTGGATCTCGCGGCCGGTATCCAGATCGTGGCCGCCGAGCGTCTCGTCGCCACGCCGATCGAGCCGTCGCGCCCCGTCCTCGTCGTTCCGCTCACCCGGCTCGCCGCGCTTGCCGAGACTGCGGGCGCCGGCGGCGCCGGCGGCGCTGCGGATGTCGCCGGCGCTGCCGGTGCGGCAGACGCTACCGTGGCAGTCGGCGGTGCCGACCAGATGGCCACCGCCCTCGGCGCCGCGCCAGATCCGCTGCCCGGCCGGCACGGGCCTGACGGCCGCACCGCGCTCACGGTTCTCGGCCGGCTCTATCCCGCCGGCCACACTGCGGGTCGGCTCGGCGGCCATGAGACGACCGTCGGCGCGCTGACGGCGGACGACCTGGCCGCGCCGCTCTACCTTCGGCCGGTCGCCCCCGAGCTGGCCGCCGCGAGCCCCTGGTCCATGCCGTACATCGCAGACCGGCTGCGCCGGCCGGATGGCTGCCCGTGGGACCGGGAGCAGACCCACCAGTCGCTCCGCAAGCATCTCCTCGAGGAGACCTACGAGGTGTACGACGCGCTCGAGCGCGGCGCAACCCCGGCGCTCGCCGAGGAGCTCGGGGACCTGCTCCTCCAGGTCGTGCTGCACGCCCAGCTCGCCGCCGAGGCGGGCGTCTTCGATCTCACCGACGTCCAGGCATCGATCGCCCGGAAGATCGTCCGGCGCCACCCGCACGTCTTCGGCGATGCGATCGCGGAGACGGCCGCGGACGTTCTTCGACAGTGGGAGCGGATCAAGGCGATCGAGCGTTCGGAGAGCGACGCGGCGGCGTCCCGCGGTGCGCTGGACGGCATCAGCCCGTCGATGCCCGCCCTCGCCGCAAGCCAGGAGATGCAGGAGCGGGTCGCCGCGCTCGGGTACGACTGGCCGGACATCGAGGGCGTTCTTGACAAGGTCGCCGAGGAGCTCGGCGAGTTCGCCCGCGCCGCCACCGACGAGGACCGCCGCGAGGAGTTCGGGGACCTCCTCCTCGTCGCGGTGAACGTCGGGCGCAAGCTGGGGATCGAGACGGAGGGCGCCCTCCGGGCCGCCAACGACAAGTTCCGGCGCCGGTTCCGGCGGATCGAGCGGATGGTCGCGGACCGAGGCGTCGCCATCCGCGACCTGGACTTCGCTACCCTCGACGCGTTATGGGATGCCGCCAAGGCTGAGGAGCGAGCGATATGAGCATCGGCAATCGACCCCCGCCGGTCCGCACCGATGGCCGCGGGCCGTCGGACCTCCGCCCGGTCACGCTCACGCTGGGCGTCCTGAAATGGGCGGAGGGGTCGTGCCGGATCCGCGTCGGGGATACGGAGGTCCTGTGCGCGGCCACGATCGCGGATCGCGTTCCGCCGCACCTGCGCGGCAAGGGCACGGGCTGGGTCACCGCGGAGTACGCCATGCTGCCGCGAGCCACCGCCGAGCGGACCGACCGAGAGAGCGTCAAGGGCCGCGTCGGTGGGCGCACCCACGAGATCCAACGCCTCATCGGCCGGTCGCTCCGCGGCGTGGTGGACCTCGCCAAGCTCGGCGAGCGGACGTTGACCGTGGATTGCGATGTCCTCCAGGCGGACGGCGGGACGCGCTGCGCATCGATCACCGGGGGCTATGTGGCGCTCGCGGCGGCCCTCATGACCTACGGCATGGAACGGCTCATCGTCGGAAAGGTCGCGGCGGTCTCGGTGGGCGTCGTGGAGGGGATGGCGCTCCTGGATCTCGACTACGCTGAGGACTCCCGCGCCGAGGTGGACTTCAACGTGGTCGGGACGGACGCCGGGACGTACGTCGAGCTCCAGGGCACGGCGGAGGGCCGGCCGTTCGACCGCCCGATGGTCGACTCGCTCCTGGACCTCGCGAACGTCGGCCTGGCCCGACTGTTCGAAGCGCAGGGCGCCGCCCTGGTGACGGTCCGCCGCTGATCCGGGCCTCGCGGCGATCGTTCGTCCCGTGACCGGATTGCCGGGTGTGTCCGTGGCCCGGTCGCGTGGACGGCGGCCTCGCCTCGTGGTCGCCACGCGCTCGGTGCACAAGCTCCGGGAACTCGGGGACCTGCTCCACCTCGAGCGCGGCATCCTCCTCTCGCTCGACGACCTCGGCGTGCAGGGTGAGCCCGTGGAGGACGGCCCGACGTTCGAGGCCAACGCTCGGATCAAGGCCCGGTTCGCCGCCGAGGCAACCGGGCTGCCATCGCTCGCCGACGACTCTGGGATCGAGGGGGACGCGCTCGGCGGCGGACCGGGCGTCCTGACCCGCCGCTACTCCGGGCCGAACGCGACCGATGCGAGCAACAACGCGAAGCTCCTCGCCGCGCTCGAGGGGCTGCCGCCCGAACGGCGCGGCGCGCGCTACGTCTGCGTCCTGGCGCTGGCGCTCCCGGACGGGCGCGGACCCCTCGGACGCCTGCCGGTGATCCTTCGCCGCGGGACCTGTCGTGGCCGGATCGCCACTGTGCCGCGCGGCGAGGGTGGCTTTGGCTACGACCCCGTCTTCGAGCCGGCTGCGGAACCGCCGGGCGGACGGACGCTGGGGCTCTACTCCCCGGCCGAAAAGCACGTGATCTCGCACCGCGCCCGGGCGGCCCGCCGGATGCTGCCCGTCCTCCGCGATCTCGGGTTCTGATAGGCCCGCGGATTCAGGGCGAACCTCGAGCGAGATCGCGCCCGGGCCGCGCCCAGGAGCGCTTTGTCACTCTGTTGGACGGGATGGCACGGGCGGGCGATGCTCCACCGCCTGGCCTTCCCCGAAGGGCGGCGTTCTCCTGCCTGGCGAGAACGGTCGTCGGCAGCCCGAGGATCTGCCACCGCCTGGCCTTCCCCAAAGGGCGGCGTTCTCTTGGCGCGGAACAAAATACGAGAATCGGCCGTCCTTGGGGACGGGCATGCACCAGGTCGGCAGATCCAGGTGCGAAAAGCGGGGTCGGCTGGCGTCTGTCACGCTCCAGAACCCACGCCCACGAAGTCGTCGAGGGCCGCCGCGCCCCGGGCTCTTTGCCGGGTGGCTCGGCCGTGGAGAAACGGCCACTTTGTCCTCCCACGGCGGAAAGAACGCCGATGCCGAGAACTCGGGCCGGGAGCGCCACCGTCCGTGCGTCGAGTGGGCGGCAGCAACAGGGCCGCGTGGGTCGCCGGGGTCATCGATCGCCGTCGTCCACCGCCACGGGGCGCCGAGTGCGCCGCCGCCGATCCCCGGCCGCCGCCGATCCCCGGCCAAAGTCATGGAGTGCCAGACGCATCGACCTCGGTCGTCGAGCTCGGCGCACCCGTCGGGGCGACGGTCGGCTCCGGCGTCGGCCAGGGAAGCGGCTTCTGGCCGGGTGGCGGGAAGAGCGTCTTCGAGACCTCTCGGATCAACTCGAGGTCGGCAACCTGGATCGAGCCGTAGACCGGGTCGATCCCTCCGCTCTTCACGAGTGGCGCCCTCAGGACGGCGCGGTAGATCGCGTTCGGGGCCATCTCGTCGGCGATCGCGGTGAGATCAGGGAGGCGGTCGGTGGGGATGTCGGTCTTGACGACGTCACCCAGCGCCTCCAGGAGCGACGGGAGCCGGGTCAGGAGTCCGCCGCCCTCCGTGATCTTCGCGCGCAGCGCGACCAGCACCTCCTGCTGCCGTGCGGCGCGGGTGACGTCGGACTCCCCGTCGGCCTTCCGCACCCGCGCGTACGCGAGGGCTTCCCACCCGCTGAAGCGCTGGAGTCCCACCTCCACGCCCCAGCCGCGGACTCCCTTCGGATTGACTCCCAGGCCGTCGTACTGCTCGTCGTAGAACGCCTTCGTGACGTTGATCTCGATCCCCCCGACGGCATCGACGAGCTTCACGAAGCCATAGAAGTCGATCTGGGCGTAGTAGTGGATCCGGATCCCCAGGAGCGTTCCGACCGCGTTCCGGAGCGCCCGCACCCCGCCCTCCGGGAATTCCTCCGGGTGGCGATCTGCGTAGGCCATCAGGGAGTTCAGCTTCGGTCCGAAGACGTTGCCATCCCCGAGCGGCACGCGGACGAGGTCGCGGGGGATGGACGCGATCGTCACGGTCTCACCGACGGGGTCGATCGAGACGACCATCAGTGAGTCGGTGAGCGTTGCCGTGCGCCACGGGGTCTTGTCGATGCCGACGACGAGGATGTTCATCCGCTCGTCGCGGGCCGGGCCGCGCTCGGTGGCGGCAACCGGCGCGCCCGGACCGGTCGCGCGGTCGCCCGCGAAGATCTGGGCGAACGTCGCCTGGGCGGTCGTGCCCCAGGCGTTCGCGATCCCGTGGGGCGCGACGACCGCGACGAGAATGAGGGCCAGGCCTGCGGCGCCTGCGCGGCCGGACCGCGCAGGGTAGCGACCATCGAAGAAGGCGTGAAGCACGGACAGGACCCGCCAGGCCAAGACGACGACGTTGAGTCCGAGGAGGAGCCCCATCGCGGTCGGCGACACGATCGATGCGAAGAGACGGGCCGGCGACCGGGTGGCGACGACAAGGACGAGGACCGCGATCAGCAGGAGCGCCGGGAGCCCAAACCACCGGGCCAGCCGGCGCCGGTCATTGAACAGCTGGCCCGCACCCGGAAGGATGGCGGACGCCGCGGCGGCCAGGATCCGACGGAGGTCGTCCGGGGCCCACATGGAGACGCTCCGAGCCGCGGCACGGTCCGTTGGTCGGCGGCGGGCCGTACCGCTCACGGATGGTAGGGGTCGACGGACGGCGTGAGTCTCATGACCCGACGGCCGCACTCGGCGTGCGTGCACGTGCGCTCGATCTCCCCTGGGCGGTTCGCTCACACGGCCGGTCGGGCACTACCGTCCGGCGCGAGTCTATCAGCCTGAGGTGCAGTCTGGTGTGGTCCGGTCTGGTGTGGTGTGGTGTGGTCTGCAATTCGGTCCGGTGTCGTCCGGTCTGGTGCGGTGCGGTTTGACGCGGCCCGGTCCGGGTTCACTGTTCCCGGGTCGGCGCGCGCCGGTCGACGGAGCCCCTGTCGGCGACGGCGGTCGTATGATCGACTGGCTCGGGGTGTGGCGTAGTTGGTAACGCACGTGCTTTGGGAGCACGAGATCGTGGGTTCGAGTCCCACCACCCCGACCAGCTCGCCCCGGTCTTGTGGGCCCGGGGTTGTCCTCTCAGCCTCAGCCCAGCCGGTTGCACAGGGTGCTCGGCGTCCGCGCCAGCCCCGTAGAGCAGCCGGAGTAGAGCAGCCCGGACTCCACGTCGTGCATACCGGTGCAGGCCACGCACCCGGGGCTCGGCACGGAGGTGCGCCCGCTGTCCACGATCGGTGGCCGTTCGTGCCGTGGATCGGCACGCGGGCCGGGACGGCGGGGCCCGAGTGGTCCGGTGCCCATGCGCCTGATCCGATCATCCTCGGGCGCCGCGTCGGCGAGGGGACGGCGGGGCACGGGTGGTCTGGTTCCCGTGCGCACCGACAAATTCTGCGCCGGCCGGCGGGGTGCCGGCCGGCCGACCTCCCGGCTGTTACGCTCCCGATATGGTACGAACGGCGGGCCGCCCGCTCCGGGTCGGCGTTCAGCTCCCCGAGGTCGAACGCGAGGTCCGTTGGCCGGAATATCTCGCGATGGCTCGCCGGGTCGAGGAACTGGGCTACGATTCGCTGTGGCTCGGCGACCACCTCCTCTATCGGCTCGCGGACGGGTCCGCTCGCGGCCCGTGGGAGGCCTGGACGATGCTCTCGGCGCTCGCGGCGTCCACGTCGCGGATCCGCCTGGGACCGCTCGTGGCGGCGACGGCGTTCCACGCCCCGGCGATGCTCGCGAAGATGGCGGCAACCGTCGATGAGGTCAGCGGCGGCCGGCTGATCCTGGGCCTCGGCGCGGGCTGGAACGAGGCCGAGTTTCGGGCGTTCGGCTTTCCGTTCGACCACCGGATCGCTCGCTTCGAGGAGGCCTTCACGATCATCCGGACGCTCCTGCGGGACGGCTCGATCGACTTCAACGGCAGGTATTTCCAGGCGCGCGACTGCGAGCTCCTCCCGCGACCAGCCCGCCCGGGCGGGCCGCCGCTCCTGATCGGCAGCCGCGGGGAGCGGATGCTGCGAATCACGCTACCCTACGTCGACGCCTGGAACGTCTGGTTCAGTGACACGGAGAACTCGCCGGCGGGCGTGCCGCCGCTCCGCGATCTCGTCGACCGCATCTGCCGGGAGGTCGGCCGCGATCCGGTGGCGATCGAGCGGACGGTCGCCGTCCAGGTCCGGCTGACCGGCGGACGGGGCCGGGTCCAGGGCGACTACGCTCAGCACCCCCACGCGCCGTTGTCTGGCAGCCCGGAGGTCGTTGCGGAGGAGCTTCGCGCCTACGCTCGCGAGGGGATCGCCGAGGTCCAGCTGGTCCTGGACCCGATCACCCTCGCCTCGATCGAGGAGCTCGCGAGCGTCCTGGAGCTCCTGGACCGCGCCGGCTGATCGCGGCAGTGCCCGGCGTGGTGGAATAGTGGGCGTCACCGGTGCCGGGAGCGCCGCGAAGGACGGGCACGAGGGGATGAGGATGCCGAACGGTCGAAACGGGACCCGCCGCCAGGACGAGCTCTCGCCGCTTGACAAGCGGATCATCGAGCACCTCCAGGCCGACGGCCGCCGTCCGTTCACCCAGATCGCGCACGAGCTCGGGGTCTCCGAGGCCGCCGTCCGGGCCCGGACGAACCGCCTCATCGAGCGCGGGATCCTCCAGGTCGTGGGCGTCGCCGATCCGGGCAAGCTGGGGTTCCAGCAGGCGCTCATCGGGCTCCGCTGCGAGCCGGGCCGGCTGGTGGCTGTCGCCGAGGCCCTCGCGGCGCTGCCCGAGGTCGACTACGTGGTCGTGACCACCGGCCGCTACGACATCCTCATCGAGATGGTCTCGGAGGACAGCGAGGGGCTCCTGCGCTTCCTGACTGAGCGGCTCCAGGCGATCGACGGCGTCCGGGACACCGAGACGTTCACCTACCTGCGTCTCGTCAAGCAGACGTACCAGTTCGGGACGCGCTGAGCCATGCCGTCGGGTGCGATCCTCCTCGTCATCGCGGTCGCACTCGTCGTCAACGTCGTGGTCATGGCGGCGATCGTCATTCCGCCGCTCTTCGGCCGGCGGAGTCCCCTCGCGTCGGTCGGCGAGCCCGAGTCCGACCTCCGAGACCTCGAGACAGTCGGCCACGCGGCGCTGTTCGGCGGGCTGGTGGGCCGGTCGGGCGAGGACCGGACTGCGTACGATCGGATCGTCCGGATCGTGAGCTGGGCATTCCTGCTCGCCACCGCGGTGATCGTCGGCTCGAGCGGGCTCTGGCCCGAGACCGCGCCCGGCATCTTCGTCCTCCTGGGACTCGCGGGAGGATTCGTCCTGCTCGTCCACGATCTGCTGCCGCCGCTGGCACTCGGGGCCGCGAAGTACGTCCTCGAGGGGACGGTCGCGCTCACCTTCGCGACCTTCCTGGTCCTGCTCACCGGCGGCTACGACAGCCCGTTCTTCTTCACCTTCCCGCTCATCGTGGGCGCGGCGGCGCTCGTCATTCGCCCGCTCGCCACGTTCGTGCTGACGATGGCGGCGGCGGTCGGCTACGTCGTCGCCACGACGCTCGGCAGCGGTCCGCCGGGGCCGGTGCAGCTCGCCACCGTGGCGATCGACCTGGTCGCGCTTTTGCTCCTCGCGTACGTCGGCTCGGTGATCGGCCACGAGCAGCGGCGCTCGCGTGACGCCGCCCTCCGGCTGTCTGCGGTGGATCCGCTCACCGGTCTCTTCAACCGGACCTTCTTTTTTGCGGCCCTCGAGCGGGAGATGGCACGGAGCGCGCGGTCCGGCCGCGGGTTCTGCCTGCTCATGCTCGACCTCGACGAGCTGAAGGCGATCAATGACCGCGCCGGGCATCACGCGGGCGACGCCGCGCTCCGGGCCGTCGCCGACACGATCCGCGGCGGGATCCGCCAGATCGATGTCGCCGCCCGCTACGGAGGCGACGAGTTCGTCGCGCTCCTCCCGGAGACCGATCCGACCGGCGGGTGGGTTCTCGCGGAGAAGATCCGGCTCGGCGCCGCCGCCCGCGAGATCGAGGACCTCGCCGAGAGCCCGACGGTCTCGGTGGGCGTCGTGGCCTATCCGCGCGACGGAGCCACGGCGGATGCCCTCATGATCAGCGCTGACCGGGCGATGTATGCGTCGAAGCGGGCCGGTCGGAACCGGGTCGCCGGACCGGAATCTGCGGCCCCGGCCGCGGTCGCGGTCATGGCCGACGAGCCGCGGACGCCACGGCCCGAGGTGCTGAAGCCGCCGGTGTAGCATCCCGGCAGTGACGACCCCGCCCGACTCCCACGCGACCCAGCCCGGCGAGCACCTCCGCGATCCCGCCCCCTCCAGGGGTCTCGGTGACTCGACGCGTGCCATCCGCGCCGCGTCGCGGTCGCCCGAGATCCTCCAGCGTCCGACCGCGGTTCCGATCTTCCAATCGGCGACGTTCACGTCCCCGGACGCAGAATCCCTCGCGGCCATGGTCGCCGACGGGCGCGCCGGGTGCTCGTATAGCCAGCTCTCCAACCCCACGACCACCGCGCTCGGCGCCGCGTACGCGGAGCTCGCCGAGGGGCGACGGCGCGCTCGCCGTCGCCCGGTCGACCGGCCCCGCTGCGGCCACGCCGGTCAGCGCCTGAACGCGCGGGACTGATGTCCAAGCTGACCGCAGGCCGGTCGGCGGTCCCACGCGCGAACGACACCGTGGACTTGAGCGCCGGTGCCTGATCTTGCCGAGCTCGGGGAAGCCCTCCTGCCCGTCGCCCGTCGCGTCGGCGCGTCCGGGGCCGGCCCGATCAGCTGGGTCCGGGTCATGAAGGCCCGCGTGCCCGCCTTCGACGCACTCGACCCGGGCGACCTGGCGATCGTTCCGGCCGCCGCGCTGGCGGTCGTGGCACCCGGTCGGGATGAGCTCCGAGCCTTTGTCGACGCCTGTGTCGCGGCTCGCCTGTCCGGCCTCCTGCTCGTGGAGGGCGAGGGCCCCGGCGATGGGGACGGCTCCGTCGAAGCGAACCCGGCCGCCGAGCGCCTCGAGGCGCTGGTCGCCGCGCTTGCCTCCTCCACGCTGCCGGCCCTCCGGGTTCCGCGCGCCGACGTCGCGGCTCTGGAGCGGAGCGTCATCGGCTTCCTCGTGACCCGGGGCGCGGAGCTGGACCGCCAGGCGGCACTGCTCGAGGCGCGGCTGGAGCGGCTCGCCCTGGGGGGCGGGGGAGCGGCCGCGCTCGTGGCCGCGATCTCGACCTTCCTGGGACGGGCGGTGGCGCTGGAGGGCCGGCGCGGGGACGCCCTCGCGGTCCATGCCCCGGCCGATGCCCCGGACGCGGGGCCGGCCGTGGCCCGCTATCACGCCCGGCCCCGCCAGGCCGTTGCGCTCCGGGTTCCACTCCCGGCCGCCGGTGGGACGGCCGGCAGCCTGGCGCTTCTCGGCGAGCGCCCGGTGGGCGAGCTCGAACGGGTGAGCGTCGCCCGGATCGCCGGTCTTCTGGCCCTGGAGCTGTCCCGTGACGAGGCCGTCCGGCAAGCTCGCGATCAGGCCCGTCGCACCGAGGCGCTCCCGGCCGCCGGCCCGCCCTGGGTGGTCCTTCTCGCGCGGCAACGGACCCCCGGCGCGCAGGACGACACGATCGACGCGCGGGACCGCCGCGACGCCGTGCGGCGCGAGATCCGGCTCCTCTCGCCGGCCCGACGGCTCGCCCTGCGGGGCGATGCCGACTCACTCGAGATCCGGGTCGTGCTTGCCGTCGATGCGGTCGGTGGAGCGGATCCGGAAGGGTTCGCGGTCGCGACCCGGATGGCGAGCTTCCTCGACCGGACGATCGCGGTGTCTCGCCCGTTCACGTCGGCCCTGGATCGGCCGGCCGCCGAGGCCGAGGCGCGCGCGACGCTCGAGAGCGCGGACGGATTCGTTGACCCACCGCTGGTAGCCCGCGCGGCGCGATTGCCGGTCTATCGCCTGTTGGGCGCGCTGCACAACCTGCCGGACGGTGAGCGGCTCTCCCGGTCGCTCCTCGAGCCGCTCCTCGCCGGCCGGGCCGACGTCCGGCGTGAGCACCTCGCGACCCTCCGGGCGCTGCTTGACCACGGCGGAGTGAACGAGGCCGCCGCCGCGCTCGAGGTGCACCGGAACACGGTCGCCTACCGGGTGCGCCGGATCGAGGAGTTGACCGGCTGGCGCCTCTCTGACCCGGAGATCCGGCTGCCGCTGGCGATCGCGCTCCAACTTGTGCAAGATTGATAAATCACAGCAGCATTGGTCCTTCTCACCTCCTATGCTGCGGGCGACCCCGAGCTGGTAGCATCCGTCCATCCGCCAGAGGGACCGTTGTTCTGGTGCGTAACGCACAAGTGCTGGTGAACGACCGGGCCGGAACCGGCCCGGGGCGCCAGGCAGGATCGCAAGGGAGGCAGCATCGGTGGTCGCACCGTACGAAGCCGTCGACGGCATCGAGCTCATCTCAGAAGCGAAGTCGAACGGCATTCGCTTCGTCCAGCTCCAGTTCACCGACATCATCGGCTCCGTCAAGGCCGTCACCATCCCGGTCCACCAGCTCGAAGGCTCGGTGAAGCACGGGACCTGGTTCGACGGCTCCTCCATCGAGGGCTTCACGCGGATCGCCGAGAGCGATCAGTACCTGATGCCGGACATGCGGACGTTCGCCGAGATCCCGTGGCAGCCCGGCTCCGGCCCGCGCGGCACCGCCCGGGTCATCTGCGACGTCTTCACCCCGCGCGGCGAGCCGTTCGTCGGCGACCCGCGCTACGTCCTCCGCCGCCAGGTCGAGCGCGCCAGGAAGCTCGGCTACATCGTGAATATGGGCCCCGAGCTCGAGTTTTTCCTCTTCCGGCGCGATGACGATGGCAAGGTCGCCCCCCTGCCGCATGACCTCGCCGGCTACTTCGACTTCTCGACCGACCTCGCGCAGGAGGTCCGCCAGGACATGGTGGATGCCCTCGAGGCGTTCGGGATCCGGGTCGAGGCCGCCCACCATGAGGTCGCGGCCGGCCAGCACGAGATCGACTTCGAATACGCCGACGCGCTCCAGACGGCCGATAACGCGGTCACCTTCAAGTTCGCCCTCAAGGCGATCGCCCAGCAGCACGGCCTGTATGCGACGTTCATGCCGAAGCCGATCCACGGGATCAACGGCTCCGGGATGCACACCCACCAGAGCCTTTTCTCGATCGCCGATTCGAGGAATGCCTTCGCCGACCCGGATGCGCCGTACGGGCTGTCCGACCTCGCGAAGTCGTACATGGCCGGCATCCTGGCCCACGCCCGCGGGATGATCGCGATCCTCGCGCCGATCGTGAACAGCTACAAGCGGCTGGTTCCGGGCTACGAGGCGCCGACCTACATCACCTGGGGCCGAACGAACCGCTCCGCGCTCATCCGCGTCCCGATGATCTCGCCCGGCAAATCGATCGAGGGGACCCGCGCCGAGGTCCGCTGCCCGGACCCGTCGTCCAACACGTACCTCGCGTTCGCCGCAATGGTCGCCGCCGGTCTCGACGGCGTCGAGAAGGGGATGACGCTCGCGGCCCCGGTCGAGGAGTCGCTCTTCGAGATGGACGCCGCGACGATCGCCTCCAAGGCGATTCGGGAGCTTCCCGGCACGCTCGGCGAGGCGCTCGACGAGCTCGAGCAGGACGAGGTGATCCGGGAGGCTCTCGGCGACCACGTCTACAACCACTTCGTCGCCGCGAAGCGCGCGGAGTGGGACGAGTACCGCACCCAGGTCTCCGACTGGGAGGTCGGGCGGTACCTCGAGCAGTTCTAGACGGCTCAGGCGATACCGACGAGGTTGGCCTACCCCACGTCCTCGAACGTCGTCACCCTCGCGGGCGATGGCTACACTCGGGGGCGGAGGTGGCATGGGAGCGACCATTCGGGATGTGGCGCGACTGGCCGGGGTCAGTCGCGGCACGGTCAGTCGTGTCCTGAACGATCAACCGCGGGTCGATCCGCAGACGCGCGTGCGAGTCCTGCAGGCGATCGCAGACCTGGATTTCTCGCCGAGCATGCTCGCGCGCGGGCTGTCGATCGGCAGGACCCACAGCGTCGGCGTCGTCGTCCCGTTCATCACCCGTCCGTCCATCGTCGAACGCCTGCGCGGGATCGAAGGCGCACTCTCCACCACGCCGTACGACCTGATCGTCTTCAACGTCGAGACTCGGCAACGGCGGGACAACGTCCTGCGGGACCTGACCAGGGGCGAGCGCGTGGACGGGATCATCCTCGTGGGCCTGAGCCCGGACGACGCGATGGCCGCATCGGCGGACCGCCCGGGACTGCCGACCGTGCTGATCGATTCCCATCATCCTCGCTTCTCGCGGGTGATCACCAACGACGTCGAGGGTGGGCGCCAGGCCGCCCGGCATCTCGTCGAGCTGGGGCACCGGAGGATCGCGTTCCTCGGCGATACGCCCCCGATGGCGTTCACGTACCCGGCCAGCCGGCTCCGTTACCGGGGCGTCAGGATGGCCCTCCGCTCGGCTGGCCTCGACCTGCCGGACCGATACACGATCATGCGGGATCCCGGACGGACGCGGGCTCGCGAGCTCACGCGAGAGCTGCTGGTCGGTCCGATGCCGCCGACGGCGATCATCTGCGCGAGCGACCTCCAGGCGATCGGCGCTCGCGAGGCGGCCCGTGACCTCGGCATCGCCGTGCCGGAGCAGCTCTCCATCATCGGCTATGACGATCTCGACATCGCCGGCTACCTGGGCCTGACGACGATCCGCCAACCCCTGTTCGAGTCGGGCGTGTCCGGTGCCCGGCTCCTTCTCGGTCAGCTCTCGACCGGCAATCGTCAACCGGTCCGCGAGGTTCTCGGCATCGAGTTGATCGCACGGTCGACCACCGGACCGCCTCCGGCCTGATCGCGCCTGCGACCGACCCACGACCGACCCACGACCGACCAACGACCCTGACCCGAACGGGCTCCGCGCCGGTCTTGACGGCGGGGCGTATGGTACGTGCACGCGGCCATGTGACCGGTCACGCAACTGTGACCGCCAGGTCCGCGGATGGAGGAACGAACCAATGCGTCGCCTGCTGGTATTGGCGGCCGCGGCCAGCCTCGTGGCCGTCGCGTGCGGAGGAGGAACCGCCTCTCCGAGCCCTGCGGAGACTGAAGGGCCGGGTCCGAGCGCGAGCCCGGGTGAGACAGCATCCACCGGTTGGGATCCGACGGCCATCAGTGGCCCGGCCATCCTGTCCGGCTGGCGCTCGTCGCCCGAGGAGGGCGAGGCGTTGACCCAAGCGCTGCTCGGGTTCCCGGCCCAGTATCCGAACATCCAGGTCGACTACAGGCCCATCGCCGGCGACTACCGGACGGTCATGATCACGAAGATCAGCTCGGGCGAAGTACCGGACCTCTTCTACGTCAACGCCGAATATGCGCAGGAATGGATCGACCAGGGATTCCTCGCCCCGCTCGACGACTACATCGCCAAGTCCGGGTTTGACACGGGCCAGTTCTTCGACGGGTACGCCTCGATCTTCAGGGGCAAGGACGGCAAGACCTACGGATTCCCCAAGGACGGGAATACCATCGCGATGGCCTACAACAGCACCATCGTGACCTCGCCGCCGAAGACGATGGATGAGCTGGTCAGCGCCGCGACCGCGCTCGTGGGCCAGTCCGGGCTTGCCGCTCCCATCTGCCTGAACCCGGGGCTCGACCGGGGGCTGGCATTCCTGTACGCGCAGGGTGGCTCGCTCGTCAGCGATGACGGGGCGACCGAGCAGATCTCGACGGACGCGTCGAGGGCCGCCGTTCAGTGGTACCTCGACCTGTTCAAGAACGGGATCGGCAAGACGGCCGCCGACCTCGGATCGGGCTGGTGCGGCGAGGCCCTGGGCAAGGGTCAGGTCGCGATCGCCTTCGAGGGCGGCTGGGTGGACCCGTACATGGCCAGCACCTTCCCGGATATCAAGTACGGCTGGGCCGAGATGCCGACGGGCTCGTCCGGCAGCCCCGTGACCATCTCATACACCGTCAGCTATTCGATCGGCGCCGATTCGGTGAACAAGGATCAGGCCTTCGTCCTGCTGACCTATCTGGCCGGCAAGGACGGCATGGAGAAGTGGACCGCCGGTGGCGTTGCCCTGCCGTCGCGCAGGGACGTGCCGATCCCGGCCGGCAAGGAAGTCCTGGCCAAGGGCAGCGACTATGCTCGCCCGGGCTCCGGGTTCATGCCCGGCTACGTGGACGTCCAGAAGGCGTTCCAGGATGCCTTCACGGCCCAGATCCAGGGCAAGACGTACGATGCCGGTCCGGTCGTCGACGCGACCAGGGCCGCCATCGACAAGGCGCTCAGCCAGTAGCGCAGCGCCTGAGGCGCTGCGCGCCACTCCCGGGGCGGCTCCGGCCAACGGCCACCGCCGCCCCGGCCACGGGAGGGATGCAGGATGGCCGCACCGACGGCCCGGGCACGGTCGAGCATTCGCCTCGAGCGTCGGTCGGAGGCGATCGCCGCCTACGCGCTGATCGCCGTGCCGATGATCCTGTTCCTCGTCCTCAACATCGGCTCGATCTTCTACGCGCTGTTCATCAGCCTCTGGAAATGGAACGTGCGATCCGGGCCGGTGGACTTCAAGGGCCTGGAGAATTACGGCACCCTGCTGGGCGACCCGATCTTTCTCCGTGCGATCCAGAACTCCGTCTACTACACGCTCGTGTGGGTCCCGCTGACGATGGTCATCGGCCTGTCGCTGGCGGTGATCGTCAACCAGAAGATCCGCGGTCGGACGTTCTTCCGGGCGGCGTTCTACTTCCCGGCGATCGCGAGCTCCGCGGCCATCACGATCCTGTGGATCTTCATCGTCTCGCCGGACGGCCTGTTCAACACGGTCCGCGGAGCCATGGGCCTCAACCCGCTGTTCGAGCTGTTCGGCTTCGGACCGAACAAGAACTGGATCGGCGACCAGGACACGGCCCTCAACTCGGTCATCATCCTCAACGCCTGGACGACCTCGGGCACATTCATGCTGTTCTACCTCGCATCGCTCCAGTCGATCGGGAACCAGGTCTACGAGGCCGCCGCGATCGACGGTGCGACCGCCTGGCAGACGTTCCGGCACGTGACCCTGCCCCTCCTGCGGCCCGGGCACTACTTCGTCGCGACCGTGGCGGTCATCGGTGCGCTGCAGCTGTTCGACCAGGCGGCGATCGCCGGCGGTATCGCCGGGGACCCGAACAACGCCCTGATGACGATGGTCCTGTACCTCTACAACGCTGCCTTCTCACGATTCGATTTCGGGTACGCGGCCGCCGTGGGAATCGCCCTGTTCGTGGTCATCTTCGGGGCGACGCTCGTCCAGCGTCGACTGTTCGGCCAGGCGCCGTCATGGTAGGAGGCGTGCCATGATCGGCCGGGCGGCCACG
Source organism: Anaerolinea sp. (assembly GCA_013822395.1). Classification (GTDB taxonomy): domain Bacteria; phylum Chloroflexota; class Limnocylindria; order Limnocylindrales; family CSP1-4; genus UBA5189. The sequence goes on along the minus strand of PNKK01000016.1, from coordinate 21,468 downwards.
TCGAACCGGAAGGGAGGTGCGGTCGCGGCAGAGTTGCCGGTCGGGGACCGGGGCGCGATCTGGCGACGGCGGATCGCCTACGCCATCCTCATCGGGTACGCGCTGCTGATGTTCGTGCCGTTCGCCTGGTCGGTCATCACGTCGTTCAAGACGTTGCCGGATTCCGTACGCCTGACGATCATTCCGCAGCCCTTCACGTTGGGGGGATGGGAGTACGCGTTCACCAACCTCACCCCACCCCTGCCCCGGCTCTTCTTCAACAGCGCGATCATCGCGGTCGTCGTCACGATCACGAACCTCGTCTTCGGCAGCATGGCGGGGTACGCCTTCGCCCGGCTCCGATTCCGGGGTCGAGAGGTGCTCTTCCTCATCGTGCTCGCGACGCTGATGATCCCGGACCAGCTGCGCCTGATCCCGGTCTATCTGCTGTTGAACTTCCTCGGCCTGACCAAGGGCGTGCTCCAGTACGCGGGCGTGATGCTGATCCTGGCCGTCAGCGGCACGAGCATCTTCCTGCTGCGCCAGTACTTCCTGTCGATCCCGCGCGAGATCGAGGAGGCCGCCCGGATGGACGGCGCGGGCTTCTTCCGGACGTTCTGGCAGGTCATGCTGCCCCTTGCCGGACCGGCGCTCGCGGCCGTCGCGATCCTCCAGTTCCAGGGGACGTGGAACGGCTACTTCTGGCCGCTGATCATTCTTCAGGACCAGGACCAGTACACGCTCCCGGTTGGGCTCAGCCAGTTCCGGCTGGCCGGCGGCATGGGGACGAACTGGCCGCCGCTCATGGCCACGGTGGTCATGGCGACGATCCCGATCCTCATCCTGTACCTCTTCTTCCAGCGCTATTTCGTGGAGGGCATCGCGGCCAGTGGCGTCAAGGGTTGAGCTCGTGGGGTTGCCAGAAGCCCCGCGCCTGACGAGCGTGGTGCGGTCGGCACTGACGGACTTCTATTTCAATTCGGGTCGACTCGTGCCGGCCAACGTGGCGTGGGGCGCCGGCATGGTTGGTGTGCTTGTCGTGGGCCTGATCTGGCCGTTGGGCGCGCTCCTGCTGAGCCCCCTCTTGGCCTTCCCGACGGCTGGGATCTTCCGGGTTGCGGCCCGGGTCGTGCGAGACGGCGCGGATCCCGCGCGCCGCGACCTGCCTGCAGCGTTCGGTGCGGGCGCCAGGCCGACTCTCCTCCTCGGCCTGGCGTCCGTCGCGGCAACCATCGTCCTCGGATCGAACCTGGCGATCGGGCTGTCCGGCAGCGAACCCATGGGCTGGATGATCGGGACGTTCGCAGCGTGGGGCCTGATCGTTCTGTGGTGCGGCTCCATCGTGGCCTGGCCGCTGATCGTGGATCCGCTTCGTGCCCACCGGCCCGTATCCGAGCGGCTTCGCCTCGCTGGCCTGCTGATGCTGGCCCACCCGGTCCGGTTCGGTGCGCTGGGTTCGCTCGTCGCGGTCATCGCCGTGGTCAGCGCGATCCTCACCGTGGCCCTGCTGACGATCGGCCTCGCGTTCATCGCCCTCGTCGCCTGCCGCCACGTCTATCCGGCCGCCGACGGTCTGGAAGCCCATCTCGCCGGGGCGCGCCCGTGACCCTCCCCATCCAGGTCGGCCCCTCCACGATCACGATGAACCGCGACGACCGGTTCGTCGTCTGTCAGCCGGACGGCCGGATCGAGCGCCAGGCCGAGGAGGGCTTCTTCGCCCGCGACACACGTTTCGTATCCGGCTACGAGCTGTTCCTGAACGGCCGGCGACCGCTCCTGCTCAACTCGTCCCCGGTCCAGTTCTACTCGTCCCGATTCGAGTTCACGAATCCCGAGCTGCTCGACCGCGACGGCATCGTGCCCCGCCAGAGCCTGTCGCTTCGGCTCGACCGAACCGTCTCCGGCGGCGTCCACGAGGACTACGACATCGTCAATCACGGACGGCGTCCGGTCCGCCTGACGATCGAGATCGAGATCGAGTCCGATTTCGCCGACATCTTCGACGTCAAGGCCGGCCAGCTGGTGCGCCGCGGCGAGATCAACGCCCGCTGGTTCCGCTCCGCGCGGGAGCTTCGAACGACGTATGCGAACGGCGACTTCGTCCGCGCGCTCGCCGTCCAGGCCGATCGCTCGGACAGCCCGCCCCAGTACGCCAACGGACGGTTCGTCTTCGTCGCCGAGGTGGCCCCGAAGGGCGTCTGGCACACCTGCCTGCGCTGGCTGCCCCTGAGCCACGGCAAGCGCCGGCCCAGCACGTTGCCGTGCAACGCGGTTGCCGGACCACGCCCTGAGCAGACCCTGCCGCGCCTGCGCCATGTCCGTCTCGAGACGCCGAACCACACCGTGAAGCGGGCCTGGGATCAGGCCCAGCTGGACATGGATTCGCTGCAGCTGGAGGACCCGACCTTCGAGAAGGGTGTGTTCATTCCGGCCGCCGGGGTGCCCTGGTTCGTGACCCTGTTCGGGCGCGACTCGCTGGTCGTGTCGATGCAGGGGATCAGCGGCTACCCGGAGTTCGCGGCCGGCGCGCTCCGTCGGCTGTCCGAGCTCCAGGCGACCGAGGACGATCCCGAGCGCGACATGGAGCCGGGCAAGATTCCCCACGAGATCCGGCACGGGGAGCTTGCCCAGCTGCGGATCCTGCCCTTTCAGCCGTACTACGGCACGCACGACGCGACGAGCCTGTTCGTGATCGTCATCTCGTACCTCCACCAGTGGCTCGGCAACGAGGGTGTTCTCAGCCGCTACCTGCCCAACGCCGAAGCGGCCATCGGCTGGATCGACCGGTCCGGGGACCGCGACGGCGACGGCTTCCAGGAGTACGCGACACGCTCCCGGCACGGCTACTACAACCAGGGCTGGAAGGACGCCGGGGACGCCATCCCGAACGCCGACGGCTCGCTGGCCTCGCTGCCGCTGGCATTGTGCGAGCTGCAGGGCTACGTCTATGACGCCAAGCAGCGGATGGCCGACATCTACGACATCCTGGGGCACGCGGAGAAGGGCGCCCGCCTGCGGGCCGAGGCCAACGCCCTGTACGAGCGCTTCAACGACGCGTTCTGGTGGGAAGCCGAGGGTACCTACTACCTCGGACTCGACGGGCAGAAGCGGCCGATCGAGTCGGTCGCCTCCAACGCCGGGCACTGCCTGGCCAGCGGGATCGTGCCGCCGGACCGGGCCGCGCGGGTCGTGGACCGGTTGATGGCGCCCGACATGTGGTCGGGCTGGGGGATCCGGACGCTGTCATCCGACCATGTTGCGTACAACCCGTTCAGCTATCACACCGGCACGGTCTGGCCCCACGACAACGCCCTGATCGCCGGTGGCTTCAGGCGCTACGGCCGTGACGCCGAGGCGGCGAAGGTGGCGCGCGGCCTGTTCGATGCGAGCGAGCGCTTCCAGGCGAACCGCCTGCCGGAGCTGTTCGCCGGGCTGCCCCGTGACGAGGGCAGCTTCCCGGTCCAGTACCTCGGCGCCAACGTGCCGCAGGCCTGGGCCGCCGGCTCGATCTTTCGGATGATCGCGGTCCTGTGCGGGATCCACGCGACGACCGACGCGGCCGGATCGCGTCTCTACCTCGATCCTGCGCTGCCCGACTGGCTGCCGGAGGTGACGATCCGGAACCTGCGCGCCGGCAGCGGCGCGGTCGGCCTGCGCTTCCGCGGCAGGGAGGTCGAGGTCCTGGCCAACACGACCGGCTTCGAGACCATCCGCGGCGCGGTGCCTCGGCCGGCGCCGTGGAGCGATGCGTCCAGGGCCGTCACGGCCGGTGCTCGCGGCTGAAGCCCCCGGCCGCCACGTGGCTAGCCTGTCGCGGTCCGGACGCCAGTCCACCCGCCGCCCGGCGCATGCCGCGACCTCGGTCCGCGAGCCGTCCACTCACGCTCGGCCGCACCGTTGATTCGTCAGCAACGGCGCCCGGCCGGCTCAAGTCGATGCCGGTCCGGGCCGACGTGCCGATCAGCGCTCGGAGGCGGCGCTCGGCGGGCCTCGCGCGACGGGTACCCGCCGGTCGGGCCGACGTGCGATCCTCTCGCGGTGCCGTATCAGCCCGGCGCCGTGACGGCGCCCGAGATCCACCCCGAGCGGACCCTCTGGTTGCTGTCCATCGCCCATGCGGTGAACCATGCCCAGGCGGTGATCCTGCCGATGGTCTTCTTGGCGGTGATCGACGAGTTCGGCGTTGGCGTGGAGGCGGTCCCGTTCGTCGCCGCCGCCGGGGCGATCGGCTCCGGCCTCGTCCAGGCGAGCTTCGCCGTCCTCACCCGCCACGTCCCGCGCCGCTGGCTGATGGGAATCGGCGGGATCCTTTTCGGTGTCGGCTTCGCCGCTCAGGGGCTGGCCCAGAACTTCGGGGCTTTCGCACTGACGAACGTCGCGTCCCGGATCGGGGGTTCACCACAGCATCCGGTCGGCAACGGGCTTCTTGCCGAGCAGTTCCCGCCGGAGCGGCGCGGCTTTGCGATCAGCGCCCACATCTCCGGCGGCAACGTCGGCACGGTCGTCGTCGCACTGGCCGGTCCGCTCCTCCTCGCCGCCGTCGGGTGGCGCGGGGTCTCGGTGATCTTCGGGCTGCCGGCCGCGCTGATCGCGATCGCCATCGTCAGCTGGGTCCGCGAACGCGGCACGGACCGGGCCGCCGCCCGTGCCGAGGGGACCGTCCGCCAGGCGCTCCGCGTCGTTCTCGCCGATCGCGTCCTCCGCCGCGTCTACCTCGCCTCGGTCCTCGGCGGCGGTGGCCGCGGGCTCGGCGTGGCGAACCTGTTTGCCCTGATCTACCTCTCGAAGGTCCTCGGGCTGCCGGACTCGACCACCGACCTGATGTACGGCGGCCTCATCGTCCTGTCCGTCCCGATGCCGCTCGCCGCCGGCTGGCTGTCAGACCGGATCGGGCGGCGGCCGGTCATCGTGGGGGCGTACCTGGGTGGCGCAGTCGGGTTCGCGATCTTCATCACCGCGGGGTCCTCGCTGCTCGGGCTGTGGGCCGGGCTCGCGGTCATGGGCCTCTTCTCTTTCGCCGAGAGCCCGCAGCTCCAGGCCCTCCTCGCCGACGCGGCGCCCGCGGGCATCCGCGACACCGCCTTCGCGGTCTACTTCACGCTCGCGTTCGGGGTCGGGTCGCTGTGGACCGCGCTCTACGGCGCGATCATTCAGATGATGGGAGAGACTGCCGGCCTGCCGATCGTCTTCTGGGCCATGGCGGCGTCATTCGTGGCAGCGGCAGTCGTCATGTTCCCGGTCCGGGACGTGGTCGGCCGCGCCACCGCACGTGAGCTCGCCCCCGAACCGGTCGAGGCGGTCTGAAGGGCCGGAGAAGGCCTTGGGCCGCGAGCGCCGTCCCTCGGGCCCGATCATCTCGTCACCGCGTGACGACTCGACACGCCCGCCCCTGATTCGCGAGCCTGGCGACCCGGCTGGGCGCTGGACTCGTGCGGGGCCGCGCTTGGCAGGCCGTGCCGACCGGACGCCTGCCGCTGGCGGACGCGCCCAGCCGTCACCCAGTGTCGATGTGAACGAACGGGCACGGAGACCGTGCGCAAGGGTAGCTGCGTGACCCTCTGCTATCATCCGCAGGCCCTGTCAAACGGGCACCTCGGTCGGGGCGTGGCGCAGCTTGGTAGCGCGCATCGTTCGGGACGATGAGGTCGGAGGTTCAAATCCTCTCGCCCCGACCAAACCTACCTCATCGCTGAGCCCTCGCTCCGAGAGGTGGAACCTCGTCTACAACGACCGTCAAGGGTCCAGGTCGAAGCGTTCGGACCTGCAGGGCAACCACGCGTTCGCGCTGATCTCGCCCGATCTGAGCCGGTCGCTCGAGACCTGAGGCTGAGATGGCGCTATGCGTCCATTTCCTATCGCGACCCGCCTGTCAGTCCCCCGCCCGGACGGAGCGATCCTCCACGAGGTCACGCGATCGATCTGCCCGGTCTGCCGAGTCGCGATCGACGCCCAGGTGCTGCTCCGAGAGGGCCAAATCTTCCTGCGCAAGCGCTGCCCGGATCACGGCTGGTTCGAGGGTCTGGTCTACGCGGACGCTCGGGCCTACGTCGAGCAGGCGAAGTTCAACAAGCCTGGACAGGCGCCCACCCGGATCTCCACCGAGGTCGAGTGCGGCCGTCCATTCGACTGCGGGCTGTGTCCGGAGCACCGCCAGCACACGTGCCTTGCGCTCATCGAGGTCAACACCGCCTGCGACCTCGATTGCCCGGTCTGCTTCGCGAACGCCGGGTCCGGCTTCAACCTCACCCTGGCCTCGTCGAGGGGATGCTCGATCGCTTCGTCGAGCTCGAGGGCCACCCAGAGGTCGTCCAGTTCTCGGGCGGCGAGCCGACGATCCACACGGAGCTCATCGCGATGATCGACGCCGCCCAGCGGCGCGACATCCGGTTCACGATGGTCAACACGAACGGTCTCCGGATCGCCGAGGGCGGTCCGTGGTTCGAGGAGTTCGCCGCCCGGCGGCCGCTGATCTACCTCCAGTTCGACGGCCTGACCGACGAGACGTACCGCGCGATCCGGGGCGAGCCGCTCCTCGAGACGAAGCTTCGGGCGCTCGGCCGCCTGGCCGAGGCGGACCTGCATGTCATGCTCGTGGCAGTGGTCGAGCGCGACGTCAACGAGCACGAGGTCGGGCCGATCGTCGAGTTCGGGCTGCAGCATCCCGCGGTCCGGGGCGTGATGTTCCAGCCGGTCACCCACACGGGCCGTCACCCGGATCACGATCCGCTCCGGTGGATGACGATCCCGGACGTCGTCCGGCGGCTCGACGAGCACCCGGGTGGCACGTTCCGCGCGTCGGACTTCGTCCCGATCCCGTGCTGCTTCCCGACCTGCTCCTCGGTCACCTACGCGTACCTCGGCGACGACGGCGAGGTGTTCCCGCTGCCCCGCGTCCTCGAGGTCGACCAGTACCTCGACTACATCACGAACCGCTCGCTGTCCGCGCTCGACCGCGACATCCTCCACGCGCTCGAGGGCCTCTGGTCGGCCGGCTCGGTCCCCGGCGAGCCGACCGCCGACCGCTTCGCCTGTGCCGCGTGCGACCTCGACCTGGCGGCGCTGACCGACCTGGCGCGCCGCGTGTTCATGGTCCAGCTGCGCGGCTTCCTCGATCCCTGGACGTTCGACGTGAAGAAGGCAATTGAGTTCGGCCTCGTCGTCGACGCGTGCGATTGAGCGCATCGGCGCTCGAGCGCGCCGCGACCCTGGCGAGCGGCGCCGGTGCGTCGGTCCGGCTCCGCCCGGCATCGCTGCTCCGCCTGCCCTACGCGGACGCGACGTTCGCGGCGGTCCTCGCCGAGTGCGTCCTGTCGACGACGTCGAAGCCCGAGGGGCTCGCCGAGCTGCGGCGCGTGACGGCGCCCGGCGGATGGCTGCTCGTCAGCGACGTCACCTCGTCGGGGCGGGTCTCGCTCCCCGAGCCGCTCGCAAGCGTCCTCTGCCTCGCGGCCGCCTGGGCGCCGGGCGAGCTCGAGGTGCGGCTCCCGGCCGCGGGATGGGAGGTCGTCCGCGCCTGGGACGAGACCGCCGGCGTGTCATCGCTCATCGACCGGCTCGAGGCGCGGATCGGGCTCCTCGCCACAGTCGCCCGCGACATTGGGGCGACGGGACCGCTCCTCGATCTCGGGCTCGACGCCGGGACGTTTCGGGACCCGGCCCGGGTCGCCGCGGTCCTCGCCGAGATCCGGGAGCTCGTCGCGTCCGGCCGAATCGGCTACCGCGCCGTGGCGGTGCGGGCGCGTCGGGGACGCGACCTCACCCCGGCCGGCGCGCCCGGTAGCTCGTGACGCGTTCGACCGTCTCCCTGACCGCCTGGACGCCCGTCACGACGCCGGACTCGACCGCCCCGTACACGTCCGGCGACATCGCGCCGCGATAGTCGGCCGCGTCGAGGGCGGCCAGGAACGGATCGAGGGGATGAAGCCTCCCGGGCGGAAGGTCGGCGTCGGGATCGCCGTCGCTGTCCCCGAGGTGCACGTGCAGGAGATGCCCGGCGAGGCCCGCCACCATCGCGGCCGGGTCCCGTCCCGCGGCGAACTCGTGCCCGGTGTCGAGGAGGAGCCCGATCGTCCCGGCCGTCCCGGTCGCGTCGATGATCGAGATGACGTCGGCCGGCGCGGCGATCGACGTGCCGGGCTTCGGCTCGATCGCGATCCGGTTGCCATGGCGGGCGGCGAGCAGGGCGAGGTCGGCGACGACCGTCGCGATCGCGCCGCGATCCACCCCGGGCAGGTCCGCGCCCGGCCAGAGGCCGACGCGATCGATCCCGAGGTCGGTCGCGACGGCGAGGAGCGCGTCGACCTCGTCGAGCAGGCGCCGCCGGGACGAGGGCGATCCGAGCCCACCGTCCGGCCAGCGCTCGGGCGGCATCGAGTAGAGCAGCGCGCGCACCGGGACCCCGTGGCGGTCGCCGAGCCGCCGCCACTCGTCCACCCGGCCTGCGGCCAGCTCGACGCCGGTGTCGTACACGCCGAGCTCGAGGCCGGCCACCCCGGCCCGGGCGACCGCCTCCGCGATCTCCGAACGGGTCAGGCCGTCCGGCCAGTGGTTCCAGTCCGGGGCGAGCAGCTCGATCATCCGGCGCCCCTGCCCGGGTCACGCATCACGGCCGCCTCCTCGCTCGCACTTCGTAACGGGCTTTACATCGTTCGCCGGGCAACTGTACCATCGTCTGCACAGATGTCACAGCCGATGAACATCAGTTCGGTGACAGGAGCGGCGGGTCTCACGACGCGCGCCTCCGAGGAGCGGCGGCTGTGCGTGCGCGCCGCCCGGCTCTACTACGAGAGCGGCCTGACACAGGAGCAGATCGGTGAGCAGCTGGGCCTCTCCAGGGTCAAGGTGAACCGCGTGCTCCGCCTTGCGCGGCAGGCCGGGATCGTCGAGATCCGGATCGCCGGGATCGACGAGCCGACCGACGCCGTCGCCGATCACCTGGTCGCGAGGCTCCGCCTCCGGGACGCCGTCGTCGTGCCCGACGCGCCGACCGGCGACGGCCTCACGGCGGAGCTGGCCAAGGGAGCCGCCGCCTGGCTGGCCGAGCGGCTGCGGCCGGGGCTCCGGGTGGGCCTCGGTCTGGGCCGAACGATCTCGCGACTCCCGGAGACGTTCCGCGTCGACCGCTCGGTCGACTGCTCGTTCACGGAGATCGAGGGGGCCGCGCCCGCCGAACCGACCGGGTTCGCGAGCTACAACGTCACCTCGCGGATGGGGACGATCGCCGGCGCGCGGACCGAGTTCATCTACGCCCCGACGTTCGTCTCCGACCGCGCGCTGCGGGACCGGCTCGTCAACGAGCCGTCGATCGCTCGTGCCCTGGAGGTTGCTCGCCGGTCCGACGTCGTCCTCCAGAGCGTTGGCACGGTCACGGGCTCCGCGCTCCTGCACATCCACGGCGTGATCGGCGTCGAGGATCTCGAGCAGCTGCGGGCCGCCGGCGCCGTCGGGGACGCCCTCGGGCACTACTTCGATGCCGAGGGTCGCCATGTGCCCTTCCGGACCGACGACATCCACGTCGGCCTCACGCTCGAGGACCTCCGCCGCGTGCCCACCTCGGTGCTCGTGGCCGGCGGCCCGGAGAAGCTCGAGGCGATCCGGGGCGCGCTGCGCGGCGGCTACTTCAACGTCGTGATCACGGACCTGTCGACCGCCGACGCGCTGATCGCGAGCTGGCCATGAGCGGCAAGCGCCCGGTGGGGATCGAGATCTTCTACTGGATGGACCGCTGGTCCGACGACCAGGTCGCGTACGTCCACAAGGCCCGGGAGACCGGGTACGACGGGGTGGAGGTCTCGCTCCTCGTCGACTATCCGCTGCCCGTGGATCGGCTTCGATCCGAGCTCGACCGGCACCGCCTCGACGTCGTGTGCAGCACGGGACTGTCCCGGACGGCCGACGTGTCGAGCCCGGATCCGGGCGTCCGGCGCGCCGGGATCGAGCACCTGAAGCGAGCGTCGGAGGCGGCGGCCGCGCTCGGGAGCCCGCTGCTCGGCGGCGTGACCTACGCCGCGTGGCTCGGCTTTCCCGCGGCGACGGACCTTCGGCCGTACCGGGAGCGCTCCGCCGCCGCGCTCGCCGAGGTGGCGCGCACGGCCGACGGCCTCGGCATCTTCCTCTGCCTCGAGATCCTGAACCGGTTCGAGACGAACATGTTCAACACGGTCGAGGAGGCGCTCGCGTTCCTCGAGCTGGTCGATCACCCCTCGGTCAAGCTCGAGCTCGACACGTTCCACATGAACATCGAGGAGGACGATCTCGGAGCCGCGATCCGGATGGCCGGCCGGCGGCTCGGACACTTCCAGTGTGCCGCGGGCAACCGTCGCGCGCCGCAGCACGGGCGTCTCGACTGGGCGGCGATCAAGGCGGGCCTCGACGACGCGCAGTACCGCGGCTGGGTGGTCTTCGAGACGTTCCCGAACCCCGCCGTCGAGACGGGCCGCGCGACGTACGCCTGGCGGCACCTCGTCGACGACCCCGATGCGGACGCGCGGACCGCCGCCGCGTTCATCCGGGAGCATCTCGCGTGACCGTCCGCCGGCGGCGCCTGATCAACGATCCATCGCGCGCCGTGTCCGACATGCTCGAGGGGTACGTGGCCGCGCATCGTGACGTCATCCGGCTCGACGCGGACGGAAACGTCGTCCGGGCCACCCCGAAGGATCGCGGCAAGGTCGGGCTGGTGATCGGGAACGGGTCGGGCCACGAGCCGGCGATGATCGGCTGGGTCGGTCCCGGACTCTTCGACGTGAACGTGCCGGGTCCGGTCTTCGCCGCGCCGGGTCCGGCCCGGATCGCGACCGGGATCCGGGCGGCCGATCGGGGCGCGGGCGTCCTGCTCTGCGTGTCGCACCATGCGGGCGACCTGATGAATGCCCGGCTCGCGCTCGAGACGGCGCGGGGCGAGGGCATCGACGTCGAGATGGTCGTCCTCTACGACGACGTCTCCTCCGCGCCGAAGGGACGCGAGGACGAGCGGCGCGGGGGCGCGGGTCTCTTCTTCGTCTGGAAGATCGTCGGCGCCCTGGCCGAGTCCGGCGCCTCGCTCGCCCGGTGCCGGGCGATGGCCGAGCGCGTCCGCGACCAGACGCGGACGTTGACCGCCGCGTTCGGGACGGTGGCCCACCCCGTCAGCGGCGAGCCGCTCGCGAGCCTCGGCCGCGACGAGCTCGTCATCGGGGTCGGGGTGCACGGGGAGTCGGGGCGGCGGGTGTCGGAGGACGCCACGGCCGACGAGGTCGCCGAGAGGATGACGAGCGAGCTGGCCGAGGACGCCGGGCTCGGGCCGGGCGACCATGTGTGCGTCCTGCTGAGCAACAGCGGGGCGATGACGCTCATGGAGCTCTCGGTCGTCTATCGAGGCGTCGACCGCACCCTTCGGGAGCGCGGCATCGAGGCGTGCCGCTCATGGATGGGCACGTACGCCACGACGCAGGACCTCGCGGGCTTCGCGCTCTCGGTCTGCCGAATCGACGACGAGACGCTGCGGCTCTACGACGCGCCGGCGCTCGGCGCCGCCTTCGTCAGGCCCGCGCGCGACCCGCGGCCGGTGACGGCATGACGGCTCACGAGCTCCTCCTCGACGCGGCCGCCTTCCGGCGGATGGTGACGGCCGCTGCCGACGCGGTCGACGCCGAGCACGGTGCGCTCTCGCGCCTCGACGCGGCAGCCGGCGACGGGGACCACGGGATCAACCTGAAGCGTGCGATGGACGCGGCGCGCTCGGCCGTCGCGCGGCGGCCGGAGGAGTCGCCGGGGGTCCTGCTCGGGGTCGTCGGCGAAGCGTGCGCCGAGGAGATGGGTGGCGCGGCCGGTGCCCTGTTCGGTGGCTTCTTCGCCGCCGCGGCGGAGATGCTCGGCGACCAGCCCGACATGGATGGGGTGACGCTGGCGGAGGCGCTGTCGGCTGGCGCCGCGCGCGTCGCCGCGCTCGGCAGGGCGGCGGTCGGGGACCGGAGCATGGTCGATGCGCTCGCCCCCGCCGCGGATGCCGCACGCGCCGCGGCCCGGTCCGGCTCCGGACCCGCCGACGTCCTCGCCGCAGCCGCCGCCGCAGCGCGGCGCGGCGCGGATGGGACGCGTGATCTCGTGCCCAGGGTTGGTCGTGCCCGCTATGCAGCCGACCACGCCGTGGGATCGGCCGACCCGGGTGCCACGACCGTGGCACTGATCCTCGGCGCATGGGCCGACGCCATCAAGGAGGAGCGACGAATGGGCGTTCACGAAGCGGACGATGTCGTAGCTGGGCAGCGCTGAACGCGGCCCGGAGGAGGTGCACGATGGCAATCCGATCGACCCGTTGGCTCGCAGTGGCTGCGAGCCTGAGCTTGGTGGTCGCCGCCTGCGCTGGAGCTGCAAGCCCCGCTCCGCAGAGCGAGGCTCCGGGCACGAGCGCGGCGCCGTCTCCGGCGCCGGTGGCGAGCCCGGAGGGGCCGCCGACCTACGCGACCTGGGAGGAGGTCCTCGCGGCGGCCTCCGGCACGACCGTGAACTGGTTCATGTGGGGTGGCAGCGACGTCATCAACGAGAACGTCGACAACGACATCGGCAAGCCGCTCAAGGAGCAGTTCAACGTCACCCTCAACCGCGTGCCGATCAACGACACGGCGGATGCGGTCAACCAGGTCCTCAACGAGTCCGCGGCCGGCGTCAAGACGGGCGGAAGCATCGATCTCATCTGGATCAACGGTGAGAACTTCCGCACGCTGAAGGAGGCCAACCTGCTCTACGGGCCGTGGGCGGAGGATCTCCCGAACGCGATCTACGTTCCGTGGGGCGACGGGGCGATCGACTTCGACTTCGGAACTCCGGTCGAGGGCTATGAGTCGCCGTGGGGTCACGCCCAGTTCGTCTTCGAGTACGACTCGGCCGTCGTGTCGGAGCCCCCGACGACGTTCGAAGCCCTCCAGGAGTGGATCCACGCGAACCCCGGACAGTTCACGTACCCGGCGATCCCGGACTTCATCGGGAGCGTCTTCGTCCGTCATCTGTTCTACTGGGCGGCCGGCGGCCCCGAGCCGTTCCTCGGCGCGTTCGACCAGGCCGTCTTCGATCAGTACGCACCCAAGGTGTGGGACTACCTCAACGACATCGAGCCGGATCTCTGGCGTGAGGGAACGACCTACCCGCAGGGCCCAGCGATGTCGGATCTCCTTGCCAACAAGGAGGTTGCGTTCAACATGGCGTATGCCCCCGGGAACGCGTCGCTACAGATCAGCCAGGGTGTCTACCCGGAGAGCATCCGCACGTTCGTGATGGAAAGCGGGACGCTGTCGAACAACAACTACGTCGCGATCCCGTTCAACGCCGCCAACCCGGCGGGAGCCATGGTGCTCGCCAACCTGATCCTGTCACCTGAGCTGCAGCTGGCGATGGCGGATCCCGACCGCTGGGGTTGGGAGATCCCGACCGATCCCGCCACCTGGCCCGCTGACGCCCAGCAGCAGCTGGCGTCGTTCAAGCGCGGCGTAGCGACGCTTTCCGCCGAGGAGCTCGCGGCTGCCGCCCTGCCCGAGCCGCGGGCCGAGTGGGTCACGAAGATGGAGGCAGGCTGGATCGAGAACGTTCTCGAGAAGTGACGACCTCCGCCGACCTGGGGCCCTCGCCGGGGCCCCAGGTCGTTCCCGCACGATCGCTCCCGCGCCCGCAGCCGACCGTCCGACGGCTTGCGGGGCACCTGCGGATTCCGCTGATGCTGTCCCCATCGGTGCTGCTCGTCGTCGTGCTCTTCGGGGGCGGGATGCTGGTCGGGATCGGCCAGAGCTTCGGCTACTTTCCGACGATCGGCCTGGAGGAGTGGACGTTCGAGCACTATGCGAACGTCCTCTCCGACCCGGCCTTCCTCCGTTCACTCTGGGTGACCTTTCGCATTGCGTTCATCGTCACGGCCCTCTCGTCGGTCATCGCCGTGGGCCTCGCCCTCATCCTCCGCGAGACGTTTGCGGGCTCGCGAATCACGAAGTTCATCTTCCAGATCCCGCTCCCGGTCCCCCACCTCGTCGCGGCGAGCGGCTTCGTGCTGCTGATCACGCAGAGCGGGATCATCGCCCGGGTTGCCGCGGGGTTCGGGCTGATCGATCGCCCGTCGGACTTCCCCATCCTCGTCTTCGACCAGGCCGGCGTGGCGATCACGCTCACGTTCCTCTGGAAGGAGGTCCCGTTCATCGGGGTCGTCGTCCTCGCCGTCCTCCAGAGCATCGGGCCGCATTACGAGGAGATCGCCCGGACGCTCGGCGCGACCGCCTGGCAGCGGTTCGTCCACGTCCTCCTGCCGCTGATCATGCCGGGCGTGATCTCCACCTCGATCATCGTCTTCGCATTCACGTTCGCGAACTACGAGATCCCGCTGCTGCTCGGCGTGCGCAGCCCGACCACGCTGCCGGTCCTCGCGTTCTATCGATACCAGGATCCCGACCTGGGGCTTCGGCCTGAGGCGATGGCGATCAGCGTGATCCTCGCGATCGTCTCGGTCGCCCTGCTCTTCGTCTATCGCAGGCTCGCTCGGTACGCGGTGCAGTGATGTCCCAGTCGACTCCGCGAACGGCCAGGTGGATGACCCACATCGGCGTGGTCGCGATCGTGCTGTCCGTCGGGTTGCCGCTCCTCGCCCTGGTCATCTGGTCGTTCGCGTTCCGGTGGACGTTCCCGGACCTGCTCCCGTCGGAGTGGGGAGGGTCGGCCTGGACGTACACGTTCGGCCCGAACTCGCGCGTCGTCGAGGGGCTCTGGAACAGCCTGGTCATCGGGCTCGTCGTGACCGCGCTCGCGATCGCCGTGGGACTGCCCGCCGGCCGGGCCCTGGGCCTGTCGGACTTCCGGGGCAAGACCCTCGTCGAGTGGCTGCTGCTCATGCCGATCATCGTTCCCCCGATCGTCGCCACGATGGGGATCCACATCACGTTCATCCGGCTCGGGCTCGCCGGGACGTATCTCGGGGTGTCGCTCGTCCACTTGATCCCCACGATCCCCTATTTCGTGCTGATCATGGCCAGCGTGTTCTCGAACTACGGGGTCGAGCTGGAGGAGACGGCGCGAACGCTGGGAGCCAATCGGCGCCAGGTGTTCCTCCGCGTCATGCTGCCGGCGATCATGCCCGGGATCGTGGTCGCCTCGATGTTCACGTTCCTGATCTCGTGGAGCCAGTACGTCACGACCCTGCTGATCGGGAGCGGCCGGATCATCACCCTGCCGCTCGTCCTCTTCCCCGTCATCTCGGGCGGGAACCAGGCCAACGCCGCGGCGATCAGTCTCGTGTTCGTCGCCCCGGCAATCATCGTCCTGATCCTGAGCTCGCGAAAGCTCAGCCAGGACTCGGCGATCATGGGAGGGTTCGGCCGACTGTGACCCACGTCAAGCTGGACCATCTCTCGAAACGGTTCGGTCCGGTCGTCGCCGTCGACGACCTCGGCCTCGTCGTCGAGCCGGGCGAGATGATGGCGCTCCTCGGACCGTCCGGCTGCGGGAAGACCACGACGCTGCGGATGATCGCCGGCCTGATCGAGCCGACGTCGGGCGACGTCTTGTTCGATGGGCGGTCGATGCTCGCCGTCCCCACCGAGCGGCGCGGCGCCGTGATGGTCTTCCAGAAGCACCTCCTGTTTCCGACGATGACCGTCGCCGGCAACGTCGGCTTCGGCCTCCGGATGCAGCGGGTCCCGAAGGCCGAGATCGACCGACGGGTGGCCGAGATGCTCGAGCTCGTCCGGCTGCCGGGCGTCGGGAATCGGAGGGCGCACGAGCTGTCCGGCGGCCAGCAGCAGCGGATCGCGCTTGCCCGGGCCCTGATCGTCCGGCCGCGGGTGCTGCTCCTCGACGAGCCCCTGGCCAACCTCGACGCGAACCTGCGGATCGAAATGCGAGAGCTGATCCGAACGGTCCGCATGGAGACCGGGATCACCTCGATCTTCGTCACCCACGACCAGGAGGAGGCGGTCATGCTCGCCGATCGGGTCGCGCTGATGTTCTCCGGGACGCTCCAGCAGTTCGGTCGCCCCGCGGAGTTCTACGAGCGCCCGCGGAGCGTCGAGATCGCCCGGTTCTTCCGCAACCCGAACACGATCGACGGCGTGCGGAGCGGCTCGCGGGTGACGACCGCGGCCGGCGAGTTCGTCATCGACCCCGCCCGCGCCGAGCTCGCCGAGGGTCCGGTACGGATCACGATCCGCCCCGAGGACATCGAGATCGTCGGCCCCGCCAACGGTGCGGTCAACCGGGTGCCGGCGACGGTGCTGTCGAACATCTACATGGGCACGCGCCGCGAGCTGATCGTCTCGCTGGCGGGCGCCGAGTGGCACCTCCAGGCTCCCGTGGACGCGGCATTCGGAGAGGGCGAGACGGTCACCCTCGGATTTGCCCCGGAGAAGATCTGGTTGCTGAAGCCCGACGCCGACGGTCGGGAGACGGGAGTCCAGTGAGCACCCGGGCCCTACCCTCGAACGGCAAGCGGCGCGGTCTCGAGGCCACCTCGACCGCCGAGCACCATTTCGCCATCCTCGCCCTCGATCACATCGGCTCGATGGCCGAGATGATGCAGCCCGATGACCCGGCCACGGTCACGCTCGACCAGATCGCGGTCGCGAAGTTCGAGGTCGCCCGGCGCCTCCATCCCCTCGCCAGCGCCGTGCTCCTGGACCCGCTGATCGGGTATGCGGCCGGCAGGATCCGCCCGGACCTGTGGGACGGAACCGGGCTGCTGCTCGGCATCGAGGAAAGCGACTACTCGTCGATCGCGGCGTCGCCGCGGATCATCGACGGGTGGAGCGTGGAGCGCGCGGCGGCGGCGGGTGCCCACGCGATCAAGATCTCCTTCCGCTTCGACCCGGAGGGCGACACCGGCGACGTCGAGCGGTTCGTCCGCGACGTCGTGGCCGAGTGCGACCGTGTCGACATTCCCCTGTTCGCCGAGCCTCTCGGGGTGTTCCGGCACCCCGCCGAGCGGCGCCGGGTCATCGTCGAGGGCGCCCGGCGGTTCAGCCGGCTGGGCGTGGACGTCCTCAAGCTGGAGTTTCCGGAGGACGTCACCGCGGTCGCCGACCGGCGCGTCTGGGCAGAGGCCTGCGCCGAGGTCGACTCGGCGAGCGCCGTTCCCTGGACGCTCCTCTCGGCAGGAGAGGACTTCCCGCGCTTCCGGGCCATGCTCGAGATCGCGTGCGATGCCGGCGCGTCGGGCTTCGTCGCGGGGCGGGCGGTCTGGCGCGACGCGGTGCTCGGGAGCGACGCGGGGTCGGCGTGGCGACACGCCGCCGACCGGCTCGGCCAGCTCGCGCAGACGACGCGCGAGCGCGCTCGCCCCTGGACCTCGGACGACGACCGACGGACCGCCGGGGGCGGGGCGTGACGGCGGAACGGGAGGCGGCGCACGTTCACCGGCTCGATCCACCCGAGCTCGAGCGGATGCTCCGGGAGCCGTCCGGCAGGGTCCGGGTGGTCATCGACACGGACGCAGCGAACGAGATCGACGACCAGTTCGCCCTGGCCTGGGCGCTCCTGTCTCCGGAGCGCATCTCGGTCGAGGCGATCGTCGCCGAGCCGTTCTCGTTTGCCCACCTCCGCCCGGCGCTGGTCGAGGCGACCCGGACGCTCGACGACGAACCCGACGACGACCGGACGGCGGCGATCGACGACGTGGCGGGCTGGGCTCGCCGCCTGAGGGCGCAGGGCATCCGTCCCGACGACGTGGACCTCGTGGAGCCGGGCGTCGGGATGGAGCGGAGCTACGACGAGATCGTGCGGGTCATGGACCTGCTCGGCCTCCCGCCCGACGGGCGGGCGTTCCGCGGAGCGCCGGCGTACCTCCCCGAATCCGGGGAACCGGTCGACAGCCCCGGCGCCCGTCGGATCGTCGAGTGCGCGATGGCGGCGTCGACGTCCGACGACCCGCTCTACGTCCTCGCGATCGGCTGCGTCACGAACGTCGCGTCGGCGATCCTCATCGAGCCCCGGATCGCCGGCCGGATCGTCGTCGTCTGGACGTCGGGCTATCCAACCTCCGTGTCGCGCTCGAACCGGAGCTCCCTGAACCTCGTCCAGGACCCGGCGGCGTCGCGGCTGCTGTTCGACAGCGGCGTCCCGCTGGTCTACCTGCCCGGGTACCACGTGGGAGCCCAGCTCCGGCTCTCGCTGCCCGAGATGGAGACGTACGTGCGCGGCAGGGGCAGGATCGGCGACTACCTCCACGAGCTCTACCTCAACAACCCGATCCACGCCCAGCGCGGCATCGGCGACCTGTTCGGCCGCAGCTGGGTGATCTGGGACCTGATCAACGTGGCCTGGGTGCTGGAGCCCTCCTGGGTCCCGACCGATCTCGTACCGGTTCCCCGACTCGACGACGATCTCCGGTGGACACCTCGACCGGGATCTACCCGCGTGATGCGCGAGGCCCACGGCGTCGACCGGGATGCGATCTTCCGTGACGTCTACCGGCGGCTCGAGCAGCACGAGGCGGCCATGCGAACGGCGCCCGGCGGGATGATCGATGCCCGCGATTGACCATGCCGAGGCGACCCGCCTCTGGCGCCTGATGTGCCGGATCCGGCGGTTCGAGGACCGGGTCCATGCCGACGCCGAGGCCGATCGGCTCGAGGGCTACGTCCACACCTACGCCGGCCAGGAGGCCGTAGCCGCCGGCGTCATTCCCCTCCTGCGCGCGAACGACTGGCTGACCTCGACCTACCGGAATCACGGCCACGCGATCGCCCGCGGGGTGCCGCTCGACGCGATCGCCGGGGAGCTCCTCGGGAAGGCCACCGGTGTCTCCGGCGGCAAGGGCGGCTCGATGCATGTCGCCGACCAGGCGCTCGGGATGATCGGTGCGATGGGGATCGTGGCCGGCGGCCTGCCGATCGCGGCGGGCGCCGCGTTCGCGGCGCGCTACCGGTCCGAGGACCGCGTGGCCGTCGCCTTCTTCGGCGACGGCGCGGTCCACCAGGGTGCGTTCCACGAGGCGTTGACGTTCGCCTCGCTCTTCACCTGCCCGGTCCTGTTCGTCTGCGAGAACAACCTGTACGCGGAGACGACGGCGGTCGACTACCACCTGCTGGCCGGGTCGGTCGTGGCGATGGCCGAGCCCTACCGGATCGCCGCCCGCCGGGTCGACGGGATGGACGTCCTGGTCGTTCGCGCCGCCGCCGCCGAGACCCTCGAGGAGATGCGACGCGACGGGCGGCCGCGGCTCATCGAGGCGATGACCTATCGCTTCAACGGGCAGTACGAGGGCGATACGCAGACGTACAAGCCGCCCGAGGAGGTCGCGCGCTATCGCGCGCGAGACCCGCTCGGCCTGTTTCGCGCCCACCTGTCGAGCGGCGGGATCGTCGACGAGCGCACCCTCGATGCGATCGACGACGAGGCGGCCGGCGAGGTCGCGAGCGCGTTCGTCGCCGCGGATGCCGCCCCGTGGCCGGTCGCCGCCGCCGTGACGGCCGACGTGTACACCGGCGACCCCGTGGAGGCGGAGCGATCGTGACCCGCGAGCTGACGATCAAGGACGCGATCAACGAGGCGCTCCACCAGGAGATGGCCGCGGACGACCGGATCGTGCTGTTCGGCGAGGACATCGCCGGCGGAGCGGGGCGCGACGTGAGCTACCCGCCCGCAGCCGACGCGTGGGGCGGCCCGTTCGGCGTCACGAAGGGACTGCTCGGGCGGTTCGGGCGGGAACGCGTCATCGACACGCCGATTGCGGAGACGGGCTTCGTCGGTGCGTCGATCGGGGCGGCCGTCGCGGGCCTGCGGCCCGTCGCCGAGATCATGTACGTCGATTTCATCGGGACCTCGTTCGACCAGCTCCTCAACCACGCCGCCAAGCTTCGGTACGTCTACGGCGGGAAGATCTCGGTGCCGCTCGTCATCCGGACCGTCACCGGGGCCGGCTTCCGGGCCGCGGCCGAGCACTCGCAGACCCTGTACTCGCTCTACACCCACATCCCGGGTCTCAAGGTCGTCGCCCCGTCGACCCCGTACGACGCGAAGGGCCTGCTGATCGCCGCGATCCGCGATCCCGACCCGGTGATCTTCATGGAGCACAAGCGGCTGTACATGCAGCGCGGCCCGGTTCCCGAGGAGCCGTACGAGGTGCCCCTCGGTCGGGCACGGATCGCGCGACCCGGGACCGACGTCACGATCGTCGGCGTCCAGAAGATGGTCCACACGGCGCTCGCGGCGGCCGAGCGCCTCCAGGCGGAGGGCATCGACGCCGAGGTCATCGATCCTCGCTCGTACTCCCCGCTCGACACGGAGGCGATCCTGTCCTCGGTCCGCCGGACGGGGCGCCTCGTCGTCGTCGACGAGTCGCATCCGCGCTGCTCGCTCGCGACGGACATCGCCGCCCTCGCCGCGAGCGAGGCGTTCTTCGAGCTCAAGGCACCGATCCGCCAGGTTACCGCGCCGCACGCGCCGGTGCCGTTCAGCCCCGTGCTGGAGGACGCCTACATCCCGAGCCCGGACCGGGTGTGCGACGCGGTCCACGACGTCATGGCCGAGCGCCGATGAGCCTGCGGCAATGAGCCTCGAGCGCGCCGGCGGCGACCAGGACTGGTGGCAGGTCACGGGCCTCGCGCCCGACGAGGTGCCGGAGGTCGTCGTCCTCGAGGGGACATGGTGGCGCCGCGATCGCGAGGCGCAGCGGCTCCGATTGCTCGACGACGTGCGGGAGCTGGACGCCCCCGACTGGTACTGGGGGACCTACCGGGGCCACCCCGTCGTCTACGCCTGCATGTACGGGGCCGCCCGGGCCGTCGAGCCGGTCGTGATCCTCGGCCAGCTCGGGGCGAAGGTGGTCGTGCAGATCGGATCCTGCGGAGGGATCCAGCCCGGGGCGCGAACCGGCGATCTCCTGATCCCCGACACGGTCGCCATCGAGGAAGGCGTGTCGCGCTGGTACCATGCCCGCACGGCGGTGAGCGCGACGCCCGCCCTGGTCGCCGCAGCAATCGAGGCCGCCGAGCTTCGCGGCATCAGGACCCTGCGGGGGCTCTCCGTGACCGAGGACACGCTGCTCGGTGTCAGACCGAAGGACGACTCGCTCGAGCGCTGGCGCGGCGCCGGTTACGTCGGCGTCGACATGGAGACGTCGGCGGTCTTCAGCGCCGCCCAGTACATGGGCATGCAGCGGCTCGCGCTGATCCACATCTGGGACGAGCTCGCGATCGGCCGCCGCTGGTCCGACCCGCTGCCGCCCGAGGTCGACGCCGACCGCCGCTCCACCGAGGAGGCGATGTTCGAGATCGCGCTCCACAGCACGCTCGATCTCGCGTGAGGATCGCCGTCGCCACGGCCCACGCAGGCCTCCCGCTCAAGGCGCTCGTCCTCGAGTCGGTGCGCGTGCTCGGCCACGAGGCGGTCGACTTCGGGACGAGCTCGGACGCGCCGGTCGACTACCCGGACGTCATCGCGCCCGCGGCACGGGCGGTCGCGGCGCGCTGACCCGCGCCGGGCGCCGGTCGAGCCATGGCATCCGGCTCGGGCCGGACGAGTGACGATGTCTCCTGGGCGAGC
>PNKK01000015.1 GCA_013822395.1 Anaerolinea sp. | reverse complement strand
CGCAGCCGCCTTCAGGATCTCGTTGGCCCGGCGCAGCTCGCGGACCTCGTGCTCGAGCGCCTTGAGCGTGGCGCGTTCCTCGGTCGTGAGCCCCGGCTTCGTGCCGCCGTCGATCTGCGCCTGGCGGACCCAGTGGCGTAGGGACTCGGGGCCGATGCCCAGCTGGCCGGCGACTCTGCTGATCGCGCCTTGGCGCTCGCCGGTCAGCTCGATCCGCTCGAGCACCATGCGCACGGCGCGCTCCCGGAGCTCAGGCGGATACCGCCGCTGGGAGGCGTGGGGACGGGTTGTGTCGTTCATGGACTCCATCATCCTTCAAAGCGATGGAGTCTCCATCAGACCCAGTACGGTTCAAACTCCCGGCTGCGAGCGGGTGGAGGAAACGTCAGGCGCGGGGCCTGCGGGGCTCCTCGTCGTCGCAGCGGGCGTATCCCGGCACGCGGATTCGGGTCCGGTGGGATCGTCGGCGGGTCCGCACGGGCCGACTCTATCTCATGGTCACATTGTCGTCGACTTGTCGTCGACGCCGGATGCAGCCGGCCACACGAAGATGCAGCCCACACGAAGATGCAGCCGGGACGCGACCCACGAAGATGCAGCCGGACACACGAAAACGCCCGGAGAAACCGCCGCTCCTGTTGCGACCCATCACACCTGATGCAAGCACCTGGTGCGAATTGTCGATGTTGCCACCGACCGGATCGCTCGTGGTTCGTGGCCTCTCCGGGCAAGACCTACTGTACGGGCGCGACCATCACGTGCGGAAGGGACTTATCCACCACTTTTTGCGATCGAAGGGCATTTCCGAAGGTGTCGTCCACAGGCCCTCCACGAAGACGGCGTCCGCTACGCGCTCTCGAGCGGCCAGGACTCCCCGGCGTCGACCGGCAGTCTGTCGGCGTCGAGCCTGGCCAGCCTGACCGCGACGTCGGTACGGACCTCCCACACTCCGCCGTCCGGCCGGCGGATCGTGCAGCTCGTGATGCGCAAGCCGAGGTCGTCGAACACCTCGAGGACATCGAGCGAGACCGTTCCGTCACTCGGTGCCAGGGTCGTGATCAGTGCTGCGACCCCGAGCACCCCAGAGCCGACCAGGGCGGCCTGCGGCGCCGGCGACGGGATCGCGAGGTGGTCAACTCCGGCCTCGGTAACCCGGTTGCCGTGGGCGCTCCCATCCGCCTCGCGATGCAGGGTCAGCAGGCCGCCACCGCTCGCGGACTCCAGGCGGACAAAGCGCCCGGCGGGATCGAGCTCGAGCGTGTGGACCACGATGGCGGCTCGGCGCTCCCCCACCGCCCACCGCCAGCGGCGCCCTCGCCGACCCTCGGCAACCGACCAGGTCACCGTCAGGCCGGCCTCGTCGATGAGCTGTCCGCCGCGTCGCAACGGCGCCCGCGTGATCACTCGCCGCCGCCGGCCCCGTTCTCGCGCAGCGTGGCCGACCAGTCCGCGGCGGCCCGCTCAAGCTCGCCCGCGAGTGTCGGGGCGACCCGGCCGAACACGCGGACGTCACGGTTGCCATACTCGAGCTCGACCGTGCCGCGCTCCCGGACCCGCGCGAGGAGCTCGCCCGCCGCGTACGGAACGTGGACGTCCACCGCGATCCAAAGCGACGCGAGGAGCGCGGCCAGCTCGGCGCGGAGCGTGTCCAGGCCGTATCCCGTCAGCGCCGAGACGAAGACGGCACCGGCAATCACGGGGGCCGGGGCCCTCCCGTCCCGGGCTGCCGGATCGAGGAGATCGGCCTTGTTGAACACGACGAGACGTGGCTTGCTCCCCGCCCCGAGCTCGTCGAGCACCGTCTGAACGGTGGCCCGGTGCTCGGTGAAATGGGCGTCGGAGGCGTCGACGACCTCGAGCAGGACATCCGCCCGGTTCACCTCCTCGAGCGTCGCCCTGAACGCGTCGACAAGCTGGTGCGGGAGCTTGTGGATGAAGCCGACGGTGTCGGTGACGATCGCCGCCTGGCCGTCGCCGAGCTTGACCTGGCGGCTCGTTGGGTCAAGCGTCGCGAAGAGCCTGTCCTCGACGAGCGCGACCTCCGAGCCGACGAGCGCGTTGAGGAGCGTCGACTTGCCGGCGTTGGTGTAGCCGACGATGCCGACGGTCGCCATGAGTCGGCGGTCGCGGCCGCGGGCCGTCGTCGCGCGGGACCGGCGGACCTCCTCCACCCGCTCCTTCATTTTCTTGATCCGCTCGCGGATGATCCGTCGGTCGGTCTCCAGTTGGGATTCGCCGGGTCCTCGGGTCCCGATCCCGCCGCCCGTCCGCGACAGGTGCGTCCACAGGCGCGTGAGGCGCGGCAGCTGGTATTCGAGCTGGGCGAGCTCCACCTGGAGGCGGCCCTCATGGGTTCGTGCGTGCTGGGCAAAGATGTCGAGGATCAGTCGACTCCGATCGATGACCTTGACGTTCAGAAGAGACTCGAGCGCCTTCTGCTGCGACGGCGACAGCTCGTCGTCGGTGACGAGGAGGTCGAACCGGGTCTCCGACTTCGCCGCGACGAGCTCCTCGGCCTTGCCCTTGCCGACGTACCAGTTCGGGTCCACGTGGCGGCGGTTCTGCCACTCCGCGCCGACCACCTCGGCCCCGGCGGTCGTCGCGAGGTTTGCGAGCTCGACGAGCGAATCCTCCGCCGTCCAGCCGGTGTCCTCGCCCGTGTCGACGGCGACCAGGAAGGCCTTCTCGGCGGGCGGGGCAAGCTCGATGAGGCCGCGGCGGTCGCGGTTCGGAGTCGACACGACGCCAGTCTAGCCGTGGGGCCGGACAAGACGGCACGCGGCTGCGAGCGTCATGGGGAGCGGGTCGGCGGCCGATGGGTCCAGCCACGCGATGTGCGGCTCTCTACGGAACCAGGTCCGCTGCCGCTTCGCGAGGGCCACGTTCCGGGCAGCGTCGCGCTCGATCGCCGTCTCCCGGTCAATCTCCCCGTCGAGAAGCGCCCATGACTCCGCGTAGCCGATCGCCGAGAACGCCGGGAGCGCCGGGTCGTATCGCTCGCGCAGGGAGCGTGCTTCCTCGACGAGGCCCGCATCGAACTGGGCCCGGGCGCGCTCGGCGATCCAGCGGACGTGGACCTCGCGCGGGACGTCGAGCCCGAGCCAGGCCACGGACGCAGGGTACCCACGAAGCGCCGGGAGAGGCCGGTCGCCGCGCAGCTCGGCGATCTCGAGCGCCCGGGCCATCCGCCGGGGATTGCGGAGGTCGATCTGCGCTGCGAGCGCGGGTGCGATCTGCCGGAGCCGATCGGCGGTGGCGTCGATGCCATCTGCCAGCAGGTCCGCCTCGATCCGCCGACGGACTGCCGGATCGGACGGCAGCGCGTCCGTGTCGAGGCCGGCGGCGATCGCCCGCAGGTAGAAGCCCGTGCCCCCGGCAAGGATGGCAAGGCCATCGGCGGAGGCGATCGACGGCAGGACGGTTGCGACATGGTCGGCGAAATCAGATACGGAGAAGGGCTCATCCGGATCGACGAGGTCGAGTCCGTGGTGGGGCACGCCGCGGCGCTCGTCGAGGGTCGGCTTCGCCGTCCCGATATCGAGACCCCGGTACACCTGGCGCGAATCGGCGGTGATGACCTCGGCCGGTATGCCCTCGTCACGCAGGACGAGGGCCAACCGGATCGCGAGCCCCGTCTTGCCGGTGGCGGTCGCCCCGGCGATGACGAGGAGCGGCGGTGGCCCCCTCAACGGCCGGTCGGCGCTCGCCCACCGAGGTCGGAGACGGAGGGCTGCGACGCCATCCGCCCGAGGTCTCCGAGGTGGAGCTCCGCGACGCCATCGGCCCGAGGCTTTCCTCGCAGCGCGTACGGACCGGCATGCTGGACACGGACGGTCACGAGCCGGCCCAGCCAGTCGGTGGGGCCGGCGAGGTGGACGAGCTTGTTGCCGCGCGTCCGCCCGGACAGCGCCACCTCGCCCGGGCCGGGCCGAACGCCCCCCGGCCCACTCCCCTCCCCCGCCATCTCCTGGCCCACCGCCTCGGGCTCGTCGTGGTCGTGCGAGCGCTCGCGTGCGACGGTGTCCACGAGGACCTCGACATCGCGGCCGAGCCAGGCCCGGTTCCGTTCGAGCCCGATCGGTTCCTGGAGCGCCAGCAGGGCGTTCAGCCGGCGCCGCTTCTCGGCCGCCTGGACGTCGTCGGGGAGGTGCGTCGCAGGGGTACCGGGCCGCTCGGAGTAGGCGGCGGCGAAGACCTGGTCGTAGCGGACGGACTCGAGGAACCGGAGGGTCCGCTCGAACTGGGCCTCGGTCTCGCCGCAGAACCCGACGATGATGTCGGTGCTGATCGTGATTCCGGGGACCGCCGCCCGGATCTTCGCGAGCCGCTCGAGGTAGTGCTCCGTGGTGTACTGGCGGCCCATCCGGCGCAGGACGTCGTCGTCACCCGACTGGACCGGGAGGTGGAGCGCCTCGCACACGGATGGGCAGTCCGCCAGCGCCTCGATGAGGCGATCGGACAGGTCCCATGGGTGCGAGGTGATGAATCGGAGGCGCGGGATGGCCGGGGCGCCGTCGGCGGTCCGGATGCCGTCGATCGCGCGGATGAGCTCGGCGAGGTCCGGTCTCGAGCCCAGGTCCAGCTGCCGGCCGGCCCAGCGCGCGGTGCGAACGTGCCCGAACCGCGACTCGACTGGCAGGTCGTGGCCATACGAGTTCACGTTCTGGCCGAGCAGGGTGACTTCGCGGAAGCCGGCCGCGGCGAGCGTCTGCGCCTCGTCGACGATCTCGTCGAATGGCCGGCTCCGCTCCGGCCCGCGGCTGAACGGGACGATGCAATAGGTGCAGGTCTTGTCGCAGCCGTAGATGATCGGCAACCAGGCCGAGACCGTCGAGGACCGCTGGACGGTGCCTCCGGCCACCGCGGCGGAGCGCGTTGCGGCGAGGTGGTCCGCGACTCCAACGACCGTCCGCCCCACGATCGTGGTGGCACCCACGGCACCCACCGGACCCTGCGCAGAGGCGAGCCCAAGGCGATCGATGAGCTCCGGCTCCTCGTCCGGGCGGAGGAAGAGATCCACCGCCGGGTAGCGCCTCCCCAGGCCCTCGCGATCGCGTTCGCGGACCGCGCAACCGGTGAGCACGATCCGAAGCGACGGGTTCGCCGCCTTCAGGCGCCCAAGGTGACCTTGCCGGCCGATGACCTTGGCTTCGGCGAGCTCGCGGATCGCGCAGGTGTTGATCACCACGAGATCGGCCGCCTCCATCGTCGGTGCCTCGGTCGCGCCGGCAGCGAGGAGCCGGCCCGACATCTCCTCGGAGTCGCTCCGGTTCATCTGGCAGCCCAGGGTCCAGACGTAGAAGGCCGGCAGGGCACGCGGCTCGGGCCGGAACTCGCCGAGCCGCTCGTCGCCTGGCTCCGCGGCGGTGCGGCCGGCCGACGGGGCCGGCGGCGCGATCTCCAGGATCGGGAGGCGGCGGTCGCGGGCGGGTTGGCGCTCGATCATCGGGTGACGACTGATCCTGCAAGGGCCGCCCGGAGCGGCGCCTCGACCGTGGGCGGGACCCACAGCGCGGCGTGCGTGGCGGCGTACGGTTCGAGGTCGCCATGGTAGTCGCTGCCGCCGGTGGCGACGAGCGAGGCCTCCTCGGCAACGCGCCGGACCGCGTCCACGGTGACGGCATCGAATGTCCGGTAGTAGACCTCCAGACCCCCAAGCCCTGCGTCCCGGAGCTCGTGGATCACGTCGAGCCGCTCCGGGGCTTCGGAGAAGTGCGCCAGCACCGGCAGGCCACCGGCAGCGCGAATGGCGCGGATCGACTCCACCGGACCGAGGCCCTCGCGCGGCACATACCCAGGCCGGCCGCGGGACAGGTAGGTCGCGAACGCCTCCTCCACGCTGGCCACGTAGCCCTTCGCGATCATCGCCCGGGCTACACGAGGCCGGCCGAGCGCATCGTCGTCACCGGTGGCCGGGAGCGCCTCGAGCGCATCGTCGATGGGCCTGCCGAGCTCGCGAAGCAGCGCGACCATCCGCTCGAAGCGGACCCGCCGGCGCGTCCGCTGGAGCGCAAGCGTTGCCTCCAGGCCGTCGTCGTCTGGGTCCACGCCGAGCCCGAGGACGTGGACCTCGCTCTCACGGAGGTCCAGACGATCCGCGGTGATCGCATTGAGCTCGATCCCCGGGAGCAGCTCCAGGCCGGACGGGACGACACCGGCCCCCAGGATCTCGCGCACTCCGGCGAGCGTGTCGTGATCGGTGATCGCGAGGAGCCGAACGCCGGTGGCCGCGACGGCGGCGACGAGCACCGCCGGCTCGAGCAGACCATCCGAGCGAGCGGTGTGGGTGTGGAGATCGATCGTGGAGGGCGCCGCCGGGATGATCGGATCGCCGGACACCAGATCGCCTGGCGCCGGGTGACGCCGCCGACGCGGCACGTCAAGCCTCGTGAAGTCGCTGGACCCGCTCGATCGCGAGCGCCCGCCCGGTCGCGGGATCGATGTCCACCTGGACCGCGTTGAAGATCACCGGCCCGGCCCCGACCTCGAAACGCGTCGGCAACGCGTTGATGAAGCGCGGTAGAACGGTCTTCGGATCGAAGCCGATCACGCTCCAGATGGGCCCGGTCATGCCGATGTCGCTCTGGTACGCGGTCCCACCGGGAAGAATCCGCTCGTCGCCCGTGACGACGTGGGTGTGCGTCCCCACCACGACGGAGACCCGCCCGTCGAGGTAGAGCCCGAGGGCGTTCTTCTCCGACGTGATCTCGCAGTGGAAGTCAACCAGGCGGACCGGCGGGAGCACCTCCGACGACTCGTCGAGGAGACGGTCCGACTCCGTGAACGGGTTGTCGATCGGTTGCATGTACGTCCGTCCCTGGAGGTTGATCACGGCGAGGTCCGTGCCGTCGAGTGCGTGATACGTGCTCCATCCCCTCCCGGGAACATCGTGCGTGCCGTAGTTGAGGGGACGAAGCACGCGGTCCGAGCGATCGAGGTACTCGTAGATCTCGCGCTTGTCCCAGATGTGGTTGCCGGACGTGATGACGTCGACGCCGGCGCCCAGGAGCGCTTCGGCTGTGGAGACCGTGAGGCCCATGCCACCGGCGAGGTTCTCACCGTTGGCGGTTACGAAGTCGATGCCGCGCTCCTCACGCAGGCCGGGGAGAATCGCCTCAACCCCGAGGCGTCCGGGCTTCCCGATAACGTCGCCGATGAGCAGGACGCGGCAGGCTCCCTGCGGGCGTGGCAGCCCGGAGTTTGGCGGGTTCCCGAGGCGGACGCGGCCCGCGAGCCGATCGCTCCGCTGGCCGCCGTGCTCGGCTACTTCGCGTACTCCACAGCCCGGGTCTCGCGAATGACGGTGACCTTGATCTGCCCGGGGTAGGTCAGCTGCTCCTCGATCTTCTTCACGATGTCGCGGGCGAGCCGCGTCGCCGTCAGATCATCGATCTCCTCGGGCCGGACAAGGATCCGCACCTCACGGCCGGCCTGGACCGCGAAGGACCGGTCCACCCCGGTGAACGACTCCGCGATCGCCTGGAGATCCTCGAGCCGCTTGACGTACGTCTCCATCGTCTCGCCTCGAGCCCCGGGCCGGGACGCCGAGATCGCGTCGGCGACCTGGACGATCGGCGCCTCCAGGCAGGCGTACTCGACCTCCTGGTGGTGGGCCGCGATCCCGTTCACGACCTTGAACGGCAGCTCGGCCCGCTGGGCGATCGCCGCCCCGATCGCGGCATGCGGTCCCTCGACCTCGTGATCCATGGCCTTGCCGATGTCGTGGAGGAGGCCGCCCATCTTGGCCGCCATCACGTCCGCCCCGAGCTCGGCGGCGATGACCGCCGCCAGGGCGCTCGTCTCGGTCGAGTGCACCAGGACGTTCTGGCCGTAGCTCGTCCGGTACTTGAGCCGGCCGAGGAGCTTGACGATATCCGGCGGGAGGCCCGGGACGCCCGCGTCGTAGGCGGCCTGCTCGCCCGCCTGACGGATGACGAGATCGACCTCGGCACGCGCCTTCGCGACCACCTCCTCGATCCGGCCGGGGTGGATCCGGCCGTCGCCCATGAGCTTGGCCAGAGCGATTCGCGCCACCTCCCGGCGGACGGGATCGAAGCCGGACAGGACGACAGTCTCAGGCGTATCGTCGATGATCAGGTCAATCCCGGTCGCCTGCTCGAGCGCCCGGATGTTTCGGCCCTCGCGGCCGATGATCCGGCCCTTCATCTCGTCGTTGGGCAGGTGGACCACGGTAACGGTGTGCTCGGCCGTATGGTCCGCCGCGACGCGCTGCATCGCCGTGACGATGATGTCGCGAGCCTTCTCGTTGGCCTCCTCGCGGGCGCGCCGCTCGATGGATCGGGCAAGCTTGACGGCGTCATGCTCGGCCTCCTCCCGGATCGCCTCGAGGAGGATCCCCTTGGCATCGTCGGCGGAGAGGCCGCTCACCTTCTCGAGAGCTGCCACCCGCTCGGCATTCAGCTTCCCGAGCTCCTCCCGAGCGCGTTCGAGCTCCAGCTCTCGCTCGAGGAGCTTGCGATCCCGCTGCTCGAGCATGTCCGAACGCTGATCGAGCTGCTCGTCACGGGCCACGAGGCGCCGCTCGATGGTGGTCAGCTCGCTGCGGCGGGCGCGTGCCTCGTCCTCCGCCTCGCGCTGGAGACGGATCTTCTCCTCCTTGGCCTCGAGGATGAGCTCCTTCTGCTGGGTTCGGGCATCGGCGACAATCCGACCGGCTTTCTCCTGGGCGACCTTGACCGACTGGTTCGCCCACCGGCTTCGCGCGATGAAGCCAACGGCGACACCACCGGCCAGCGCCACGAGGGCGACGGCGAGGTAGTCCATCTTCTCCTCCCATCCGGCCGGGCAGGCCGGACGCGTGACGTTCGTCCGTCGGTCGTCGCGGGTCGTGGCCCCCTGGACACTGGGCTCCACGTCGACCGGGCGGGCCGCCATCCGCAGATTCCGCAGATGGGGCCTGTGCCGCGTAGCCTACTACGGACGCGCTGGCCTGAGCCGGTCGCGGTCGCGCCCGCGGCGGATCGAACCGGACCGTTGGCCTCCTCGCGGGTGTGGGCAGCCGAGGGCCGACACCCGGACGTCTACTCCTGGGTGCCGCCCGCCTCCTGGGTACGGCCCGTGGCGTCAGCAAGCCACGCGGCGACGACCGACCCGCACACCTCGGGAGCAAACCCATGACGAGCCAGAGTTGCGTACGCCCGTTGGCGCCTGGCTCGCAGGTCGGCGATGCGCCGGAGCCCACCGGCATGCCGCGCGAGCAGGCGCTGGGCCGCCACCTCATCTGCGGAGACCGCGCCCTCCGCCCCGCCGCCCTCCGGGGTGTCTCGCTGCCCGAGCGCTCGCGCAATGGTCTCCGGGTCGACGCCCTTCTGCCGGAGCTCCACTCGCAGCGCGCGCTCGCCGCGCGGGCGGGCGCGGTCGCGGGACTCCACCCACTGGGCGGCGAAGGCATCGTCATCGAGGATCCCGAGCTCGGCGAGCCGCTCGATGGCCGTGGTCACGAGCTCCTCCCGGTACCCGGCATCGGTCAGGCGGCGGCGGACCTCGGCGACGGACCGCCGGCGAGCCTCGAGGAACCGGAGGGCCGCCTCGAGGACGACGGCTGGATCGCCGACGGCCGCGCACCGGGCGCGTCGCTCGCCGTACGACGCACGTCTTCTGACTCCCACAGATCTGCGACAACCTCTCCGAGGTCGGTGGCGGAGCCCCGCGACGCCATCCGCCCAGGATCCGTGCTATTCGGCTTCCTCGATGCCCTCGACCGGGAGGGTGACCTCGCTGACCTTGCCCCGGATCTTGCTCTCGATGGTCGCGGCGATCGCCGGGTTCGAGCGCAGGAAGTCCTTCGAGGCCTCGCGACCCTGGCCGAGGCGTGTCTCCTCGTAGGTGAACCACGAGCCGGTCTTGTCGACGATCCCCATCGCGACGCCGACGTCGAGGAGGCCGCCCTCCTTGGACACGCCCTCGCCGTACATGACATCGAACTCGGCGACGCGAAACGGGGGCGCGACCTTGTTCTTGACGACCTTGACCCGGACACGGTTGCCGACGGACTCCGTGCCGGTCTTGATCGTCTCGATCCGGCGAATATCCAGCCGGACGCTGGCGTAGAACTTCAGAGCCCGGCCGCCCGGCGTCGTCTCCGGGTTGCCGAACATGACCCCGATCTTCTCGCGGAGCTGGTTCGTGAAGACGAGGGCGGTGTTCGAGCGGCTGACCGCACCGGTCAGCTTCCGAAGCGCCTGGCTCATGAGTCGGGCCTGGATGCCGACGAACGAATCCCCCATCTCGCCCTCGATCTCCGCCCGCGGCACGAGCGCCGCGACCGAGTCGACGACGACGACGTCGATCCCGCCGGATCGAATCAGGGTCTCCGTGATCTCGAGGGCCTGCTCGCCGGTGTCCGGCTGGCTGACGAGGAGCTCGTCCACGTTGACGCCGCAGGCGCGGGCGTAGCCGGGATCAAGCGCATGCTCGACGTCGATGAACGCGGCGACGCCGCCCTTCCGCTGCGCCTCGGCGATGACGTGCTGACAGACGGTGGTCTTGCCAGACGACTCGGGGCCGAAGATCTCCGTGATCCGGCCGCGCGGGATGCCGCCGACGCCGAGCGCGAGATCGAGGGCGATGGAGCCGGTGGGGATGAAGTCCACCTGCTGCCGCGTCGCCGACCCGAGTTTCATGATCGAGCCGCTGCCGAACTGCTTCTCGATCGCCAGAATCGCGGCGTCCACGGCCTTGCCGCGCTCCGCGGTGCTCCGCTCGCCGTTCCGCTCGGTGGTCATCGCCATGGTCCCGTCACGCTCCTGTCATTCCCGACGCCGACAGAGCGGACGATCGGTCCGCGCGACGGGTCAGCCTTCGTCTCGGACTTCCTCGTCTGCCCGCGGCTTCCGCGGCTTCCGATACAGCTCGACGTTCATCGGCGGCTCGGAGAGCGGCTGCACCTTCGGAATGCCCGACTTGTCCTTCGGCTTCTTCTTGGCCTCGCGGCTGGGTCTGTCTCGAGAGCCCATCGAGGGTTCCTCCGCGCTGGAATGAGGGTATCGAAGGGTGCTTCACGCCGGCTTCTCGGTGACTTCACCGCGACTCATCCGGCCCGCACGTGCTCGCAGCGACGCGAGCGATTCGGGGAAGGTCCCGGCCCGCAGCGCGGATCGGATCCTGGCCATGAAGTCTAGGGTGAAGGTGAGGTTGTGACAAGTTGCGAGCCGGTATCCGAGGAGCTCGCGCGCCCGGAGGAGGTGGGCCAGGTACGCCCGCGAAAAGCGCGTGCACAGGAGACACGGACAGTCCTCCTGAACCGGTCGCGGGTCATCCCGGAAGGCGGCGTTGCGCAGGTTCAACCTGCCGCCGGGCACCCACAGCTGGCCGTTTCGGGCGACCCTGGCGGGGAGAACGGAGTCGAACAGGTCGACGCCGTGCGCGACCGCGTCGAGGAGGTCTGCCGGAGACCCGAGGCCCATCAGGTAGCGCGGCCGGGGATCGTCGGCGAGGAGCGGGATCGCGACATCGAGGGCATCCGCCCGCTGGACGGGTGTCTCATCGCCGGCCAGCCCGCCGATGCAGATCCCGTCGAACGGGAGCGAGGCGACGAACCGCGTGGACCGAGCGCGAAGCTCCGCGTCCACCCCACCCTGGATGATCCCGAAGAGCGCCTGGTCCCGGCGCGCGTGCGCCGCGAGGCTTCGCTCGGCCCAGCGGTGGGTCCGCTCCATCGCGTCCTCGACCTCTGCCCGCGGCGAGGACGGGTAGACGGGATGGTCCAGTGCCACGGCGATATCTGGCCCGAGCGCCTCCTGGACCCGAATCGCGATCTCGGGCGTGAGCCGATGCGTGGCCCCGTCGATGTGACTGCGGAAGGTCGCCCCATCGTCGTCGACGACCCGTGCGTCGGCAAGCGAGACGACCTGATAGCCGCCCGAGTCCGTGAGGAGGGGCCTGTCCCAGCCCATGAACCGGTGCAGCCCGCCGAGACGCTCGATCCGCTCATGGCCGGGGCGAAGAAAGAGGTGATACGTGTTGGCGAGGACGATCGACGCGCCCGCGGCGTCGAGGTCATCCGGGTGGAGGGCCTTGACCGTGGCGTTCGTGCCGACCGGCATGAACTGTGGTGTCTCGACCACGCCGTGAGGCAGCTCGAGCCGGCCGAGGCGGGCGCGCATCGCGCCGTCCGGCGCGGCGGTGGCGAGGACGGTGAACCCGGTCGGTCTGGGCTCGGAACGCGCGACGGCTGGTTGGGCAGCGGCGGCGGTCACGACGGCGCCCGCGGCCGCGGGCTCAGCGATTGCCGGCTCCTGGCTCGTCCAGCCAGAGGCTCGACATGTCAGGTTCGGCACGGCGCGCCGGCGGGATCTCGTAGCCGAGGCCGGCCAGGTGGGCGCGGGCGAGGTCCGTGGCGATCCGGCCCTGCGGCGTCCGGTCCAGGAATCCGAGCCGGAGCAGGAAGGGCTCGTAGACGTCCTCGATCGTCTCGACCTCCTCGGACAGGACGGCGGCGAGCGCGGCCACGCCGACCGGCCCGGAGCCGAACTTCTGGACGATCGCGGCCAGCAGCTTGCGGTCGGTGGAATCCAGGCCCTCGTCGTCGATCTCCAAGAGGCGCATCGCGTCCGTGGCGGTCAGCTCGTCCACGCGGCCATCGCCGTGGACCTCGGCGTGGTCCCGGACGCGCTTGAGCAACCGGTTGACGATTCGCGGCGTCCCCCGTCCGCGCCGCGCGATCGCGGCCGCGGCGCCGGGGTCGATCTCGACGCCGAGGATCCGGGCCGAGCGCTCGACGATCTCAGTGAGCTCCGTCTCCGTGTAGAAGTCCAGCCGGTAGGTGGCCCCGAAGCGATCGCGGAGCGGTGACGAGATCCGGCCGGCCCGGGTGGTGGCCCCGACGACCGTGAACGGCTTGAGGGTGAGCCGGAGCGACCGCGCCGACGGACCCTTCCCGATCATGACGTCGAGGGCGTAGTCCTCCATCGCC
Source organism: Anaerolinea sp. (assembly GCA_013822395.1). Lineage (GTDB taxonomy): Bacteria > Chloroflexota > Limnocylindria > Limnocylindrales > CSP1-4 > UBA5189. Next base: position 39,324 of record PNKK01000015.1, on the reverse strand, counting down.
GGATAGAGGACCTCCTCCACCGCGTGGTTGAGGCGGTGGATCTCGTCGATGAACAGCACGTCGCGCTCGTCCAGCGATGTCAGCACGGCGGCGAGGTCCCCGGGGCGCTCGATCGCGGGGCCGGACGTGTACCGGACGTTCACCCCGAGCTCCCGGGCGATGATCGTGGCGAGGGTGGTCTTCCCGAGTCCCGGCGGCCCGAACAGGAGCACGTGGTCCGCGGCCTCGTCCCTCGCCCGCGCTGCCGACAGCAGCACGCCGAGGTTTGCCTTGACCTCGCGCTGGCCGATGTACTCGTCCAGGGACCGAGGTCGGAGCGAGCCCTCGATGGCGATCTCTATGGGATCTTCAGCATCGGCCGCCAGGAGGCGGAGGGCATCGTCCGTCACGTCGGGCATTCTAGCATCGAGCGCGCGGTTTCGTACAGATGTTCTATCTCACGATACGATCGTCCCCGGCCCGAGCTGGACATGGACAGGCCGATATCCTGGCCGATGCTCCCCCCGGGAACGCTATACGGGTCCGAGACGGCGGGGAGCCAGTCCGGGCACCCGGCGGACGGCTGACCCGGCGGACGGCCACGCTCGACGCCCGGGCCGCAGTCGGAGGATCTGGCGGATCCCGGCGTTCGGGGCCACCCTTCCCGGCCGGCGACCCGCACAGTGCTCCCCCGGCGGTCATAAGCCAGGATGACCGGGGGTCGGCCCAGGCAGTGGGCTGCCTGATGCGTGGGGTGGATCATGGCGGACCGGGCCGCTCTCTCGAGTCACTCAGTCGCGGGCAAGACCGCGCAGCGCGGCCTTGACACGGTCTTCGAGCGATGTCCCGACCGGCGCCGTGGCGACGGCCGTCCGGGCAGCCTCACGTGCCTCGGCAAGCGAGTAGCCAAGAGCCTGGAGGGCAGCGACGACATCGCTGTCGCTCGCCGCTCCGCCGGCGACCACCGTTCCGGCCGCGGCCACGCCGGCCGCGGCCACCTTCTCCTTCAGCTCGAAGATCACCCGCTCCGCGAGGCGCCGACCGATGCCCGGGATCGCCACCAGCATCGCCTGGTCCTGCTGGAGGATCGCGAGCTGGAGCTCGGCCGTTGGACGGCTGCCGACGATCGCCAGCGCGACCTTCGGGCCCACGCCTGTGACCGTGAGAAGGAGCGTGAAGAACCCGAGCTCCTCGACCGTCCGGAAGCCGTACAGCGCCTGCTGGTCCTCTCTGACCAGGTGGAACGTGTGGAGCTTGAGCCGTCTTCCGGGCGTGGCCGTCGAGAGGAGACCGGGCGCCGCGAAGACACGGTAGCCGACGCCACCGACCTCGACGACGAGTGAATCGAAGGCAACCGCGCCCACGATGCCATCGAGCGACGCGATCACGACCGCGGCGCGGCCTTTCGGTCCCGCGCGATCGCCTCGCGCACCGCGCGCTCGTATGAGGATTCACCCCGTGTCATCGGGGCGACCGCGGCCCGGTCCAAGACCGCCGCTCCCGGCACGGCCGGGCCGTCCGAGCGTTCGCTGTTGGCCGCCCAGATCGCGACGGCCAGCGCGTCGGTGGCGTCATCCGGCCTGGGGACCTCGCGTAGGCCCAGGCAGACGGCGACCATCCTCCCGACCTGGTCCTTGTCCGCGCTGCCCGAGCCGGTGACGGCCATCTTCACCTCGTTCGGAGTGGCCTCGCGGACCGTACGTCCGGCCTCCGCGGCGGCCAGCAGAACCACGCCCCGTGCCTGGCCAACGGCGAACGCGGTCTGGGCGTTCCGGGAGAAGAAGAGCCGCTCCACGGCCACGACCGCCGGGTCGTGGCGAGCGATCAGCTCACCCAGGAACCGGTGGATGATCAGCAGTCGGTCCGGCAGGCCGAGGTTCGGGCTCGTCTCGAGGCACCCGGCGTCGACGAGGCCGAGCGACCCGCCCGTTCGATCGATGATCCCCCAGCCGAGGGCTGCGGTCCCTGGGTCGATGCCCAGGACGATCACCCGGCGACCTCGGCGAAGACGTCCTCGGGGATGTCGAAGTTAGCGGTTACGCGCTGGACGTCGTCGAGGTCCTCGAGGAGCTCGATCAGCCGCAGGTTCTGGCGCGCCCGATGAGCGTCGAGCTCGACGGTTGACTTCGCGACCATCGTCTGCTCGGCATGCTCCACGGTCACGTGCTCGGCGTCGAGAGCCTTCCGGACCCGCTCAAGATCGCCAGGGTCCGTGTAGACCTCGATGACCGACGGATCGGACGTGTCGACGTCGCTCGCCCCGGCATCGATCGCCGCGAGCGCGATCTCGTCTGCGTCGCGGCCGTTCGTTGAAACGCTGATGAGCCCCCGCGGCTCGAACTGCCAGGCGACCGCGCCGCTGCCAGCGAGCTGGCCGCCAGCCTTGGTGAACATCGAGCGTACGTCCGACGCGGTCCGGTTCCGGTTGTCCGTGGCCGCCTCGACGAGGATCGCGACGCCGCCGGGGCCGTAGCCCTCGTAGACGATCTCCTCGAACTGCTCGCCCTCGCCGGCTCCCGCCGCCCGCTCGATCGCCCGCTTGATGTTGTCCATCGGCATGTTGACCGCACGCGCCTTGTCCATCGCCAGGCGAAGCCGGTAGTTCGCCTCGGGGTCCCCGCCGCCGGCCCGCGCCGCGACCATGATCTCACGGGCGACCTTGGTGAAGAGTGCCCCGCGCTTCGCGTCGTTGGCACCCTTCTGGCGCTTGATCGTGGACCATTTGGAATGTCCCGACATCGGGCGGGAGTATACCGGACTATCATGGCCGGACCGCCGCGCGACCTCACTCCGCGGCCGGGTTCCCCCTCCGCATCGCCCGCCCGCCAGCAGAGAGGACCTACCGTTCCATGACGATGAAGAACGTCGACCTGCCCCACCTTCGGAGCGTCGTCCTGGCCGGACATGCCGGCTCCGGCAAGACGACGCTCGGCGAGCAGCTCCTCTTCCGCGCCGGGGCGGTCCCGCGCCTCGGGCGCGTGGACGACGGCACGTCCCACCTGGACTTCGAGCCCGAGGAGCAGAAGCGGCGCGAGTCGCTGAGCCTCGCGGTCGCGACGTTCGAATCCGACGGGACGCGAATCACGATCGTGGACACGCCCGGCTACCTCGACTTCGCAGCCGAGGTGGTGTCCGGGTTCCACGCCGCCGACGGCGCGCTGTTCGTCATGGACGCGCGGGGTGGCGTCGAGGCCGGCCTGGAGCAGGCCGTGGCCCTCGGGCGAGCCACGAACACCGCGGCCTGCTTCTTCATCAACATGTGCGATCGCGAGAACGCCGATCCAACGGGCGCGCTGGACGCCCTCAGGGCCGCGTTCGGCGACAAGATCGCGCCCCTCCAGCTGGCGATCGGGACAGCCGGGTCGTTCACCGGCTACGTCGACCTGGTCCATCGCAAGGCCTACCGCTGGGACGGCAGTCAGGAGGTCGAGGTCCCGATCCCGGGCGAACTCGAGGCTGAAGTCGCTCGGCGGCGCGACCAGCTGCTCGAAGCGGCTTCCGAGGCGGACGACGACGTCCTCACGAAGTACCTCGAGGGCGAGGAGATCTCGGACGCCGAGCTGGAGGCGTGCCTCCGGAAGGGCGTGAAGGAGTCCGTGCTCGCCCCGGTCCTCGTCGGCAGCGCTGCCAGCGGCATCGGCCTGCGCGCGCTCCTCGACGCCTTTGTCCGCTACCTCCCCTCCCCCGCTGACGAGGCCCCGGTCCAGGCGATGGACCGGGCTGGATCGACGGTGTCGGTCCCGCCGGACCCGAACGGTCCGCTCCTCGTCCGTGTCTTCAAGACCGCCGCCGATCCGTTCGTGGGCCGCCTCACCTACCTGCGCGTCCTGTCCGGGACGCTCCGCTCGCAGGCCCACGTCTGGAACTCGACGAGGAACGAGGACGAGCGGATCGGACAGCTGCTCCTCCTCCACGGCAAGGAGCAGGAAGCGATCGGCGAGCTCAAGGCCGGGGAGATCGGCGCGGTCGCAAAGCTGACCGTCACCGCGACCGGCGACTCGCTCTCGACAAAGGACCGCCCGTTCGTCCTGCCGCCGCTCCAATTCCCAACGCCGACGCTGATGCTCGCGATCGAGCCACAGACGAAGGCAGACCTCGACAAGATGGGTCCGGCGCTCCAGCGCATGCTCGAGGAGGAGACCACCGCCCGGGTGGAACGGAGCGAGACCGGCGAGCAGATCCTTGTCACGATGGGCGAGGCCCACACGGCCGTCATCATCGAGCGCCTGAAGCGGAAGTTCGGGTCGGCGATCGTCACGAGGACACCCCGCGTGCCCTACAAGGAGACGATCCGGGGCAGGACGCAGGCCCACGGCCGGTACAAGAAGCAGACCGGCGGTCACGGGATGTTCGGCGACGTCTGGTTGGAGCTTGAGCCGAATCCCGGGGGCGGCGTCGAATTCGCTGAAAAGGTCGTTGGCGGCTCCGTACCCAGGCAGTTCTTTCCGGGCATCGAGAAGGGCATCCGCGAGACGGCTTCTGAGGGGGTCGTCGCGGGCTACCCGCTATCCGACTTCAAGGCCACCCTCTACGACGGGTCGTTCCACACGGTCGACTCGAATGAGCTCTCGTTCAAGATCGCGGCATCCCTGGCCCTCAAGGACGGCGTGCATCAGGCGAAGCCGGTGCTCCTGGAGCCGATCATGACGGTCGCCGTCCGCATTCCCGAGGCATTCATGGGTGAGGTCAACCGCGACCTCAACGGACGTCGAGGGCGGGTTCTCGGGATGGACACGGACGGCGGGATGCAGGTCATCAACGCGAACGTCCCGCAGGCCGAGCTCTTCTCCTACGCGACCGAGCTCCGCTCCATCACGGGCGGCCGGGGCACGTTCTCGGCGACCCTGGATCACTACGAGGAGGTGCCTGCGCACATCGCCGAGAAGGTGATCGAGCAGCACCGCAGGGAGACGGAGGCGGCTAGCGGTCACTGAGCGACGTGCCGCGCTGCGAGGTGCCCACGGGCCGGTAGCCACCGCGTGATTCGCCATATCGACATGGTGTGACGGTTCGGTGTCGAATCCGGGGCCCAGAGGCCGAGACAGGGTCCGTGCGCCGCTCGCCCGAGCGTGATCGGCGCGGCAGCGGCGCCCGCGCGACCACGCCTCGTTGTCTTGTCGTCACCCGACGTCGGTATGAGAGAATCGCGACAGGAATCGCCGTTCCTGATCGGAAATAGGCCGAAGGCCGGCGTTTCATCCTCCGGGGCGACCCGCCAAGGGCCACGCGATGGCTGACATGGATTCTGGACTGACGCTCGTCTACGCTCCACATGCGGCCAGGGCCGCCTCCAGGCTCAGCGCCCCGTCGTAGAGGGCGCGGCCGACGATCGCCCCCGCGCAGCCGAGGTCTTGGACGGCCCGCAGGTCTTCGACCGACGCGATGCCACCCGACGCGACGACGCGCGTCCGCTGATCGGCGGCCACGAGCGCGAGCAGGGCAAGGTCCGGCCCTGCCTTGGTCCCGTCACGGTCGATCGCGGTGACCTCGAACCATCGCACGCCGGCAGCGGTGAGGTGGACAACGGCGTCGGGCACGGACGTGCCGGACACACCGGGCATCCAGGCTTCCCCAATGGCCATCCCGTGCCGGACGTCAAGGGCTACAGCCACGCGGTCCGCGCCGTGCCGGGCGACCAGCGTGCCGGCAAAGGCTGGGTCGGCCAGCGCCGCCGTCCCGACGACGGCTCGGGCCGCGCCCGCGTCCAAGACCTCGGCGACGGCGCTGGGCGTTCGGAGTCCGCCGGCGACTTCCACGGATGCTCGATCCCCCACGGCTGCCACGATCCGTCCGATGACCTCCCCGTGGGCCGAGCGTCCGTGGCGCGCCCCGTCGAGGTCCACCACGTGGAGCCAGGACACCCCCTTCTCGACGAATCGTTGCGCGACCGCGACCGGATCGTTCGCGTAGGCGGTCTCGCGCCGGAAGTCGCCCTGCTGCAGGCGCACGACGCGGCCGTCGCGGAGGTCGATCGAGGGCAGAAGATCGAAGCTTGCCATGCTCCCTCTCAGGGTGCTATCATGCTACTACGTTACTACGATACCATAACAGCACACCCCGACCTGCGAGGACCAGCCATGGTGGCCGACGATTCCTGGCGCACCGACGACGCGCTCGCCCTCTTCGACGCGATCCTGCTGCTCGAGAACCGGACTGAGGCTGAGCGGTTCTTCCGCGACCTTCTGACCATCGGCGAGCTGCGGGACCTCGCCCTCCGCTGGTCGGTCGCGCGCCTGCTCGACCTCGGGATGCACTACGCCGAGATCTCGCAGCGAACCGGTGCGAGCACGGCCACGGTCACCCGGATCGCCTCGTGGCTCCACCACGGCGAGGGCGGCTACCGGCTGATGCTCGATCGCCTTCGGGTGACGGGCACGCTTCCCTACCCGACCGCCGGCGTGGATCGCTGATGCGCGACCGCCTGCGGCTGGCCGTCCCGAACAAGGGCCGGCTGGTCGAACCCACCCTCGCGCTCCTCCACGACACCGGTCTCGTCTTCGAGGAGCACGATCGGAGCCTCGTCGCACGCGTCCAGAACTTCGACCTGGACATTCTCTTCGTCCGGACGTCGGATGTCGTCGAGTTCGTCGGCGACGGCGTCGCCGACCTCGGGATCACCGGACAGGACCTGCTCGCCGAGACCGGGAGCGCCCTGCCCGTGACGCGGGCGCTCGGCTACGGCCGTTGCCGGCTCGCCATCGCGGTTCCGGGCGACTCGCCGTTCCAGGCGGCCGAGGATCTGGCCGGACTGCGTGTCGCCACCGCCCATCCGAACGCGGCCCACGCCTACTTCCGCGACCACGAGATCCCGGTCGAGGTGATAGCCCTCTCCGGAGCGGTCGAGGTGGCACCTCGCCTTGGCCTCGCCGAGGCGATCGTGGACCTCGTCTCCACCGGCTCGACGCTCGCGATGAACGGGCTGCGCCTGATTGGTGACGTTCTCGCGTCAGAGGCGGTCCTCGTCGCCAACCGAACGGCATCGGCTGCTCGCGCAGACGACGTTGCCGCGCTCGACACGATGATCGGCGCCGTCATCGCCGCCCGCGGCAGGAAGTACGTGATGATGAACGCCCCAGCCGCACGTCTCGACGAGCTGGAATCCCTCCTCCCCGGTCTCGAATCGCCATCTGTGATCCCACTCGCACACCGCGGCATGATCGCCATCCACTCCGTCGTCGGCGCGGACGACATCTGGGGGCTCCTGCCTCGCCTCAAGGCCGCCGGCGCGTCGGGGATCCTGGTCCTCCCGATCGAGAAGATCGTCCCGTGACCGTGCCGATCAAGGCCGCGGGCCTCCGCCTCGCGCGCCTCGACCTCCGGGACGGGGGTGCGGATGTCGCGCGGCATCCCGACATCGTCGCGCTTGCTCGTCGAGGCGCGGTGCCCGACCCGGCCGTCCAGGTCGCGGCTCGGGAGATCCTCGCCGAGGTTGAGCGCGGTGGCAGCATGGCCGTCGCTGACCTCGGACGGCGGTTCGGCGGATCGCTTGCCGACGGACGCCTCGTGCTCCGGCGGGACGAGCTGGCCGCTGCGGGCGACGCCCTCGACAGGCCGGCACGAGCCGCCCTGATCACGTCTATCGAGCATGTCCGCCGGTTCGCCGAGCGGCAGCGCCCGGCATCAGTCGTCACCGAGATTGTCCCCGGCGTGGAGATCCAGCGCCGCTGGGTCCCGGTGGCGCGGGTGGGCGCCTACGTACCAGGCGGCGCTGCCGCCTACCCGTCGTCGCTCGTCATGGCGGTGGTCCCGGCGCGGGTGGCCGGGGCGAGCTCGATCGTGGTCGCGTCGCCCGCCGGACCGGAGGGTGCGGTGAACCCGGTGCTGCTCGGCGCCGCGGGTCTCCTCGGTGTGGACACGCTCATCGTGGCCGGGGGCGCCCAGGCCATCGGGGCGCTCGCGTACGGGCTCCCCGAGCTCGGGATCGAGCCCGTGGACCTCATCGTGGGACCCGGGAATGCGTGGGCGACCGCCGCGAAGCTGGAGCTGGCCGGGATGACCGCGATCGACCTCCCCGCCGGGCCTTCGGAGGGGATGGTCATCGCGGAGCCGCCGGCAGATCCGCTCCGCGTGGCGGCCGACCTCATCACCCAGGCTGAGCACGGCCCGGACTCCCCTGCTCTGCTCGTCACGACCTCGCCGGCCTTCGCGGACGCCGTGGAATCGAGCGTGCTCACGCTTCTGGAGGCCGCGCCGCGCCGCGAGATCCTCACCCGGTCCCTCGGTGAGCACGGCCGGATCGTCCTCGTCGCCGATCTCGATGCCGCCGTTGCCGTGGCCAACGCGTACGCCCCGGAGCACCTGTCCGTCGACGTCGAGGACGCCGAGGCGGTCGTCGCGGACATCCGGAACGCGGGCTCCGTCTTCGTGGGGGCGTGGGCCCCCGAGTCCGCCGGCGACTACGCGACCGGCGCGAACCACGTCCTCCCGACCGGCGGACTCGCCCGTGGGTGCGGCGCGCTGGCCGTTGAGACGTTCGGCAAGTTCATCCAGGTCCAGCGGATCACCCGAGACGGCCTGTTGGCGCTGCGGCCCACGATCCGGACGCTCGCCGAGGCGGAGGGTCTCCTCGCCCATGCCGAGGCGGTCGATATCCGGTTCAGGGACGACCCGCTTCCCAGGGAAGCGGTGCACCAAGAGGAAGCGGTGCACCAATGAGCCCGACACCGGTGACGTTCAGCTCGCCCACCGCCCCGATCTCCTACGCCTGGGAGGCTACGGACGAGGAGGTTGCCGCCCGCTACGGGGTCCCGATCGAGCGCGTTGCACGCTTCGACCTCAATACCTCGCCGGCACCGCCTGAGCTCGCCCTGCGCCTGCTGGCCGGCAACCGCTTCGACCGCCCGATCTCCGAGTACCCGCCGTCGGACTACCGGCGGCTCGTGGCGGCCGCGGCCGCGCGCTACGGCGTCGGCACGGACGAGATTCTCGTGGGCGCGGGCGCGGATGAGGTCCTCGACCTGATCTCGAAGGCCTTCCTGCCACCCGGTGGCAGCGCGGTGATCCCGACGCCGACCTATGCCATGTACCGGGTGGCCACCGAGCAGCGTGGCGCCGCGGTCCGCGGCGTCCCACGCCTGGGTCCCGACGCCGGCTACGCGATGGACGGCCCCGCGGTCCGGGCGGCGGCTCGCGGCGCCAACGTGGTCTGGCTGTGCAGCCCGAACAACCCGACCGCGCTTCCAGAGCCTGGCAACTCGATCGAGGCACTGCTCGACGGGATCCTCGCCGACGCGATGGCGGACCACGGGGAGTCGCCGGTGGTCGTCCTCGACGAGGCCTACGCCGAGTTCGTCGGCCGGTCGCTCGTCGGGCTGCGGGCGAGCTATCCGAAGCTCGTCATCATCCGGACGGCGAGCAAGGCCTACGCGCTCGCCGGACTCCGTGTGGGGTTCGCGCTCGCGCGACCGCACGTCATCGAGCTCCTCGCGCCGTACCGGCCGCCCGGGTCCGTCGCCGTGCCGTCCGTCACGATCGTGACCGAGGCGCTCCTCGATGACGGCATCCTGGTCGAGAACCTCGCTCGCGTGGAGCGGGAACGCGCCCGCCTGACGACCGGGCTCGGGGCGGCGGGCTGGCGCGTCGGGCCATCGGTGACCAACTTCGTGCTCGTCGACTTCGGGACGGCGGCCGAGGCTGCCCGGATCGCCGAGGGTCTCCTCTCCCGCGGTCTGGTGCCGCGGACGTTCGGGGCCGAGCATCCGCTCGCACATTGCCTGCGGATCACGGTCCGGAGCGAGGCGGAAAACGACCGCCTGATCGAGGCCGCCCGGGAGCTGCGACAGGAGAGATCCCCATGACCACGCCGCTCGGCACGATCGAGACCCTCGAGTCCGAGCCGCGGATCGCGGCCCTGCGCCGCCGGACGCGCGAGACCGATGTCAGCGTCCGTATCGATCTCGACGGCAGCGGCGAGGCGAATGTCTCGACCGGGATCGGGTCCTACGATCACCTGCTGACCTCGTTCGCGCACCACTCGCTCATCGATCTCCGAATCGAGGCGATCGGCGATCTGGAGGTCGACGATCACCACACCGCCGAGGACGTCGCGCTCGTTCTGGGCGCGGCGGTCGCGGTTGCGCTCGGCGATCGCGCCGGGATTCGCCGGTTCGGCGACGCGGCGGTGCCGATGGACGAGGCCATGGCGACGGCGATCATCGACGTCGGCGGCCGACCGTACGCCGTCATCGACCTGCCGTTCCGTGCCGAGAAGATCGGGGCGCTCTCCACCCAGCTCGTGGAGCACGCACTCGAGGCCTTCGCCCGGACATCCGGGAGCACCCTCCACCTCAGCGGCTCCGGCCGCAACGATCATCACCTCGCCGAGGCCGCCTTCAAGGCGCTCGCCCGCGCCCTCCGCGCCGCCTGCGAGGCAGATCCGCGTCGGACGGGCGTGGCCTCCACCAAGGGCGCCGCCCAATGAGCCGCCAGTGAACCGCACCGAGCCTCGCGGCGGGCTCCGGGTCGCCGTCGTCGACTACGGGGCAGGCAACCTCGTCAGCATCGAGCAGGCGCTGACGTTCGTGGGCGCGGACGTGCGCATCGCCACGCAACCCGCCGATCTGGAGGATGCCGAGGCGGTCGTCGTCCCCGGGGTGGGTGCCGCTCGGCCGGCGATGCGCCGGCTTGCCAGGGCCGGACTCGTGGATCCACTCCTCCGCTGGATCGCGCTGGGCCGGCCGTACCTTGGGATCTGCCTGGGCCTTCAGCTGCTCTTCGACGGCAGCGACGAGGACGGCGCGGCGACGTTCGGCGTCATTCCGGGCCGGACCGCCCGGCTGGAGGGCGCCCCGACGCTCCCCCACATCGGCTGGAACCAGGTGGAACGGCGACGCGAGCACGTGCTCTTCACCGGACTCGTCGACGGGACGGACTTCTACTTCGTCCACTCGTACGCCGGGCGCCCCGAGGGCGCGACCGCCGATGCCGTCACGCTCGCCGAGACAGAGCATGGCGGTCGGTTCGTCTCCGCCGTGGACCGCGGCAATGTCCTCGGTGTCCAGTTCCACGCGGAGCGGAGCGGCGGCGCCGGGCTCCGGCTCCTCGGCAACTTCACCCGTTGGGCGACGGCGCTCACCGCCGGTGCCGGAGCGGAGCGCAGCCCCGTCGGCGCGGGCGGAACCGCCGGAGGCGACTGATGCCGTCCGGCTGGGTGATCCCCTGCTTCCACGTGGCCGACGGCCACGTGGAAAGAGGTGACTGATGCTGTCCCGACGAGTGATCCCCTGCCTGGACGTAGCCGACGGTCGGGTGGTGAAGGGCACCCGCTTCGTCGACCTGGTCGACGAGGGCGACCCGCCGGAGCTGGCCGCGCGCTACGCCGACGAGGGCGCGGACGAGCTCGTCTTCCTCGACATCACTGCTGCCCCCGAGGGTCGGCGAACGCTCCTCGACGTCGTCGAGCGGACCGCCCGGCGAGCGTACATCCCCCTCACCGTCGGGGGAGGCGTTCGGTCCACCGCCGACATGCGGGATGTCCTCGGGGCAGGGGCGGACAAGGTCTCGCTCAACACGGCGGCCGTGGCCGATCCGGCACTCATCGCCAGGTGCGCCCGGCGGTTCGGGCGCCAAGCCGTGGTCGTCGCGATCGACGCGCGCCGGACCCCCGACGGGACGTGGCGGGTCCTCGTCCGCGGCGGCCGCGACGAGACCGGCCTCGACGCGGTCGAGTGGGCCGTCCGGGCCGCCGAGCTCGGCGCGGGCGAGCTCCTCGTGACCTCGATCGACCGCGACGGCACCCAATCCGGCTACGACACCGAGCTCCTCCGGGCGATCACGTCGCGGGTGTCCGTGCCGGTGATCGCCTCGGGCGGGGCGTCGGCGCCCTCCGACTTCGTGGCCGCGGTCCGGGACGGTGGTGCCGACGCCATCCTCGCGGCGTCGATCTTCCATCGCCGGATTTACGCCATCGCCGACGTGAAGCGTGCGCTGCGGCAGGCCGGCATCCCCGCCCGGGCGACCGCGGGGGTCGGAGCGTGATCAGCGAGCCAAACTGGGGGCCGGACGGGCTGGTCCCGGTTGTCGTCCGGGACGAGGCCGATGGCAGAGTCTTGATGGTCGCGTATGCGGATGCCGAGGCCCTCGCCGCGACCGAGGCGACGGCGCTCCTCCACTTCCATTCCCGGTCCCGGGGCACGCTGTGGCGGAAGGGCGAGACGAGCGGCAACACGCTTCACGTCGTCGACCTGGCCCTCGACTGCGACGGCGACGCGATCCTGGCCACGGTTCGCCCCGCCGGCCCGGCCTGCCATCGCGGGACCCGGAGCTGCTTCGATCCCGAGGACACCGAGGACTCCGAGGCCGCGCAGGCTGCCCAGGATGCCGAGGCCGCCGCGCAACCTGCACTGCCGCCCCCGACCGAGGGGGCGACGGCCAGTCAGGGCTTCGCCTGGCTCGAGCCCCTGTGGCAGACGATCGAGGATCGGCGCGACCGCCGCCCAACGGGCTCATATACCGTCTCGCTCATCGACGGTGGGGTCGATGCCGTCGGTCGCAAGGTCACCGAGGAGGCCACCGAGGTCCTCATCGCGGCGAAGGACGACGCCGCGGCCGAGGCCGCCGGCGCGGACCGGACGCCGACCCGTGCCGCACTGGCCGGCGAGGCCGCCGATCTCATCTACCACGCACTCGTCCTCCTCGCCGAGCGCGGCGTGCCACCCGCCGCGCCGCTCGAGGTCCTCCGATCTCGCCACGCGGGTTGATCCCTGTCTGCTTCCCCACCTACCACTGGCGCTCGTGGTACGTGGCCGCGGGAGCTGAATCAGCGTCACCTACCCGTCAGGCTCGTATTACGCTGAATCCGCCGGCCCACGACCCCGCGCAAGCGGAATCCACGCTCAGCTGAGCAGTGGGAGGCGCTCGAAGCGCGGTGGAATCGCGCCTACCACGCGCCAGGCGAGAATATGGTGAGAGGCGCGCGGCGAGCGCTCCGTCCGCGACACCATGTCGATCGCCGGCACAGACGTCGACGTCGTCGAGCTGTGTCGGCCAGTCCGCGAAGGTGCTGCCACCGTTGACCCACGCCGCCACCTGCCCGTCGCCAAGGCAGGCTCGGCGCCCCTACCCGACCCGCCCTGCGAGGCAGCCCAGCTCACGGCGGCGCCTGCCGATCCGGACCTCCCACCAGGTGCCCTCGATCGGGGCGGGCATCGGTGCCGCGGGGTCGCGGATCGGCTCCCCGTTGATCGTGACGCCGCCGTTCCGGATCATCCGGCGCGCCTCGCCGCGTGACGGGAAGACACCGGCATCCGCAAGCACCGCGGCCACCGGCTCGCCCACCGCGCTCCCCGGGATCGAGAAGCCCCCGACACTCGCGAACAGTCGCGCGAGCAGGGCCGGATCACGGATCGGCTCCGGGGCGAAGAGAGCCGCCGAGTCGTCGGCGACCTGGCGAGCCACGTCCATGCCGTGCGTCCGCGCGGTGACGTCGAGCGCCAGCGCCCGCTGGGCTGCCCGAGCGCCGGGCCGCGCGGTGACTTCGGCATCGAGCGCCTCGATCTCGTCCGGCGCCAGCGTCGTGAACCAGCGCAGGTAGACCCCGACGTCGCGGTCGTCCGTGTTGAGCCAGTGCTGGTAGAACGCGAACGGTGAGGTCCGGGCGGGATCGAGCCAGACCGAGTCGCCGCCCTCCGACTTCCCGAACTTCGTACCGGACGACGAGAGCAGGAGTGGGTATGCCAGCGCATACGCCGGCTGGTGGCCGTCGCCTCGCCCGCCGCTCGTCCGCCGGATGAGCTCCAGGCCGGCGGTGATGTTTCCCCACTGATCGGCGCCGCCCATCTGGAGCTCCACGCCCATCGTCCGATGGAGGTGGGCGTAGTCGGCCGCCTGGAGGAGCATGTAGCTGAACTCGGTGAACGAGAGGCCACGATCGAGGCGGACCTGAACCGAGTCCTTCGCCAGCATGTACGGGACCGTGAAGTGCTTCCCGACGTCGCGCAGGAAGTCGATGACGGTCATCGGCTCGAGCCAGTCGAGATTGTTCACCATCACAGCCCCGGTGGGCCCGTCGAAGTCGAGGAAGTGCTCGAGCTGCGCACGGATCGATACGACGTTCGCGGCCAGCGTCTCCCGATCCAGGAGATTCCGCTCGCTCGCTCGCCCCGACGGGTCGCCGATCATCCCTGTCCCGCCCCCGACGAGTGGGACCGGCCGGCCGCCGTGACGCTGGAGATGAATGAGCCCGAAGATCGGCACCAGGTGCCCGATGTGGAGCGACGAGCCGGACGGGTCGAACCCGTTGTAGCCGGCGATCGGGCGGCCCGTGGCGAGACGCGCCTCGAGGCCTTCAGAGGCGGCGTGGAACATGCCCCGCCAGCGCAGCTCGTCGAGGAGTCCGGCCGGGCCGGGATCGAACGACGTCACAGAGCGCGGGCGCGAGCCGTCACGAGGCGCGCCGGATCAGGGGGAAGGACCTCCACGGCTCCTATGGTATCGTCGCCCGAGATATGCAGACCAGCCTCGCACGGCGTCAGCGCCATCGTCGCAACGGCGCCGCGCGACGCGGGCGCGGCGGCGGCTCCGGCCGTCGGGCCGCCCTTGCGATCCCGATCCTCCTCTTCGGCAGCTTCCTTGCCCTGGGCGCCGTCGCGTTCGTCGGCGCGGTCAGCGCATACGCCTACTACAGCCGCGACCTTCTGGACCCGAAGAAGGCATTCGATGACCTGGGCTTCGACCAGCCGTCGATCATCTACGACCGAACCGGGACGGTGGAGCTCGCCCGTCTCGGCGAGCGGAAGCGCGAACTGGTCACGTTCGAGCAGATCCCGCCCGAGCTCCTCGACGCGACCACCGCGGTCGAGGACAAGGACTTCTGGAGCAACCCCGGCTTCGACCTCGGCGGGTTCCTGTCGGCGTCGCTGGACACGCTCCAGGGGAGGCCGCGCGGCGGGTCGACGATCACCCAGCAGCTCGTCCGGGCGCGGCTGCTCCCCGGCGGGGCCTTCACGGGATCGATCTACGAGCGGAAGATCCGGGAGATCATCCAGTCGATCCGCCTGACCCAGGCCTTCCCCGGGCAGAAGGGGAAGGAACAGATCATCACCGCCTACCTCAACCAGAACTTCTACGGCAACCAGAGCTACGGGATCCAGGCCGCGGCCCTCGGCTACTTCGGCAAGGCGATGAAGGATCTGACCCTCGCCCAGGCCGCGATCCTAGCCGCGATCCCGCAGTCGCCGACCGAATTCGACCTCGTCAAGAACGCCGTGCGCGAGTGCACGGTCGTCCCGGCCGACGGCGCGGACTGCCCTGCGGCAAACGTCCGGCTCGTGGTTCCGGCGGACAGCGCGGTCGTCATCCGGCGGAACAAGGTCCTCGATCTCATGCAGACCCGAAGCGTCCTGTCCAGGAAGGATCACACGCTCGCCGAGTACGAAGCTGCCAGGAGCGAGGAGGTCGTCCTCGCTCCGCAGGAGACGACGCCCTGGAAGGCAGCCCAGTTCGTCTGGCAGGTCCGCTCGCAGCTCGGCGCGATCCTGTGCGGCGACCAGGCGGCCGACACGTGCGAGAAGGTCGACACCGGCGGCTACCGGATCATCACGACCCTCGACTGGAACATGCAGCAGGTCGTTGACAAGTGGCTATATGCGGCCGCGCGGGCACCCAACCTGCCCAACACCGCAGCCATCCTGAAGCGGCTCGGCATTCCTGCGGCGGACCAGGCTTGGATCACCGCCCTGCGCAACCGGAACATCAACAACGCGGCCGCGGCCATCATCGACTACCGGACCGGCGAGGTTCTCGCGTACGCCGGCAGCGCCGGCTACTACGCCGCGGGTGAGACCGCATTCCAGCCTCAGTACGACGTCCTCACGGACGGCTTCCGCCAGCCGGGCTCGGCGATCAAGCCGATCAACTACATCACCGGCATCGACGACAGGACGATGACCGCAGCCACGATGTTCATGGAGGTGACGACCGACTTCGGCGGCACCAAGCCGTTCACGCCCACCCAGGCGGACCAGCTCGAGCGCGGGCCGGTCCGGCTCCGCCCGGCGCTCCAGTTCTCGCTCAACATCCCATCGGTCAAGGCCGGCCTCATCAACGGCCTGGATCGCCTGTTCCAGCGGATGAAGGACTTCGGGTTGGTATTCCCGCCCGGAGCCATCCCGGTGACGTCCATGTCGATCGGGACCATCGAGATCCACCCGATCGACCTGCTGAGCGCCTACGGTGCGATCGCGGACGGAGGCATCCTTCAACCGCGGGTCTCGATCACGGAAGTCCGCGACTCCAGCGGTCAGGTCATCTATCCGACGGAGCAGGGCGTCTCGCCCGGCAGGCGCGTCGCGAGCGAGCAGGCCTCGTACATCATCACGGACATCCTCCAGGAGAACACGGTCAGGAGGGTCAACCCGTACTGGGCGAAATGGCAGATCCTGGAGGGCGGGAAGCGCCGGCCGGCGGCCTACAAGACCGGCACGACCTCGGATAACAAGGACGTCCTCGCGTACGGCTACCTTGCCCCGCCCGACGACCCGGCGGCGCCCGCCCTCGCCGTTGGCGTCTGGATGGGAAACTCCGATGCGACGCCGAATACCGGCAGCCTGTCGCTCGACTCGTCTGCGCCGCTCTGGTCCCGGATCCTCACCGAGGTCAGTCAGGGCATGCCAATCGCCAGCTTCAAGCAGCCGAGCGGCATCGTGACCGCTGAGGTCGACGCGTTCAGCGGTCTCCTGCCCGGTCCCTACACCACGGCGACGGTGAAGGAGCTCTTCATCGAGGGAACCGTCCCCACCCGGACCGACGACCTCCGCGTGGAGCTTGACATCGACCAGGCGAGCGGCCTGCTCTGGCAGGACGGCTGCACCGGCCCGATCGTCAAGCAGGGGTTCCTGGATTTCAGCGGCGTCGAGCCGGGCTTCCCCGCCTGGCAGGAGTACACCCAGGAGTGGGCGTCCCGGGCGGCGAAGGGCCCCGGCGTGGCCGGCGGGCCAGAGAAGACGAAGACGAGCTACTTCTACAACAGCAGCTTCACGCCGTTCGGGAAGACATGGGGCGGGGCGTTCCCACCTACGGAGGTGTGTGTGCCGGCGCCACCACCCCCGCCCCCGACATGCGATCCGGGCACCATCTTCGATCCGCTTGCCACCCCGGACCCGTTCGGTGCGCCGCTGCCAACGCCGTGCGTGGAGCCCACGCCGGAGCCGACCGTGGACCCCGGGGGCGGAGGTGGCGGCGGCGGTCCACCCACGCTGCCTCCAGAGCCGGCACCGGAACCGACGCCGAAGAACCCCTGAGAGGCCCGCCAGCGCCTCAGCCGAGGGTGACGATCGTCGCCCCGTCGCCGCCCTCGCCTCGCTCCCCGGGCCGGACGGACTTCACCAGTGGATGCGCCGCGGCCGCGGACCGGACCGCATCCCGCAACGCGCCGGTCCCCATGCCGTGGATCACGGTGACGCGGTCGAGGCCCGCCAGGGAGCCATCCTCGAGGTAGCGCTCGAGGGCCGCAATGGCCTCCTCCACCCGGGCCCCGCGGAGGTCGAGCGACGACGGGACGGTCCGCGCCCTCGCGAGGCGGATCGCGTCGACGTTCGAGGCGGTGCCGAGACGCTCGTGCCAGGCACCGCTCGTCGCGGCCCGCCTCGCCCCGCCGGCGGTCGAGGGCTCGGGCGCCAGTGCATCGATGAGGTCCTCGAGCGGGACGCTCACCCGCATCCCGCCCGCCTCGAGCGTCGCGCGGGTGCCGCCGCGGTCGAGCGCGGCGAGCCGGCCCTCCCAGCCGCCGGACCGGCTGCGAGCCCGCTCCCCGACACGCCAGGGGCGCGGGCTGGCGGGAGATGCCTCCGCAGGTGCGGGCAGCACGGCCGGCAACCGTCCGACCTGCCGTTCCAGGCCGTCCAGCGCCGCGTCGAGAGCCGGCGCCGTCACGTGCCCCCGCTCGAGCGTCCGGCGGAGGGCCGCGACCTCGGCACGGAGCTCGTCGAGGATCCGGTCGGCCTCCTCCCGGGCGCGCCTCACTGAATCGTCGCGCTCGCGCCGGCTTCTCCGGCGCTCCTCCTCGGCGACCCGCAGGAGCTCCGCCGCGCGCGCCTCCGCGGCCCGGGCGCGCTCGAGCGCGTCGGCCGTGGCACCCTCGCTTTCCCGGATCTGGGCGAGCGTCGTCTCGAAGGCACGCTGCGAGTCCGTGAGCCGCGATCGGGCGTCGGCGACGATCGCGTCCGGGAGCCCGAGGCGCTCGGCGATCGCGAACGCCTGCGAGCCACCCGGCAGGCCGATCGTCAACCGGTACGTGGGGCTGAGCGTCTCCAGGTCGAACTCGACGGCGGCGTTCGACGCGCCAGCCGTCGAATGCGCATACGCCTTGAGCTCGGCGTAGTGGGTCGTCGCCGCAACGAGCGCGCCGGCGCGGATGAAGTGGTCGAGGAGCGCCTGGGCAAGCGCCGAGCCCTCGGTCGGATCTGTCCCGGCACCGAGCTCGTCCAGAAGGACGAGCGTGCCCGGGCCGGCTGCGGCAACGATCCGGATGATCGAGCGAAGGTGCCCGGAGAAGGTCGACAGCGACTGCGCGATCGATTGCTCGTCGCCGATGTCGGCGAAGACGTCCCGGAAGACCGGCAACCGGCTTCCGGTCGCCGCCGGAACATGGAGCCCGGCCTGGTGCATGAGCGCGAGCAGCCCGAGCGTCCGCAGCGTGACCGTCTTGCCGCCGGTGTTGGGGCCGGTGACGACGAGGGCGGTAAAGCCGTCGCCGATGCGGATGTCGATCGGGACGACCCGGCCGGTGAGACCAGGATGGCGCGCCGAGAGGAGCACGACGTCGGGTCGCTCCGACGTTTCCGCTCGGACCCCGTCCATGTCCGCGGCCAGCCGGGCCTTCGCAACCCAGAAGTCGAACCGCGCAAGCGCCTCCAGCGTCTCGCGGAGCGGCCCAGCGTGCGCCGCCACGAGCGCGGACAGCTCATCGAGAATCCGGCCGACCTCCTCCTGCTCGGCAAGCTGGGCCTCGCGCCAGGCGTTCCCGAGCTCGACGACCACGAGCGGCTCGACGAACAGCGTCTGCCCGGAGCCCGACGCGTCGTGAACGATGCCCTTGACCCGAGACCGTGCCTCGGCCCGGACCGGGACCACGTAGCGGCCGTTGCGGAGCGTGACGATGGGTTCCTGGAGCGCGCCGCCGAGCTCCGAGCCGACGAGCGAGTCCAGGCGCCGCCGGAGCCGGTCGTAGGCGATCCGGACCGCGGCGCGGAGCGAGCCGAGGCGAGGTGACGCTGTGTCGAGCAGCTCGCCGACGGGATCGAAGGAGCGAGCCAGCGTGGACCTGACCGCTGGGAGGGCATGGAGGTCGCGCGACAGGTCGCGGAGGAGCGGCCGCCGGTCCTCGACGAGCGCGGCGTGAAGCCGGGCGGCGCCCTCCAGGGTGTCCGCGATCTCGAGGAAGTGCGCCGGGTCCAGCCGCCCGCCCCGGGCGGCCCGCTCGATCCACGGCCCGATGTCGTGCGCCAAACCCACCCCGACGCCCGGCCGCTCCTCGAGAAGGGAGCGTGCCTGGTCGGTCTCGTCGAGGCCGCGTGCCACGAGCACGGGATCCGCCTCGGGGACGAGCGCCTCGGCGAGCCGGCGACTCGGCGGGAACGATGTGTGAGCCACCAGCCGCTCTCGGACGAGCGGGAGCTCGAGGAGGACGATCGACCTGCCGTCCACCTCAGCCCGCCTCGGCGTCCGCGGGCCACGGGGCTCGCCGACTGAGCGAGGGGCTCGACGCGTCGACCAACCGGTAGGGCAGCGCCGTCCACGGCTCGCCCGCATGAGCGATCCCGATCCGGGGTCCGGCCACCGCCCGGACCGGTCGAATGTCCCCGTGCGGCAGTTCCAGCCGGAGCGGCGACGCCGGGTCACACAGGTCGAGCCCTGTCAAGCCCCGGTCCACCGAGAGCGCCGCTGCGACGAGCCCCGGTCCCGCCGTCAGGCGGTGGTTGGGCACGCTCCGGCGCTGCCGTCCGGGCTGGGGTGCGCGGCGGCGCGCGGCTCCATGGCCGGCGAGCGCGGCACGCATCGCGGCGATGCCCTCGATCGGCTCGATCGCCCGAATGAGCACCGCGCCGGCGCGTCCAGCGGCCTCGGTCACGACATTGAGGCAGTGGTACATCCCGTAGACAAGGTACACGTAGGCCGCGCCGGGCGGCCCGAACATCGGGGCGGTGCGGGTAGTGGGGCCGGCCCGGGCGTGGGAGGCACGGTCCTCCGGACCGAGATAGGCCTCGACCTCGACGATCCGGCCGATGCGAAGGCCACCGCCGTCAGTCGCGACCGAGCGGACGAGATGGACGCCGAGGAGGCTCGCGGCCGCGTCGAGCGTCGGCCCGGCCAAGCGCTCCCGCGGGAACGGGGCGGTTCGACCCCGAGCTCGCCCGCTCAGAGTGCGAAGACGTCCTTCACCGCCGGCGGGAAGACGCCGCCGAACAGCAGCAGGATGAACGGCACGATCCGGTCGCGGACGATCGTCGCCGTGATCGAGCCGTTGAACGCATCGTGGGTCTCCCGGATGAAGGGGAGCTCAGTCGCGCCGGCCTGCTGGCCCACGGCAAGAAAGAACGGATCCGTGATCAGAAAGAACGCGCCGAGGATGAGCCCGGCCTGGAGCACGCCGAGCACGCCGCCGAGAATCTCGTCGATGGCCGGGTACTGGGCGAACAGCGGGACGGGCCGGTAGAAGAGCTGGATCGCGATCGTGGCGGCGATGCTCCCGGCGACGAACACCGTCCCGAACGCGATCATCTGGTTGTACTCGGGCGGGTACTGCGTCCAGTTCTGGGCGAGGAAGTCACCGAGCGGCCCGCGAATCTGGGTGGACACGAGCAGGGAGACGAGGATCGAGGCGATCCCGAGCAGCCGCCGGATGATCCCCTGCATGAAGCCGAGAATGAACATCCCGAACAGGGTAAAGAAGACGAGAAGGTCGATGGGCTCGAGTGACATGATGGCCCCGATGCTATCCACCGCGCTCCAACTCCCCCGATCCCGACGCTGTGGCTCCGTCGTGCGACGGGTGCCGTTGCCGGCGACGGGTGCCGTTGCCGAGCGGTCACAGGGTAGCAGCGCGCTTTCGGGGACCGCAACCGGAGCTCTCGCTCCAGCCGTGCCACGACGGCGGTGGCGGGGACGTGAGGAGCGGTGTCGCCGTGCACACGATCGAGACTCGCGTGCCGGGGCCGCATCTCGACCGGACCGGCGGCCGGCCCTTCACCCCCGGATTCGCCCGCCGGCCTCCTGGAGCGCGTTCATGACGTCCGCCATGGCGGCCTCGATCTCGGCCTCGGCCAGCGTGCGATCTTCAGCCGCGAAACGGAGGCGGAACGCGAGGCTCCGTGCACCGTCGGCCAGCGGCGCCCCCCGATAGACATCGAACAGGCGGACGTCCTGGAGGAGTGGGCCGCCACGCGTGCGGATGACGGCCGCGAGATCGCCGCTGGGACGTGCCTCGTCGACCACCACGGCGACATCGCGTTCGACATCCGGGTAGCGTGACGGTGCGACCGCGCGCGGAATGGGCAGCGCGCCCGTGGTCAGGCCGCGGATCGAGAGCTCGGCCACGACGACTGAACCGCCACGGATCTCCCAGGCCTCGGCGAGGCCCGGATGAAGCTCGCCGAGGCGACCCGTCAGCCCGGTCCCACCCTGGTCATCGCGCGCGACGGCCTCGGCGGCACGACCAGGGTGGAGGATCGGCTCGTCGGCGATGCCGGTGTACGTCGGCGCCCCCAGTCCGAGGTAGCGGGCCAGGAGCTCGATGACGCCCTTCGCATCGTCCAGGTCGGCGTCGCGGACCGGCCGGTTCCAGGCCGGAATCTCGAACGCGCCCCAGAGAGCGATTCCGAGGCGCCACCACTCCTGGGTCGCCTCCCCCACCCGGCCGTACCCCCTGCCAACCTCGAAGATTGCGACGTCGGTCCGGCCGCGGCGGGCGTTGGTGGAGACGACGTCCAGCAGGTCCGCGACGAGCGACTGGCGGAGGATCGCATGGTCCGCCGAGAGCGGGTTCGTCACGCTGATCGGGGTGCCGGCGGCGGCCGTCTCACCGTCAGCCGCCGTGATCGGGCGCGCCCACGAGGCCCGCTCCAGGTGGCGCGGCGAGACGAGTGCGTGCGTGACGACCTCCGCGAGGCCAGCTCCGACGAGTGCGCCGCGAACGCCGTCGCGGAGCTCGACCGGCGACGACCGGAAGGCCGGAACCGGCGTCGATGGCAGGGTCGCCGGAATGAGCTCATAGCCGCGGACTCGGGCGACTTCCTCGATGATGTCAGCTTCGATCGCGATGTCCCGCCGCCACGTCGGGACGACCGCGACGAGGGTCTCCGCCGCGGCTGCCACCACCGTGAGCGGCCGCTCTCCTGCCGATACCTGGACAGCCACATCGCCGGGCGGGGCCGTCTCGATCTCCATGCCAACCCGCTCGAGGAGTGCGCGCTGCTCGGGCGCCGAGAGCGAGGTGCCGAGAAGTAGGTTCACGCGCGCCGGCCTGAACGCGACGCGACCCGGCTCGGGATCCACGGGGTTGGTGTCCAACGCACCGGGCGCTACGGCGCCGCCGGCCCAGTCCGCAAGCAGCTTCGCCGTCCGGTCCGCGCCGATCCGCGCCAGGCGATGCTCCTGGCCCTTCTCAAAGCGGAGGCTCGCCTCGGACCGGAGCCCGTAGCGGAAAGCGGTCCGGCGGATGCTGATCGGGTCGAAGATCGCCGACTCCACGACGACGTCCCGGGTCGCATCGGAGACCTCGGAAGCCGCGCCGCCCATGACGCCGGCGATTGCGAGCGGGCCGGCCGGGTCGGCTATGAGGAGCGTCTCCGCGTGGAGCTCGCGCTCGACATGGTCCAGGGTCGTCAGCCGCTCGCCCGGCCGCGCGAGACGAACGACGATCCGGCCGTCATGGATGGCCGCGGCATCGAACGTGTGGATCGGCTTGCCGAGCTCCATCATGACGTAGTTCGATGCGTCGACGACGTTGCTGATCGGCCTGATCCCGGCCGCGAGGAGGCGCATCTGCACCCGGTCCGGCGACGGCCCGACGCGGACGCCCGCGACCCAGCGGCCGACGAAGCGCGGGCAGAGCGAAGGATCCTCGATATCGACTCGCAGCCGGTCCACCGTGGGCGGCCCTGCTTCTGTGAGCGCCGCATCCGGCCAACGAACCACCGCCTCCGTGACCGCGGCAACTTCGCGGGCGAGTCCCACGATCGACAACGCGTCGCCGCGGTTCGGCTTGACGTCGACATCGAGAACGACGTCTCCGAACAGGTCGCCGAGCGGAACGCCGAGCGGGGTGTCCGAGGGCAGGATGAGGATCCCGTCGGCGTCGCCGGTGAGCCGCAGCTCGTCGCCCGAGCAGAGCATCCCGTTGCTGACAACGCCCATCTTCTCGGTCCGCTCGATCCGGCGGTCGCCGGGCAGGACGGCGCCCGGCAGGGCGACGGGAACCCGCTGGCCGGCGGCGATGTTCGTCGCGCCGCACACGACCTCGAGCGGCTCGCCGCCCCCGACGCTCACCCGGGTCAGCGAGAGGCGATCGGCTCGCGGGTGGCGGTCGACGGACAACAGCTCGCCGACGACCACGTTCTGCCACTCGGCGCCCCGCCGCTCGATGCTCTTGACCTCCATCCCAAGAAGCGTCAGGCGCTCGGCGAGCGCCTCGGGAGAGAGGTCGACATCGACGTACTCCCTGAGCCAGGAGAGGGGCACTCTCATGGCTTCGCTCGGCGGTCGGCAACCTCGGCAGGATGCCGGCGCTCGCTCACCGAGGTCCGAGGCGGAGCTCCGCGACGCCATCGGCCCGAGGTCGGCACTCTCATGAGCCGGCACCCTGAACATCGTGCCGCTGCTCGCCCACCGAAGGCGGAGGCGACGCCCCTGTGAGCCACCCCCCCTGAGGTCACCCTCATCGAAACTGCTCCAGGAACCGGAGGTCGTTCTCCATGAACAGGCGCAGGTCCGTGATCCCGTGCTTGAGCATGGAGATCCGCTCGGGGCCCATTCCGAACGCGAAGCCCTGGTAGCGCTCGGGATCGAGGCCGCCGTACTGGAGCACGACAGGATGAACCATCCCGGCACCGAGGATCGTCATCCAGCCACTCCGTCCGCAGGCCGGACAGCCCGACCCGCCGCAGACGAGACACTCGACGTCGAAGGCCACGGACGGCTCGGTGAACGGGTAGTAGCCGGGGCGGAAGCGGGTCCGCTTTCGGGCTCCGAACATGGCATGGGCGAACTGATCGAGGAGCCCCTTGAGGTCACCCAATGTGGTCCCCTCGTCCACCATCAGACCCTCGACCTGGAAGAACTCGAAGCCGTGGGATGCGTCGACCGCCTCATACCGGAAACAGCGGCCGGGCAGGAGTGCCCGGATTGGTGGTCGCATTGCCTGCATGACCCGGATCTGGCCCGGCGACGTATGCGTCCGGAGGAGATGGCCGGGCACGTCCACGTAGAGCGTGTCCCACAGGTCCCGGGCCGGATGATCGGGCGGGATGTTCAGCATCTGGAAGTTCGTCCGGTCGTCCTCGACCTCGGGCGACTCATGGACCACGAACCCGAACTGGGCGAAGATCCGGGCGATGTCGCCCATCGCCTCGATGCTCGGATGGAGGGAGCCGCGACGAACCGGGCGACCCGGCGTCGTGACGTCCACGCGCTCGAGCCGGAGACGGGCCTCGAGCTCGCTGTTCCGCAGGGCGGCACCGCGCTCTCGGAGCGCGGCCTCGATGGTCTGGCGGACCGTGTTTGCCACGGCCCCGACGCGCGGCCGGTCCTCGGCCGCCAGCGCACCGATGCCGCGCAGCACGCCGGTGAGCCGGCCCTTCTTCCCGAGGACCTCGATCTCCAGCTCCTCGAGCGCCGCGCTGTCCGGCGCGACCGCGACCTGACCGAGGGCCTCGGCACGGAGGTCCTCGAGGTCGCGAGTCAGCTGGACCAGGTCCATGGGATCCCTTCCGTCTCGCTCGGGTGGGGCTCGATGGTACGGCGTTGGGTTCCCGGGAATCACGAGCCCTCGATCGTCGTCGACGTCGAGGGCCTCGCGGTCCGGGAGCCGGAAGATTGCGCCGGCGGTGGGCCGGTCGTCAGGCGCCCTTCGCGACGTCGACGATGCGGCCGAACGTGGCGGAATCGCGGACGGCGATGTCCGCAAGGACCTTGCGGTCCAGGTGAATGTCGGCGGCCTTGAGACCTGCGATGAACCGCCCGTACGGGAGGCCGTGGGAGCGGACCGCGGCGTTGATCCGGATGATCCAGAGCCCGCGGAAATCGCGCTTTCGCTGCTTTCGGTCCCGGGTCGCATACGCGAGCGCGTGGAGGAGCGCCTCGCGGGCTGGCTTGACCAGGCGCGAGCGCGTGCCCTTGCGGCCCTCGGCCGCATCCAGGAGGCGCTTGTGCCGCTTGTGGGCGGTGACGCCCCGCTTGACTCGTGCCATGGGGTGGGGGTGCTCCTAGAGGTACGGAAGCAGGCGCCTGACCTGCTTCGCATGCTCGGCGCTCATCACGGACTTGCCCGCGTAACGACGGGTTCGCCGGGATGACTTGATCTCGAGATGATGGCCCCGCCACGCGTTCACGCGGATGACCTTGCCGCTGCCGGTCGTGCCGATGCGCTTCTGGGCGGCCTTATGACTCTTCATCTTCGGCACGGTGCCGTCACTCTCCCGTGGTTGCCGGCTCGGGAGCCGGGATTGCTACCGGCTTCGAGGCCGACCTTGCTGCCGGCTGGAGGGCCGGACTGGTTGCCGCAGGCGGCTGGATCCCCGGAGCGTCGCCCTCCGAAGGCCCATGCCCGGACGCCTCGCCGTCGGCGGGTCTCCCGGGCTTCGCCGGAGCGTCCTGTCCCTTCGGCTTGTGGGTCGACGCCATTGTGATGAACATCGACTTGCCTTCCAGAACAGGCGTCCGTTCCGCGACGCCGTGATCCTTGACTTGCTCTGTGAACTTCGCCAGCAGGTTCCGACCCAGCTCCGGGTGGGTCAGCTCCCGACCCCTGAACCGGACCGTCACCTTGATCCGATCGCCCTCCTCGAGAAATTCGATCGCCCGATGCACTTTCGTCTCGAAGTCGCCGATTCCAATCTTCGGCGAGAGGCGAACCTCCTTGAACGTCACCGAGCGCTGCCGTCGTTTCGCTTCCTTCTCGCGCTTGGTCAGCTCGTACTTGTACTGCCCGAAGTCGAGAAAGCGAGTGACCGGCGGGGAGGCCATCGGCGCGACCTCGACGAGGTCGAGGCCCCGTTCCTGCGCAATCTCGAGAGCCCTCGGCGTCGGCATGACGCCCAGCTGGTTGCCCTCTTCATCGATCACCCGAACCTGTGGGATCCGGATCATCTGGTTGACGCGCAGGTCTCGGCTGATGGTTGATCCTCCGGCGTTCGGTACCTTGAACTCACGGACACGGCAGGGCTGAGCCCTCCGGCCGCCGCGGGACTATACCACGGCCCTTTCTGGGGAGGCAACGACGGTGCGCCCGTGCGGGGGACCCTGGGTCGGGTCGGCGTCCGCTCGCTCTCAGTCGGGTCGGCGAGCGCTCGTCTCGGCGGCGAGGCGGGCGGCCAGGTCGTCCCAGCCCTCCGGGGGCTGCTGCTCTCCCGCCCGGGTCCTCGGCGACGCCGTCCGCGCCTCGATCTCGCGGTCACCGAGCACGATCATGTACGGGACCTTCTGCTCCTGGGCGACGCGGATCTTGTTCTGCATCCGCCCGTCGGAGTCGTCGACCTCCACCCGGAGACCCCGAGAGCGCAGGACCGCGGCCAGTGCTCCTGCTGCCTCGAGGTGGCGGTCCGCGATCGGGATCACGACCGCCTGGACCGGCGCCACCCAGAGCGGGAAGGCGCCCGCGAAGTGCTCGACGAGGATGCCGATGAACCGCTCGAGCGACCCGTAGATCGCGCGGTGGATCGCGATCGGGCGCTGCTCCGCCCCGTGCTCATCGATGTAAGTCAGGTCGAATCGCTCGGGCAGCATCACGAGGTCCACCTGGATCGTCGCCATCTGCCACTCGCGCCCGAGAGCGTCATCGATGTAGATGTCGATCTTGGGAGCGTAGAACGTACCGTCCTTCGACTTCACGACGTAGTTCACGCCGGTGCGGTCGAGCGCGTCCCGGATGAGGCCCTCGGCCCGCTCCCAGAGCATCGGATCCCCGAGCGCCTTGTCGGGTTTCGTGGCGAAGGCGAATCGCGGCTCAAGGCCGAACCAGGAGTACGCCTCGCTGACCTCGCCGAGGAGCGCCTCGATCTCCGCCGCCAGCTGGTCTGGCCGAACGAAGAGATGCGCGTCGTCCTGGATGAACTGACGAACGCGGGTGAGTCCGGACAGGGTCCCCGAACGTTCGTTGCGGTGGAGCCGCCCGTACTCGTTATAGCGAAGCGGCAGGTCCCGGTAGGACCGGAGACGGGACCGGTAGACGACCGCGCTCTCCGGACAGTTCATGGGCTTCAGGCTGTATTCCTGGCCCTCGGACTCCAGCCGGAACATGTTGTCGCCGTACAGGTCCCAGTGGCCCGACTGCTGCCACAGCTTCTTGTGCACGAGGATCGGGGTGCTGATCTCCTCGTACCCGCGGCGTTCCTGGAGCTCACGCATCGCGGACTCAAGCGTGCGCCAGATGCGCTGGCCCCTGGGATGCCAGAAGGCCGAGCCGGGGCTGATGTCGTGGAAGCTGAACAGGTCGAGCTGGACGCCCAGGCGCCGATGGTCGCGTTTCTTCGCCTCGGCTCGCCGCCAGAGATAGCGGTCCAGCTCCTCCCGGGTGGCCCAGACCGTGCCGTAGATCCGCTGGAGCATTGGCCGCTTCTCGTCGCCGCGCCAGTACGCGCCGGCGACGGACAGGAGCTTGAACGGGCCGATCCTCCCGGTGCTCTCCACGTGGGGGCCCTTGCACAGGTCACTGAAGGGGCCGTGCTCGTAGAACGACGTGACCGGCGGCGTCTCGCCGGCAGCGGCAGCGCGCTCCGCGAGGTCGGCCAGGATCTCGACCTTGTAGGTCTGCGCCTGGCCCTCCGCCACGACCCGCGCGTCGTCCAGCGGGATCTCGCGCCGGACGAACCGGTGGTCGGCGGCCACGCTCTGGCGCATCCGCTCCTCGATCGATTCGAGGTCATCGGGGGTCAGCGGACGCGGCAGCTCGAAGTCGTAGTAGAAGCCATCGGCGATCGCCGGGCCGATGCCGAGCTTCGCACCCGGGAAGAGGTCGAGCACGGCCTCCGCCATGACATGGGCCGCCGAGTGGCGCATCGCGTCGATCGGGTCGTGGGCGCCGGCGTCCAGGAGCTCCTCGGCCGAGCCGCGCGCGGGCGCCTCGAGGATCTCCTCCTCGTGCTGTGCCTGGTCTGCCATCGCCTGCCGTGCCTCCCTGCGAATCGAACGACCTCCCGTCCGACAGGACGAGAGGTCGAAGTCCTCCCGCGGTTCCACCCGCCTTTGCGATCTCGGCGCCGGGCGCTCGAGTCGCACGCTCGTGCCGCGCTAACGGGCGGACCCGGGCCGGTTCTCCGGTCACTCGCGGGTGGTGCCGGCGCCGGTCGATCGCCGGGCTTCCAGCCGTGGCCCGGCTCTCTGGGGGATCGATGCCTGCGCGGGATGGCCCGCTCATCGCGTTCGCTATGATCCGGCGCGGCCGGGCTGGTGGGCGGTACTGGACTCGAACCAGTGGCCTCATGCATGTCAAGCATGTGCTCTAACCAACTGAGCTAACCGCCCGCGGGCAGGAAATGTAGCACAGGGTCTCGGTGAGGCAGCCGTAGCCGGGATCCCGTGAGATGAGGAGTGGGCGCGACGGGGCGGGTCCCCTCCTCGGGTACCCTGTCCTGGACTCACCCCACCTCGCCCTCGGCGGCACCACCGGAGGACAGTCGATCAACAGGATCGCCGGGGCCGTTGCAGCCTCTCTCCTCGTGGCGCTGCTCGGCACGCTCGTCGACGCCCGCGGGACGAATGCACTGCCGACCGGGCGCATCTGGCGGGCTCCGGTTGGCAACGGCTGGCCCACGCAGAACGCCGGGTCGAACGGCCTTGCCTCCATCGATCTCTTCTGGACCGGCGGCGGCGCACTCACGTTGGAGCTTGAGAACCTCGTCCGCAACACGGTCTACAGCGTGACGCTCTTCAAGGGTCCGATCATCGCGCCGGGTTCGAGCTGGTCGAGTCGCGGTGACACCTGCAGGAACCTGAGCGACAGCCCGGTCGTCCGCCTCCCGGCGATGCGGACCAGCGAAGCGGGCACGATCGCGAAGTCCATCACCCTGTCTGTCAGCCAGATGGCCAGGATCAGGGCGATCCCGCGCAAGATCGCGATCACCGTCGGCTCCGGCCGACTGGCGCGCTGCGGCGGCTTCCAGCTCATGGAGCAGACGGGGCGCAGCACCGACCCGCCTCCCTCCGCGAGCCCGACCGTCGATCCCGGCCCGCTCCTACCGCCAACCTGTTCGGTCTGGCCGTCGGAGATCGCCGACATCCTGGCCGTGCTGACCACCCCCGACGGGCTGTGCCTCGTCCGGTACCCAGGCGCCGCGGAGGCGCCGGCCTACATGCGGGGGTTCGATGGAATGTACTTCCCCGGTCTGCGCACGATCGTCTATGTGGCCGGGGTCGAGGACCGCGAGACGGCGGTCCTCGCGCACGAGGTCTGCCACGCCCACCAGGATCGCGTGACTCGTGACGAGGTCGGGACGGAGCTCGTTGAAGGCTGGGATCGCACGGCGATGGGTCAGGACTACCTCCAGGCGACGGGCTGGCGCCGCCAGGGCGATCGCTGGGTCGTGCAGCCTGAGTCGAGCCCGAAACGACCCGACGGGATCTCGAGCAGCACGGACCCGCTCGAGGACAACGCAGGGACCTGCGCGCTGTGGTTCGACCCCGCCTTCGGTCCGCGCTTCCTCCGGCGATGGGCGCCGATCCGCTTCGCCTGGGCGCAGCGCTGGTTGCCGCTGCCTTCCTTCATTCAGCCCTGGACCAGCATCCCGGACTGAGCGGGTACCGCCGCCGATCGGCCCGTGTTCGAACCCCCAGAGCCACGCACCGACCTCGGACCCAAGGTTGGCCGGCACTGCCGGGTCGTCAGGCGATGACGCCGCGCCTCGCGAGGCGGAGGCGACGGAATGCAGACGTGGGATAGGCCGGGTCGCAGCTCGATGTCCTCGTCGACCCCGTCGAGGTCGTCGTCACGGTCGGCGTGAGATCCGGCGACGGCGCCGGAGCGTCGGGCATCGTCATGGCCGGGCAGTCGGCGACGAGCGTCCGAAGCGCCACTTGCTCCCGCGGGTCGATCGCGAGGGCCCAGCGCACCTTGACGGCGATCCAGGACCCGACGAACGGGCAGCGAGCGGTCGCCGAGGGCGGCCGGTCCGCTGCTCGTCGGCAACCCGAAGCTCTCCCAAGAGCACGGCCAGCGGGCTGGCGGCCGTCGTATCCCCAGACGACGCCGGTTGCGTGGTGACAGCCGCTGTGGAGGCTGTCGGACCGGCCGGCGACGCCGGACCACCCGTCGGCGGGCGGGGTGACGGGGACGGAGTGAAGACTGTCGCCGACGCCAGCGATGCGCCCGCCGTTCCAGCATCGCGCCCCGGACTCGACTGGGCGATCACGAGCAGCACGAGGATGATCGCCGCTGCAACGAGGACGAGTCCTCGGCACACGGCTACTCCGGTGCCCCGAGCTCCTCGAGCGAATCGACGACGACGTCCGCCCGAAGCGCCTGACCGGACGTGTAGCGGGTTCGGAGCGCGATCGTGTGCATCCCCGCTCTCCGCGCAGCTTCGAGGCCGTGAGGCGAGTCTTCGATGACGAGACACCGACTGGGCGCCACATCCAGCCGTTTGGCCGCCAGACGGAAGATATCCGGAGCCGGCTTGCCCGCCGCAACTTCCTCGCCGGAGACGACGACGTCGAATGCGCTTGCCAGACCCAGCGCCTCCAGGACGGTCTCGACGGCTGGGCGTGGCGAGGACGAGGCCACGGCTAGGCGGATGCCCGAAGCGCGCAGCTCGCCCACGAGCGCGCCGATGCCCGGCGACGGAGGCACCGTCGACAGCAACGGCAGCACCTCGCGCACGTACTCGTCCTGCAGATCGGCGGGCGCATCGGTGAGCCCGAAGCGCCGGATCATCCAGGCCCAACTCGTCTCGTTCGACTGCCCGACGAGGCCCCGGTACTCGTCCTCGGTCATCCGGGCGCCGCGTCGGGCGAGCACGGTCGTGAGCGCCTGCTCGTTGCGCGGTTCCGTATCGGCGAGAACTCCGTCCATGTCGAAGATCACCGCGACGGGCCGGAATCCGACGACCGTGTCCAGCGACTGTTGCTCCACGGGTGGCGATCAGTCCTGGTGGCGCGCCGGGAACACGTGGAGGGCGTCGTGGCGGACCGCCATGCGAGCGGTGGCGCCCTCGCGCAGCGCCGCCGCGGAGCGCGCCTCGATGACCGCGGTCATCGGCGAACCATGGGGCGGCACGAGGCTGAGGACGACACGTGGCCCGAGCGCCTCGATGAGCTCGACCGTGGCGTCGAAGGTGACGGCAGGCTCGTCGGCTTCGATCGAGGAGGCGAGGACGATCTCCTCGGGGCGGATACCGACGCGAACGACACCGCGATCCGATGGCGCGACGTCGGCGATGATCACCCCGGCAACGAGTCGGCCGTCGGCGACGGTCCCGTCGAGCAGGTTCATGGCTGGGCTTCCGATGAAGGCACCCACGAATTCGCTGTCGGGTCGAGCGTAGACCTCGGCGGGCGGTCCCTGCTGTGCGATCCGTCCCTCTCGCATCACCACCATGACGTCCGAGAGCGACATCGCCTCCTCCTGGTCGTGCGTGACGTAGACGACCGTCGCCTTGAGTTGGCGCTGGATCCGGAGCAGTTCGGTCCGCATCTCCACCCGGAGCTTCGCGTCGAGATTGGAGAGCGGCTCGTCGAAGAGGAACACGGCGGGCTCGCGGACGATCGCCCGGCCGATCGCCACGCGCTGCTGCTGTCCGCCCGAAAGGGCGCCGGGCTTGCGGTCCAGGAGGCCTCCAAGATCGAGGAGATCGGCGGCCCAGACCACCCGCCGGCGAACCTCGTCGTCGGGGACACGGCGGGCCCGAAGCCCGAAGGCGATGTTGTCACGCACGCGCATGTGCGGGTAGAGGGCGTAGTTCTGGAAGACCATGGCCGTGTCGCGATCCTTCGGGGGCAGCTTCGTCACGTCGCGGTCGTCGATGAAGATGCGGCCGCCGCTGGCCTCCTCCAGCCCGGCGATCATCCGAAGCGTGCTCGTCTTCCCGCAGCCCGATGGCCCGACGAGAACGGTGAACTGGCCGTCGGGGACCACCAGGTCGATCGCCTTGACCGCCTCCACATCGCCGTACCACTTCGCCAGCGCCTCGAGACGCACGCTTGCCATCAGACTTTCAGCCCTCCCCTGGAGATGCCCCGGATGAGGCGCTTCTGGACCACGAAGCTCGCGATGAGGACCGGGACGACCGAGATCAGGATGGCGACCGCCATCTGTCCCAACTCCACCCCGCGGAAGGTGTTGTAGCTGGCGATTGCGACCGGCAGCGTCCGCTCATTGCCCCCGGCAAGGATGAGCGCATAGAAGAGGTCGTTCCACGACAGGACGAAGCCGAAGATCACAGCCGCACCGATCCCCGGAAGGACCTGCGGCAGGACGACCTTGACGAAGGCGCCGATCCGCCCATGACCGTCCACGAGCGCCTGTTCCTCGAGCTCGCGTGGGACGCCATCGAAGAAGCCGACCATGAACCATGTCATCACAGGCAGCACGAACGTGAGGTGCGACGCGATGACCGCGGCCAGCGTGTCGCGGAGTCCCAGGTTGAGGGCGAAGAGGAACAGGGGCACCACGAGAACGGCCGGCGGAAGGACCTCGGAGAGGAGGATGCCGAACCGGGCCACCTCGCCGCCGGCACGCCAGCGGGCGATCGCGTAGGCCCCCGGCACGGCGACCAGCGCGCTGATGGTGACCGTGGCCACGCCCACGATGACGCTCGATACGACACTGTCGCCGATCCCCGACGCGACCACCTCGCGCCAGTTGTCCAGGGTCGGCACGAAGAGGAACGAGCGCGGATCGATCAGCTCTTTCTGGGTCTTGAACGACGCCGCCAGGACCCACAGATAGGGGAACGCGACCACGACGACCCAGGCACCCACGAACAGCGCCGCGATCTTCCTCATCGGTCGCCCACCCGACGGTAGAGGGGCACGATGAGCAGGAGGACGATCACCACCAGGACGAACGCCATGGCCGCGGCCTCGCCCAGCCGGAAGAAGGAGAACCCGGTTCGGTAGACCTGGTATTGAAGCGTCTCCGTGGCCGAGCCCGGGCCGCCGCGCGTGATCGCGAACACGTACTCGAAAACCTTGAAGGCATCGAGCCCGCGGATGAGGGCGGCGACCGCGATGACCGGTCGCAGCAGCGGAAGCGTCACGTTCCGGAAGGTGAACCACGTCCCGGCGCCGTCCACCTTCGCGGCCTCGAACGGCTGTGGCGGCAGGCTCTCGAGCCCGGCGAGGAGGAGCAGAAGCATGAACGGCGTCCATTGCCAGACGTCGATGGCGATGATCGAGAACAGGGCCAGCTGCGTGCCGAAGAAGTCGATCCGGACGCCGAGTGGCTCGAGGATCGCGGGAATGAGCCCGAGCTGCTGGTTGAGCAGGAACCGGAACATGAGCCCGACGGCGATCGGGGTCACGAACATCGGCGTAAGGAGGAACGACCGGAGGGCGTTCCGGCCTCGGCCCGGCAGGACCCGCTGGAGTGCGAGGGCAAGGGCCAGCCCCAGCACGAGTTCGATCGCCACGGCGAGCCCGACGAAAACGAGCGTGTTGACCAGCCCCGCCACGTAGGTCTCGTTGGCGGCGAGGCCCAGGTACTGGTCCAGCCCGACGAGACGGGTCTGGTCCTGCTTGATGATGTTGAAATTCGTGAAGGACAGCCAGAGGCTGTAGAGCAGCGGGTAGGCCACGATCCCGCCGAGCACGATGAGGAGCGGCGCCAGGAAGACGTGCCGGATCCCGAGCCGCGGTACAAGACGGATCACCGACGCACCACGTGGCTGGCGTCGGCGGGACTCGCCCGACGGAGCGTGACCCGGGTCATGGTCGTGGCACGGATGGCGGTTGCTCCAGGAAGGCGGGGGGGGGACCCCCGCGGTCGGGTCCCCCCTTCCCCCGATCACCGGGCCTACTGGCCGTCGAGCACGGCCTGCATGTTCGTTGCCGCCTGCTTGATGGCTTCGTCCACCGAGAGCTGGCCGGCGACCGCCGCGTTGAGCGCATCGCCCACCACGTTGATCGACTCCTCGGCGTTCGGGCCGTCGGCGAGCGGCGCGGAATTCGCAAGGATCTTGGCCGCCGTCTCGTAGTAGTCTTGGCCGAATCCCTTTGCCCAGACATTCGGATCGGTCATGACCGACTCGCGGACGGGTGCGCCACCCGCGATGACCCGCTGGGTATCCTGCTCCTTCGAGGTCAGCCAGCTGATGAATGCCCAGGCGGCATCCTTCTGGGTCGAATTCGACGGGATCGACCAATACCACGCGCCGAGGATCGCCTTCCCGCCCGGTACCGGTGCCAGCGCGAACTGCCCGGCCAGGTCACCGCCGGGACCGCCCGGCTTGTTGAGGGTGGGAAGCATCCAGTTGTACGAGATCATCTGGGCGGCTTGGTCGCTGCCGACGGCCCGCAGGGCCTCGTCGAACGCCCAGTTCAGGGAATTGGCCGGGGCAACGCTCTTGTACAGGTCGATGTACGTCTGCAGGGCGCGCCGCGCCTCGGGCGAGTCCAGCGCCACCTTGTTATCGGCGTCCTGGATGGAACCGCCGGCGGCGAACAGGTAGTTGCCCCACTCCTCGAAGATCTTGTAGCCCTTCTGTGGCTGCATCGCCAAGCCGGTGCGGCCGCCTGTATTGAGCTTGGTCGCCACCGCAACGAGGTCGTCGAGCGCGGTCGGCGGAAGCAGTCCCGCAGCTTGGTACAGGTCCTTTCGGTAGATCAGGCCCAGTCCGTAGTTGTAGAAGGGGACCCCATAGATCTTTCCATCCACGGTGGCGATGTCGCGGAGGGGTGCCGCGTAGTCGTCGTAGGCGTATCCCTCAGTCGCGGCGATCCGCTCGTCGAGCGGCTCGAGGAATCCGCCGCTGGCGAAGTCGTACATCCACGGGTTGTCGACGATGATCATGTCGTAGGTCGGCTGCGGTGTCAGGAACGACGAGACGATCCGATCGCGCATCTGGTCGTAGGTCATCCCGTCGATCGTGACCTTCACGTCCGGGTAGGCCTTGTTGAAATCCGCGAGCATGGCGGCCACGACGTCTGTGTCGGGTACCTGCTCCATGATGACCTTGATGTCACCGGAGATCGTCGCTGGTGGCGCGCTCGCATCCGCACTCTGGCCGGGGGCCGGGGTGACGGGCGCCTGCGTGGGGGACGGCGAACCCGCTCCACTGGAACAGGCCGTGGTGACCAGGGCCACCACAACGGCCATGGCTCCGAACGTTGGCGTTCTCATCTCTCCTCCTAGTCCATGAAGGCGCCGCCGTTGACGGCGATCGACTCCCCTGTGATGAACGCCGCGTCCGGACTGACCAGGAACGCGACGACGCCTGCGACATCCTCCGGCGTCTCGATCCGTCGGAGTGGCGTGTCCGCGAGATACAGCTCGCGAACCGCTTCCACGGTCGAGTCGCGAAGGCTCGCCTCCCACTGGAGCTCGCGAGCCTGCATTCCCGTGGCCACATAGCCCGGACAGACACAGTTGACGCGGATCCCGTGGGGTGCGAGCTCGGCAGCCATGGCCTGGGTCAGGCCGACGACCGCGAACTTCGAGGCGACGTAGTGGGCGAGAAAGGGCGCCGCCCCTCGCTTGCCCGCCATCGACGCCATGTTGACGATGACCCCGGGAGCGCCCCGGGCGATGAAGCGCCGGGCGGCCTCCTGGCCGCCCAGGAACGAACCTTTCGCGTTGACATCGACGTTCCGGTCCCAATCGGTTTCGGTGATCTCGATGAACCGGGCCATCGTGGAGACGCCCGCGTTGGAGACCCAGGCATCGATCGGCCCGAGTGCGCCTTCGGCGGCGTCGGCAGCTGCAGCGATCGAATCACGATCGGTGACGTCGAGTTGCAGGCCGACACCACCGATCGCCCCGGCCACACGTTCCGCCGCCGCCAGATCGATGTCGGTCACCGCAACCCGCCAGCCCCGGTCTGCCAGCGTTCGGCAGATCGCCTCACCGATCCCGGCACCACCGCCGGTCACGAGGACGATCCCGCCCCGCGGGTGATCCATTGCATTCGGTTTCAATGGATCACCTCCTTCAAGGCCGGGTAGAGCGCTCGGAACGTCCGGTACGGTCGCTCGTAGCCGTCGTGCTCGCGGGGTTCGATCGTCTCGCCGACCTCGACGAATCGCTCGATCTCGCCCCAGCTGGTGAGTACCCCAACGCCGAGGCCGGCGACGAATGCCGCCGCCAACGCAGAACCTGGATGGGATCGAAGGGTCTCGAGCGGGAGCCCGATGACGTCCGCCGTGATCTGCTTCCAAAGGCGGGAGCGCGCGCCGCCGTTGGTGACACGCACGCGATGGGGCGTCTGGCCGAGCTCGGCGAACACGTCGAGATGGTGACGGAAGCCGAACGCGATCCCTTCGAGCACCGCCCGGAAGAGATGGCCTCGCTCAGTGGCCAGGGTCAGCCCGATGAAGGCGCCGCGAGCGTCGGGATCGTGGATCGGCGTCTTCTCGCCCAGCATGTAAGGAAGGGCGACCACGCCACCGGCGCCCGGCGCCACCGCAGCGGCTTCCTCATCGAGCCGATCCAGCGACGCTCCACCGGCAAGCGTCGCCTGGAACCAGCGGATGAAGCTCCCCGACGTGGCCATGCAGCCGTTCGGCAGGTACAGCCCGGGAACCAGATGGTGGTCGAGGTAGAGTCGCCCATCGATGATCGGCTCCGCAGTCGTCAACAGGATGTCCCCCGCGCCGCCCAGCTTCACGAGGAGGTCGCCCTCTCGCACCAGCCCGGCGGCGAACGCCGAACCGACATGGTCGGCACTCCCCGCTACCACCGGCGTTCCGGCCCGCAGGCCCGTCTCCGCGGCCGCCGCCTCGGTCAGGACACCGACGACCTCCTCCGGGCGGCGAATGGGCGGAAGGAGCTCGATATCGAGGCCGGCAGCGTCGAGGACGTCGGGTGCCCAGTCGTGCGTCTCGAGGTCGAACAGCCCACTTTCGAGCGCCCAGTTGGCCTCGATGGATCGCTCGCCGGTGAGCATCCGGACGATCGTGTCGTACGAGCCGGCGACCGTCTGCGTCCGTGCCCAGGCCTCCGGCTCGTGGCTCTGCAACCACATGAGCGTTGGCGCCACGGACTGCTGGGTGATCGAGGATCCGGTCCGCTCCAGGATCCGCGCACCCGCAAGACGACCGCGGAGCTCCTCGATCTCGACGCCGGCGCGTGCGTCGTTCTGCTGGATGGAACGCCGGACCGGGCGGCCATCGGCGTCATGAAGGATGACCGTGGGGACCATCCCGCTCACGCCGATCGCCGCGATCTCACGCCCATCCGCAAGCTCTCGGGAGAGTGACACCACGTTGGTCCACCACTCACCCACCTCCTCTTCGGCCCATCCGGGCCGATCGGCATGGAGGACGGCGGGGCGCTCGGCCTCGGCGACGAGCCCGCGGGCGGAGTCCAGGACGACCCCCTTCGTCGCGGTCGTCCCGATATCGATGCCCAGCAGGAAGGTCACGCGCGCGCCGCCTCGATGAAGCGCCGCACGCGCACAGGGTCGACCGGGTTCCAGGTGTCGCCGTCCACCTTGAGGTCGCTTCCCACGATGCAACCGTCGGCAACCTCCAGGAACGCACCGATGTTCGTCGACTTCGCGCCCGTGTTGACGAGGACGGGAATGTCGTCATCCACGGCCTCGCGGGCCTCCCGCAAGGCGGCGATGTCCGGCTCCGCGCCGGCCATCGGACCGGAGATGAGGATCGCGTCGGCGAGGCTCGAGACCGCGGCGGATCGCGCTGCCGCTCCGACCCCCCGACGACCGATCGGTGAGGCGAATTCCGGGGTGACGTTCATCAGGACCGCGATGCCGGAATCGAGTCGACGGCGCTCGCGAAGAAGCCCGGCTACGTCCGTATTCCAGAGCCCCATGTCGGATTCGTAGACCCCGGTCGCGACTTCGCGCATGAAGCTCGCGCCGGTGGACACGCCGATCGCCAGGGCGGCGCGCGCATCCCACAGGTAGTCCACGCCGAACGGTCGGTCGGTGGGCCGCAGCTCGGTGACGATCCTAGTCATCACGCCGACCCCGTCATACCCCGCCTCCAGGGTGTACGGCCGATCGCCTTCGTTGCAGAAGATGACCGCATCCACCCCCGCGTCCAGGTAGATCCGCAGGTCGCGGCGGACGCTCTCGACGAGGCCGTCGATCCCGCGCTGCGGGTCGTAGAGCGGCGTCCCGGGCAGCGGCGGAACGTGGGCCATCGCGATGATCGGCTTGCCAGTCGGGAAGAGATCACGAAAGCGTCCCATCAGGCCAGTCTTACCTCCACTCCGGCGTCCGTGAGAGACGCGACCGCATCGGCAGGCGCGCCCTCGTCGGTAACGAGGATGTCCACCCGGTCGATCGGACAGATCCGCGCGAAGGCGACACGGCCGAGCTTCGTCGCGTCGGCGGCGACGATGATGCGGCGCGCGATCTCGATCGCCGCCCGCTTCACGCGGGCATCATCCAGGTTGTATTCGGTGAGCCCGTCTTCGATGTCGATGCCCCCCACGCCGAGGACGACCGTATCGAAGCGAAACTCGCGGAAGCTCCCGGCCGCGAGGTCGCCGACCAACGAGCGCTCGCCCGGCCGAAGAACGCCGCCCGTCAACATGAGGCGGATGCCGGGTTCTTCGGCGAGGACGTTGGCGATGGGCAGGCTGGGGGTGAGGACTGTGATGTTGCGGCGTCCCTTGAGCGCCCGGGCAACCTCCAGGGTCGTGGTGCCCACGTCGAGGACGACGGTCTCGCCCTCGACGATCATGTCCGCGCACGCGGCACCGATCTGCTGCTTCGCGAACGAGGCACTCTCGACGCGGACGTCGAACGGCGGCTCATAGCTCCGCGAGACGGGAGCGACGGCGCGGCCATGCAGGCGAATGAGCGCCCCGCGCCCCTCGAGCGCCTTGAGATCGCGGCGGACGGTCATCTCGGAGACACCGGCGCGGCGGCTCAGGTCGGCCACCGAGACCTCGCCCTGGGTCTCGAGGAGCTCAAGCGTGAGCGCGCGTCGTTTCCGGATGTTCATGGTGTTTGAAGATAACACGATAGATGTTTATATCGCAATATCAATACGTTCGGATCACCGTGCAGGCCGCCCGGG
>PNKK01000014.1 GCA_013822395.1 Anaerolinea sp. | reverse complement strand
GCCTCAGGCTCAGGCTCAGTCCTCGAAGGCGATCTCCCCGTCGACCATGACGAGCCGTGGCCGGACCTGGGCGAAGCCGGTCGCCGCGTCCTCCGCGACCTCGCGTGGCGAGGCCGGGAGGACCACGAGATCGGCGAGGGCGCCCGGAACCAGGCGGCCACAATCGGGCTCCCGCGCCGTCACCGCGGGCCCCACGGTCGCGGCCCGGAGCGCCTGCTCCAACGACAGCGTCTCCTCTGGACCGAAGGCGGCCACCTCGCTCCCCCACTCCGGGGCCCGGCGCACGACCGCCATGGCGATTCCCGGCCAGGGGTCGATCGGCTCGACCGGGGCGTCGGTCCCGAACGCGAGCACCGCGCCCGACTCGAGCAGGCTCCGCCACGGGTAGCCATGGGCCTCGGCCCGCTCGCCCCAGTCCCGCCGGGCGGTCACGGCGTCCTCACGGAGGTGGACGGGCTGAACCGACGCGGCGATCCCGTTCAAGGCGAACCGGCCGAGGTCGTCGGGATGGAGCAGCTGGACGTGCTCGAGGCGCGGCATGAGCGGCACCCGACGCGCGACGGGCTCCAGGGCGTCGAGGGCGGCACGAGCCGCGGCATCCCCGATGGCGTGGATCTGGCTCGCGATGCCGACCTCGGCCGCCTGCGCCACGCGGTCGCGGAGCAACGCCGGCGGCATCTGCCAGACACCGTGATCGGTGGCGTCTGCCCGCGGTTCGAGGAGCGCCGCAGTCCCGGACGCGAGGGTGCCGTCCGCGAAGAGCTTGAGCCAGCCGGCCTTCGCCCGGCCCGCGGGCTCATGCCCGAGAGCAGCTCCGCTCCGAAGCCCACGTGCCGCGGCAACCTCCAGGCTTTCGGATCGGAGGCTGGCATGCACCCGGACGGGTAGCTCGCCCGCGTCCGCCATCGCCGCGTACAGATCGAAGACCGCCAGTTCGGGATCGGCCGACACGGTGCCGGGGTCGTGGACGCCCACGACGCCGAGGGCGAGCAGCCGCCGCCCCATCGTCCCGACCAGCCGGCGCAGCTCCGACGGCGCCGGGGCAGGGATCGCCGTCGTCACGAGCGGACACGCGTTCTCGAGAAGGACCCCTTCCGGGGCGCCGTCGGGGAGGCGCCGGATGATCCCGCCGTCCGGATCCGGAGTCCCGGGACTCAGCCCGGCTCGCCCGAGC
Organism: Anaerolinea sp.; assembly: GCA_013822395.1. Lineage (GTDB taxonomy): Bacteria > Chloroflexota > Limnocylindria > Limnocylindrales > CSP1-4 > UBA5189. The sequence goes on along the minus strand of PNKK01000014.1, from coordinate 64,619 downwards.
GCCGCGCTGCTCGTCCACACCGCGTGGTGATCGAACGACCAGAGCGCGGCCGGCCGGCCGGGCGCGACACGGTCGATGTCGGCGGCCGTCGGCCAGCAGCCCCAGCGTCGCTGGTCCCAGCCCGCACCCAGGAGCCAGGCGTCGGCGGGCAGAGCGGCATGGGTAGTCGCCAGCATGGCGAGGCCGTCGTCGAGCGTCGCCGCCGCGCTGAGGTCGACCTGGTCCGCCGCGAGCGAGGCCTCCACGAGATGGAGGTGCGCGTCGGTGAGCCCCGGGATCGCGATCTCGCCCGGCTCCAGTTCGATCCGGAGCGTATGCGGATCCGCCCGGGTCTCCAGGTCCACGGCGCTCCCGGCGAACGCGACGCGGGCGCCACGGATCCCGACCGCCTCCACCCATCCGAACCCGTGGTCTCCCGCGAAGGTTGCGATCCGGCCCGTGACGAGGACGTCGAGCGGCATGGTCTCAGACGACCCCGTCGCGGCCGGCGAGGAGCGCGGCCAGCTCCACTCGGCTCAGCCCCGCCCCAAGGCCGAGCGCGAGGGCGATCCTGGCCTTCGGTCCCGTGAGCGTTCCGGCGAGCATCGCGCCGGCCCGGACCCAGGTCGCCCCGCCGCCGGAAAAGGCATAGCCCGTGCCCGCCGCCCCGGCGGGACAACGGGTGGTGAGGACAACTGGAATCCCCATTGCCATCGCCCGGACGGCCGCCTCCAGGAGGTGCGCCGACGTATTGCCGGCGCCGGTCGCCTCGACGACGAGCCCGTCCATGCCGGCCGCCACCGCCGCATCCACGAGCGAGCCATCCATCGCGACATGCGCGACCAGCAGGCGGACCCGCTCCGCGGCCACCGTCGTGGCGACGTGCCGGCGCCAGCCCCGTCGCCGAGCGATCCTGACGCCGTCCGATCCCACGCTCCCGAGTGGCCCGTCGTTGAGACTCCGGAGCGCGTCGAGGGCGCTGGCGTGGGTCTTGGTGACGTCGTCCGCGGGGTCGATCGACCCGGCGAGGACCACCACCACGCCCTCGTCCCGAAGGCCGGGCTCGGCGGCGCAGCGGACTGCGTCGCGGAGGTTTGCCGGGCCGTCGTCATTCGGTTCCGATGCCGAGCGCATGGCGCCGGTCACCACGACGGGCTTCCCGGAATCGAGCAGGAGATCCCAGAAGAGCGCCGTCTCCTCGATCACGTCCGTCCCCTGGACCACGACGACGCCGTCGATCGTCGGGTCGTCCTGCGCGGTTCGGATCGCGTCGGCGATCTGGAAGAGCTGGGGGAACGTGAAGTGACTCGCCGGGGTCCGCCCGAGGTCGATCGGGAGCACCTGCGCCACGCGGTCCAGGCCCGGAGAGCGAGCGAGGATGTCAGCGCCGCTCAGGCTCGGCACGTTGCCGCCGGCGATCGAGTCCATCCGCATCGAGATCGTTCCGCCGGTGAAGATCACTGCGACGCGCTGAGGCGGCGCGCTCACCGGGGAGCTCCCGTTGTCCCGAGCGCACCGGATGATCGCTCAAGGCCCGCTGACTCGAACTCGATGGCGGTGCCGGCCTCGCCGGCTGCGCCGGCGTCGACCGTGCCGGCCGGGCCGGCGAACCCGCCGCCAGCGTGCGGCATCTTGTCGTAGCGCACCGCTCCACGGCGTGTCGTGAGGCGCCACAGGGCACCCGGCACGGCCGCCAGCCAGACCGCGCCGAAGAGCGCAGCGCGAGCCGACCGGCCAAGCCGTTCCCCCATCGGCAGCGGGCCGCCGCCCGGCGCCGAGTCCCAGCGGAGCCCATCGAAGGCGAGGATCCCGCCGGCGGCCAGGTAGGTCCCCACGAGGGCCCCGGCCGCTCCGGCGTTGCCAGTCGCAAACGCCCCGAGCACGGCGCCGAGGACGAGCGGGGGCGCGAGGAGCTGCGCCCCGTAGGCGGCGAAGTCGAGCCGCGCCCGGATCGACAGGTGCGAGCTCGCGAGCACCGCCGGGCCGTGCTCGAACAGGCGGCGGATGGCGCCCTCGCTCCAGCGCACGCGCTGACGCCAGAGACCCGACCAGGTGCGCACCGGCTCCTCCCAGACCTCGAGATCCAGGGCCCAGGCGACCGTGATCCCGTGCGCCGCCGCGATCCGACTGGACAGATCGATGTCCTCGGTCAGGGCGGACGCCCGCCAGCCCCCGACCGAGGCGAGGAGCGAGCGACGAATGGCGATCCCATTGCCGCGAAATTCTGAACAGCCGCCCGATGCCCAGCGCCCCCGCTGGAGCTCTCCGTCCTGGGTCTGCTCGTCCGCCTGCGCGCCGGCGAGCCACGAGGAGTCGGCATGCAGGATCCGCCGCCGCGCGGTCACCGCGTCGGCGCCCGCGGCAACGTACGCCGCGAGCCGCCGGAGGAACCCGTCCCCGATCCGCGCGTCCGCGTCGAGGACGAGGACGACGTCGCCCCGACAGCGGTCCGGTTGGGCGGCCGTGAGCGCCGCACCCTTGCCGTCGGGCAGGTGGTCGCCGTCGCGGCGAATCACCGTCGTGACCTCGGCGATTCCGTGGGCCTCGGCGGCCGCCAGAACGGCGTCCGCCGTCCCGTCCGTGGAGCGGTCGTCGACGATGACGAGCTCGAATCGGGGCCGTCCGTCCACGTCCCGGTGGTCCTGCGCCGCGACATCGGCGACGAGCTGCGGGAGGACGTTCGCCTCGTCCCGGCCCGCCACCACGACGCTGATCGTGGGCAGGGGTGCCGATGGATCCAGCGGCGCGGGGTCCGGCGGGATGGGCGGTCGCCGGCTGGCACCCAGGATCGGCGTCAGGCCCGCGACAACGACACCGATCGAGCCGGCGACGAGCCAGCGCGCTCCACCGCCCGCGGCCGCGGTCGCGCCCAGCGCCAGCCCTCCCGCGAGCGTCCCGAGGGCGGCCACGCGCCAGGCCGTCGGCGTCGGCGTCGGCTCGCGTGTCGCACTCTCGCTGGCGGGGCGAAGTCCAGCGTCGAGCCCGGCATCGTCCGGGGTCGACCGCTCCGTGCCCAGGCCGTCACTCACCGAAGTCCTCCGGATCGTCCGGCGTCGAGCGGTGGCGCTCGTCCGTCCGCATTGCGACCCCGATCGGATCCACGGCGGTGCCGGGCACCATCATCCCCGCCGTCGCCATCTCCTCAGCCGGGGCGAGTGGTCCCCGCCGGACGATCGAGACGAGACCGGACAGGAAGATCCCGGTCGCAACGACCAGAATCACCGTCGTCGTTCCAACGAGGTCGGAGATCGGACCGACGATGATGATGGGCAGGAAGCTCCCCACCGAGACGAGCATGTTCAGGACCCCGAAGACCCGGCCCCGGACCTCTTCCGGCAGATCCTCCTGCAGCTGCGTCTGGCTGCTGATCGCCACGATCCCGTAGGCGATCCCGGCGACGAACGCCATGGCAGTGACGACCGCGATCAGGGAGGTCACCGCTGACAGGTCGACGAGCGGCGCCTGAACGCGCTGGAGGGCCCGACTCAGCGGTCCGGCGATCGTCATCACCGCGAGCAGGACCCCCAGGGCGATCAGGCCGCCCTCGATTGCCCGCCGCCGAGGGACGTACCGCCCATACGAGTTCAGAAGCAGGACGCCCATCACGATCCCGATCCCGAGCGGGAGCACGACGACGAACAGATCCTCGGCCCCCAGGCCCAGCGTGTCCGCCGCGAAATCCGGCCCCAGGACACCGATGACGCCGACGAGCGAGGCGGCGATCCCGAGGTAGATGAGCGACCAGCCGATGGCGCGGTTGGTCCGAATGTACGCCATCCCCTCCGCGAGCTGCGCGAACGTCCCCTGGACCGCCTCGCCGGCCTCGTGAACGGCATCGCCGGCCGCCTCGCCTTCGATGCGGGCGGGGGGGCTCGATGGGAGGGTAAGGCAGAAGAGGGCCGCCATCCCGTACAGGAAGGCGACGACGAGCAGCACCGGCTCCGGCCCACCGGAGACCTTCACCACGAGCGGCCCGAGCAGGGCGTACCCGAGGGCGAAGGCGCCGTTGAGCGTGAGCGTGAACAGGCCGTTGGCGCTGACGAGCTGGTGGCGCGGGACGAGGTACGGGATCATCGCCGCCTCGGCCGGGGCGAAGAACACCGTGATGACCGATACGGCGATGTTGAGCAGCAGAATGAGCCCGACGTTGCCCCCGACCCACCAGATCGCGACCATCGCCGCGGCCCGGAGGACGTTCGTGAGAACCAGCACGAGGCGTCGGTCCACGCGGTCGACGTAGACCCCCGCAACCGCGGACAGCAGGACCGCGGGGACCAGGAACGTCAGGAAGAGCGCGCTGACGGCGGAGCTCAGGTTCGTCGACTCCAGGACGATGACCGTCAACCCGTAAAGGACCATGTTCGAGCCGACCTGTGTGGCCAGCTGTGAGAGCCAGAGGAGCAGGAAGGGACGGTTCCGGAGAACGGCCGCGGTGCCCGTCGCGCCGGCTGCCACCGGCGGCTCGAGCGTCACGCGGCGGAAGTCGGGCCGGGCCGAGCGGCCGCCGTGATCGCCGGATCGCCGCGCTCCACGAACCCGGCGAACCGAGACTCGAGAAGCCGCCGCTCGAGGAGGACATGCCGACCACAGGTCCGGCAGCGCAACCCGATATCCGCGCCGAGCCGGTCCACCATCCACGTGGCTCCACCGCATGGATGGGTCCGTCGGAGCCGCACGATGTCGCCCAGCAGCAGCTCGAGGACAGGGCGGGTGGTCATGGAGCCGAGCGTATCAGAGGCTCGGCTGAGCATCGCTGGGCACGAGATCGCGGTCGGTCGCCGGGATCGACACCGAATCGAGCGGCGTGACGCTGATGGTCGCATCCGGATAGGTCGCCCCGAGCTGGGCGATGACGCCACCGCTCCGCGTGAGGGTACCGGTGAGGATCTGCGGGCTGCCGATCGCCCTGATCTCGAAGCCGTCCGGGAGGGGAGTGTTCTCGACCGACAGCTCGCCCGGCGCGCCGTAGACGACCGTCCCAGGTACAACCCGGACGCCCTCGACCGCAATCGCCTCCGCACCTGCGTTCCGAAGCTCGTTGAGGAGGTCCTCGATTCCCTCCCCGCCGATCTCGCCGGAGATGCGGATCGAGACACCGGGGCCCACCACGGCGGTCAGGCCCGCCCACGCCTCGAGCGCCGCGAGGTCGGAGCGGAGCTGGCCGAGCGCACTCTCGCCCCGGCTCTGCGCCTCGGTCAGGGAGGTGAGCTGGCGATCGAGGGCGGCGACCTCGGCGCGGAGCTGCTCATTCCGAGTGTTGACGTTGGCGATGACGAGGGTCAGCTCCTGGGCGGACAGGTTGCTGAGGCCCGGGTTCGCGCCCTGTGCCCGCAGCTGGGCCACGACGAGCAGGCCGAGGACGGCCGCGACAAGTGTGATGGCCCAGCGCTGGCGCGAGCTGGTCATGGCCGCGGGCTCGCCGAAGGCTCCGGCCGCGCGTACCGGGTGCGGATGGCACCCGCATAGGCCGGGACGGTGACCGAGTCGAGCTCTGCAAACGACAGGCGGAGCCCGTATGGCTCGATTCGGGCGCGGACGAACTCTACGAACGAGGCCGAGCTCGTCAGGCGGTCATAGAGCTCGGGCGGCCCGATCGCGTTCACCTGGTAGGGCGGTGTGAGGTATGCCGAGTTGGCGAGGATCGCGTTGCCGATGTCGAGGACGGCGGTCCCCGTGGTCACCCGCTCGCCATTGATCGACACGGCCTCCGCGCCGGCAAGCCAGAGCTCCTGGACAAGCGTCCGGAGATCACGGGCCGTGACGAGCGCGTCGCTCGCGCCGGCGGGGTTCTCGGCATCCTCGAGCCGGAACACGATCCCGGGTCCGGCGAGCTGGACGAGGCCGCCGGCGATCCGAGCCTGCTCGAGGGCGGCGTTCAGCTCGCTCACGAGGGCGACCGAGCCGGGCTCCTGACCCTCGAGCTCCACGATCCGGGCGCGGAGCTCGAGGATCCGCGCCTGGAGGGTGTCCCGCTGCTGCTCCAGCTGGAGCGCCGTCTCGATGAGCGGGGCGCGCTCCTGGCTCGTGTAGCGCACCCGCGGTCCCTCGGCGGCGAGTTGCGCCGCGATGAGGAAGCCGAGGACGAAGAGCGCGCCCGTCAGCGTCACCTGCCAGCTGGGCAGGGTCCGGAGTCGATCCACCACGGCGGTCATGGCCGGGGTCCGTCTCCGTCGAGGTCACGGGCCCGGGGGGGCTCGTCGGGTGCCGAGGGACCCGGCACCTCGGGCGCGGTCTCGGCCGGCGCCAGCCGAGCCGAACGGTTCCGTCGCCCGAGCACGACCCCGACGCCCGCAACGGACAGGCCGAGGACGACGAGTGCCGCGAGGAGACCCGTTCCATCTCCATCTCCATCCCCGGACGATTCCGGAGTCTCCGGACGCGCCCGCGGACCCGGGGACGCCGATTGACTCGGGATCTCGCCTGGGACCGGGCGCTGCCCGAGCCAGTCCGAGGGGACAGGGCCCGGCGGGGCATCCAGCGGCCCGTACGGGCTCGGCTCCGGCGCGCCGATCGACTCGAGCCAGGCCGCCTCGAACCCGGCGACATCCGTCCCGAGGGCGGCCCGGAACGCCTCGTCATCCGTCATTCCGCCCGCATAGGACCGGACGAGCGTCACCAGCGCCGGGCTCCCGTACTTCCGCACGAGGAGATCGACTGCGGAGACGCTCTCCGAGTAGGCGAGGGTGAATTGCTCCGCCGTCGTGGGAAACTGGCCGGTCAGCGCCCGGAGCGGCATGAGCGTACGACCCCGCACGGCATCCTGGACCGCGCCGCGATCGGCCGGGTCGTAGCTCTTCGAGAGGTAGACGGCGAGCCCCTCGTTGAGCCAGCGTGGCGGGTAGTGGTATGGGTTTGCGACCGCCGTGTCGAAGACGAGGTGGGTCAGCTCGTGTGGGATGACGACGCCGACCCAGGGGTCGTCGATGACGTCGGGCGCGATGTTCGCGAACAGCGTCCGGATCTCGGGGTGGGCCTGGCCACCGACGTTCTCGCGGGCGCCGGCCCCGATGACGTCGTAGAACGCAGCGCGGTCGGCATAGATGTAGAAATCGATCGGATCGGTCTCGGTGACGCCCAGCAGGGTGCTGACCTTCCGGATCGCAGCGTCGCCGACCTGGAGCGCGCGCTGGCCGAACTCGGCGCCGCCCTCCGTCCAGCGGACGGTGACGAGCTCGCCCGAGCGAACGTTCCAGGCATAGCGCGTGTCCTCGTAGCGAACCGTCGAGGGTGGGCCCAGGATCATCGAGCCGTCGTCGAGCGTCAGGCGGAAGCGCGCCTCGATGGAGGTGTTCGGCAGGATCGCGCCGCCCGGCGTCGCGAAGTCGTAGGTGAGCGTGGTGGACGTCGGCCCCGGGACGGTCGCCACCTCGCCGACGAACGACCGCTCGGAGCCCTGCACATCGATGATGATCTCCGCCCGGCGCACGCCGGTTGTCGGAGTCACCCTCCCGGAGAACGTGATCCGGTCCAGGAAGCGGACGGTCGCCGTCGGTGCCGCAAGGCCGGGGTCCGCTGCGAGCACCGGTCCGGCGGCCGGTGCAAGTGCGGCGACGATGAGCAGCCCCAGCAGGCCGATCGGACCGAGGCGGCGCAGCGCGACCATCACTTCCACGCCAGTCCCGCGAGGCGCGGGATCCCGAGGCCGTTCTGCCCAGCACCCAGGAGCCCGTCCCGCGACAGCGCCCAACCGTCGCCGTAGGCGATCGGGATCGTCGGCACCTCATCGCGCACGGCCCCGAGCGCCCGCTCGTACGCCGCGAGCGCCTCGTCCGGATCGCGGGTCGCCAGGGCGTCGGCGATTGCCGTATCGAACGTCGGGGACGACCAGCGCCCGTAGTTGTTCGAGCTGCCGGTGCCCAGCAGCACGCCGAGGAAGTCGTTCGGTCCGGGGTAGTCGGCCACCCAGCCGAGCGCCCACATCGGGGGTGGATCCTGCTGGAGCCGGTCGAAGTGCGCCTCGAGCTCCTCGAGTCGGATCGTGACGCCGAGCTCGCGCCGCAGGTCCGTGGCAATCGCCTCCGCGAAGGGAAGGCCGCCGGTCGCGAAGGCAACCTCGGGAAACCCGCTGCCGCCCGGGTAGCCCGCCGCGGCGAGCAGCGCCCGGGCGCGGTCAGGGTTGTACGGCGGCAGCCAGCTCCGGGCGCCGCCGCCCTGGATCCCGGGCGGGACCATGCTGTCTGCCGGGATCTGGTCCCCGGCCGACCCGAGCTGCACGAGCCGGGTCCAGTCGACCGCCGCGCCGATCGCCTGCCGAACCCGGATGTCGTCGAACGGCGGCGGCGTCGTGGTGAACCCGACGTACGACAGCGACAGGGACGGAACGAGGCGGAGCTGCGGCCCCAGGGCCGCGTCGTAGCGGATCCACGCGGCGTCATAGGAGCCGATCCCGATGTAGTCGACATCGCCGCTCTCGAACGCCGCTACCGCGCTCCGACCGCCGATGTCGGTCAGCAGACGGACGGTCGCGATCGGTGGCGGCCCCGCCCAGTACCGCTCGTTCGCAACGAGCGTGTACTCGGTGCTCGTGACGTTCCCGATGACGTAGGCGCCGCTCGTCACGGACGACCCGGCGTCGATGTCCCCGCCGTCGCGCCAGACGGCCGGTGGAACGATCCCGAACGTCGGCCCGGCGACGATCGCCGGAAAGTCCGCGCCGGGACGTCTCAGGTCCACCACGACGTCTCGGCCGTCGGCGCGAATCCCGACATCGGATGGGTCGGACGTGGCACCGGTCAGGTACTCGACCGCGCCCCGGACATCGAGAAAGAGCGACGAGAGTTGCGACGGGCGCCGCGGGTCGATGACCCGGAGCCAGCTGCCGACGACGTCCTCTGCCCCGAGTGGTGTTCCGTCCGAGAACTCGAGGCCAGTGCGGAGGTGGAAGACGATCTGCCGGCCGTCGTCCGAGACGTCCCACGACTCGGCGAGCGCTGGGCGGAGCGTCAATGACGAGTCGAAGGCGGTGAGCGACTCGTAGAGCTGGGCGCTATAGGCAGCCGAGCCGATGTCGCTCTGGAGCGCCGGGTCAAGGGTGCTCGGCGGACCGAGGAAAATGCTGACGGCGGCGCGGTCGGCGGCTCGCGCGCCTCCGCCGGCTGGACCGCTGCCGGTCGGACCGACGGCGACGACGAGGACTGCCGCCACGGCCGCGAGGACGCCGATGGACGCCGGGCGGCGGCGGATCAGGGTTGCCACCACGCCGGGGTGCGGCGCGTCCTCCCCTGCTCAACGAGTGTCACGGGCCGCTCGATTGGCACGGGCGTCCGCGGTCGAGCGGTCCAGGCGTAGCGATCGCCGGAGAACCCGAACAGCAGGGCGGCCACGCACACGAACCGGCGCATGACCGGAGTATACGGGCGGGTCCCGGAGACCTCGGGAGGCCTCGATCGGAGGACAGGATCGGCGGCCAAGGAGAGAGGCCTCGTGCTACACCGCCGGGGGAACGATGCTGAGCTGCGAGGCCTCTTGGACGGGAAACGAGGCCGCGGCGGATTCGTTAGGGGCCGCGGCACACTGAGATCCGGAACGCACCGCCGGCGAATCCTCCTACGATGACCGCCCGCACCGGAGACCGCGCCCCGTGACCCTCCAGCTCCACGACACGCTCTCGCGCTCGGTCCGTCCCGTCCGGGTGCCCGGAGCGGGCGGGCGGGTCACGATCTACAGCTGCGGCCCGACCGTCTACCGCTACGCGCACATCGGCAACCTGCGCACGTTCCTCCTGCCCGACCTCATCCGGAGAGTGCTGCTCTACCGCGGGATCGAGGTCCGCCACGTCCAGAACATCACCGACGTGGGACACCTCCGGGACGAACGGTTCGACCGGGGTGAGGATCGGATGCTCGTCGCCGCCGGCCTGGAGCACAAGACGCCGGCGGAGATCGCCGACGCGTACGAGGCCGCCTTCCACGCCGACGCTGCGGCGATGAACCTCCTGCCGGCCCACGCCTTTCCGCGGGCGACCGAGCACATCCCCGAGATGCTCGCGCTGGCCGAGCGACTCGAGGACTTGGGGCACGCCTACCGGACCCCGGCCGGCAACGTCTATTACGCCGTCGCGTCGTACCCCGGGTACGGTCGGCTGTCCGGGAACTCGCTCGACGCGCTCCGCGCCGGCCACCGCGGCGAGGTCGAGATCGACAAGCGGGATCCCGCCGACTTTGCGCTCTGGAAGTCGGCCGGGCCGGGCCGGATCCTCAAGTGGCCGTCGCGCTGGGGCGATGGCTTTCCCGGCTGGCACCTCGAGTGCTCGGCGATGGCGATGCGTCACCTCGGCGAGCGATTCGACATCCACACCGGCGGCGAGGACAACGTCTTCCCCCACCACGAGGACGAGATCGCCCAGTCCGGGCCCCTCGTCGGTGGGTCACCGGCCGATCTCTGGGTCCACGGCGCGCATCTCCTGATGGCCGGACGGAAGATGGCGAAGTCGGCCGGCAACTTCCAGCGGATCACCGAGCTCGCCGACGCAGGCGTGGAGCCGCTGGCATTCCGCTACCTCTGCCTCACGGCGCGCTACTCACGCCGCCTCGACTGCTCTGACGCCTCGCTCGCGGCGGCGGCGGCCGCCCTGACGACACTCCGCGCGCGCCTCCGCGCCCTCGGTCCGGCGCCGGTCGAGGGGCCGTGGGCCGCCCCGCCGGTTCTCGCCGCCGGCTGCGCGCCGGATCGGCCGACCGGTCTGGCGCCGGGGATTCGCGGCCATGCCGATCCCGACGGTCGGGAGCAGCCGGGGCCGGTCGATCGCGCGACGCGCCCGGCCTCCCCGCTCTCTCCGGTGGGACGGGAGCTCCACGATCGCTTCGTCGCGTCCATCGAGGATGACCTGGACCTGCCGGCCGCGATCGCGACGGTCCATGCCATGCTCCGCGCCGGCCTCCCGGACGACGAGCGACGCTGGCTGGTCCTCGATGCCGACGCCGTGCTGGGCCTGGATCTCCACCGCGCCTGGGAGCCGCAGCCGCCGGCCCGGGTACCCATGCCACGGGTCGAGGCGCTCCTCGCGGAGCGAGCCGGGGCGCGCGCGGCTCGCGACTGGGCGGAGGCGGACCGACTTCGCGAGCGTCTTCGTGAGCTCGGCGTGGAACCCGTGGATCGGCCGGACGGTACCAGCGGCTGGCGGGCGGTCGAGCCGAGCTGACCCCCGCTACGGAACCGCGAGATCCGGGCGGTCACGGAACCGGTCCAGGACGCGGTAGAAGTTCCGCTTCGAGAGGCGGTCGCGCTCCGTTTCGGGCACGGACGTCCAACCCCGATGCTCGTGCCGGACGAGCGGCAGGTTCGCGACGACGACTGCGCGTCTCGACGGCAGGTCCTCGCCACGGTCGCGGAGAACCAGGCTCCACCAGATGTCGAGGTTCCGGTAGAAGCGGAACGCCTCGTCCAGCGGTCCATGAGCCGCAGCGTCCGAACGTCGGAACGCGAGAAGGTAGCCCTCGATTGCGGCGACGTCCCCGGACGTCACCTCCCTGAACCGGCGGAGATCGGTGGAGCCAAGCCCGAACGCACCGGCGACGGCGACGTCTTCGGCGTCGAGCGCCGCCACCAGGGGCGTGACGACGTCCCCGGTCGGCTCCACGCTCGTGTCCATGAAGATCACGACCTCGCCACATGCTCGCCGAAGCCCGATGTTCAGCGCCGCGGCCCAGCCGAGCCGCGCGCTCGTCCGGACGACCTCAACCTCGATGCGGCCGGCGTCATCAGGACCCGCGGCTGGAAGGCGACCGGACTGTCCCGCATCGGGTGCGTCCGCCACGACGAGAGCCTGGGTGCCGGAGGGCACCGTCGCCCGGAGGGCGGCGACCGCTCGGTCGAGGTCGTCGGGCTGGTCGGTCGCGACGAGGACGACCGTCGCCGCGCAGGTCGAGGGGTCGCCGAGCCGGCTCGGGACGGCGTCACTGCGGCCGTAGCGGACGCCCGCCTCGTCCGCGAGGTCTGGTGGATGGGCGGCCTCGAGGCGGAAGTTCGTCCCGCGGTCGACGACCCGCCAGCCGGCCGCCTCGATCTCGTCGCGGAGCCGGTCGGCGGTCGTCCAGTCACGGGCCGCCCGCGCCGCGGCGCGGGCATGTGCGGCGTCGAGGACCGGCTGCGGGACAAACGGCCGATTCACCGAGACACTGGACCCCGGTACGGCGCTCGACTCTCGATGTCGCCCACGAACTCCGGGCGACGCGGATGACCCGGCGGGTGGATCATCTTCCCTGCCCCGGGTTGGTGAGGGCGCCCGGCACGGCGGGCACGGCGGGCACGACATCGGCGATCGGGGCGAACGGATCCGCCCAGCCGATCCTGCCAACATCTGCGGCGAAGATCCCGACGAAGCACTGCTTCATCGCCCCAGTATCGCCGAGTCCCCGCCCGATCGTCCCCTGGCGGTACGCCCGGTCTCGGTCGACGACGGCGCGACCGCCTCGCCTGTCAGCATTGCCACGATCGTCTCGAGCGGCAGCGCGGTCCGTCGTCCGACGATCCGCGCGATGCGGCGTGGGTCTCCACCTGCTCGAGCGAGCCGCGCCGGGTCGAGTCGTGGCCAGAGCACCAGCGCTCGTTGTCGGTAGTTCTCGACCGACACACCGACCGCCGCCGATCCAAGCGGGCGGGTCGGGAGACGCTGCACGAGGGCGGGACGCTCGGCTGGAATCATTTCCATTCGGGTCAGCCCCTCCCTGCTCAGGATGCCGATCCGCGACTCGACGGCGCCCAACATTGGCATGCCCCACGTCGTCATTCTCTCCGGGGACACCCCTAAACTCGGATCTGCGGATGAGAGGCGCAGGAGAGCGACGGGCGGCGGCGTTTTCAGGAGTCAGCCGAAGATCGAGCTCGGGCAATAGGCCGTCACGATCCAGTTCGGCTGATCCACGATCTCGCTGATCCGGAGGTCGCCTGCGACCGAGAGCAGGAGATAGGCGTCGACCGGGAGAAGCCCACGTTCGGTCACGAGACGGTCGATCATCCGCCGGACCGCGTCCCGTGCGGCCTGGAACAGATCAGGTCCCACACCGTCCGTGGCGAGCCAACCCGCGGTGTTTGTGCTCGCCCCGAGCGGCGTTGAGGTACGGAACTCCGGAGCGGTCACCCTGACGTCTCGCCGAACCGTCAGGCGGACGGCGGCCCGCATCGGTGTCTCGATCGCCGTGCCGCAGACCTCGCCGTCACCCTGCGCAGCGTGGCCGTCACCAAGGCTGAACAGCGCCCCCGGCACCTGGACCGGCAGCCACAGCACCGAGCCCGCCGTCAGATGGCGCGTATCCATGTTGCCGCCGTGCTCGGCGGGCGGGATCGTGCTGCGCGGCTCGCCAGCCGGGGCCACGCCGAGCTCGCCGCAGAACGGCGCGAGCGGAATCCGGATTCCGGGCAGGAGCTCCCCGAACCCGTCCGCGAGACGCGTGATTCGCAGGTACGGATCCGGGAAGTCGTCCGCCAGAAGGCCGAAGCCCGGGATGCTCGCCGTCCAGCCCCAGTCGCCCGGCTGGAAGTCGAGCAGCTCCACCTCGAGCGTGTCGCCGGGCATGGCCTCCTCCACGAGGATCGGCCCAGCCACCTGATCGACGCGCGAGAAGTCGAGCTGCGCGAGGTCGGCGGTACGCGAGTCGGGGCCCACCTGCCCATTGCTTGCATCCAGCGCGTCGAAGTCCACCACGCTGCCGCTCGGGACGCTCATGAGCGGCGGGATCGTGGCGTCCCAGGCGAGGTGCCACTGATCGCGGCGGACGTGGAACGGAGACCTGGGTGTCATCGAAGCTCCCTCCATCAGCTGAGATCCGCGGGGCGTGTGGCGAGCCAGCACCGACTGGCGCGACCGGAGCCAAGACCGACGAACGGCGGTGTCTCGTCACAGCGATCGTGGCGGAGCGGGCAGCGCGTGCGGAACGGACACCCCGGCGCCTCGGCCAGGTCCTGGCGCAGCTCGCCGCGGGCCCGTCCTGCCTCCGTCACGCCTTGCGGCCCCTCGCCGGGAATGGCCGCCAGCAGTGCTCGTGTGTAGGGGTGTCGAGGGTCGCTGAAGACGTCATCGATGGGTCCCTGTTCGACGATCTCCCCGAGGTACATCACCGCGACCCTGTCGGCCGTGTGGTGGACGACGGCGAGATCGTGGGCGACGAACAGGTAGGCAAGCCCACGGGCCGCCTGGAGATCCTCGAGCAGATTGATGATCTGGGCCTGGATCGACACGTCGAGGGCGGAGACGGGCTCGTCGAGGACGAGCAGGTCGGGGTCCACCGCCAGGGCCCGGGCGATCCCGACCCGTTGCCGCTGACCGCCCGACAGCTCGTGGGGGTAGCGTCGCGCGATCTCGGGCCCGAGGCCCACATCGGCGAGCAGGGCCATGACGCGTTCGCGTCGATCGCGGCCTCGTTGCCCGATCCGATGCACCGTCAGGACCTCCGCGAGCGCGTCGCCGACGGCGATCCGCGGGTTCAGCGACGAGTACGGATCCTGGAAAACGATCTGCATCCGCTCCCGGAGGTGCCGCATGGTCTCCGCATCCGCGGTCCGGACATCGATCCCGTCGAACGTGACGGCCCCCGCCGCGGCTTCGACGAGACGCAGGATCGCCCGTGCCGTCGTGGTCTTCCCGCTGCCCGACTCCCCGACCAGCGCAAGCGTCTCGCCTCGATCGATCGCAAGGTCCACGCCTCGAACTGCCGCCACGTCGCGAGCCGGTCGGCGAGCCAGCCGATCGAGCACCGAGCGCCGTCCGGGGAAGGTCACTCGGAGATCACGGACCTCCAGGAGGGGCGCGCTCATGCCGGCCCTGGCCTCCCGGTGAGACGACCCCGACCGGCGGAGCTCGGGGGGCGCTGGCCGGCAGCGGCGGACACGTCCCCACGACCCAGGGCGCGGCCGGTCTCGGCGCGGGCGAGAAAGTCGGCCAGAACGGCCATGTAGCGCTCGGGCTCCTCGGCATGGGCGAGGTGGGCGGACTGCTCGAAGATCACCCAGTCGGCCTGTGGCAGGCGCTCCCGGATGGCCGCGATCTGCAATGGCGTCGCCTCGTCGTGGCGGCCGCTCGTGAGCAGGACCGGTTCGTCGACGACGGCGAGACGGGACAGGATCTCCCAGTTCCGAAGGGTTCCGACGACGTGGAACTCGGTTGGCCCGTTCATCGTGCGGTAGACCTGCGGATTCCGGGTCAGCTTCGCGAACGTGCGCGCCGCGAACTCCGGCATCGGCACGACGCGACACAGGTGGCGCTCATAGAACACGTTGACCGCCGCTTCGTACTCCGGGTCGTCCCACGTCCCCGCGGCCTCGTGGCGATCGAGGGTCGCGATCACCTCCGGCGGGAGGGCCGCCCGCTGGCGCCCGGTCTCGGCGACCCATCTCGGCATGCTCGCCGGCGAGCTCGCGATGGTGGCCGAGACGACACCCTCGGGCCTCGTGACGAGGTACTCCATGAGGAGCATGCCGCCCCAGCTCTGGCCCAGAATGTGCACTCGGTCCAGGCCCAGCGCTCGCCGAACGGCGTCCACCTCGCGCACGTAGAAGTCGACGGTCCAGCGCGCGGGATCATCCGGCTGGTCTGAGTTGCCGCAGCCCTGTTGGTCGTAGAAGATCACCCGCCGGCCGGTCGCGGAGACCGCGGCGAGCGACTCCAGGTAGTCGTGGCACGCCCCGGGCCCGCCGTGGAGCGCGAGCAGCGGCAGGGCCCCGGACGCACGCTCGGCGGCCTCGTCACCCACGACCGCGACCCACGTGTGGCCGCCGTCGAAATCGACGAACAGCTCCCGGGCGCCGAGGGCGGGATCGATCGTCGGCAGGGCGGTGGCGTCGGTCATCGGGCGGCCTCCCAGGAGAGCTCCAGCGTCCGGTCGGCGAGCTCGCCGCTCCGGTGACAGGCGGCGAAACGGCCAGCGCCGACCTCGACCAGCGGCGGGACGTCGGCGATGCAGGCGGCGACGGCCGCCGGACAGCGCGGCGCGAAGGGGCAGCCGGGCAGGATCTCGGCGGGATTCGGCGGGCTGCCGGGGATCTGCGGCAGCCGCGCGCGGCGCGAGGCGATGGATGGGTTCGAGGCCGCCAACCCGGCGGTGTACGGATGCTGCGGCCGGTGGAAGAGATCCGCGACCGGGGCAACCTCGGCGATCCGGCCCGCGTAGAGGACGATTGCCCGCTCGCACAGATCGCGCACCACACCAAGGTCATGGGTGATCAGGAGGAGCGCCATCCGACGCTCGCGCACGAGGTCGCGAAGGAGGTCGAGGATCTGGGCCTGGATCGTCACGTCGAGCGCGGTGGTCGGCTCGTCCGCGATGAGCAGCTCCGGCTCGCAGGCCAGCGCCATGGCGATCAGGACGCGCTGGCGCATCCCCCCCGAGAGCTCGTGGGGGTAGCGGTCGATCACCGCGGCCGGATCCGGCAGGCCCACGTCCGCGAGGATCGACCGCGTGCGAGCGAGGGCGGCGGCCCGTGAGAGGCCGTAGTGGAAGCGCAGGGTCTCGGCCACCTGCTCCCCAGCGCGATACAGCGGGTTGAGCGCGGTGAGCGGATCCTGGAAGACCATGGCCACCCGCTCGCCCCGGACCCGGCGGTACCGACGCTCCGGAAGACCCACGAGCTCGTCCCCGGCCAGCATGATGCTGCCACCCACGGCGCTCGTTCGTGGCGGCAGGAGCCCCATGATCGCGCGGCTCGTGACGCTCTTTCCGGAGCCCGATTCGCCGACGAGCCCGACCATCTCGCCGGCGGCGACATCGAAGCTGATTCCGTTGACGGCGCGCACGGTCCCGCTGGAGGTCCGGAAGGCCACCTCGAGGTTGCGGACCGCGAGGAGAGGGTCGCCCGCCGCCCGACGTTCAGCGCGCAGGGCGGTCATCGCTCTCGCTCCCGCGGATCGAGCTGGGCGCGCAGCCCGTCGCCGACGAGATTGACAGACACGACCGCCAGCATGATGGCGACGCCCGACGAGATCGCCGGCCAGGCGTTCTGCAGGAGATAGGACCGCGCGTCCGCGAGCATCGAGCCCCAGTCGGGATCGGGCGGCTGCTGCCCGAGGCCGAGGAAGCTGAGGGCTGCGATGTCCAGGATCGCGTAGGCCAGGTCGATCGTGGACTGCACGACGACGGCGGCCACAAGGTTCGGGAGGATGTGCCGGAAGATGATGCGCGCATCCGTGTACCCGAGAGCACGGCACGCGTCGACGTAGGCGAGCCGGGCATGGACCAGAGTGACGCTGCGGACCAGCCGGGCCATCGCCGGGACGTAGATCACGCCGAGCGCGATGACGACCGTCAGCAGGCCGCCGCCGAAGGTGGCGACGACCAGGATTGCCAGAAGGAGGGCGGGGAACGCCAGAAGCGCATCGAGCACCCGCATGATCAGGGCATCGACCAGGCCGCCGAAGTACCCCGCCACGAGGCCCAGCGGAATCCCGATCAGGCCGCTGATCGCAATCACGACCAGCGCGCCCAGCAGGGTGGGCGCGGCACCGTAGACGATCCGCGACCAGACATCCCGGCCGAGCTTGTCCGTGCCGAGGAGATGGTCCACACCGGCGGGCCGGAGGGATGCCGATAGATCCTGGGCGTTCGGATCGCCGGCCAGGACCCCGGGCAGGAATGCCATCATGAGCAGAGGCAGCAGGATTGCGAGTCCCACGAGGGCGGCCCGGTTGCGTCCGAGTGGAGAACGGAGCACGCGCTGGATGAGGCCGGGTCGGAAGGCACGGATGGCAGCAGAGTCGGCCGTCATCGTCCGTACCGGATCCGCGGATCGATGACGGCATAGAGGACGTCCGTCACGAGGTTCAGGAGAGCGAACGCCACGGTCAGGAGCAGGACACTCGCCTGGATGACGGGGTAATCGCGGTTCTGGATCGCGTCCGTGATCAGGCTCCCGATCCCGCCGAGTCCCATCGTCGTCTCGACGAGGACGCTCCCCACGATGAGAAACCCGACCTGGAGCGAGGTGACCGTCAGGACGGGGATCAGCGCATTCCGAAAGGCGTGCTTGACCAGGATCGTGCGCTCGGGGAGGCCCTTGGCGCGTGCCGCCTCGATGTAGTCGGAGCTGAGCACCTCCAGCATGGAGCTGCGGGTCATCCGGGACGTCAGGGCGATCGTGCCGAGCGCGAGCGCCCCGGCGGGTAGCAGCAGGTGAACGAGACGGTCGATCGGATCTTCGCCCGACCCAAACGCGGGGAGCCATCCCAGCCAGACGGCGAACACCAGCACGCCCACCATGGCCGCGAAGTAGACCGGGATGCTGAGGCCCACGAGGGCCAGCAGGCTGCCGACGTAGTCGATGGCCGAATCGCGGCGCCGCGCCTGGGCGATCCCGAGGGGGATGGCGATCCCGATCGCGAGCACCATTGAGATCGCGATGAGCTCGAGCGTGATCGGCAGCCGATCCGCGATGAGGTCGAGCACGTCCTGACGCAGGCGGTAGCTCTCCCCAAGGTCGCCATTGAGGGCACGGCCCAGCCAGGCCACGTACTGGGTGATCGGGTCCCCGGTCAACCCGAACTGCTCCCGCAGCGCCTGGGCCGTCGCCGGATCCACCTTGCGCCCGCCGAGGACGATGGTCACCGGGTCGCCCGGCGCGAGGCGCACCAAACCGAACGTCACGAACGAGACGAAGAGCAGCACCGGGATCAGGGCGAGGAGTCGCCGGACGACGTAGCCAGCCAACGGGGTCCCTCGGACGACGGCGGGGCAGGCGATCGAGGGCGAGGTCGGCCCGTCAGCGGACCTCGCCCGGTTCCTGCCTCAGCCTCGCACTACTTGACCACGTAGACGTTCTTGAACAGGGACTGCCAGTACCAGAGCGAGGCGGCCTCGACGCCGCCGAGCCGCTTGTTGGTGGCAAGCGGCCAGCGCGGGTAGGCCGTTACGATGACCGGGGAGTCCTCGGCGATGAGTCGCTGCGCCTCGATCAGCATTCGAGCCCGTTCGGCCTTGTCGTTCGGGATCGCGTTCTGCTGCGCCAGCAGCTCGTCCACGGCCGGGTTCTGGTAATTGGATGAGTTGGCGCCGCCGGCGCCCGCGTTCTCCGACGCGAAGTTGGGCCGGAGATTGCCCGACGCGTCCGGGAAGTCCGAGCCCCACGATGCGACGAGGATGTCGTAGTCGTCGTGCGGCCCGAACTGGAGAGCGACGCTTTCCTGGAACGTGACCTTGCGGGCCTTGAGCTCGATCCCGAGCTTGCCCATCGCCTCGATGAAGGCCTCGGCCGCCCCCTTGATCGACGGAGTGGACTCGTAGTACGCGATCTCCTTGCCGTTGAGCTGATCCGCGACCCCTGACTCATCGAGGAGCTGCTTCGCCTTGGCGAGGTCAACATCGTAGGCCGGGAGCTGGTCCCAGGCCGCCTGCCATGCCTCCTTCTCGAACGTCCAGAGGGTCGGGTTGACGAGCGTCGCCTTCGTCTCGTCCGCGTTCGGCCCGTAATAGAGCTGCCGGACGGCGCGCTTGTCGAAGGCGTAATTCATGGCCTGTCGGACCTTGACGTTGTCGAACGGGGCCTTCTGCGTGTTGAAGGTGATCCACTCGCCGTAGTAGGACGGGATGAACGAGAGCGTTACATCGCTCATCGCCTGGACGGTCGCGTACTGATCCGACGGCACCATCGAGATCATGTAGTCGATCTCGCCGGTCTGGAGGCCGGCCACGCGCGTCGTGGGCTCGGGCAGGATCTTGATCGTCACCTCGTCGAGGTAGGGCCCGCCATTCGCCTTGTTCCAGTAGTTGTCGTTGCGGACCAGCCGCTGGTAGTCGCCGGTCTTCCATTCGGCGAACTTGAACGGACCGGTGCCCATCGAGCCCACCTCGGGCTTGCCGTACTTGTCACCGCTCTTCTCCACGAAGGCCTTGCTGACCACGTGGGCCGCCGTCGAGGCGAGGGCGTATTCGAAGAGCGCGTCGGGCTGGGCGAGGGTGATGACGACGGTGCTGTCGTCCGTGGCCCTCACGTCGGAGACGCTTCCGAGCATCCAGCCGACGTACGAGCCGAGCTGTGGGTCGCGGATCCGGTTCAGGCTGAAGACCACGTCCTCCACCGTCATGGGCGAGCCATCCTGGAAGCTGACGCCCTGGCGAATCTTCAGGGTGTAGGTGAGGCCGTCCGCACTCGCCTCCCATGACTCCGCGAGGTTCGGGCAGAGCGTCGTGTCGTTCTCGCAGAAGACGAGGAGCGGCTCGGTGATGCTCGACGTCGCAAGCCCGGAGACGAAGTCGTAGTCGAACGCCGGGTCAAGCGAGGTCGGCTCGCCCTCGATCGCGGCGACGAGCGTGCCACCCTGGGTGGGTCCGGCCCCTGGCGTTGCGGGCACGGCTGAGGCGCCGCCGTCCGAGGGTCCCGACGATGCGGTGGAGCCACCACACGCGGCGGCAGCGATCGCGAGTGCGGCGATGACGGCCACCAGCCGCCCGAAGCGCGACGGACTCAGGCGCATGATCAGACCTCCTCCTGCACGGAAGCTCGGCGCAGGCTGCGCCCGCCGCGACCCGTGTTCTCCGCCGAGATCATAGCCCGAGGGGCGCGACACCAGCATGGAGTCGCCGCGCTCAGGGCCTCGTGACGTCGATGCAGGTCCGCCTGCATGGCACGCAGCGGCGAGACCCTGGCGCATGCTGATCTCAGCCGTCGGATCCCCCACCGCGGATCGCGGCCGCCAGCGACGCCGCGGCCGCGGCGGCCCGGTCCGCTCCGGGCAGGGCCGGGTTCCAGGTCGAGAAGGAGACGGCGGCAACCCGGCTCGTGGCGGCCAGGTGAGCCAGGACGGCCTGCATGTCACGGAGTGACGGCCCGCCTGGGGCTGGATAGTTGTGGGCGGGCATCTCCCGCGGGTCGACGACGTCGAGATCGACGTGAACGTGAAGCGCACCGGGAGGCCAAGCGCGCCGGTTCACGTCCACCGTCGAAAGCACGGTCAGGGCCGAAGCGGCCACCGCCTCGTCCTCGCCCGGGTCGAGGTCGCGCGCGCCGACCAGGATGACGCGGCGTTCGTCGAGTGGAGCCAGCCCGACCCCTTCCACGATGGTCTGCTCACCCCTGCCCACGATCATGGCCAACGGCATCCCGCCCAGGAAGCCGGACCGGGTCGTCTGCCAGGTATGGAAATCGCCGTGGGCGTCGAACCAGATCAGGGTGGGGTCGATGCCGGCTCGTTGCAGGCCGGCGAGCACGCCGATCGCGGCGAGGCAGTCCCCGGCGAACACCACCGGGCGCGTCTCGGCGGCGACCCGGTCGGCGAGGTACCGGTAGAGGACGGCCATCCGCTGCTGCGGGGAGCCTTCGGGGAGGGGCGGCGAGAGCTCGAGGCATGGCTGAGGCGTCACCAGCCCAGGCATCGCTGCGCCGATGAAGTACGGGACCGCGATCACGCCCACGCCGGAAGGGTACCCCGCCTCGCACCCGCGGCAGAGGACCGGGCGCGCGCGCCACGGCGCCCTTGCCGCCCAACGGTTCGGTAAACCTTGCCGCCAGGTGCAGCCATCGCCTCAGCCAGAGGCACCGGTTCGGGCCGGGAGGCTGCCGCTGCTGTCAGCGGCGGTTGGCGCGGGGTGAGCGTGGCTCACGCCCGGCCCGGCGCACGAACCGATGGTACAGGCCGCCATAGACGGCGGTTCCGATCGCGCCGGCCGCGAGGTCGCCGATCGTGTCCCATGATCCCCGCACGTTGCGGTACCCGAACAGGACGTCGCTTGCAGTTTCCTGCGCTTCGAGCAGCACATGACCGGCCGTCGCGATGCCGACCGCGCTCCACATCGACAGCCCCGGCAGCCATGCCACAAGGACGGTCAGCGCGCCGGTCCCGTGCGCGTGCGGGATCAGGTCGAAGCGCTCGTACCGGTCGTACAGGTCGAAGACGTTGCCGGCCAGGTCGAGCGCGACGATCGACAGGAAGAGATCGTCCATCCAGAACGGATACGAAGCCCACTTGCCGCGCCGCCAGAGCAGCGGCATCGCGACGCATGCAGCGGGCACCACAAGCAGGGCCCGCGAGCGAATCCCCTTCGCGGCGAACCGGTGGTCCGCGGAGCCCGCCTTCAGCACCTCCCGGAGCATCAGCCCCATGGCCACGCGGAGCGCGATGCCGGAGGCAGCGCCCAGGACCCGAACGGATTGCTCGTGGCCGCGCCAACACGACTGGGCAACGACCGAATGAACCGGGCCTCCGGCCATCGGGGGCACCTCCGGTTCGGATTCTCGTGGCTGCCGATGCGCGTCGCAAGGGCTGGACGTCCGGATTGACCGCAAGGGCCGCTCGGTGGCGTCGGTCGAAGGCGTGCAGCGCCGTCAAGGAACGCGCCCGCAAGCGGGCCGGCACCGGATCAGTGGGCGTCCGGCTCCTGCATCGGCAGATACCGAACCGCCAGCGTGAAGATCAGGGCGCCGAAGGCCAGGACACCGAGCACGATGATCCACTCGACGATCGTGGGGACGTACCAGTACGACGTCAGGAACGACGACCCGCCGCCCTGCTCCACACCGACCGGCAATCCGGGCGGCAGGCCGATGTTCGGGTACGAGAGGCCGTTGAGGACGAGATTCAGGCGATGGACGAAGATCCCGACGATGCCGATCGCCGCGGCCGCCACCACCCACCGCGGGTCGCGGCGAAGCGGCCGCGGACGGGCCGGTGAAAAGACACGGTCGGAGATCGCTTGCCGTGAGCCCACTCGAGGGCTCACGCAACAGCTGCCGAGCGGTGGCGCCCCCGGACGGACTCGAACCGCCGACGCCAGCCTTAGGACGGCTGCGCTCTATCCACTGAGCTACGGGGGCGTGCGGTCATGCTACCCCACCGGTTCCGGGAGACCGGCGACCGGCCCGGACCGTCGCCCGATGTAGGATGCCGACCGTGACGCCTCCCCTCCCCGATCTCGTCCTGTACTCACGCCCGGGGTGCCACCTGTGCGACGAGGCGCGGGCCGCGATCGAGCTGCTGCTCGCGGACAGGCGCGCCCGCGGCGTGGCCGTCCCGGCCTTCGTCGAGCACAACATCGAGGCGGATCCGGAGCTCCATCGGCGCCTGTTCGAGCGCATCCCTGTGGTGGAGCTTGGTCCGGGCCGACTCGAGCTGGCGACGAGTGTCGCGCGTCTCCGGCGGCTTCTCGCCGACGTCCTCGATGCCGCGGCGCCCGCCTGAGATGAGGGCTTGAGGGAGGACCCTCAGGCGGCCTCGAACCGGTAGCGGTCCCGTTCGCGTGCGAGGCGACCGACCGGCCTGAGCGGCTCGTGCGACAGGACCACGATCCAGCCCTCGTCGGCGGCCCGAGCGAAGAGTCCGCCCTTGACGTCCACCGAGTCGAGCGGAAAGTCGTCGAACGCGGTGACCCAGCGCGGGTTCGCGCTCCACGGCCGCATGCACAGGTCGCCGAAGAAGGCGAGCGTCCGGCCTGACGGTCCCCCACCCCGGACGACGATCGCCTGGTGGCCGGCCGAGTGGCCGCCGGTCGGGATGACCGACACGCCGGGAAGCAGCTCAACCTCTCCATCTGCCCAGCCCGCCTCGCCCCAGTCGCGAACGAGCCGGATCTCGGGCTGGTCGTACGAGGCCACGATCCGGCTGTTGTCGTCGAGGGCGATCTCCCACTCGGCGCGCTGGGCGACGATCCGCGCCCGGGGGAAGGCCCGCGAGCCGTCGGCCCGGAGGAGGCCTCCGGCATGGTCGAAATGGAGATGGCTCATCGCCACGACGTCCACCGAGCCCGGCACGAAGCCCGCCCGTTCGAGGGCCGGGGCAACCGGCGTCCCCTGGTAGCCGCGCATCTCCCGGACCTTGTCCGAAACCCGCTCGCCGATCCCGGTTTCGACGAGGACGCGGCCCGCCGGCGTCTCGACGAGAAGGCAGTTCAGGGCCTGGAGGAGCCGGTGGTCATGGTCGATCTCTTCGCTGACCAGGCGATCCCACAGAATCCGCGGCACCGGCCCGAACAGCGCACCGGCGTCGGACCGGAAGGTGCCGGCCTGAATGAGCGCGGCGCGAGTCCCGCGCCCGAGCTCGGCGGACCAGTGGACCGCGTCGTTGAGCGGCATCAGCCGCCCCGGCGATCGCCGACGAAGTCGCGGTGATAGGCGGACGCCGTCGGCTCCGATTGACCCTGGTACCGCGAGCCGAGCCCGGGGCTCCCGTACGGCCGCTCGACCGGGCTCGACATCTCGAAGAAGCTGATCTGGCCGATCCGCATGCCGGCATACAGGGCGATCGGGAGGTTCGCGACGTTCGAGAGCTCGAGCGTCAGGTTGCCCTTCCAGCCCGGATCGACATAGCCGGCCGTCGAGTGGATGAGGAGCCCGAGCCGGCCCAGGCTGGACCGGCCCTCGAGCCTGGCCACGAGGTCGTTGGGCAGCTCGACCCACTCCAGCGTCTGCCCCAGGACGAACTCGCCCGGATGCAGGATGAACGGCTCGTCGTCCTCGACCCGAAGGAGCTCGGTGAGGTCCGGCTGGGGCTCGCGGACGTCGATGTACGGGTAGCGGTTGTTGCGGAAGACCCGAAAGCTCCGGTCGAGGTGGAGGTCGACCGAGGACGGCTGGAGGTCGACCGGATCGTACGGGCGGATGGTGACGCCGCCGGCCTCGAGCGCGGCACGGATGTCGCGGTCGGAGAGGACGCTCAACGGGCGGTCTCCTTCGGGCTCCACTGGGCGTACAGGGTGTCCACCTCCCGCTTCAGCGCCTCGAGGTCGTCGAAGCTCTGATACACGCTGGCGAAGCGGATATAGGCGATCTGGTCCAGCTCGCGGAGCTTCGCCATCGCGAGCGATCCGATCCGCGACGATGGTACCTCGGTCATGCCCTCGCCTCGGAGGACGGCCTCGATCTCGTCCGCGGCCTGCTCCGCGGCGGAGGTCGGGACGGGGCGACGCGTCAGTGCCTTCCGCAGCCCGGACGCGAGCTTCTCGCGATCGAACTCCTGGCGGGTGCCATCCCGCTTGATGACGATGAGGCGCGCGGCCTCGATCCGCTCGTAGGTCGTGAAGCGCAGGCTGCAGGCGCCGCACTCGCGCCGCCGGCGGATCGTCGCGGCATCGTCCAGGTCTCGCGAGTCGACGACCCTGGTATCCCGCTCGCCGCACTGGGGGCAGCGCATCCGACCTCCTCCCCGCCACTAGGGGTTGTGGTGTTGGACGAGGATACCACTACATGGTGTGGCCGTTCAGGCGCCGTCGGTGCTCCGGCGCTGAATCCGACGGACCGGCGAGGCATCCTTTGCGCGCTCGATGGCCACCTTCGCCTGCTCGGCGATGCTCTCACGAGCGTGGATGAGATTGAGGTACCCGCGCTTGACCGCGGTGTCCGCCTCGGTGCCGCGCTCGATGCGTCGCCCGGTCTCGTACAGCGCGCAGCCGTGGGCGACGAGATCGAGGGCGCGCCCGGCCCGCTCCAGCTCGTAGACGATCGCGTCGCGATGTGGGAGGGCGATCGTCGGCGGCGCCATGGCCCGTGCCTCCCCGGCGTAACGCTCCACGGCGTCGCGGGCGGCGGCGAGGCTCGGGGCGATCGTCTCCGGCTCGGCGTTCCGCCGGCGAACACCGTCGATGACGATCGCGACGTCGCCAAGGGAGGTCTCCGCGCGCCGCGCGAGGTCCGCGATGTCACCGCGGAATCCTTCCGCCTCGCGAGTCCGACTGAGGATGGAGCCGGTGCGCCGGGCCCCGAGGGTGACGACGATCGCGACGAGCGTGAACGCGACGAGGGCGACGACCTGGGCGGTCTCCACGTATCCCTCCCCGAACCTGCGGCGCGCGCTGGGCGAAGGCTAGCCGGAACGTGCCCGGAGCGCCACCAGCATGGCGCGTCCGACCTCGAACAGGTCGCCCACGACGAGCAGATCGGCGAACTCCGCGATGGGCGAGTCAGGATCACGATTCACCGCGACGATCGTCTCCGCCGTCTGCATCCCGACCTTGTGCTGGATCGCGCCGCTGATCCCGAGCGCGAGATAGAGCTGCGGCTTGACGATCTTGCCGGTCTGGCCGATCTGCTGGCTGTACGGGACCCATCCGGAATCCACGGCGGCCCGCGTCGCACCCACCGCGCCGCCAAGCTCGGCCGCGATCTCCCGGACGAGATCGAAGCCCTCCGGACTACCGACACCACGCCCGCCGGAGACGATGATCCGAGCCTCCTCGATGGGCGCCGCGGCTCCGACCTCCGCGACCTGGTCGAGCACCGCCACCAGTGGGATGGAGGGCTCGCCGGCGGCCGACCGGCGCTCGACCGTCCCCGCCGCCGGCCCCACCTCGGCCGTGACCGTGTTCGGGCGCAGGGTCACGATCCCGCCTGCTGCCGTGAACCCCGAGGTCGTGATCAGCTTGCCGCCGAACACGCTCATCTCGACGGTCAGCCGCCCGTCCCAGGCTGCTCCTGTCGCGTTCACGAGCACGCCTCGCCCGCCGAGCGCGGCGAGCATCCCCGCCACGTCGCGCCCGTCCGGTCCTGCCCCGAGGATGATGACGGCATCCGGCGCATCGCCGATCACGGCGGCCGCGCGTTCGGCGGCGAGCACCGCCCAGGCGTGGCCCGCGGCCGCCGCGTCCGCCACCGCCACGACACGCGGCAGATACACGGCCAATTGCTCCGCTGCGTGCCCCGGATCGGCGGCCACGACGATTCCGGCCGCTTCCGAGTCCCCGCCCGCAGCCGCGGCGAGCGACCGGGCGAGGGTCGCCGCCTCCGCGGAGATCCGCGCCAGCGACCCATCGGCGTTGTGCTCCGCGATCACCCAGAACGCCGGCATCAGATGAGCCTCCGGGACTCGAGGAACGCCACGATCTCACGAGCACCCTCCTCCGCCGACCCGCGGACCACCTGGGTCGCGCCGCGAGCCGGCGGGCGCCGGGTGCCGAGCAGCTGCGTGGTGGCCACGGTCCCGCCCACCGCCTCGGCACTCAGTCCGAGATCGCCCAGTGACCGGGTCGCGATCTCCTTGGAGCGGGCGGACATGATCCCCTTCAGCGAGGGATAGCGAGGCTCGCCGAGGACCTGGGTGCAGACGACGAGCGCCGGCATCGGCGCCTCGAGGAGGTCGTAGCCCGTGGCCGTGATCCGACGGACCTGGACGCGACCGGACACGGGATCGGGCTCGATCCGTGCGGCGTTCGAGAGATACGGCAGCCGGAGGAGCGCCGCGACGCCCGCGGCAACGATCCCGCCGCCGCCGTCGGAGGTGTCCGCCCCGGCGAACACGAGATCGAACGTCAGATCTCGGAGCGCGGCCGCGAGGACCTGGACCGTGGACCGCACGCACGAGCCGGCGAGCGCCGGATCCGTGACCAGGACGCCTCGTGTCGCACCCATCGCGAGCGCCTTGCGCATCGTGTCCGTCGCGCCGGCCGGCGCCATCGTGAGCAGGCTCACCTCGCCGCCGTGGGCCTCCGTGAGCTTCAGCGCGGCCTCGAGCGCGTACTCATCATTGCCGTTGACGACCGAGGGCGAGGCGGCCCGGTCGAGGCGCCCGTCCGGGCCCAGGCGCTCCGCCGCCGCGGCCGGATCCGGGACGGGCTTGGTCAGGACGACGATATGCACGCGAACGCGGTCCTCCGAGATTGGGGCGGACGCCTGACTCAGTCGCGACCGCGACCGAGGAGCGCCCGCGCGATGACGAGCCGCTGGATCTGCTGGGTTCCCTCGTAGAGCTGGGTGATCTTGGCGTCGCGCATCATCCGTTCGACGGGGAACTCGCCGATGTAGCCGTAGCCGCCGAAGATCTGGACGGCATCGGTGGTGACGCGCATGGCCGTGTCCCCGGCGACGAGTTTACACATCGCCGACCAGCGAGCCGCATCGGGCTCCCCGGCCTCGATCACCGGGCAGGCCGTGTACAGGAGCTGCCGGGCGGCCTCGGTCTGGGCGTCCATGTCGGCGAGCATCGCCCCGACCATCTGGAAGTCGCCGATCCGCTGGCCGAATTGCCTCCGTTCGCGAGCGTGAGCCGTCGCGGCCTCCAGTGCTCCCTGGGCGATGCCCACCGCCTGCGCCGCGACGCCCGGTCGCGATCGATCCAGGGTCGCCATCGCGATCGCGAACCCGTCACCCTCGGCGCCGACCCGGTGGGCCGCCGGCACCCGCACGTTCTCGAACGTCAGCTCGGCGGTGGGGCTTCCCCGGATCCCCATCTTGTGCTCCAGGCGGGCGATCCTGAAGCCGGCCGCGGGGACCTCCACGGCAAAGCACGACAGCCGGGCGTGACGCGGCGCGTCGGGATCCGTGACCGCGAAAACCGAGATCAGTCCGGCGACGCTCCCGTGGGTGATGAACCGCTTGGTCCCGCTGATGAGGTAGTCGTCGCCGTCGCGCACGGCGCGCGTCCGGATGGACGCCGCGTCCGAGCCGGCCTCGGGCTCCGTGAGCGCGAATGCCGCGAGGGTCCGGCCCGTCGCGAGGTCCGGGAACCAGCGGGCCTGCTGCTCGGGCGAGCCCGCGATCAGGAGGGGCAGCGCGCCGAGCTCCTGGACCATCAGGATGAGGCTGCTCGTGGCGCAGGCCCTGGCGATCTGCTCGATCGCCAGACAGACCGTCAATAGGTCACCGCCCACACCGCCGTGCTCGGCTGGGAA
Organism: Anaerolinea sp.; assembly: GCA_013822395.1. Lineage (GTDB taxonomy): Bacteria > Chloroflexota > Limnocylindria > Limnocylindrales > CSP1-4 > UBA5189. The sequence goes on along the minus strand of PNKK01000014.1, from coordinate 36,129 downwards.
CGGGAGGGCGAGCACATCGTGCTCGGCGAGCAGGCGCCGGATGTCCTCGGGGAACTCCGCGGTTCGGTCGATCTCCGCCGCCCGCGGCGCGATCCGGGCGTCTGCCAGCTCGCGGACGGCGTCACGGAGCAGGACCTGCTCCTCGGTCAGCCGATGGTCGGCGTGGGGCGTGCTCACCGGGATCATCGTACAGCCGGGACCCCTTCCGGATCAGGCCGGTGGAGCGTACCCTGTGGCGGGAGAGACCGGTCCGCCGCGGGGGCAGAGGACCGGCTTCGCGGGGGTGACGATGATGGATCAGCTGTTGTTGCTCGCACTCGCGGTGGCGGCGCTCGTCGGGATCCTCGCTTCGCTGTCGATCCTCCGACGCGACCGGCCTGGACAGGAGAGCCCCTTCGCCGCGTCGACCGAGGGCGAGAAGCGCTGCCCCAACTGCGGAATGGGAAACCTCTGGACGGATGCTCGCTGCGTCAGCTGCGGCGCCGATCTGCCAGGCTGATGGAGCGCGGATCGCCGTCCCGGGGAATCCAGGAGCCGGCTACTGGAGAACCGGCAGCTGCTTGCCGCTCGCCTGCGCGGGCTCCAGCGATTCCGCGAGCAGCTCCGCGATGTCGATGGCGCGGACCTCGCCGCCGGGGTTCATGTCCGCAGCCTCGAGGCCGTCCCTGAGCATCGTCATGCAGAACGGGCACTCGGTCGCCACGACACCGGCGCCGGTTGCCAAAGCCTGATCCGTTCGCGACTCGTTGATCCGCGTTCCCCGCGTCTCCTCCATCCACATCCGGCCGCCGCCGGCGCCGCAGCAGAACGTGTCCTTGCTGTTCTTCTCCATCTCGACCAGCTCAAGACCGGGGACGGCACCCAGGACGGCGCGCGGCTCGGCCACGACATTGTTGTAGCGGGCCAGGTAGCACGAGTCGTGGAGGGTGACCGTCCGCTTCGGTACCCCGTCGCCGTCGCCGATCCGCAGCCGGCCGTCCGCCAGCAGCTCGCGCAGGAACGCCGAGTGGTGAAGGACGCGGTACCGGCCCCCGAGCTGGCCGTACTCGTTGCCGATCGAGTTGAAGCAGTGCGGGCAGGCCGTGACGATCGTCTTCTCGCCCATCCCATAGCGGTTGAGCGTCTCGACGTTCGAGCTCGCGAGCATCTGGTAGACGTAGTCGTTGCCCATCCGCCGTGCTGGATCGCCGGTGCAGGACTCCTCCTGGCCAAGGACTGCGAAGCTGACCCCGGCCGCGTCCAGACAGGTCGCGAAGGCGCGAGCGACCTTGCGGTTCCGCTCGTCGAAGGCCGCGGCACAGCCGACCCAGTAGAGGACGTCCAGCTCGCCGAGCCTCCCCGCGGCGGCGACATCGGCCACGATCGGGACGTCGAACGGCAGGCCCTTCGTCCAGTCGAGGCGCGAGGCCGGCGGCTGGCCCCACGGATTGCCGACGCCCTCCATGTTCCGGAACGCGCCGTTGAGCTCGGCCGGGAACCGGGAGTCCTCCAGGACGAGGTTCCGGCGCAGCCCCACGATCTTGTCGACGTGCTCGATGAGGACCGGACAGGCCTCCACGCAGGCGCCGCAGGTCACGCAGTCCCAGACGGCATCGAACGGGATCGCGTCGTCCACGATCGGCTTGGCGAGCCGATCGGCATGGACCGTGTCGTCAAGGCCGTACGTCTCGCGGACGATGGCCGAGTTCGGGATGAGCGGGAGGCCGTGCTCGGCCTCCACGGCCATCTCCCGGATGCCCATGATGAAGTGCTTCGGGTTGAGCGGCTTGCCGGTGTTCCAGGCCGGACAGGCCTGCTGGCAGCGGCCGCACTCCGTGCAGGTGAAACCGTCCAGGATGTCCTTCCAGCCGAGGTCGGCAAGCGTCCGAAGCCCGAACGTCGCGTCCTCCGCCTCCAGGTCCATCTTCGGCAGCACGCCGCGCGGCTCGAGCTTCCGGAAGTAGATGTTGAAGAAGCTCGTGGCGATGTGGAGGTGCTTGCTGAACGGCAGGTAGCACAGGAACGCGGCGACGACCCCCTTGTGCGTCCACCACAGGACCCCGAAGACGGTTGCGAGGAATCCGGGATCCAGGCCCCGCAGCGGCGCGGCCAGGGACGACGCGATGAAGGCGCCGGGCTTGTCGCCGTAGGCGGCGAACTCGAAGACCTGGGCGAACAGCTCCGCGGCCACGAGGCCCCCGATCATCCCGAGGATCAGCAACGCGTCGCGGTTGTAGGTCAGGCGCGGGGGCCGCGAGATCAGGCGGCGCTCGAACGCCCACCCGATGGCGCCGAGGACACCGACCGCGACGACGTTCTGCATCGCCGAGATCGCCGCCCAGATGAGGCCGTCGAACGGGATCGACAGGACGGTCTGGATGATGCCGCCGGTGACCATGTTGGCGGTGCCGATCGTCAGGAGGACGAAGCCCCAGAAGATCCCGAGATGCATCAGCCCGGCCCGGGGATCCTTGAACATCTTCGTCTGGACGAAGGCGTAGCGAATCAGGCCGAGCGTGCGCGCCGGGATGTTGGACAGCGGACTTGGGCCGGTGGCGCGGACCGCGGCGAAGATCCGTAGGTGACGGGCCATCGCCAGCGCAAAGAAGGCGGCGGCGCCCCAGAACACGACGAACACGAGCGGGTACGCGGGCACCTCGGCAAAGACCGGGAACATCAGCCGGCATCCTCCTCGGCTCGATCGTACGCGACCCGGCCGGCCCGCTGCGCGACATCGTGGTCGAACGGGCCGGCGAGCGTCTCGAGCGCATGGGCGAGGAGCGGCTCCACGGCGGCAAGGGACTCCGCGGCGCCGCGTGGGCTGCCCGGGAGGCAGACGATCAAGGTCCGGCCGCAGACACCACCGAGGGAGCGCGATAGGTCCGCGAGCGGCGTGGAGGCGCGACCGGCGGCGCGCATCGCCTCGCCGAAGCCCGGGATCTCGTAGTCGAGGATCACGCGGATCGCCTGCGGGGTGACGTCGCGGGGCGTGAGGCCCGTCCCCCCGGTCGAGACGATCAGCGGATACAGTCCGGCGGCTTCCCGAAGGCGATCGGTGATCGCCGCGAGCTCGTCCGCCACGGCGGCCCGGTCCACGACGGCACCCAGAGCCTGTAGCCGTGCCGCCACCGCGGCCCCGGATTCGTCCGTCCGGCTGCCCGCAGCAACCCCGTCGCTCACGGTCAGGACGAGGACGTGCGTCCCCGGCGGAAGTCGGCCCGGGTCCCCGCCGGCCACGGTCAGCCCTTGCGGCGGATCCGGCCGGCGGTCCGATCGCCGGGCCGGCGCGCAGGCTGGCTCCCGGCGGCGCCGGACGTGGCGTGGGTGTCGCGTCGCCACTCCCCGCTCTTGCCGCCCGACTTCAAGACGAGACGCAACGATTGGATCTCGACGCCGCGCTCGATGCCCTTGACCATGTCGTAGACGGTGAGCGCGGCGACGGACGCCGCGGTCAGGGCCTCCATCTCCACGCCCGTGGGACCGGTGGTGGCCGCCTCGGCGCGGATCCGCAGACCGCCGGCTGCCCGATCGGGCGTGATCGCGACGACCAGGTCCGTGAGGCCGATCGGGTGGCAGAGCGGGATGAGCTCGGACGTACGTTTGCCGCCCATGACGCCCGCCAGCTCGGCGACCCCGAGGACGTCGCCCTTCGCAGCACCCCCATCGATCACGAGCGAAAGCGTGTCCGGCGACAGGGCGACGAACGCTTCGGCGACGGCTCGGCGCGCAGTCGACGGCTTGGCGCTGACGTCGACCATCCGGGGTCGGCCGGAGCGGTCGACGTGGGTCAGTCGCCGGCGCTCGGCGCGCGGGGTGAGGCCTCGGTCCATGGATCCTCCTGTGTCCCGCGATGATGCACGACCGGCGGTCGGCCGTGAGTCAGGCCCGGTCCAGCCACCATAGCTCGACCTCGCCGCCCGCCGGGTGGACGTCGACGGACTCCGGGATGACCGCCAGGGCATCCGCCACGGCGAGGGCCGAGAGCACGTGGCTCCCCTGCCCTGCCGTGCCGCCCGCGAGGGTCACCCGGACGCGGCCGCCCTGGTCACGGATCGGCGTGCCGGCCGCGTCCCGCTGGGCCAGCACCCGGACGAAGGCCCGCCGGCCGGCGCTCTTCGGCGTCCGGTCCAGGAGCACGGCCCGATCGACCGGACGGTGGAGGCGCGTGAGCCCCGAGAGTCGCCGCAGCGCGGGCCGGACGAACAGCTCGAAGGTGACGAACGTCGAGACGGGGTTGCCCGGTAGCCCGAAGAGCAGCACCGGCGGCCCGCCGCCGGGCCTGTCTGCCGTCCCGAAGGCGAACGGCTTGCCCGGCTGAACCGCGACGCGCCAGAGGTCGATCGTCCCGTAGGCCTCGAACGCGGTCCGCACGTGATCGTACGGGCCGACGGATACACCCCCGGAGACGATGAGCGCGTCCACGCCCTGGACGAGCCCGGCCCTGACCCTGGCCTTCACGTCGTCCAGCCGATCGCGCGCGATTCCGAGGTTCCGGGCCTCCCCACCGGCGTCGGTCACGAGCGCCATGAGCGCCGGCCCGTTCGCGTCCGGGATCCCGGACGCGCCGAGCGGCTGACCGGCCTGGCGGAGCTCGTCACCGGTCGCGAGCACGCCCACGATCGGCCGGCGGCGGACGGACAGGTGATCGAGGCCGGCGCCCGCGGCGACGGCGACGCCGGCGGGACCGATGGGCGTCCCAACCGGCAGGATGACAGCGCCGCAACGAAGATCGCTCCCGGCGGTCCGGATCGATGCACCCTTCACCACGGGTTGGTGAACCAAACACCGGGCGGGCGCCTGTCCCGACGCATCGCGGCCCCGCTGGCCGGCCGGCCGCCCGGCTGCGTCCGCAGGCGTCGTGAGCTCAACCTGGACGACGGCGTCGGCCCCGCGAGGGACCCGGGCTCCGGTCGCGATCCTGATGGCGGCGCCCGCGGTGACGGCGACCTCGGGATCCGCACCGGCGGCGATGTCGCCGATCACATCGAGTCGGATCGGGGTCTCCTCGGAGGCGGCCACGATGTCTGCGGCCCGGACCGCGTACCCGTCCATGGCAGCGTTGTCCCAGGGCGGCAGGTCGGTGGCCGCCCGCGCGTCCTCGGCCATGACCCGCCCCAGCGCGTCATGGATCCAGACCGTCTCGGGCTCCGTTGGCCCGGGAATGGCGGCGAGAATCGTCTGAAGCGTCACCTCGACCGAACGCAGTCCGTCGCCGATCCAGCCGGCGAGCGGCGGTGCATCGCCGCGCATACCCGCTCAGCCGTCCGCGGGAGCGGCGGGACCCGCATCCGCGGGACCCGAGGGACCCGCGGGAGCGGCGGGGCCCACAGGATCGGAGGGACCCGCACCCGCCCCAGCGTCGGGACGACGAGCATCCGTGCGGGCCTGGATCGCGAGCCCGATCGAGCGACGCGTCAGCACGCCCACGAGCCGGCCGTCCTCCACGACGGGCACGCCATCCAGACCGGCCCGCTGCAGCCGTTCGATGGCACTCACGAGGCCTTCGTCCGGGCCGACCATCGGTAGTTTGGGTGGACGGGCCATCACGTCCTCCACCCGCGTCGTCGCCCAGTCGTTGGGCCGGAGGCGCTGAACCTGGCGAACGCCGAGGATGCCGACCACCTCGTCGTCGTGGAGGACGGGAATGGCCGTCGTGGGGACGTTGCCGTCGAGAAGCTGCCCGGCGAACGTGTCCACGGTGAGACCTGGGTGAATCGTCGGCGTATCGCGCTCCATGACAGCACCCACGACAAGGTCGCCGATCAGGTCGTCGACCCGTACGCGCTCGCGAATGGCGCGGGCGGAGAGGAGCAGGAACCACCCGCTCAGGGCGATCATCAGCCCGTTCGTGACCTCGCCGACGAGCAGGACCGCCAGCCCGGCGACGATCACGACCGTCCCGACGATCCGGCCCGCGGTCGCGGCCGCCCGCCACCCATCTCGCACGTTGCCGGTCCGCCGCCAGGCGATCGCCCGGACGATTCGCCCGCCGTCGAGCGGATATGCCGGGACCACGTTGACGAGGCCGAGAACGAGGTTCAGGACCGCCAGGACGGCGAGGACCTGGGCTGCCACGAGCGCCGCCGTCCCGCCCCACCCACCGAGGGCCGTCGCCCCGATGGCCAGGACCCCACCCACGGCGATGCTGACCGCCGGACCTGCGATCGCGATCGCGAGATCGTCACCCGGATTCGGCGAGGACGGGTCCAGCGGCGTGGCGCCACCGAAGAACGAGATGACGATCGCCCGGACCTCCACGCCGCGCCGCCGAGCGAGCACCGCGTGGCTCAGATCGTGGACGAGCGCGCTAGCTAAGAAGCCGAGGGCAACGACCCCGCCGAGGAGCCACTGGACCACGGGCTCCACGGCCGGGTCGACCTCAGCGACCTGGACGGCCGCAAGAGCGGCAACAAGCGCCACGACCAGCACCCAGCCGACCTGCAGACGAACCTCGATCCCGACGACCCGGGCAACCGGGACGCCGATCATCGCGCCCTCTCGGCACGCCGGTACCGCACAGTCGCGATCGCGGCCGTCAGAGGGGCTGTCGAGAGCGCGACGGCGACGGGGCCGAGCCGGGGTGCGGGGAGCGAGCGGTTCACGGGCGCCATGGTATCCCGGGGATCGCCAGGACCTGTCGGCCGCCCCTCGGACGTCGGCCGCGGGGCGGCCGACGCGGCTATTCGTCCTCGAGCGTCCGTGCCTGCTCCCACCAGCCCTCGAGGGCGAGATCGGACGGCGTCTCGAGGTTGAGCTCCGTGGCGGCACGGGCGACGCGGGCCCGGAACGTCCTGAGGTCAACGGCCAGGATGTCGCGCAGCCCTTCGAAACCGCCCTGGCTCAGGAGCACGTGCTCCATGGGTCCGAAGCCCGCGAGATTGAGCATCAGCGCCTCGTCGCGCCAGGTGAGGACGTCGTTCGTGGAGGCGTCGACCTGGTCGGCGAGCGTCTGGCGTCGAGTCGGCGTCTCGCTGACCTCGAGAAGCAGGCCCGTGGTGAAGATCCCCTGGCGGTCGAGGCGATCGAGATGAACGGGCTCGATGCGGGTCAGCTCGGTGATCGGCGGCACGGTCTGGTCCGGTCCTCGCTCGGGGGTGGTGATCAGGCGTGGAAATGATGCCACGGACGGCGACCCTCCAGATCGTCGTCCAGAGCGGGTGGCACTCGGCCCGGGCGGTGGCGTGACGTTGTCGATAGTTGTCGAGCGCGAGGCCGATCCCGGCGCAGTGGATTTGGTCTCGTGCTGCTGCGTCACGACACCGGGTACGCTCCGCCGACGCCCTCGACGCGATGGCACGACAGCACGATGATCCCGTCAGCCGCCGAGATCCCCCATGGACTCCGCTCTCACGGCCGCCTCGCGATCGAGCACGGCCGCCTCGCGCCGGAGGAGATCCCAGGCCCGTTCCACGTGGCGGTCCTCGGTCCGGATCTGGCCCAGGGCGACGCGGATCGCGAATCGGTCGTGGAGCCGGGCGTGGGACAGGAAGATCTCGCCGGTCCGGTTGACGGCATCCATGAGTCGCGCGTTGAGATCGTCGAGAAGCGCGGCGACCTCCGGCTCGGCCTCCCGCCCGGCCAGGGCCCGGGGCCGGTAGCGGAGGCAGACGGTGGAGAATGGGGCCGGAGCGAGTCGTTCGAAGTCGGGGTCCGCGTCCACCCAGGCCGCCAGTCGCGCGGCCTGCTCGATGTGATGCCGGATCCGTCGCCGCAGCCCGTCCAGACCGAACCAGCGGAGCATCACCCACAGCTTCAGGGCGCGGAAGCGACGGCCGAGCTGCGGCGTGTACTCGTTGACGTCGCGGACGGGCGCCGAACGATCAAGCGTTCGAAGGTACTCCGGGACGAGGCTGAACGCCTCCCGGAGCCGGTCCATCCGGCGCGTCAGCAGGAGCGAGGCGTCGAGCGGGGCGAACAACCACTTGTGCGGGTTGACGACGATCGAGTCCGCCCGCTCCCAGCCGGCGAACTCGGCGCGGCGCTCCGGGAGGAGCGTGACGACGCCGGCGTAGGCGGCATCGACGTGCAGCCAGAGGCCGTCGCGGGCGGCGAGATCGGCGATCCCGGCGACCGGGTCCATCGAGGTCGAGGCGGTCGTGCCGAGCGTCGCAACGATCGCAATCGGCCGGTGACCGGCTTCGGTGTCCTCGGTGATCGCCCGGTCGAGGTCCTCGACACGCATCCGGTACGCCTGGTCCGTCGGGATCCGGACGACGTTGTCGCGTCCAATTCCGAGGGTCATCGCGGCCTTGTCAACCGACGAATGCGCCTCCTGTGACGCGTAGACGCGCGGGGCTCCGATGTCGGGACGAGCGGCCAGGCCGCGCCTTGCCACATCCAGGCCGGCGGCCTCGCGGGCCGCCGCGATGGCGATCAGCGTCGAGGTCGAGGCCGTGTCCGTCAGGAATCCGTCGAAGGCTTCCGGCAACCCGAAGGCCCGGCGCAGCCAGCCCACCACAACCTGCTCGAGCTCCGTCCCGATCGGCGACGTCCGCCACAGCATCGTGTTCTGGCCGAGACCGGTCATGAGCAGCTCACCAACGATCCCGGCGGCCGAGGCGGACGTCGGGAAGTAGGCCATGAACCCGGGGTGCTGCCATCGGGTGGCGTTCGGCTCGATGAGCGCCCGGTGGTCCGCGAGGATCGCCGCCAGCGGCGCCGGCTCCTCGGGTGGCGCGGCCGGGAACAGCCCGGCAAGGGTCCCCGGCTCCACTCGGGGGAAGACGGTGCGGGCCTCGATCTCGGCCAGCTCGGCGACGAGGACGTCGACGGTCGCCTCGAGGGCGATCCGGAGCGCCGACGGATCGAGATCGCTCAGCCCGGTCAGCTGCTGTGGGTCGAGTCTGTCCTCTGCCATGGAGCCCGGGGGCATGGAGTCATGATTCACCCAGCCATCATGCCAGCGGCAGGGCCCGTGGGCAGTCCGACCGATGGAGCCGAGGCCCGGGACGCCAGCGCGGGTCGCGGAGCGCGGAGCGTCGACGGCCCCCGCCGAGAGGGCGGGCGCCGTCGATCACCGGATCGGCGAGGGTCAGACAGGTCGCGCGTGCCCCGTGAACGATCCGCCCGTCCCCCAACGGACGACCGCATCAACGACGAGCGCGACCACGACCGCGCCGATCATGGCCGGCGCGACGAGGCCGAGGACGATGGCGCCGATGGCAAGCACCGCCAGGCCAAGCCAGGTCATTCCGATCTCGAAGCCCAGGATCTCGATCATCGAGTCAACCTCCTGTCTGGACCCTCGAATCTTCGCCCGCCGCCGGGTCGTGCACCAGTGCCGCCCGCACTGAAATCCGTGCCACACGTCCGGAACGGCCCGCCTCGCAGGAGCGCGAGTGGCACCCACCCCCTCAGCGGCGTCGCTACGCTACGGGCCGCATCCGTGACGAGCCTCAGCCACGTACGAGTCGATCCCTCCGCCCTCGCTGTTCCAACAACGCGGAGGTCCCGGCATCACCATGGCTCCAGGCGCTCGTGGCCACGGGCTTCGTCGCGCCGCACCAACAACGCGGACGTCCCGGCGTCACACCGATCGTGGATTATCCCCGGCGGGCGGCAGGAGGTACAGGGCCATCACGAGCGGCGTACGCGCCGTGATGCTGTGGCGGCAGTTGGGCGGCATCCGGACCCAGGTGCCGGGGCAGGCCGAGTGTGGATCGCCGGCGACCGTGAGATCGCCCTCTCCAGCCAGCACGTGGATGATGGCCGGGCGCGACGAGGTGTGCTCGGCAAGCGACTCACCGGCGGCAAATGCGAAGAGCACGAGCTCCACGCCGTCGGCGTTCGAGAGTGTCTGGCTCAGGATGCCGCGCGGGGGGACCGTGGTCTCCGCGAGGAGGTCGAGGTAGACGGTGGGAGATGAGGTGTCCATGCCCGAACAGTAGCGGACGACCGCATCGTGGAGCGAGCGCCGAGCCGAATCACCCCGTGGCTGTCGCCCGCGCCGACGCCCCTTGGTACCCGAGCCGCCGCCGTGGGCGGACGCCGGCGCGATCGACGCCGCCCGACCCCTGCCGGCGGCTGCGGCAGACGCCGCCCGACCCCTGCCGGCGCGGGCGCAGCACGCGGCGTTGCAGGTGGTGCAACCAACTTCGAGGTCGGGCCTTCCTCACGCCCCCGACTCGTCGCTTTCTGGCATCCCCTGCAACGTTCTCCGCTGGGCCGGCCGGGCGGCAACGCCCGCCCGGCCCAGCGGGGGCGTTTCGTTGCATCCGATGCCAAGAGATCACGCCGACGCGGGCCGCTTCGCGAGTTGCTTGCAGCCGGCGCAACGCGCCATCGGGTGATTGCACCCAGTGCAAGGAAACGACGGAATCGGGCGCACGGGACTGGCGCGAGGGCGAGGGGACGGGGCGAGGGCGCGAGGGGACGGATGACTACTGGTCGGGGCGGCCGGATTTGAACCGACGACCACCAGTCCCCCAGACTGGTGCGCTACCAGACTGCGCCACGCCCCGACAGGGCAGGAGTCTAGCAGAGGACAGAGCAGGCCCAGCCATCGGTCTCGATGCCCAGCCATCGGGCCCAGCCTTCGGTCTCGCCCAACGGGTCTCGCCCAACCCTCGGGCGCTCGAATGGGTGCTCGCGTTCGTCAGACGGCCGCGTCGTCTCCCGCGGCGCCAAAGCGCTCGACCCAAGTCCGGAAGTCAGCCAGCTCGTCCTTCGACTCGCGGGCCAGAAGGTCCACGAGGCAGCGCCGGACGCTCTTCCCCTCGAAGAGCGCGTTGTGGACCTCGTGGGCGATCGGCATCTCGACGCCGAGGCGATCGGCGAGGGCGAGCGCGGCGTCGACCGTGTACGCGCCCTCGGCGACCCCCGGCAGGGTCGCCTCGATCTCCTGCCAGGCACGACCCCGTGCAAGCTCCTCACCCAGGCGATGGTTCCTCGACAGCCTGGACCCACAGGTCGCGATGACGTCGCCGATCCCCGCCAGGCCGGCGAAGGTGAGTGGGTTCGCTCCCGCCGCGATGCCCACGCGCATCATCTCGGCGAGCCCGCGGGTCATGAGACCGGCCTTGCCGTTGTCGCCGAAGCCGAGGCCGTCGGCGGCACCCGCCGCGATCGCGATCACGTTCTTGAGCGCCCCGCACAGCTCGACGCCCAGGATGTCCGTGTTCGTGTAGAGCCGGAACTCGCGGCGCCCAAGCCGCTCCACGATCCGCTCGGCGAGGGCCGGGTCCTCCGCCGCGACGACCGCGGAGGCCGGCAGCCCGCTTGCGATCTCGAGGGCCAGGTTCGGGCCGGAGAGGGCCGCGATTCGCCCCGGCTCGATCTCGCCGGCCTCGGCGATGACCTGGGTCATCCGAAGCAGGGTCCCGAGCTCGAGGCCCTTCACGACCGACAGGACGTCTGCGCCCGACGGGATCGAGCCCGCGAGTCGCACCATCGTCGCCCGAAGGTGCGCCGACGGGACGGCCACGATGAGGAGATCCGCCCCGGCGAGCCTCGCCGGATCCGAGGTCGGCAGCACGGAGTCCGGCAGCACCACGCCCGGCAGCCGGCGCTCGTTCCGGCGCTCGTTCCGGAGTCGGGCCTCGGTCTCCGCGGAGCGGCAGAGCAGGGTCACCGCCTCCGAGCGCGCCACGAGCAGTGCGAGCGTCGTGCCCCAGGCGCCGCTCCCGATGACCGCGACGCGCGGCAGGCCCTCGGTCATCGGCCTCGCTTCGAAGCCGCTGTCGGTCGGACCCGGCTCTTCGCGGCGGCCTTCGCGCCCTTCGCGGCGGCCTTCGCGCCCTTCGCGGTGGCCTTCGCGCCCTTCGCCGCACCCTTGGTGGCCCGGCGCTCCGCGCGGATCCCGGCCCGCTCCCGGAAGACGAGCCGGATCGGCGTCCCGAGGAAACCAAATGCGTCGCGCAGCCGGTTCTCCAGGTAGCGCTGGTAGCTGAAGTGGACCGAGCCCGCCTCACGGGCGAAGAAGACGAACGTCGGTGGCGCCACCGATGCCTGCGTCGCGTAGAAGAGCTTGGGTCGCTTGCCCTTGACGATCGGCGGCTGCTGACGGTTCGACGCGCTCGTCAGGATCCGGTTCAGCTCGCCCGTCGAGACGCGCTTGCGGCGCTCCGCCCAGACGTCGATCGCCAGCTCGAGCACGCGCTGGACACGCTGGCCCGTCCTGGCGGAGATGCTGACGACCGGCGCGAAGTCGAGGAACGGGGCCTCGTGACGGATCCATTGGACGTACTGGTCGAAGGTGCTGCCCTTCTTGTCCTCGACGGCGTCCCACTTGTTCACCGCGACGACCAGACCCTTGCCCTCCTCGACGACGTAGCCGGCGATGTGGGCGTCCTGCGCGGTCAGCCCGTCGACACCGTCGATGAGGAGAACGGCGACGTCGGCCCGGGAGATCGCCTTCAGGCTCCGAAGCGTCGAATATCGTTCCGCCGTCGACCCCGAGGCGACCTTGCCGCGCTTCCTGATGCCGGCGGTGTCGATGAGAACCACCTCGGTCCGACCCCACGCGATCCGGGTGTCGATGGCGTCACGTGTCGTGCCCGGGATCTCGCTGACGATCGTCCGCTCCTCGCCGAGCAGGGCGTTGAGCAGGCTCGACTTTCCGACGTTCGGGCGCCCGACGAACGCGATCGCCGGCGGTTCGTCGTCGCTCGCGGCGGCCAGCATCGCGTCCCAACGAGCGGCCTCGACCTCGTCGACCTCGGGGCCGGCACCGTCGTCCACCTCGGCGTCGTCGTCGCTCTCGTCGTCGCTCACAACGAACGGCTCCAGCCGACCCGCGGCGACCTCGGCCGCGAACGCCTCGGCTTCGACCTCGCGCTGCTTCCGAGCGAGCTCCTGAGGGCTCTCGGGCGGGAGCGCGAGCACGACCTCGTCGAGCAGGTCCGCAACCCCGCGTCCGTGCGACGCGGCGATGGCGAAGGTCCGGTCCCAGCCAAGCTGCCAGAACTCGGCCGCATCGAGCTCGCGGCTGGCGTTGTCCGCCTTGTTCACGGCCACGAACACCGGCGCCTTCGCGACCCGGAGGAGGTCGGCGGCCTCCTGGTCGGCCGGCGTCAACCCGGTGATGGCATCAACGACGAGGATGATGACGTCGGCCTCGGCGATCGCGAGCCGGGCCTGAACCTGGACCGCCGCCTCGATCGGATCGTCGGGGGAGACTTCCAGGCCGCCCGTGTCCACGACCACGAAGCGCCGGGCGTTCCACTCCGTGTCGCCGTAGAGGCGGTCGCGGGTGGTGCGGGCACGGTCTTCGACAATCGCCGTCCGCTCTCCGACGATCCGATTGAAGAGAGTGCTCTTCCCAACATTCGGTCTTCCGACGATCGCCACGATCGGAATCGGGCTCCGGGATCGACTCACGATCCATCCTCCGAGAACCGAGGCGACGCTCCGCGAGTCATCGGTCCGAGGATTCCTGCCATGTCAGCTCACACCTGACACGGACGGCAGCGACGTGGTCCGGCCGGCGGGGGTTGCCGCGACGGCGAACGCGGCGTCGGCAAGCTGCTCCGCACGGGCCTTCGCAGCCGGTGTGCCGGCGACCTCGAGGATCCGCCGGGCCACGGCGTGGAGATCCTCGATCGGCGTGGAGGTTCCGCCGGTCACGCCGACGATCTGCCGGCCCTCGAAGGCGGCCGGGTCGTCAAGGTCACGCACGGATTCGATCTGGATGGCCGGCGTCCCGGCGATCCCGCACAGGCGCGTCAGCTCCTTCGTGTTCGCCGAGGAGCGCCCGCCCACCACGACCATGAGATCGACCTCGCGCGCTGCATCCAGCGTGTCCTGCTGGCGACGGATCGTGACCGGACAGACCGTATTGACGATCTTCAGCTCGTGGCTGTGGCCGACCATGAAGGCGGCGAGCTTCTCGAACTTCCAGGGCGGCTGCGTGCTCTGCGAGATGAGCGCCATCTTCTTCTTGTGCGGAATGCGGTCCCAGTCGTCCTCCTCGTCGACCACGATCGCATCCGGCGCGAACCCAAGCAGCCCCACCACCTCGGGGTGCTTCGGGGTGCCGAGGAGGACGATCGTGTAGCCTTCGTCGACGAGCTTGACGAGCTCGCGCTGCTCCTGGATCACCCAGGTGCAGGTTCCGTCGATCACCTCGAGGCCGCGCGCCGTGGCCCGGTCCATGACCTCCGGGCGCACGCCGTGCGCGCGAATGACCACGGCGGCGCCATGGTCGACGTCGTCGAGCGTCTCGACCGTCCGGATGCCCATCGACTGGAGATCGTTGACGACCCCTTCGTTGTGGACGACCTGGCCCAGGGTGTGGGTGGCCTTGCCGGCGGCGCTGGCCTCCTTGGCCTTGTCGATGGCCTCGCGAACACCGTAGCAGAAGCCGGTTCGTTTCGCGATTCGAATGTCGGTGACGGTTCCCATGCTCCCCGGAAGTATCGCACGGGTCGCCGCGGGCCCATCCGAGCGGCCGTCCGTGGCGGCTGTCGGGCGACCCGCGCACGCCCAATCCGCGCACGCCCAATCCCAGGCTGAGCCGTGTCCGAGTGCATTCCACTCAAGACCACGTTCGGCATGCTGTCCATGACGTCAGACCGGGCAACGGGTCACGCTCGCTCGAACGGCAGATGAGTCGTCTGAAGGCCAAGACGGGCGGTCGCGAGGTGGCCCGCGCCAAGGCGAATCCGGTGGCCGAGTCAGGAGGGCGGCGACCCGCCATAGATGCCGCGCTGGCGCTCGGGGAGGAGCGCGGCGATGCGCCGCATGATCAGCACCGTCCCGGCCTCCTTCGCGCGGCGGCGGTCCTGGGCAGCCTCGGGGTCCTCCGCCGCGAGCGCCTCATTCAGGCGGAACGGTGCACCGATCGTGACCGTGACCGAAGGTGTGAACCGTGGCAGGAGCCGGCCTTTCGGCCAGAGGCGATCGCTGTCCCCCACGCCGATCGGGACGACCGTGGCACCGGAACGCAGAGCCAGCACCGCCACCCCGTCCTTCGCCGCCTGGAGGCGGCCGTCCGGGCTCCGGGTGCCTTCCGGGAAGACGGCCAGGACGTGACCGGCTTCCAGGATCCGCATTGCCGAGCGGAAGGCCTCGACGTCGGCCGCCCCGCGGTCAACGGGGTGGACCCCGGCCTGGCGCACGAGCCAGGAGAGGACCGGCCACTCGAATACCTCGCGCTTTCCGAGCCAGTTCATCGGTCGCCCGAGTCGGGGGTTCAGGAACGCGCCGATCAGCACCGGATCGGCGTTCGAGGCGTGGTTCGCGGCGATCAGGACGCTCCCCGCACGCGGAATCGCGGCGAGGTCGCCCTCGATCCGGACCCGCGTGAACAATCGGACAACGACGCGCAGGACGAACGAGCCGAACAGGATCAGAGGGTTCAGGAACGCCGCGATCGGCGTCGGCTCGATCGGGCGTCGCTGGCGGCGTCCGGGCGCGGCTCGCGGCTGCGTGGGCCGGGGCGGTACCGCAGGTTGGGCCGGAGTGGCTGTGACGTTGACCCCGGAGCCGGCCAGCTCCGCCTCGCGGTGCTGGACGGCATCCACGACGAGCCGGACGGTCCGCTCGAACTCGTTGCCGTCGGTCTGCAGATGGACGGCATCCGGAGCCGCCCGGAGCGGCGCCACCGGTCGCGTCGAATCGATGACGTCCCGCCGGCGAAGCTGCTCGAGGATCTCCGCGGCCTCAGGACCATCTGAGGCCAGCCCTCGCTCCTCCGCCCGCCGGCGCGCGCGCTCCTCCGCGGTCGCGTCGAGGTAGAGCTTCAGATCGGCGTTGGGCAGGACAACCGTCCCGATGTCGCGGCCGGCCATGATGATCCGGCCCGCGGAGGCAATGCGGCGCTGCCGCTCCAGGAGCGCGGCGCGCACCTCCGGGACACGGGAGACCGCCGAGACGGCCGCATCGACGTCAGGACCGCGAACGGCATCGGTGACGTCCTCGCCGTCGATCGCGACGTGGGCCAGCCGCCCGCCGTCATCGGCGAGCAGCTGGACGGAGCCGACGAGCTGCACGAGTCCCGCCGGATCCGATTCCCCGATCCCCCGCTGAACGGCCAGCCACGTGACGGCGCGGTACAGGAGACCCGTGTCGCAGAACCGGTAGCCGAGTGCGACGGCCGCGGCCGCCCCGACGCTGCTCTTCCCCGAGGACGCGGGACCATCGAGGGCGACCACCAGCCCGGGGCGCGACTGAACCTCGGCGTCGTCAGACATCGCCCGGATGGTACCGGCCGGGGCCCCGGGGGCACCGGGGCACCGGGGCGCGGATCCCGGTCGTTGGCTCGCCTCCCCCAGGCGAGGGCGCCCATCTCGCCGCCCGTGCCGGTGAGTCGGGACGACACCCGAGCTCCATCCCACCCGGTTTCCAAGCCAACGTCCCCCGGGAGCGGTATCCGGGTCCGGCAGGAGCATCAAGACGCCCCCGAGGGTCGCGGAGCGGGTCACGCGACCGCGGCCATGCTCGGGCGATCGCGGACGGCCCGCATGCGTCTTTCAGGCAACCTCGCGCTTGATCGTCCCGGCCGCGAGGGCCACGAACAAGACGGCGATCCCCGCGAGCACCGCCAGGTCGCCCTGGACGACTGCCGATCCGAGGCCGGCGCCCTTGAGCATCACCTCGCGGAGGCCGTCGACGGCATATGTCATTGGGAGCGCCCTGGCGACGACCTGGAGGATGTCCGGCAACCGGTCCACCGGCCAGAAGATCCCGCCGAGCAGGCCCTGGGGCACGATCACGAGCGGGATGAACTGGATGATCTGGAGTTCGGTCCGGGCGAACGTCGAGAGAAAGACGCCGAGATTCACCGCGCCGAGCGAGAGAACGAGCGCAACGAAGAACGCGAGCACAGGGTTACCGACGCTCTGAACATCGAGGCCGATCGTGAACGCCGGGATCGGGCCGATCGCTGGGACGTCGATCCGAGCGAGGACGAACAGGGTTAGAACGATGACCTGGAGCGTCGCAAACAGTCCGAATCCGAGGCTATACCCGAGCACGATTTCGACGCGCGTCACCGGCGTCGCGAGCAGGCGATCCAGCGTGCCGCCCACGCGCTCGCGGAGGAAGCTGATCCCCGTGAGCAGGAAGACGAAGAAGTAGCCGAAGTAGCCGAGGAAGACCGGGGCCAGGACGTCGAGAGTATCGGCATCCGGCGAGAGGTAGACCGTCTCATGGCGGAAGGTCGGCGGTCCGTTCAGGAGCCCGCTCCCGGACGGCTCGAAGGCACGGAGGAGCAGCATCTGAAGGGCGCCCATCATGCCCGATTCCGCGGCCGGATCGGCTCCCTCGGTTACGACCTGCACGGCCGGAGGACCACCATACTGGATCGGTATCAGGATTCCGACATCGGCTCGCCCTGCCCGAACCGCCGCGCGTACGTCTTCGATCGATGCGTTCAGGCCGAGGCTCCTGACCTCGAGATCGATCCCGGACTCGGCAGCGATCGTCTCCAACCTTGACTGCGCAGCTTGATCGGCGATGGCCCCGGCCACCGCGACCCGGACGGTCGCGTCCATCTGGTCGCGAAGCACCCAACCGAGGAGCGCGGTGACGACGATCGGCACAACGAAGACGAGCCCGAGGGTCCGCTCGTCTCGCCGAAAGCCCTGGGCGATCCGGCGCGCGACTGCGAGGACTCGTGCGATGCTCACGGCTCGGAGGCCACCAGAGGGCGACCCTCGGCGTCGAGGCCGGCGTAGTGGAGGAAGGCGGCCTCGAGATCGGTCGTGCCGGCACCCTGCCGCAGCTCCGTGGGCGTTCCGCGCGCGATGACCTTGCCCGACCGCACGAACAGGAGCTCGTCGCAACGGTCGGCCTCATCCATGACGTGGCTCGCCACGAGAATCGTGGTCCCGGCGGCCGCGAGGCGCCGGAAGTGGGCCCAGAACTGGACCCGGAGGGCGGGGTCGACGCCGACCGTCGGCTCGTCGAGGAAGAGGATCGGCGGCTCGTGGACGAGGGTGCAGGCAAGGGACAGGCGACGGCGCATGCCGCCCGACAGGTGCATCGCCGGCGTGCCGCGCCGGTCGCCGAGCTCCACGAGCTCGAGGACGCGATCGATGGCGTCGTTGGAGACGGCACCTTCGAGCCGGGCGAAGAACGCGACGTTCTCGCGGACGGACAGCTCCGGGTAGAGCGCCTCGGCCTGGGGCATGTAGCCGATCCGCCTGAGCATCGGCCGGGACGGCATCCGCGTGCCGAGGATCCGGGCTTCTCCGGCGGTGGCCCGGGCGAGGCCGGCGATCAGCCGGATGAGGGTCGTCTTTCCGGAGCCGTTCGGTCCCAGGAGCCCGTAGACCCGGTTGGGCTGGAGCGCGAGGTCGATCCCGTCGACCGCGTGGATCGATCCGAAGGTCTTGTGGAGCCCTTCGGCCTCAATCGCTGCGGCGGAGGCGCTCATCAGCCTGGAGGGTAGCCCTCTCGTCGACGTGTCGCGAGAGCGTCACGCGACGTCCGGCGCGGGACAGGGCGCGGCCTGCCCGGGCCCGCGGGTCTGCCCTGAACGGGCGCCGCGACGACGCCGGCACCAAGCGCCCGGATCTCCGGCGCCCGGAGGAGGCGGGCGCGACCCGAGGCGAGGCCGTCGAGGCGGACCGCTCCGATCCGGACTCTCACGAGTCGCTCGATCGGCGCGCCGACCGCGCCGAACATCCGGCGGAGCTGGCGCTTCCGGCCCTGGGCCAGGACGGCACGGTACCAGCTGAGATCGGAAGCCGGCGCCGGTCGGAGCAGGCCAACCAGGTTCCGCGTCTCAAGCGTGGTCGCTGGCCGCAGCGGCGCGTCGAGGGTGGCAAGGCCTTCCTCGAGCGGCACGCCCGCGCGGAGCGCCCGAGCCTGCTCGTGGTCGAGCGGGCGGGCAAGCCCCACGGCGTACTCCCGCTGGACGCCGAACCGCGGGTGGAGCACGCGGTCCGCCCACTCGCCGTCGTTCGTGAGCAGGATCAGGCCCTCGCTGTCGAGATCGAGGCGGCCGACCGGGTAGAGCCGAGTCCCGTCCGGCACGAGCGCCGTCGGGAGCAGGGCGAGGACCGTTGCGTCCGCGTGGCGGTCGCGGGTCGTCGACGTCACGCCAGTCGGCTTGTGGAGGGCGACGTAGGCTCGGGCGGTCCCGATGCCGACGGGCATGCCGTCCACCTCGATGTGCGCGGTGGTCGGATCTACCCGCTCGCCGAGCGTCGCCGGGCGGCCGTCGACGCGAACGCGACCCGCGGCGATGAGTGCTTCACTCGCCCGGCGCGACGCGACCCCGGCGGCGGCGAGCACCTTCTGGAGGCGCTCCTCAGGCACCGATGCCGCCATCCGGGCCGGACGACGCCTGGAACGGGACGCCGAACGCCGCATCCGCGCTGTCCTCCTCCATGAGTCGCACGGCGACGTCAACGTCGAGCGGTGGGAGGTCGTCGAGGGAGGTGAGCCCGAAGCGTTCGAGGAAATCGAAGCCGGTCCCATACAGGATCGGCCGCCCGGGGCCATCCGCCCGGCCGAGCTCCACGACAAGGCGGCGGTGGAGCAGGCTGCGGAGGCTGTACTCCGAATCGACACCCCGGATCCGCTCCACGGCGGACTTGGTGACCGGCTGGCGATAGGCCACGATCGCGAGCGTCTCGAGTGACGCGGGCGAGAGCCGGACGGCGTCCGTGCCGAGGTAGCGGGCGATGACCGCGCCGGCCTCCGGTCCGGTGACCAGCTCGACCCGGTCGCCGGAAAGGACGAGCCGGATCCCTCGATCTCGGAGGCTCACCTCGAGGTCGCCGAGCCGAGCGTCCACCTCCGCACGGTCCGCCCCGAAGAGGGTGGCGATCTCGCGCCGGGAGAGCGGCCGTTCGGCGACGAACAGGAGCGCCTCGATAGCAGACTCGGTCAGCTCGATCGCCGGGGCAGACTCCGCCTCTGGAGCGCCTGCCGCGGCCTCGGGCTCGAGCTTGAGCTTGACGTCACGGTCGAGCGTCATCGGAACGACTCGAGCGACTCGTCCAGCGGCGCGTCCTCCTCGACGGCGCCGACGCCCGCGGCGGCCCGCTCCTGCACGGTGGTCCGGCGCGCCACGATGGGCCCGAACGGGTCGGCCTGCTCGACGGCGATCTCGCGCCGCTTCACCAGCTCGAGCAGCGCCAGGAACGTGACCACGATGACCACGCGATCCCTGACGCCGGTGAGCAGCTCCTGGAGGACCATGGTCGGGGCGCCCCGGAGGGCTTCGCGGATGATCGCGGCGCGCTGGGTAAGGCTCACCGTCCGGGGAAGGATCTCCGGCGGCGGCTCCGACGGGGCGATGACCAAGACGAGGCCGTTGAGGGCGCCGAGGAGGGCATCCACGGGCAGGGGCGGCGCGCCGGTGGCGCGGGCGCCCGCGAGCGCGGCCGCCTGGGCCGCCGCGGGTTCCCGCCGGAACAGCCCGATGCGCTGGAGCGCGGTCGTCTGGAGCGCCGCACCGGCGTGGCGATAGGCGCGATAGAGGAGCAGCCGCGCCCGGAGTGCCGCCTCGGGGTCCGGTCCCTCGTCGGGCACCTGGCCCGGCTCGCCCGGCTCGGGACGCCGCGGCAGGATCGCGCGGCTCTTGATGAGGATGAGCTGGCTCGCAACCGCGACGAACGAGCTGATGTTGCCGATCCGGTCGTCCTCGAGGCCGGCCAGCGCGTCCAGGTACGCCTCCGCGAGCGCCCCGAGGGGCACGCTGAGTACGTCCAGCCGCCGCGCTTCAATGAGCGACAGGAGCAACCCGAGCGGGCCCTCCCAGTCCTCCAGGCTGACCTGGGTCGCCTGTTCGGGACGGCGGCCCGTGCCGAACCGTACGCCGGGGGATCCGGCGCCGCCGGGTGCCGCGCCGATGTCGAGCGTCACCTCAGTTCGCCTCGTCGGCGAGTCGCAGTCGCTCGCCGAAGTCCGGGTCCCGCGGCGCCTCCTGCCAGCGGATCAACTCCACCGTCCGCGGCGAGCAACCCGCGGCGGCGGCGAGGTTCGCCGACTCCTCGCTGTGGGTGCGCAGTCGATCGAGGTCGGCGGCCATGCCGGGAACGAGGCCTGCGACCCGGACGATCCAGCCCCCGTAGGCCTGTCCGAGCGAATGCACGATCCGCGACAGGACTCCGGCACTGCCCTTGGCGGCGTCATGGAGGAGCCCAGCGACGAGGACCTCCCGGTCGTCCACGCCATCGGCGCGGAGCGTCGCGACGACGTCGAGCCCGTGCCGCCGGTCCGCGACGTGCATCGAGTCGAAGAGCGCCCGCTGGGCCGGTGTCGTCCAGGCCTCGAGCCCCCGGCACTCGTCATCGGTCACCCGAGCCCGCACATGCGCCCGGAACTGCCGGACCTTGCCGGTCCACCAGGCCCGCGATCCGGCGTTCACCCGCCCAGGAGGAGCGACGCCAGCGGCCGACCAACGACGCGGAAGACCAGCCCGATGAGCGTCTGGTTCCCGGGCAGGATCGGCAGGAAGACCGCGACCATCAGGATCAGTGTCCCGTACTGGGACAGGAACGCCCGGGCCCGCCACGCCGTCGGCGGATCGAGGAGCGCGTACAGGACATGCGAGCCGTCGAGGGGCGGGATCGGGATCAGGTTGAAGATCATCAGGGCAAGGTTGATAGAGAAGAATGTGAAAAGAACGTCAACGGCGATCTCCGGGGGCCGTGTCCCGGTGGCGACGAGGAACCGGATGACGAGCGCCGCGACGATCGCAAGGATCAAGTTGGACAGCGGACCGGCGAGCGCGACGAGAGCATCGCCCCGCTGCCCGCCGCGGAGGTTCGCGGGGTTCACCGGCGTCGGCTTCGCCCACCCGAATCCGAACGTGCCGCCTGACAGGATGATCGACAGCGCGAGGATCAGGCCGCCGGCCGGGTCGAAGTGAGCGGCCGGATTGAGCGTCAGACGGCCGAACAGCCGGGCGGTGCCGTCGCCGAGCCGGTAGGCCGCGAACGCATGCGCGAACTCGTGGATCGGGAACGCGACGAGCAGGAGCACGGCGAGCGTGATCAGGGCGGCGATCGCCTGCTCGGGGGTGTCAAAGAACTGCAACGCTGGATCCTCGTGCGCGGCCCGGCACGGTGTGCGGACCTCGCACCATCCTACCGGCTCGCCCTCCGATCGGTCGGTCTGGCGTCCCGGATCGGGCGGCGGCCTCCCGGGCGTAGCGTTCAAGTTCAGTCATCGCGTGGCCCTTGGCGGGTCGCCCCGGAGGATGAAACGCCGGCCTTCGGCCTATTTCCGATCAGGAGCGTTGAACACGCGACCGGCGCCCACGACCTGATGGCAGCGCTGGCACTCGAGGAGCGCCACGGCTCGATCCACGCTCGCCGGGTGTGATCAAGCGTCGAGCGCCCCGTGGCACAATGGACGGCGCGGGGGGTGCAGATTCCCCGGCTCAGAGTCGAGCGAGGAGTTCCTGCTTCTTCGCCTCGTACTCCTCGGGGCTGATCGCGCCGCGATCGCGCAGGCTCGCGAGATCGCCCAGGGCCCTGGTCACCTCGTCCGCCGTCATCGGACGGGAGGGCATGCCGCCGGTGCCCGGTGCGCGGAGCGGCGGGCCGGGCATCCGCGTGAACTCGGTCTCGAGGGCGTGCTTCTGGTCCAGCATCGCCTTCTTGAAGCCGGGGGCCTTGTTGAGCATCCGGTATCTATCGATGGCGACGTCGGCGGCGGTCAGGATGTCGAGGTCCCCGTAGCCCAGAACCCGGCCCAGCAGGTTCTGCTCTAGGACGGCGTCGTTGATCTTCTCGAGCGAGCTGTCGGCCGACCGCTTGTTGAAGATCCCCTCCACCTTCAGGACGCGCCGATTCGTGACGATGTAATCCTGCGCGTACCAGCTCCAGTAGCGCTTGCCGAGCCACAGGAGCGAGACCACGAGGAGGACCGCGACGCCGATTCCCAGGATGTTGCGAGCATCGCTCGATCCCAAGGTGAGCGTCAGGGCGAGGAGGACCAGACTCGCCACGAGCAGCGCCCACGGGAGTCGGCCGTCCACGATCGTGGCGAACCAGTGCTGGCGGGTCCGCAGGACGATGCGCTCCCCGTCCGAGAGCAGGGTGTCGGCGTAGCGAGGCACGGTGCGTGGTCCTCCTCAGGCTCGTGGGTGGGCGCGCGCGTAGACCTCGCGGATGCGCTCCCCGGTCAGGTGCGTGTAGAGCTGCGTCGTGCTGATGCTCGCATGCCCGAGCAACTCCTGGACGATTCGCAGATCAGCCCCGCCCTCCAGGAGGTGGGTCGCGAACGAGTGTCGGAGGGTGTGCGGGGAGATCCGATCGGCCAGACCGGCCTGCGCCGCCGCCCGTTTCACGGCCACCCACGCCTGCTGTCTCGCCAGACGTCGGCCGCGGTCCCCCAGGAAGAGCGGGCCGCCGCGTGCCGGCTGGACGTGCCCGAGCGCGAGCAGCCCATCCCGGGGACCGGCAATCCAACGCTCGAGCACGCCGAGTGCCACGTCCCCGACGGGGACGAGGCGCTCTCGGTCCCCCTTGCCGATGACGCGGACGAACGCCGCATCGAGCGACAGATCCTCGCGATCCAGACCGAGCGCTTCTGAGATCCGCAGACCGGCGGCATAGAGCAGCTCCATGAGCGCACGGTCCCGTAGGCGGCCGGCATCCTCATCGTCCTCGGCGCCGGCCGCTTCGAGGAGACGCTCGACCTCATCGGTCGTCAGCGTCTCCGGGAGAAGACGCGACATCCTCGGAAGGTCGAGGCGAGCGGCGATATTGGCCGTGATCAGGCCGTCCCCGAACGCGAACCTGTAGAAGCCGCGAATCGCGGCGGCGCGGCGGCGCAGGCTCGTCGGGGCAAGTCCGGTGTCTGAGGGCCGGCCACGCCTGGTCCGCGCGGCGAGGTAGCGAACCGCCGCGTCGGGGCCGCCCGCCCAGTCCCGCGCTGTGCCCCGTGCGGCGGCGAAGTCGTCGAGATCGGCGCGATAGGCGCGCAGTGTCGCGGGTGCCAGCCCCCGTTCGACGCGCAGAAAGGTGAGGTAGTCCGCGATCGCCCGGTCGAGGTCAGTGCCCGCCCGATCGCTCGCCGGTCCGGCGGTCAGCCGGCGATCAGCCGGCGACGACAGGCCGGCCACGCCAGGCCTCGGCAGCGTCGAGCAGCTCCCGTGCCGAGGCGAGCGCCGCAGTCCCGGGGCCTCCCTCGCCGGCACCGCCGAGCATCGCCGCGAGTTCAACGATCCTGCCTTCCCGGTCCAGTCGGGCGACCTCGGTCACGGTTCGTCCGTCGCGCTGGCGCTTGGCGATCCGGAAATGGGCGTCGGCGTGGGCCGCGATCTGCGGGAGGTGCGTGACAACGAGGACCTGGTGGCTGCGAGCCAGCGTCCAGAGACTGCGCCCGAGCGGATCCGCGGATCGACCACCGATCCCGCTGTCCACCTCGTCGAAGACAAGCGTGGGGGTGTCGTCCGCGACCGCGAGGACCTGCTTGACCGCGAGCGCAACCCGGGACAGCTCGCCCCCGGACGCGATCCTGGCGAGTGGACGGGCTGGCTCGCCCGGGTTCGGGGCGAAGCGAAAGACGACCTCGTCGGCGCCGGTTGCGTCGAAGACCACCGCGTCACCGTCAAGCTCGATTGCCGGCTCGTCCGGCGTCGCGGCCCGGCGACCGATAGCGACCTCGAATGCCCGCGGTGGGAAGCCGAGTCCGCGCAGGACGTCGTCCACCCCGCCCGAGAGCCGTTCCGCGGCGGCGCGTCGCAGGGCGGTCAGCTCGGCGGCCGCGGCCGCGACCCCCGTCAGCAGGACGGCGTCTTCGGCCTCTCGGGCGGCTCGCTCGGTCTCGATGCCCCGCAGGCGCTCCGCCTCGAGGGCGGACCGCTCGCCGTGGGCGAGCACGGCCGCCTCGTCATCGCCGTACCGGCGCTCCAACGCGTAAATGACGGACAGCCGCTCCTCCAATCCGGTGACCGTGACCGCGTCGAGATCGACCGCGTCGAGGACGCCGCGAACCTCCGAGGCGATGTCCGCCAGGTCGGCGTCCACGCCCACCAGTCTGGCTTCGATCCCCTCGAACCGTGGGTCCAGTCGGGCGAGCGTCCGGGCCTCGCGGAGGGCCTCGCCCGCAACGGCGCGCGCCCCGGCATCGCCGTCCAGCGCCTCGCGGATCGCTGAGCCGCCCCGGGCGATCGCGGCACCCTGACGGGCCGCGGCGAGGCGACTCCGGAGCTCGTCCGCCTCGCCGACCCGCAGCCGGGCCGCGACGATCTCCGCTGCCTCGTGCTCGACGACCGCCAGCCGCCGGGCCACCTCCCGCGGGTCGACCGCCAGCTCGGCCAGGGCGCTTCGGTTCTCCCGCCAGCGCGCGACCGCGACGGCCATTCGATCCCGAGCCTCCCCGTGCCCCCCGAAGGCGTCCAGCAGCTCGCGTTGCCAGCGCTCATCGAGCAGGCGGGACTGCTCATGCTGGCCGTGGATCTCGACGAGTGGGCCGGTCGTCTCCGCGAGGCGCGCCGCCGTCACCGCGCCGTCGTCCAGGCGGGCAGTCGAGCGACCCGAAGCGGACGTCTCGCGGACGGCGATCAGCGGTTCCGGCAGGCGGTCGAAGAGCGCCTCCACACGAGCCGTCTCCGCCCCGTGGCGCACGAGCGACGTGTCTGCCCGTGCGCCGAGCGCCAGCCCGAGGGCGTCGATGAGCAGGCTCTTCCCGGCGCCTGTCTCACCCGTGAGCACGTTCAGCCCCGGCTCCAGCTCGAGCCGCAGGCGATCGATGAGCCCGAGGTCCACGACGGACAGCTCGAGGAGCCTGCCGAGCCGCTCCGATCCACCCACTCCAACGCCCTGGAGCGCGCCGCTCGCCTCGTCCATCGCGGTCAGCCCGTTGACTCGCCCGTTCACGACGGCAGGAGCTCGACCTTCTTGCGGACGAGATCCCAGAACGGCAGGGAGCCCTCCGGCTGGACGAGCCGGATCGGTCGATCGAGTGCCCGGACCTCGACGGTGTCGCCGACGGCGATCTTGACGTCCTCCCGGCCGTCGATCGATACCAGCGCCTCGTGCGCGTCCGCGACGCGGCAGCGGACGACGACGGATGCGCCGACAACGACCGATCGAATCGTCGTGAGATAGCCGGCGATCGGGGTCACGATGAGGTTCCGGGCAGTCGGGTCGAGGATCGGGCCGCCTGCCGAGAACGAGTAGCCGGTGGATCCCGTGGGGCTGGCGACCACCAGCCCATCCGCAACGAACGTCGCGAGGTGGCTTTCGTCGATCGAGACGTCGAGCCGGCAGACCCGGGCGAGCGCGCCCCGGGCGACGACCACGTCGTTCAGCGCAATGTGAACCTCCGGGGCGTCGGGTACCGGCGGGCGAATGATCCTTCCCTCGAGCGCCATCCGGTGCTCGATCATGTACTCGCCGGCCCCGAGGCGCTCCAGGACCCGAGCAAGGTCCCCCGCCTCCACCTTCGAGAGGAAGCCGATCTTGCCGACGTTGATCCCGAGGAGCGGCACGTCCACGTCCGCGACGGCCCTCGCCGCCCGCAGGAACGTTCCGTCGCCGCCGAGCACGACGAGGATGTCCGTCGCCGGAAGCTCGCGCCGGAGCGTCTCGAGGTCCGCGGCCGGCGAGGCCCAGTGATCCAGCCCCCGCATGGTGGCCCAGCCGGATGCCCGTTCCCGCAACTCCACGGCCGCGTCGCTGGTCGGGTTGTAGGCGAAGCCGATCCGGCGCAGCGTGGCCAATGTCAGCTTCCTGCCGGCGCGGTCGCCGCGGCGATTCGGTCAGCCAGGGCGGTGGCCGAGCGTGCGGCAATCTGGGGTTCGGCGGGCAGGCGGGTGCCGACGACGCGGAGGTGAAGGAGAAACTCCCGGTTTCCCTCCGGGCCCAGGATCGGGGAGGCGATCACGTCGAGGGGCACGAGACCCGCGAGCTTGGCCGCGTCGACGACCGCTTCGATCGTCGATCGGTGGACCCCGGGGTCCCGAACGACCCCGCCGTGGACCTGCGATCGGCCGGCCTCGAACTGGGGCTTCACGAGGGCCACGATATCGCCGCCCGCCGGCCCGAAGGTGGCCGCGACCGGCCCGAGGACGAGGCGGAGGGAGATGAACGAGACGTCGGCCGTCGCGAGGGTGACCGGTTCCGGGAGTGTCCCCGCGCTGAGCGTCCGCGCGTTCGTCCGCTCCATCGAGACCACCCGTGGATCCGCCCGGAGCGACTCGGCCAGCTGACCTCGTCCCACGTCCAGGGCATACACGCGGGCCGCGCCGCGCTGCAGCAGGACGTCCGTGAACCCGCCGGTGGACGCACCGACGTCGAGGCATGCCCTGCCGGTGACATCGATGCCGTACGCGTCAAGGGCGGCGGCCAGCTTGTGCCCGCCGCGACTCACGTACGGGTCGCGCTCGACGAGCCCGATCTCCAGCCCAGGATCCACGAGGTCGCCCGCCTTGCGGTCGAGGCGGGCCGCGTCGCCCATGCCGGTGCGCACCTTGCCGCCCAGGATCAGGGCCTGGGCCCGGGCGCGCGACGGCGCGAGCCCGCGGTCGACCACGAGTTGATCGAGTCGCCGACGCGGCGCGTGAATGGTCGCCCTGCTCACCCGACTATCGTGGCACAGCCGGCTTCGCGGCGACTCATCGGAGTGCCTGCGGCGTGGCGGCCGGGCCGCTTGGCGCGGATCGACTTCGCGCCTCCTGTCTGAGCCGCGTTCCCGGCTCGAAGGGCGGACGCGCACGCATCGCTGACGACGAAGGACGCGGCCTGGCCCGGCCCGGCATGGCCGGGGACGAGGCCGTGCAGCGTGCCGCTCTCCGGCGGACGCCGGGGACGAGGCCGTGCAGCGTGCCGTTCTCCGTAGGAAACCAAATAGCGGTTATCGGCGGATCACCTCGAGCGGGCAGCCACGCGGTCCCACTTCGAGTGGCTGCGCACGGCCCGATTTGGCCGATCGGTTGTCCGGGGGAGAACGACACGAGCCGCGCACGGGCGCAAGTGGCCGCGCACGGCCCGAAGGCGACCTTGATGCGCCATCCGCCCTTGGTGCGTCGTGTCGGTTGGTGTGTCGTGCTGTCCTGCCCGAGAGTCCGCGATTCGTGCGCGCGCGTCCGACCTCGCTGTGCTCGATCCTGAGCCTGAAAAGCACCTCTTCGCGCCTGGGAGTCCGGACAACGTGCGCCGCAAGCTCGCCGTCGACCCGTGAGCCACGGAACCGGCTCGGGGCCCAGGATTCCCGGACTACCAGACAGGGGTGTTTGGCGAGGCGGACCCCGCATCGGATGCCGGGGGTCGCCGGGGATCGCCGGGGGTCGCCGGCCACCGGCAGTCAGCCGGCGGGCGCCACCTGGGATCGGCTCGGAGCTGCCCGAAGCGCCTCCAGGGTCTCGCGGACCTGAGCCTCGAGGCCAGCGGCATCGAGCCGAAGCATCCGGCGAAGGTCGGACACCGCCCCATGGTCGACGAACCGGTCTCCGGGGATACCGATGATCCGAACCGCGACGTCGCGGTAGGCCACGTCTGTCAAGCGGGCCTCCTCGATCGCCTCGAGGACACCGCTCCCGAAGCCACCCGTGACCACGCTCTCCTCGAACGTGACGACGAGGCGTTTGCCGCGCGCCGCGTCGAGGATGAGCTGTCGATCCAGCGGCTTGGCGAATCTGGCGTTGATGACCCCGACCGACCAGCCGTCACGCTCGAGGGCATCCGCGGCCGCGGCCGCCCGCATCACGATCGGCCCGAAGCCAACGAAGAGGACGTCTCGGCCCTCGCGGAGCACCTCGCCCCGCCCGACGGGGATCGCGACCGGCTCGACCGGCGGCAAGCCGAGACCCGGGTCGCGCGGGTAATGGAGGGCGAACGGGTGCTCCTGCTCGAGCGCCGTGTGGAGGAGCACCCGGAGCTCTTGCTCGTCTTTCGGGCTGGCGATCACGAGATAGGGCAATTGGCGTTGGGCCGGGACCGTGAACATCCCCTGGTGGGATGTGCCGTCCTCCCCGACGAGTCCCGCCCGATCAACGCCGATGACAACCGGCAGGTCGTTCTGACAGACGTCGTGGACCGTCTGGTCGAACGCGCGTTGCAGGAACGTGGAGTAGATCGCCACAACGGGACGCATCCCCCCGAGGGCGAGACCGGCGGCGAGGGTCAGCGCGTGCTGCTCGGCGATCCCGACGTCGATCACACGGTCCGGGAAGGCGGCGTGGAGCTTCGCCATCCCCGTCCCGGTCGGCATCCCGGCCGTAATCCCGACGATCCGGCGATCGGCTTCGGCCAGAGCCACGAGCTCGCTGGCGAAGACCGCCGTGTAGGTCGGGTGCTTGTGCATCGCGTCCGACCGGGCGGCAGGGGGCACGGCGTCGCCGTTCGAGCCGGCGCCGTGCGGCATCGTCGATCCGATCCGGTACGCCGCGTGACCGGGATCATGGACGTCGGCCTTCGGCCCGGGATCATGGGCGCCTGCCTTCGGCGCGAGGTCCATGGGTGGGAGGGCCGCCCCATGGAACGAGACCTGGTCCGTCTCGGCCGGGCGGTAGCCGCGTCCCTTCTGCGTGCGGACGTGGACGAGCACCGGACCCTTCAATTCGAGGACCCGCCCGAAGGTCTCCAGGAGCGCGTGCAGGTCGTGGCCCGGCACGACGCCGATGTAGCTGATCCCGAGGTCCTCGAAGAGCTGGCCCGGCGATGCCAGGTTGACGACCGACCGGCGAAGCCGCTGACTCCATTCGAGGGCACTGCTGCCGATCACCGGGATGCGCTCGACCAGACTGTCATACGCGGTCTTGCTCTGTTGCCAGGCGACGCTCAGCTTGATCTTCGAGAGGTAGGTCGCAAAGGCCCCGACCGTGGGGCTGATCGACATCTCGTTGTCATTCAGCACGATGAGCAGCTGCGTGCCCTTGTGGCCGATGTCGTTGAGGGCCTCGAGCGAGAGGCCACTCATCAGCGCGGCGTCGCCGACGACGGCGGCGACGCGCTCGAGGCCGTAGCGGAGGTCACGGGCCGTGGCGAGGCCCTGGGCGATCGACAGGCCGGTCCCGGCATGCCCGCCGTCGAAGACGTCGTGCTCGCTCTCGGAGCGGCGTGGAAAGCCGCCGATCCCGTCGATCTGGCGGAGGGTCGCGAACCGCTCGAGGCGGCCGGTGAGGAGCTTGTGAGCGTACGCCTGGTGGCCGGTGTCCCAGACGATCTTGTCACGGGGCGACTCGAGGAGCCGATGGAGCGCGATCGTCAGCTCGACCACGCCGAGCGACGACCCGAGATGGCCGCCGGTGATGGCGACCGTCCGGATGATGGTTTCGCGAAGCTCGGCGGCGAGGATGGCGAGCTGTCCCTCATCCAGGCCGCGGAGGTCGCCCGGCCCGGTGAGGCGTTCGAGGAAGGAGGACATGGGTGGCGGCGCTCCTGGCGCGGTGGATTGACGGGAGTCTACTCCGGAAGGACGGCCATCCGGCCGGACGCGTGGCGTCGGTGCTCGTCGGTCTGGAACGTGATACCACAGAGGCGCAGGTTTCGCAAGGAAGGCGGCGACAGTCAGGCCGGGACTGCCCATCGGCCCGCGGCCTTGAGTACCCGGAGGGCGCTGAACGACACCAGCCGCCAGTGCGCGCCCGTCCACTTTCTGGTATGGGCGGACGCGGAACTGGCCGTCCGCGTTCTGCTTGGCGAGCAGCGCCCGGACGATCGGCCCGTCCGGGATCGCGGTCCGAGTCGCAGCGACCTCCGGGTCCTCCGCCGGCCGCTCGAATAGCTCGCCGAGCGCCGCATGCCGGATCGCCGGCTCTGGCGCGGCGAGGAGGAAGCGGACAGCGGGGTCGCCGGGCTCTGCCGAACGCGTCGACACGACGACCCTAGCCAAGGGAGTCACTGGCTCGGGCCATCAGCGCCGTCCACACCAGGACGCCGATGGCCAGGCAGGCGTACGCGACGATGGCGCCCGGCCCACCCCCGAGCGTCCAGATCAGGCTGAGTCCCTGAGCCACAGCGAGGGCGAGGACCACCAAGAGCGGCGGCGGGCGGGGTCGGGCGGCAGCTCGCCCGCGGATCCAGCGGTACAGGACAAAGCCGACGAGCAGGGCGACGACGACGGGCACGATGAGCGACCACGTCGTGAACGCGACCGAGGCGAGGAACGCAGCGTACGCCACCGGGCCGCTCCATGGCTCGTCGTCGCGCAACAAGACCTGGCAACCCATGATGCAGACGATCCCTGCTCGAAGGTGAACCCCAAGGGACGCCGCCGCGATCGGCAGCGTCAGGATCCCGACGGCCCAGGCGCTCTCAAGCGCGAGCGCGGCTCCGACCACCCGCCGCCACCGCCAGGCCCGGCCCCCGATCAGTCCACCGACGACTGCCGACGTCAGAACGACAACCGCGGCCACGGCGAGCGCGGATGGGACCGAGATCAGCTGCCAGTCGATCGGGCCGTAAACCGAGCCCTCATTCCGGAGCGCAGCGTCAGGTGGCGACAGGCGGAGTGACCAAGCCACCGGGACGATCGATAGCAGCGCGAGCAGGACGGCGACGCGGACCGATCGAAGCGTCGTCACTTGCGCCATCGAGTCATGGCGCTCCCAACCAGGTCGATCACCGGCCACTGCCCAGCGCGCGAGGCCCTCTCACCTACTCGGTCTCGCGGGCCTCGTCCGGTCGGACGTCGATCGTCGCGAGCGCGCCGCCGGCGCGGGTGACGAGCTGCTGGACCTTCAGCTCGGCGGCGGCGAGGAGGGCGGCGCACCGTTCGTGGAGTGCGACGCCCCGCTCGTAGAGCGCGATCGAGCGCTCGAGGGGCTGTCCGCCGATCTCGAGCTCGGCGACGGTGTGCTGCAGCTCGGCGAGGGCCTCGTCGAAGGACAGGCGGTCGATCTGGGTTTCAGTCGTCTCGGGCACCGCGCTCCTCGTCGTTGCGGTCGGCGAGCCGCGACAGGCGCGGCGCCAGAAAGAAGATACCGAAGCCGAGCCCGACGATCGCAACGACGGCGGTCAGCGCGAGGAAGGCAACGAGGTCGCCGACGAGCGGCATCAGCTCCGCTCGCCGCGTGGTCCGGCCGTTGCCGGGAATTCGCCCTTCGCCACCCGGACGGAGAGTCGAGTGCCGGCTGCCGCCTGGTTCGGGTCTCGAACCACCGATCCATCGGCCGTCCGGCGGACGATCGCGTAGCCGCGCTCCAGGGTGGCGCCGGGGCCCAGCGCCGCAAGCGTGGCCGCCGCGGCGGTCAGCTGCGCGGCAGCCAGCGCCGTGCGCCGCGCGATGAGGCCGGGCAGCCGCTCCGCGTGACGCTCGTCCCGCCGGCGGCCGTTGGCGATCTGCTCGCGGGCCGCCCGCGTTGCCCGATCGAGGAGCTCCCCTGCCCGTTCCCGCGAGGCCGCCAGGCGCGCCGCCGGGTGGAGCTGCTCGAGGAGCCGGCGCTCCGCCGTCACCTCGCGCCCGGCGGCCGTGACGACCCGTCCCGCCGCTGCATGCATCCGGTCCGCGCCGCGGGCCAGGGCCGCTGTGAACTCCGCCCGGTCCGGCACCACCAGCTCGGCCGCCGCCGAGGGCGTCGGGGCGCGGACATCGGCCGCGAAGTCCGCCAGCGTCGCGTCGACCTCGTGGCCGATCCCAGTCACCACCGGCAGGGGGTGGGCCACGATCGCCCGAACGACCCGCTCGTCGTTGAACGACCAGAGGTCCTCCATCGAGCCGCCGCCGCGGGCGAGGATCGTCACCGCCGGTGCCTCGGCCGCCCGGCCGTCGTGGCGGAGATCCTCCACGTGCCGCTCCAGGCGCCGGAACGCTCCGACGATGCTCCCAGCGCTCCCCTCCCCCTGGACCTGGCAGGCAATCAGGACGACCCGGGCGAGCGGCCAGCGCCGCGCGAGGACGTGGCAGATATCCTTCCAGACGGCGCCGCTCGGCGAGGTGATGACCGCGATCGTCGCCGGCCGGGACGGCAGCGGCCGCTTCCGCCCACTGTCGAACAGCCCCTCGGCCGCCAGCCGCGCCTTGAGCTGCTCGAAACGGATCGCCAGGTCTCCCACCCCGGACGGCTGGAGCGACTCGACGTACAGCTGGAGCGCCCCCTGCGGCTCGTACAGGTCAACCCGGCCGTGGGCGACGACGCGCAGCCCGGTCTGGGGCTGGAACGCGGATCGAACCCGATCGTCGCGGAACCAGACGCACTGGAGCTGCGCCTTCTCGTCCTTCAGCGCGAAGTAGGCGTGGCCGGCGGTCGAGATCGTGACCCGCCCGACCTCGCCCTCGACCCACAGGTCGCGCAGCCGCTCGTCGGCCCGGACGAGCGACGCCACGACCCTCGCCGCCTCGCTGACGGCCAGGATCCGGACCCCGAACGCCCCGGGCATCACCGCCGGTTGCGGGTCGCGTTCAGGCCCACGTGTGTCTCGAAGCCTGCTCATGGTTGCATCGTAGTCGGCGCCTGGCACCTCGACTGGTCCACGGATCGACCATGCGACAAACGTGACGCCGGTTCAGGCCTCGTCCTTCGTCGATCGGCGCATCTGTCGACCAATGAGCGGCGGAGGTGTCGAATCGGCTGGGCCCTGGGCGCGCTCCTTCGCCGGATGGTCGATACATCGACCAGGCGCCCCGGATCGCCCAGCAGCCGAGGAATAGAGGCCTTCGAGGGCGGCCGATCCTTCGGCCGCCCTCAGACCCGGGTCTGGTACTCGCCGGTTCGGGTGTCGACCCGGAC
This sequence comes from Anaerolinea sp., assembly GCA_013822395.1. Lineage (GTDB taxonomy): Bacteria > Chloroflexota > Limnocylindria > Limnocylindrales > CSP1-4 > UBA5189. The sequence continues at coordinate 2,630 of PNKK01000014.1, read as the reverse complement.
GGTGTCGCCCTCGTTGACGAACAGCGGCACCGAGACGACGAGACCCGTCTCGAGGGTCGCCGGCTTCCGTGCACCCTGGGCCGTGTCGCCCGCGAAGCCCGGCTCGGTGGACGAGACGACGAGGTCGACCGTGACCGGGAGCTCGACGCCGATCGTCTCGCCTTGGTACGTCGTCCGGTCGAGGGTCATCCCGTCCTTCAGGTACTGGACGGTCTCGCCGAGCTGCTCGCCGCGGAGCATGAACTGGTCGTAGGTGTCCGTGTCCATGAAGTGGAAGTCGTCGCCGTCGCGGTAGAGGAACTGGACGGGCCGGCGTTCCATCGAGGCGCGCGGCCACTTCGTTCCGGCCTGGAACGAGCGCTCCACCGTCTGGCCGCGCTTGATATTCCGGAGGGTGATCCGGACCTGGGCCGAGCCTCGGCCCATCTTGATGTGGTGGTAGTCGAGGATCTGCCAGAGGTCGCCATCGAGCTCGATGGCCACGCCCTTGCGCAGCTCGCCGGTGCTGATCATGGGGTTCGGAAGCTCCTGGGGTGTAGACCCGGGACACGCTCGTGCGCCGGTCGGACGGTCGGGATTGTGCGCGGATTGTAATTGGGCTCGGCATCAGTGGCCGTCCGTCTTCCGCGGCGCCCTCGGCCGTCGGGCACCTGGTTGGGCCGCCGACATCGCCAGTCGTTCGGTGCTGGTTGACGCAAGCAGCGGGGAGCTGCGCCCACCAAGGTCAGGGTGGCGGTTGCCCGTCCGCACCCGAGTAGGCCCAGTCGCCCGTCAGCCAGCTCCCGTCGGCCAGGCGCACGACGGTGGTGCCCTTGCCCTGCGAGGTGTCGCAGACGGTTGTACAGCGGACGGTGACCGAGACCGGGGATGCCCCCGACGGCGCTGACGTGAGGCCCGCAGACGCGAGTCCTGCCGCCGCGAACTCCAGACACCGCTCCCGGCCGACGCCCAGGCAGACAGGCTCAAGGGGCAGCGGGGTGGGCTCCACGCCGATTGGACCGCCCGGCTGTGGCGGCCCGATCGGGCTCGCCCACCCCTGCATCGACTCGACGGTCTGCCCGTTGGCGTAGGTGACCACCACCGACGCTTCACCGGCCGCCTCCGTACAGGTCGTCGTGCACACGATCCTGATCCCGACGACCGGGGCCACGCCCGCAGGCGCTTGGCGCCGGGCATCGGCGAGCATCCGGTCGCACACGGCGGCCGGGATGCCCTCGCAGCGCTGTCCCGAGGCCGGCGCCGGGCCCGGTCCGAGCCGGCTGATGCCGCAGCCGGCCACGGCGAGAGCGACGAGCAGGAGGAGGAATCCGGCGCGAGTGCCGAGCATCGGAGGCATCGCGGACATGATGAGGCGCGAGAAGCCGAGCCGCCTCCGCGCGATTCAGGTCCCCACAACGACGACGCCGGGCGGGAAGCATGTCAGCCGCTCGAGACGCCCCGCCTGCGCGTCGAGGAGGACGAGATCCTCGATCCGCACCCCCATCTCACCGTCGAGATAGATCCCCGGCTCGACGGAGAAGACCGTCGGTGACGGGAGCGGCGTCGTGGCCGAGCGGCGGCCGAGCCCCGGCAGCTCGTGAGTCGCGATTCCGATCCCGTGGCCAAGCCCGTGGCCATAGACCGGCCAGCGACCGTCGGCCTCGATCACGCCGCGCGCGATCTCGTCGATGTCCGGCCCGGACGGCAGTGGCGCCCCGTGCCGCGCGGCACCGATCCCAGCCTCCAGGGCCGCGATCGCCGCGCGCTGCGCGGCCGCGACCAGCTCGTAGACCGCGAGATCGCGGGCTGCGGGCTCGCCCACGAAGAGCGTCCGCGTCATGTCGCTCCGGTAGCCCGCCACCTGCGCCCCGAAATCGAACAGGAGGACCGCTCCCGTGCGGACCGGTCGATCCCCCGGCGAGCCGTGGGGCAGCGCGGCCTCCGGACCGGCAAGGCAGGCGACGTCGAAGGCGAGGCGCTCCGCACCACCGGTGCGGATCCGCCACTCGAGATCGAGCGCCAGCTCCCGCTCGGTGACGCCCGGCCGGATGGACGGCAGGAGGGAAGCCAGCGCCCGGTCCGCGACGGCACACGCCGCAGCGACGCGTTGCAGCTCCGACGGCTCCTTGACCTGCCGGATCGCCTCCACCCACCCCTCGACGGGAACGAGCTCGACATCGGGAGCGGCGGCCCGGAGGCGCTCCCACATCGCGTGCGAGACAAACCCGGCCTCCACGCCGACGCGGCGGACCCCCGCCTCCGCGACGAGCGCGGGCCAGCGATCGGCGAGCGCGTCGTAACACTCGAAGAGACGGGCCTCGGGCGCCTCGCGACGAACCTGGATCGTGTACCGGCTGTCGGCGAGGACGACCGCCTCCTCGCCGGTGACGAGGAACTTCCCGGAGTCCCCCGCCGAGGTGACCTCGCTCTCAGCGATCGCGAAGCCGGTCAGGTAGCGCATGTGCTCTCGCCGGGCGCCGAAGTAGCCGTCGACGCCCGACGCAACCATCCGCACCCGCAGACGCGCCAGCCGCGCGGGTCGCGCCGCCCGGTCAGCGTCATCCCAACGCTCGAGATCGACTCGGGTCGGCGGCGCCGCGAAGTCCGCGGGATGCGGCCAGGCGACCGGCCTCGCCGTCTCGACCGGCCCG
>PNKK01000013.1 GCA_013822395.1 Anaerolinea sp. | reverse complement strand
CCTCCCGGACCCGCACAGCGTTCCCCGGGGGCATTGGCCAGGATCCTGGGCCGACGCGGCCAGCCCAGACGTTGGGATGCTTACGGTGTCGAGGAAAGCGGTGCCAAGGGGAGTTCGGGCCGCTACAATCCGGCCCGATGTTGACACGCCTCTGGGACCGCGCCGCGCTCGCGCCGGTCGATGCCGCCGGCCGCTTTCCAGAGATCGTGGCGCTCCCCGCGAGCCTCCCCTCCGTGGCCGAGCTGTTCACCTTCATGCGTGACGCGGAGCTCCGCTTCCGGACGCTCCGGATGCGGATCGAGGAGCGGACCCTCACCGCCCGCGGTGAGACGCTCGTCGCGATGGACGTCGCCGTCCAGCATTCGGGTCATGCCCGCGTCATCACCACGGAGCCCGGGCGCGGCACCGCCGGCAACTTCGAGCTCTGGATCAGCGACGGCGAGACGGTCCGGACCTACTCCGGAACCCATCGGCTCGGGACGTCCCGGCCCGTCCGCAACCGGCCACGCGGTCTGGATCGGGACTTCCCGGGCCCGTCGCGGGTCTATGAGCCGATCACCCCCCTCCCGCTTGAGACGCTGTCGGAGCTGTTCGTCCACCCGGCCGGGTACTGCCAGAACGTCCTCGCCACGGGCCGCACGTGGATCTCCGGCACGGATATCGTCAACGGCCGCGAGGCGATCGTCCTCGAGTGCAGCCACCCGCGGTCGATCGAGCGCGCCGCGGACCGCCCGGACTTCCACATCCAGGTCGCCGCCGACCGGGCCGAGGGGATCATCACCCGCCTCGTGGAGACGATCGGCGGCGAGGTGACCCGCGAGGCGGTCGTCACCTCGCTGGAGCCGGACGCGCCCCTCGCGCCGGGCACGTTCGACTTCGACTTCCCCGACGGGACGACGATGCTCTTCTGAGGCCCGGCCTCAGCCGGAATCGACGTCGCGCGCCGCCGGGACGACGACCGGTTGCTCTCGGCGGGCCAGCCGGACGAGCGTCGTGGAGCCGACGATCGTCACCACCACCGCCCCGAGGACCGCGGCGTAGAGCTCGGCGTCGACCACCCGAAGGGCAACGCCCACCGATGCGAGCACGAAGCTGAACTCCCCCACCTGGCCGAGCCCGATCGCGAGCTTCACCGGGTGAGCCCGTAGGCCGGTCACCCGAGCCAGGATCGCAACGACCCCCGACTTCGCGACCACCACGAGCGCCACGAGGATGACCAGCCACGGCAGGCCTCGGGCCAGCGCTCCCGGGTCGATGAGCGAGCCAAGGACCACGAAAAAGAGGACGGCCAGGAGGTCCCGGAACGGCAGGAGTCGCCTTCGGACCTCGGCGGCCTCCGGGCCCTCGGCGATTGCCAGGCCAGCCACGAAGGCCGCGAGGGCAACCGGGATTCCCGCGACGAGCGCCCCCACCCCGGCGACCGCCAGCCCGACCGCCACGGACACGATCAGGAAGAGGTCGTGCTCGCCCTCCAGCTCCCGCAGGACGCGTGGGAGCACCAGGGCCGCGAGGCCGGCGAAGACGGCGAACGCCGCACCGCCGGCGAGCGCCAGCGGGAGCGGCCGGTCCTCCGCTCCGGCGACCGCAAGGAGGATCACCGCGAGCGTGACGCCGGCGAGGTCCTGGACCAGGCTCCAGCCGAGCATCGCCTGCTCGGTGGGCCGGTCCGTCGTCCGGCGGCGGCTCCGGGTGATGTTCACGACGACGACGCTCGATGACATCGCGACACCCAGGGCCACGAACGCCGCGCCGAGCGGCGGCACCGCGGCGGCCACCAGGACCACGTACGCGATCCCGGTCGTGACGATGACCTGGAGTGGGGCGGCCCAGGTGATCGCCCCCTGCTCGCGGCGAACCCGGCCGAGATCGATCTCGATGCCGACCTCGAACAGGAGGAGGACGACGCCGATATCGGCGAGAAAGGCGAGCTGCTCACGGTCCGCGACATAGCCCGGCGTGAACGGTGAGATCGCGAGCCCAACGGCGAGGTAGCCCACGACCGCGGGGAGCGCCAGTGCACGCGCGAGCCAGCCCGCGCCCGCCGCGAGGAGGAGCACGAGGCCGAGATCGAAGATGCCCGAGCCGCTGACCTCCATCGGGGCGATGGTACCGGACGGGGCACGATGCCCCGGCGAACGCGGAGTCCTGCACGGGTGCGACTCCGGCACGGAAACCGCACGACGCCGTGCGAAATCGCCTCCACCAGCAGGAAACAGACGCGTATAGTCGCGCCACGTCCACGCGAGGTCGCCCGGAGCCGCCCAGGACCCGGGCTACGGCATTTTTCCGACCCGGAGGGTGGGTCGAGTTCGGCGGATGGCCGGCCGACCCGATGCGAGGAGGTCCGCATGCAAGGTCGATCCCGCGAAGAGGTGATTCAGCAGGACATCAGGGACCTGCACAAGCTCGGGTACGCGCAGGAGCTGTTCCGCACGATGGGCGGGTTCAGCAACTTCGCGATCAGCTTCTCGATCATCTCGATCCTGACCGGCGCCGTCATCCTCTTCAACTACGGCCTGGCGCTCGGCGGGCCGGCCTCGGTCGGAATCGGCTGGCCGCTCGTGACGGTCTTCACGCTGCTGATCGCCGCCACGATGGCCGAGATCGCCTCGGCCTATCCGACGGCGGGCGGCCTCTACTACTGGGCGAGTCGCCTCCGGAACAAGGATTGGGGCTGGTGGACCGCCTGGCTCAACCTGGGTGGCCAGATCTCGATCGTCGCCGGGATCAACTACGCGGCGGCGTTCTACCTCGCCGCCACGTTCCTCAACCCGGTCTTCGGAATCGACCCGAACGTCGAGACCCTCGGCGTCCTGAACGCGATCTGGATCACCGGGGTCCTGATCCTGATCGAGATCGGATTCAACGTGGCCGGGACGCGGGTCGTCGCCTTCATGAACGACCTGTCCGTCTGGTGGCACATCGGCTTCGTCGCCGCGATCGCGATCCTGCTCTTCGTCGCCGGCTCCCAGCCGATCCACGACCTCGGTTTCCTGTTCTCCGTCGCGCCGGCCGGCACGACCGCCGAAGGCGCCCCGATCGCCAGCATCCTGCCGTTCGGGGTCGCCGGCGCGTTCGCCCTGAGCCTGCTTCAGGCGCAGTGGACGTACACCGGCTACGACGCCTCGGCGCACGTGGCAGAGGAGACGGTTCGTGCGCGGGCCGCGTCCGCCTGGGGCGTCTTCCTGTCCGTGGCCGTGTCCGCCGTGGCCGGCTACGTCGTCCTCACGGCGCTGACGCTGAAGATGACCGATCCGGCCGACGTGCTCGCCAACAGCACCGGCGGCGGCGGCGTCGCCTACATCCTCGAGACCAACCTCGGGGCGGGCCTCGGGCAGCTCGGCGGCCTCCTGGCCCTCGGCATCGCCTTCGCCATGACGTTCGCCGGGTTCTCGTCGATCGCGTCGTCTGGCCGGATGCTCTACGCCTTCGCCCGCGACGACGGGATGCCCGGCTCGGGCTGGCTCAAGAAGGTCTCGCATCGCTATCGGAGCCCGGCGAACTCCGTGATCGCGATCAGCGTCGCGAGCTGGCTCCTCATCGCCCTGATCTACGTCCTGACCAAGGCGTTCGGCGGCGACCCGCTCTTCCTCATCGCCGGCGTGACCGGCGTCAGCACGGTGCTGCTGTACTGGGCCTACGGCCTGTGCATCGCGCTCGGGCTGTGGGGCGACCAGAGCTGGCGCAACGAGCGAGTCTGGAGCCTTGGCCGCTGGAGCCGGCCGATGGCGCTCGTCTCCGTCGTCTGGATCATCCTGATCAGCCCGCTCTTCCTTTACCCGTTCCCGCTCAACCCGGCCGCGCTCGCGACCACGGCCGGCTTCCTCGTTCTGCTCGCGATCTACTACGTCGTCTGGGCGCGCGCCCGGTTCAAGGGGCCCCACCGCATGGGCGCCGAGGCGGAGCTCACCGAGATCGAGAAGGAGTTCGAGCAGGCCGCCGAGCAGCTCGGCGGCTGATCCCAAGCGTTCAAGCAGCATGCACGTGAGGGGGCCGGCCGGCACGTGCCGGCCGGCCCCCTCACTTCCGGTTCCATCCACCCTGCGGAGCGTCCCGAGCGAGGTCACATGAGCAGCACCAGCCATCGCAAGCACGCCCGGCTCGAGGAGCTGGAGGGAATGGTCCGGGACGGCCGGATCGACACCCTCGTGGTGGCCTTCACCGATATGCAGGGACGCCTCATGGGCAAGCGCGTTCAGGCCCAGGCCTTCCTGAATGGCGTCATCGACCACGGGGCGCACTTCTGCACATACCTCCTCGGCACGGACATGGAGATGAACACGCCCGAGGGGTTCGCGCTCATGAACTGGGAGACCGGCTATGGCGACTGGATCGCCTCGCCCGTCTGGGACAGTCTCCGCGTCCTCCCGTGGCTCGAGAAGACCGCGCTCGTCCTGTCCGACGCCGTCGACGAGGAGACGCACAGGGAGATCCCGGTCTCTCCGCGAACGATCCTCAAACGACAGGTCGAGCGGGCCACGAAGGCCGGGATCTCGATCAAGGCCGGCTCCGAGTTCGAGTACTACGTCCTCAAGGATTCGTGGGACACCATCGCCGAGAACGGCTTCGCCATCCCGAAGCGGTTCGGCACCTACAACGAGGACTACCACCTCCTCCAGGCGACCAAGGCAGAGCCGCTCCACCGGCTGCTCCGGAACCAGATGACGGAGGCCCGAATCCCGATCGAGTTCTCGAAGGGCGAGGCGGCCGCCGGACAGCACGAAGTGAACATCCGCTACGACGACGTCCTCGAATCGGCCGACCGGAGCGTCCTGTTCAAGCACGGCGCGAAGGAGATCGCCTACCTCAACGGGTGGGGCATCACGTTCATGGCCAAGCCGGATCACACCTGGACCGGCTCGTCCGGCCACCTCCACATGAGCATCTGGGACGCTGCCGGAAAGCAGCCGCTCAGCCACAACGAGGCCGACGGGTTGCCGTACGGGATCAGCCGTCCGTTCAGCCAGTTCGTGGCCGGGATGATGGCCCTGTCGCGCGAGCTCGCCGTGTTCGTCGCGCCGTTCATCAACAGCTACAAGCGCTACGCCTCGCTGTCATGGGCGCCGGTCAACGTGGTCTGGGGCCGCGACAACCGGACGACCGGCTTCCGGCTGGTGGGCCATGGCCCGTCGCTCCACATCGAGAACCGCTTCCCCGGTGGCGACATGAACGCATACCTGACGTACGCGGCGATGATCGGCGCCGGCCTGTACGGCATCGAGCACGGCCTCGAGCTGGCCCCCGAGTTCAAGGGCAACGGCTACATCGCCAAGGGTGTGGCCCGGATGCCGCGGGCGCTGTACGAGGCGATCTGGGAGCTGGAGCGTTCCGAGGCCGCCGCGGAGATCTTCGGCGTCGACGTCGTGGACCACTACCTGAACGCCGCCCGCGTCGAGCAGCAGGTCTACGACTCCGTCGTCCACGACTGGGAGCGCGAGCGCTACCTCGAGCGCGGCTGACGCCACGGCGGCTCGGCTCCCGCGCCGCTGACGCGCCAGAGCGCGATCTCCCCGGGGATCAGCCACCGGGGCGGAGTGTCCCGCTGAAGACCTGCCACGCGAGAAGCGACTTCGCGACGAGGCTCATGACCATATACGTCTTCTCGCCGGCGAGGTAGTCGCTCCAGCGGCCGATCCGTCTGTACTGAAGAACCATCGTGACGGCGAAGATGTTGAACGCCACGAAGAGCGATCCGACGATCAGGTAGACGAAGGCCGGGATCCCCGCGTCGACCGGCAGGTTGGCCTGGGCGCCGTACGCGACGAGGATCGAGAAGATCCCGATCCAGGGGGCGATCCCGGCGATGCAGCCGAAGACGTAGTGCTTCCAGTCGGGATTCTCGCGCCGGCGCTCGTTCGCAGCCTCCATGCTCCAGCCGAACAGGATCATCGCCACATTGGAGGCAGCGATGGCCACGAGCGCGGGCACGTCCCGGATGAAGGACAGGTAGGCGATCGCGACGATCATCACCGTGCTGCTGAACGAGTACTCGACCCAGCGGAGCGGGTTCATGCCCCGGGCGAGCCAGTCCTCGTAGCGGGCGCGAAGCGGCCATCCGGCGGCCGCATGGGCGATCGCGCTCATCGCCAGGAATGACACGATGAGCCAGGCGAGCGGGAATGAGAAGAGCTCGACGCTCGTCGGCTCGATCCCGGCGAAGGCCCCGTCCTCGATGATCGGCCTCACGGTCGGGATGAACGGCGCAAAGGCGACGTCGGTGCTCGCGACGGCGAGCATGACGACGAACTGGATGCCGTGGAGGAACGTCAGGGCACGGTTCCAGCGGACCAGGGATCGGGCCCGGTCAGCGGGGATGGCGGTGGCGGTCATCGATGCTCCGAGTGCGTCGTGGTCCGTGCGTGGCGAATGGGTTCATGCCGGGCCTGCCACCGATTGCGGCGGCAGGCCCGGTCGATCGTGTCCGGTCAGGAGCTCTTGCCGGTCACCCACGAGACCAGTGTCGGAACAAGGGCGACGGCCGAGATTCCAACGAGGGCGTAGACAACGGTCGAGATCACGTTGGTCTCGCCGAACGACGAGCCGGTGGCACTCGCAACAAGGTCGAAGCTGAACAGCCCGACGAGCAGCCAGTTGAGCCCGCCGACGATGACAAGTAGCAGAGCGAGCGTCTTGACGACCTGCATGTGTGTCCTCCTATCGATGTCTTGTGCAATCTCTGTCCTGGGTCCCGACCTCAACGATACGATGAGCAGGCCGAGATGTCAATACTTTGTCCATTGTTTTGGGGTGGTAGGATCGACAAACCATGTACACGATCAGACAGGCCTCGCTCCGAACGGGCGTCAGCGTCTCGCTGATTCGTGCCTGGGAGCGCCGGTATGGCATCGTCAAGCCGGCCCGAACCCCGAGCGGCTACCGGCTCTATGACGACGAGGCTCTTGCCCGCCTCAGGGCCATGCGCCGTCTCATCGATGCCGGGTGGGCCGCCGCGCAGGCCGCCGGGGAGGTTGCCCGCCCCGGCGGGACGCAGATCGATCTCCACGGGGGCGGGGTCCAGACGGCCGTTGCCTCCGGTGGCCCCGCTGAATCGTTCGTCGAAGCCGCGCGCACCTACGACGTCGCCGCACTCGATCGACAGCTCGACGGGATCTTCGCGAAAGGGTCCTTCGAGGCGGTGGCGGACGATCTCCTTCTGCCGGTGGTCGCCGCTCTCGGAACCGCCTGGGCGAATGGCCGGATCGACGTCGCCGCCGAGCACGTCGCCAGCGCGGCGGTGACACGGCGCCTTTCGGCGCTTTTCGCCCAAGGGGGTACGCCAGGTTCAGGACCCGGCGTCCTCGTGGGCCTTCCCGCGGGGAGCCGCCACGAGATCGGCGCCTCGGCCTTCGCCGTCGCGCTCCGACGCCTTGGCGTCAACGTCGTCTACCTCGGTGCCGATGTTCCTGTCGCATCCTGGGCACTCGCCGCCGGAGAGAGTCGCGCCGTGGCCGCCGTGATCGCCGTCATGACGGCGATCGATGCCGGACCCGCGCTCGAAGCAGCCCGGGCACTCAGGGAGGCTCGCCCCGACATCGTCGTCGCCGTCGGCGGGCCTGCCGCCGGCCTGGCGATCGAGGCCTCCGTCCTGCTGTTGCCGGGTCGCGTTGCCGATGGAGCACAGGCCCTCGCCGAGCACATCCGCCCACGCGCCTGACTGGCGAGGGGCCACCCTGCGAGCCCCGGTTCTGACGGCTACGCTGTTGTGTGACAGGTGGATCGCCGCGTGGGTCATCACGGCGGGCAGGCCGCCGTGTCGCGGACAATCGGTCCCCGCCCGATCTCATCAACCGCCGGCCGGCGCCGGCTGCCACCGCTGCGAGCAACCCATGAGAGGTAGACGGCCATGCGACTGACGGACAAGGTCTCGATCATCACGGGCGGCGGCTCCGGCATGGGCCGGGTCGCCTCGCTCATGTTCGCCGCCGAGGGCGCCAAGGTCGTCGTCGCCGAGTACAACGAGACGGCCGGCAAGGAGACCGTTCGGCTCGTCAACGAGGCCGGCGGCGAGGCGACCTTCATCACGACGAACGTCGCCGACGAGGCGTCGGCGAAGGGGATGGTGGACCACGCGATCGCGACGTACGGGCGCGTGGACGTCCTCTACAACAACGCCGGGATCATGCCTGAGGCGGACCACTCGGTCATCGACACCTCGGTCGAGGATTGGGATCGGGTCATGGCCGTGAACGTCCGCGGCGTGTTCCTCGGCTGCAAGTACGCCATCCCGCAGATGGTGAAGCAGGGATCCGGCTCCATCATCAACATCTCGAGCTTCGTCGCCCTCATCGGCTGCTCCAACCCGCAGGATGCCTACACGGCATCGAAGGGCGCGGTCCTCGCGCTGACGAAGTCGCTCGCCGTCCAGTTCGCGCCGAAGGGCGTCCGATCGAATGCGATCTGCCCCGGCCCGGTGGAGACGCCGCTGCTCATGGACTGGCTCGTGAAGGACGAGGAGGCCAAGCGGATCCGGCTTGCCCGCAATCCGACCGGCCGCTTCGGCAGGCCCGAGGAGATCGTCGCGATGGGGATCTACCTCGCCTCCGATGAGTCGCGCTGGACGAACGGCGCGGCGATGGTCGTCGACGGCGGCATCACGGTGAACTACTTCTGAGCTCCTCCCGCCCGGACGAGGGCGGGCGAGGTCAAGGCCCGGGGATGCGAGCGTAACTGGACGCGCTCGGGTCTGCCACGGCGCGGTGGGGAGCGCGCCGCGAGGCCGGTGTTCGCCACCGCCGAACTAATCGGCCGAATCGTCGGGCGGGCTGAGCCGGTCCGATCTGGGGATCCGGGCGCCCGGCCCGGGCGCCCGGCGACGAGCGTGGACGGTCCCTCGCCGACCCCGCTCGAGGTGACCGGCGGGCTCGATCGAACCATCGATGAGCGCCGGTCTGGCTCGATTCGGACGATCGGTTCGCCCACGGAGAACAAGGCCGCGCGCACCCGCACACCCGCGCGCGGGGCACGAGGGGCGGGGCACGAGGGGCGGGACACGAGGGGCGGGACACGAGGGGCGGGACACCGCCGGCACGAATGGCGGCGGGCCGTTCGGCCGGACCGCCTGTCAGGCCCGTTCGCGAAGCCGCTTGAGCGTGTCCGACGTCCCCGACACGATGAGCCCGTCGCCACGGCATCCGAGTCGACGGTCGTGATGAGCCCGCGGGCCCGGTCGACACCCGCGGCGCGGAGGACGTCATCGCGCGTGGCGTCGCCCTCCACGACCAGGAACCCATCACGGGTCGCCGTCTCGAGGGAGGCCGGGTTGATGTCGACGACCACGAACGCGATGCCGGCATGGGACAGCTCCCGGGCGACCGTCGCCCCGACCCGCCCGTACCCGCACAGGATGAAGTGCTCGCTCAGCGCGCCCACCGTGTCCGTCATTCGTCGCCGCCCCCTCCTGCCGCTCGCCGCCTCGCTGAGGATCGATTCCGCGACGATCCCGATCGACCCGAAGATGATCGCGACGCCGGCAATCGCAAGGAGCATCGTCCAGAGCCGGCCGGTGGCATCGAGCTCGCGGACCTCCCGGAACCCGACGGTCGTCATCGTGATCACCGTCATGTACAGGCTGTCGTCGAGCGACCAGCCCTCGAACGCCACGAAACCCAGCGTCCCGAGCCCGACCACGACGACGACGACGCCAGCCTAGATGCGCGCGTGACGCGCGTGCGGCGCCACCGAGCGTGAGGCCTTCCGTCTCGTGCCGCCGACCGTGGTGTCCACAGGCGAGCTCTAGCCTCCGAGCGGAAGACGCCGCGTGCCTCAGGCGTATCATCGGTCCACGTCCGTCCGGCCCGTTTGGGCGCAGCCACGACCACCGGCCGTGCCCTCCAAGACCCGAGGTTCCTCCGATGGCCATCGACCAGACCGCGTCCGCCGGCATCAGTGCCCTGAAGATGGTGATCGGCGGCCAGACCGTCGATGCCGCTGACGGGCAGACGTTCGAGATCGTCAATCCCGCGACCGGCGGCGTCATTGCCACCGCGCCGCTCGGCGGCAAGGCCGACGTCGACGGCGCCGTGGAGGCTGCGCAGAGGGCATTCGACGACCCGAAGGGCTGGGGCACCTGGGCCGCCGGCAAGCGCGGCCGAACGCTGGCGAAGTTCGCGGCGCTCATCAAGGACCACACGGACGAGCTGGCCTGGCTGGAGACCCGCAACACCGGCAAGCCGATCTCGTCGTCTCGCGGCGAGGTCGTCGGCGCGAGCCTCGTCTTCGACTACTACGCCGGCGCCGCGAACAAGATCTTCGGCCAGACGATCCCGGTGACGAAGCCAGGCCTGGACCTGACGCTCCGCGAGCCGATCGGGGTCGTCGGGCTCATCGTGCCGTGGAACTTCCCGCTCCTCATGGCCAGCTGGAAGCTGGGACCGGCCCTCGCCGCGGGCAACACCTGCGTCCTGAAGCCCGCGAGCCTCTCCCCGATGACCGCGCTGAGGGTCGGCGAGCTGGCGCTGGAGGCGGGATTCCCGCCCGGCGTCATCAATGTGGTCACCGGCCCGGGCGGCACCGCCGGCGCGGCCATCGCAGCGCATCCGGGCGTCGGCAAGGTCGCCTTCACCGGCGAGACGACGACCGGGCAGGAGATCATGCGACTCGCGGCAGGCAACGTGAAGAAGGTCTCCCTCGAACTCGGCGGCAAGAGCCCGAACATCGTCTACGCGGACGCGGACATCGAGCGCTTCGCGGCCGAGTCCCCGTATTCGGTCTTTGACAACTGCGGCCAGGACTGCTGTGCGCGGAGCCGGATCCTCGTCGAGCGGTCGGTCCACGACCAGGTCGTCGAGCTGTTTGCGGCGGCGACGCGGAAGGTCGTGGTCGGCGACCCGGCCGACGAGGCCACCGAGGTCGGCACGCTCGTGAGCTTCAAGCAACGCGACCGCGTCCGCGACTACATCGAGATCGGCCTGTCCGAGGGCGCCACTCTCGTCGTCGGCGGCGAGGCGCCGACGGATCCTGCCCTGGCCGACGGTGCCTACCTGATGCCGGCCGTCTTCGACGGCGTGCGCAACGAGATGCGGATCGCCGGCGAGGAGATCTTCGGGCCGGTCGTGTCGATCATCCCGTTCGACACGGAGGCGGAGGCGATGCGCCTCGCCAACGCGACGCCGTACGGCCTCTCCGGCTCCGTCTGGAGTCGCGACATCGGCAAGGCGCTCCGGACCGCCAGGGGCATCCAGGCCGGGGTCCTGTCGGTCAACTGCAACAGCAGCGTTCACACCGAGGCGCCGTTCGGCGGCTACAAGATGTCCGGGATCGGGCGGGAGCTCGGAATGTCCGCGATCGACCTCTACACCGAAACGAAGAACGTCTTCATCGACCTTCGGCCCTGATCAGGGCGCCGTGGACGACCTCCCGATCTTCGAGGAGGCACCGCTCCGCGAGGTCGACTTCGCGCCGCGGGCGGTCGGTCCCTCGAGCCGGCGCGGGCCGCTGATCGCGAGCGCCTGGGCGATCGGGCTGGTCGCGCTCGCGGGGGTTGGGGCGCTCGCGGGCGGGGCGGGTGAGCCCGGAACTGCCCGTGGTCTTCCGCCGGCGGGGGCGGCCGAGCCGGACGTGGCACAACCCGCCACGTCGCCCTCGTCGCCCCAGGCCCACCAGTCCCCCGGGCACGGCACGGCGGTTGTCACCGACGTCGTCGACCTCGCGTCCCCGGCGCCGGCACGAGTCGAGATCACGACGCGCCGGGTGGCGGTCCTGGGCTCGGTGCTCGTCCGCGCGGCGCGAGTCGAGATCTTCCTCGAGGCGCGCGGCAACCGCGTCCTCGATCACGTCTCGATCGACGTCACCGACCCGGATGGCGGGGTCCGTCCGGAGCGGGCGCCGACGTTCAGCGCGAGCTTCGACCTGCCCTACCCGCGCCCGAACGGGACGATGTGGATCGTCGTCACGGTCTACGACGAGCGGGGCATGCCGCTCGGCGGGACGCGCCGGCCGTTCTCCGTCGGCCCGCTGCTGGAGGAGGGAGCCGACTGAGGGGTCCGCATCCCGCCGTCGGCGTGAACGCAGGGCCGCGTCGGCAGCCGGCGGAGTGGGGCGCTCCGCGAAGTCTGGCGCTCCGCGGGGAGAGGCGGCGCGTACAATCCGCGGGCAGAGCCGGCCCGGCGTGCAGCGCGCGGCCCGTCGGGTGGGGAAGCAGCGAGGTCGAAGAGCGCTTGACACGGGGCGACCGGGGGATTCCGATCACCTCCAATGAGCCTACCCCGCGGGGAGATCCACGCTTCGGGCAATTCGGCCTTCGCGCCAGGGTCGGCGTCATCGCGATCCTGGTCGCCGCGCCGCTCGTCGTTGGCAGCGTCCTGCGGCTGGCCGCCGAACGCGAGACGACACGAGCGGCTGCGGTCGAGGATGCGGGTCGGCATGCGTCACTCGTCGCTGACAGCACACGGGTGTTTTTCGAGGCCTCGCGACAGACCCTCATCGCGATCGCGGCGGTCCCGCAGGTTCGCGATCTCGACCAGGCGGCCTGTGCCGCGTACCTCCGCGACCTCCTGCCCGCGTATCCCGAGTACGTCAACCTGGCCGCCACCGACGCTGACGGGAACGTCCTCTGCTCGGGTGTCCCGACCAGCGGACCCGTGTCCGTCGCGGACCGGCCGTACTTCATCCAGGCGATGGCGACGGGCTCGTTCGCGATCGGCGACTACAGCGTGGGCCGGGTCACGAAGCAGCGGGTCATCGTGGTCGCGTTGCCGATCCGCGGCGATGCCGGGGCATTCTCGGGAGTCGTTCTCGCGTCGCTCCCACTCTCCTCGCTCACCCGGCTCGGCGTCGATGCCGGCATCCCCGAGGGCGCCGACCTGCTGGTCGTCGACCGGAAGAGCACGATCATCGTCCGGGAGCCCGCGCCACAGGATTGGGTGGGCCAGACATTGCCGGACGTCCCGCTCGTCGCCGCCATGCTGCGGGGTCCGGATGGGCAGCTGGAAACAGCCGGTGTCGACGGGATCCCGCGGCTGTACGTTCACCGCCACGTCGATCTCGGGAACGCGAATGCGAACGCGATCTCCGTTGCCATCGGCTTCGAGCTGGGTCGGCTGACGGCCGTGGCCGACCGGTCGTTCCAGGTGGGGATGGGCCTGCTCCTGACCGCGGTGGGCGTCGCGCTTGCGCTGTCCTGGTATGGCGTCCGCCGCCTGATCCTGCGGCCCGTCGATCAGCTTGCCGCCGCGGCCGACCGGATCGCCTCCGGGGACCTGGAGGCGCGCACGGGCTTCTCCGGCGGCGGAGAGCTCGGCGCGCTCGCCGCCACCTTCGACCGCATGGCGGCCTCTGTCCAGGAGCGGGTGGAGACGCGGACGGCGGACCTGTCGGCGGCGCTCGCGGAGCTCCGGGAAAGCGAGGCTCGCCTCGCGGCCCAGGCTGCCCTCGTGGAGGCCACCCGCGACGGCCTGTTCATCTTCGATCCGGAGACGCTGCGCTTCTTCTACGTCAACCGGGGAGCCACGGAGCAGGTCGGCTACAGCCGCGACGAGCTCCTGAAGATGACGCCCCTGGACCTCAAGCCGCGCTTCGACGAGGCCGGCTTCCGGGCTCTCATCGCGCCACTCGTCGACGGGACCCGGGACGTCCACCGGTTCGAGACCGTCCACCGGCGGAAGGACGGGACCGAGCTCCCGGTCGAGATCATCCTCCAGGCCGTCCGGGCAGAGGACGGTCCGCTCCGGCTCGTCGCCGTCGTGCGCGACATCACCGAGCGCATCGAGGCGGAGCGCCAGACACGCGAATACCTGGACATCGCCGTCGATCCACTCACCGTGAGCCGAGCGATCCGGGATCCGGACACGGGTGAGGTCGTCGACTTCGAGGCCGTCTTCTCGAACGATCCGGCGGCGGAGATCATCGGACCGTCCTTCGGCGCGGTCGGTGCCCGCCTGTCGGCGCAGCCTCCGGACCTGTACGAGCGGCGCCTCGCACTCTGGTCGCGGGTGGTCGCGAGCGGCAGTCCGGTCGAATACGAGGCCAGCCTGCCCCATGCGTCGACAGGCGAGACGCGCGATCTCTCGGTCCGGATCACCAGGGTCGGTGACGGCGTCGCCATCGCCTTTCGGGACGTGACAACCACGAAGCAGCTCCAGCGGGCATTGGAGTCCGCGCGCGCGGAGGCGGAACGAGCCAACCGGTCCAAGACGGAGTTCCTGTCGCGGATGAGCCACGAGCTCCGGACGCCCTTGAACGCGGTCATCGGCTTCGCCCAGCTCATGGACATGGAGCCGCTCGGCCACGACCAGCGGGAGAGCGTGCACCACATCCTCAGGGGCGGCCGGCACCTGCTCGACCTGATCAACGAGGTCCTCGATATCAGCCGGATCGAGTCCGGCACGCTCACGATCTCGCCCGAGCCGGTCCACCTCGCCGGCGCCGTGACCGAGGCGACGGCGCTCATCGCGCCGCTCGCCGAGGACCACGGGATCAGGCTCCTCGTCGAGGACGGCGACCGCCACGTCCTGGCGGACCGGCAACGCCTCAAGCAGGTGCTGCTGAACCTGCTGTCGAACGCGGTGAAGTTCAACCGTCCAGGCGGCCGGATCATCGTCTCCCTCTCCGACGCCGCCGCCGACCGCGTCCGCGTCGGCGTCCACGATGAGGGCGCCGGCATTCCGGTGGCCATGCGCGATCGCGTCTTCGCCCCGTTCGACCGTCTCGAGGCGGAGGCAACGGGCGTCGAAGGGACCGGGCTGGGGCTGGCGCTCTCGAAGGTGCTCGTGGAGCGAATGGGCGGGACCATCGGCTTCGACAGCGTCCCGGGCGAGGGGTCCACGTTCTGGTTCGAGCTGCCAGCGACGAGCCCGGACGACACGGGGCGCCCGGACGGGGTACCGGCGGAGGCGCGGGCGGCTCAGGTGGCCGAGCCGCCCGCGCCCGGCCCCAGGCTTGGGGGGACCGTCCTCTACATCGAGGACAACCTCTCGAATCTGCAGCTCGTCGAGCGGCTGTTCGCGCTGCGCGGAGCTATCCGGGTGATTCCCGCGATGCTCGGGAGGCTGGGGCTCGAGCTGGCACGCGAGCATCGGCCGGACCTGATTCTTCTGGACATGCACCTGCCCGACCTGGACGGGACCGAGGTCATGGGCCGGCTCCGGTCGGATGAGCTGACCCGCGACATCGCGGTCGTGATCCTGAGCGCCGACGCGACGCCGGCCCAGCGGGAGCGCCTCCTAGCGCGCGGCGCGGTCGCGTACGTCTCCAAGCCCATCGATGTCGGCGAGTTCCTGGAGCTCATTGATCGGCTTCTCGCACTGCGCCAGCCGCCGGGGGACTCCTCGGCGGCCCCCGATGGTACCGGTTGAGCGCCGACGGACGGGGGGTGATGCGGCGGAGCACCCCGCCGTAGCCTCGAAGCGTGGACGGCAACCTTGCCCGGCGCGCCATGGATGATCGCGCCTGGCGACTCTTCCTGCTCGCCGGCATCGGGCTCGCCGCCTTCATCGCGATCGCCCCGGCCGGCCCAGGAGCGGACGCCCTGCGCACGGTAGGCAACGCGGCCGCCGTCGTCGCGATCGGCGTTGGTGTCCGGCGCAACCGCCCCTCCGAACGGCCGGCCTGGCAAGTCATTCTCGCCGCGGTCGCGGTCCAGTTCGGACTCAACGTGTTGTTGACGGTCGGCGCCGCTTGGCCGTCCGTCGCCCTGCCCCATGCCTGGATCGACGCCGGCTTCATCGTCCCGTATGGTCTCCTGGCCATCGGACTCTGGTCGCTCGCCCGGTCTCGGGGCGCGACCACGGATCGCGCAGCGCTCCTGGACGCCGTGATCGTGGTCGTGGGGCTGGGCCTGGGGGTGTTCCTGTTCGGGCTCTCGGTCACGGGCGTCGGGGGCCACGGGTTGGAGGATCCGCGGGTTCTCGCATCCTTCTTCGTCGGCATTCCGGCGCTCGCAATGGGCGTCTGGCTCGCGCTGACGCCGGGCCCGGGACGGGAAGCGATCGGGCTGCTCCTCGCCGCCTTGACGGCGCAGTCAGCCGGTGACGCCACGTTCGGACTCGGGATCCATGTCCCGCCGCTGCCGGTCGCGCCCGAACCGATGTGGCTCCTCTCTCTCGTCTGCTTCGGCGCGGCTGCGCTGCATCCCTCGAACACGCGGGCGGCGGATGCGCCGCTCCTGGGTCCGAGGCCACGATTCGCCCTCCTCGCCGCCGCGATCCTGGCGCCCACCATCGGAACCCTCACCCGACACCTGTTTCCGGGTGCCGAGGACTCGTTCGTCCTGGACGTCGTGGCGGCCACGGTGGCGATCCTGGCGATCGCCCGGATCCGGGGCCTGTTCATGGCGCTCGAGCTCGAGCGTCGGAAGGAGGTCGCCGCCCACGCCTTTGCGGAGGAGCTGGTCGCGACCTCGCCGGGCATCGTGGTGCGGGGTCGGATCTCGGACGCCGTCCTCACGTACGCGAGTCCCGCGCTCTGGTCGGTCCTCGGGTATCGACCGGAGGACGTGGTCGGCCGACCCGGCTGGTGGCCGGGCATCGTCCATCCGGATGACGTGAAGATCTTCCCCGCGACCGTCGCCGAGGCAGCCGCCATGGGCGGTGTCGTGACCGGCGAGGTGCGGATGTGGCATGCGGACGGCTCGTACCGGAACATCCTCGTCGCGTCACGGTGGGAGTGCTCGGAGGACGGCAGTCCGGCCACCTTCCTGGGAACGGGCGTTGACGTCACGGCCTGGCGGGCCGCCCAGACCGAGCTCTCGGCGGCAAGTGGGTACCTCGAGGAGATCGCCCGGTCCACGCCCGTCATCCTGCTCCGCGGCCGGGGCCCGGAACTCGTGCTGGACTACATCAGCCCGAGCGTGGAATCCATCCTCGGGTATCCGCCGGCCGCGGTGGTCGGCGTCCCACGGTGGGTCGTCGACGTCATCGAGCCCGGCGAACGTGAAGCCACCCATGCGGCGCTCATGGCGTCTGCTGAGGCGCGGGAGACGCGGTTCGTGCGTGAGCTCCGCTACATGACGGCTGCGGGCGATACCCGCGACATGCACGTGACGCTGCGCCGCACGTTCAACGACGACGGCTCGTGGCAGTTCAACGGCACGCTCGTCGACATGACCGAGCGGAACGAGACCGAGCGTCAGCTCCGAGAGGCGAAGGAGGCGGCGGAGCTGGCCAACCGGGCGAAGAGCGAGTTCCTGTCAGGGGTGAGCCACGAGCTCCGCACCCCGCTCAACGCGGTCCTGGGCTTCGGCCAGCTCCTCGAGCGCGCCGAGCTGCCAGGCCCAGAGGACCGGGATGCGGTGGCCCAGGTCCTGCGCGGTGGTCGCCGGTTGCTCGAGATGGTGGACGGCCTTATCGAGCTGGCTCGCGTGGATGCGGGCCGCCTGACACTGTCGATCGAGCCGGTCGCCGTGGACGAGGTGCTGCACGATACGGCGGACCTGATCCGCCCGGCCGCCGATGCCCGCGGGCTCGTCGTGCGCCTTCCCGCGGCGGATCCCGGGGCGTGGGTCCTGGCCGACGGCCGGCGCCTGCGGCAGGTCCTCCTGAACCTCCTGTCCAATGCCGTGAAGCACAGCCCGTCGGGCGGCGAGATCGTCGTGGGGCGGGAGCCAGGCACGGCGTCCGGCCGGTGGCGGATCTCCGTCGCCGACGACGGTCCGGGCATCGCGCCCGAGGTGCGCGACCATCTGTTCACCCCGTTCCGGCGCGGGGCTTCCGCTGGTGACGGCGCCCCCGGTGGCCTGGGCGTGGGGCTGGCTCTCTCCGCGGGCCTGATCGAGGCGATGGCCGGGACGATCGGCGTGGACTCGACCCCTGGCCGCGGCAGCACGTTCCACGTCGAGCTGCCGGCCACGGACACCCCCGCCGCGCCCCCGGGACCGGACGCAGGGCCGGTCGACGCTGGGGCGGCGCACCGGACGGTCGTCTACATCGAGGACAACCTGCCGAACCTGGGCCTCGTGGAGCGGATTCTCACCGCGCGGCCGGGGACGCGCCTGGTGGCGGCGATGCAGGGCCGGCTGGGCCTGGAGCTCGTCCGGCAGCACGAGGCGGACCTGGTCCTCCTGGACCTCCACCTCCCGGACATCTCGGGCGAAGAAGTGCTGGATGCCTTGCGCGGGGACCCTCGCACCCGGGACATCCCGGTGCTCGTCCTGAGCTCGTCGAACGGGCCCGGGCTCAGACGCCGGCTCGAGCACGCGGGGGCGGATGGTTTCCTGGCCAAGCCTCTCGACATGGACGAATTCCTCGGCCTGGTCGACCGGCTCGTGGAAGGGGGGAGGCCGACCGATGCCTGACGCCGACCTCGGAAAGAGCCGCATCCTCGTCGTGGACGACGAGCCCGCGAACGTCACGATCCTCCAGCGGGTCCTCGCCCAGGAGGGATACAAGGATGTGATCGGGGTTACGGACCCTCGCGAGGTTCCGGCCATCCTGAGCCAGGCTCCGCCGGACCTGATCCTTCTCGACCTCCTGATGCCATACCTGGACGGCTACCGGATCCTGGAGCTCGTCGCGGAACTGTGGCGGGACGGGCTGCGGCCGCCCGTCCTCGTGCTCACCGCCGACGCCACCCACCGGGCGCGAGAGCGAGCGCTCCGCGCCGGGGCGATGGACTTCCTGACGAAGCCGTTCGACCACCTGGAAGCCGTCCTCCGCGTCCGGAACCTCCTTGCCTGGCGTCACCTGGAGGTCCACCTGGCGCGCCAGAACGAGCGCTTGGAGGAGGTGGTGGACCTCCGGACGCGGGCGCTCCATGAGAGCGTCGAGCGCCTGCGGGAGGCGGCTCGCCACCGTGAGAAGCTGCTGAACAGGCTCGTCGACGCCCAGGAGATGGAGCGACGCGAGGTGGCCGCGGAGGTCCACGACACGGTGATCCAAACCCTCGTGGAGCTCCAGTTGCGCCTGGAGCTCCACGGACACAGATTCGAGGACCCCGTGCTTCGGGCGGAGATCGAGCGCCTGAGCGATGCGGCCGCGCGGGCACTGGCCGAGCTCCGGCAGCTGGTGTCCCAGCTGCGGCCCGTGGCCATGGAGACCGACGGGCTGGAGGGCGCGATCCGGGAGCTCCTCCAGGCGGGCGGGCGGGCGGGTTCGTCCGAGCCGGCGACCACCCTTGTTGTCGACCTGTCGGTGGACCCGCCGCTGGCGACCCAGACGGTGCTCTACCGGATCGCCCAGGGCGCGATCTCCAACGTCCGGCGGCACGCCGCCGCCCGAACGCTCGAGGTGCGCATCACCGGGGACACGGCGGGTGTTGACCTCTGGGTCCGGGACGACGGGGTCGGATTCGACCCCGTGGAGATCCTTGCCATCCGCGGGCGGGGCGGCCTCGCGATCATGGACGAACGGGCCAGGCTGGCGGGCGGCTGGCTTCAGGCCGACGCGTCCGTGGGGCACGGGGCGGAGATCCACGCGTGGCTCCCGCTCGATCCCGAGGCGGCCGTCGATCCCGAGGCGGCTGTCGCGCCCGGAGCGGATGACGCGCCCGGAGCGGATGACGTCCCCGAGATGGAGTCAGCGGAACCAGGCGAGCCGCCAGGTACCGGGGGCGCCGGATCCGGGACGACCGGATGATCTCCGATCCGGACCGCGGCACCGCCGAGTCGACGATTCGAATCCTCGTCGCCGACCACAACGCGAGCCTGCGCGCGGTGGTCTGCGACGTCCTCGCCGCCCAGCCCGGGATGACCGTGGTCGCGAGCGCCGGCGATGTCGACGATGCCGTCGTGGCCGCGGCGGACCATCGACCGGACGTCGCGGTGATCGATGCCCGATTGCGGACCGGCGGCGGTGCCCGCGCGGCGCGGGGCATTCTTCGCATGTCCCCGGCCACGCGGATCGTCGCCTTCTCCGCTCAGGAGGACGGCCCGACCGTCGGCGAGATGATCCGAGCCGGGGCGACCTCCTACCTCGTCAAGGGCTCCCCGATCGAGGACCTCGTCCAGACGGTGATCCGAGCGAGCCGTGGAGTGTCCACGTTCTCCGCCGGCGCCGCGCGAGTCATCGCCGGCAACGTGTCGGCCGAGCTGACGACCAGCGAGATGACCGACGAGCACGATCGACGGTTGCGGGCCGAGGTGGAGGCGGCACTCCGGCCAGGTTCGATTGTTCCGGTCTTCCAGCCCATCATGGACCTCGAGACCCTGCGACTGGCGGGGTACGAGGCACTCGCCCGCTTCGAGGTCGGCGCCCAGCGCCGGCCCGACCTCTGGTTCGAGACCGCCGAGGAGGTGGGGCTGCGGGAGGAGCTCGAGCTGGCGGCCATCCGGGCCGCCGCCCACCGGTTCGACGACCTGCCCCCGGACGTCTTCCTGTCGCTCAACGCGTCCCCGGAAACGGCGATCTCGGAAGGCCTCGGCGAGGCGCTGCTCGGCCTGCCGCTGGATCGCGTCGACCTTGAGATCACGGAGCATGCCCCGGTCCCGGACTATGCCGCCCTGAGCCTCGCGCTTGCGCCCCTCCGCGCCGCGGGCCTCCGCCTGGCCATCGACGACGCCGGGGCGGGCTTCGCGAGCCTCCGCCACATCATCCGCCTCCAGCCGGACGTGATCAAGCTGGACATCTCCCTCACCCGCGACATCGATACCGACCGGGCGAGGCGGTCGCTGGCGATCGCGCTGGTCTCCTTCGCGAGGGAGATGGGACTGTCCATCGTGGCCGAGGGCATCGAGACCGCCGCGGAGCTGGAGACGCTCCGTGCCCTGCACGTCCGCTTCGGTCAGGGCTATTTCCTCGGGAAGCCGGGGCCGCTGCCGGCGCGGGCGGGTCGCGCTCGGTCACGCGCCGTTGGCACCCGCCAGGAGCCGGCGACGAGGTAACGGGTCCGCCAGCGAGGTAGCTATTCCTCGGGAGGCGCATCGTCCTCCAGGTCATGGCGCCGCGTGATCCGGGGGCACTGGCGGGCCTCGATGCGGCCGCGCGGTGCCGGATCGACCAAACGACGAACGTGACGCTGGCCGAGTCTCCGTCCTTCGTCGGGTGGTCGGTGGATCGACCAGCGGCGACCGAGGTGCCGGTCTGGGACTCTCAGGCCGCGCTCCTTCGTCGGATGGTCGACGGATCGACCAGCCGTCTCCGATCCCGGTCGACGCATGCGGGCGGGCGGAGAGCGGCCCGAGGTCCTGTGCGGCAAGCTCGGCTAGCGCCCGACAGTGAACGCCGGCGCCCTGAGGTGCGGATGCCGCCGCTCGAGCCAGTCGACGAGCGCCCAGTAGGTGGTCTTGAACGCAAGTCCGGACCATGGGATCGCGTCGGCGTGGAAGGCCTGGACCTCGAGTGCCTCGGGCGTCGGGGCCGGAGTCCCACCCACGACGAGTGCCTCGAACACGAGGACGACCACCGCCGCTTCGAGGCGCGTATACAGTCCGACGATCTCGCCGGGCCGGACCTGTAGGCCGGTCTCCTCGAACGTCTCTCGGACGGCCGCCTCGGCCACGGTCTCGTCGACCTCGAGGAAACCGCCCGGTTGGGCCCACGCCCCGAGGCCGGGCTCGATCCCGCGCCGGAGCAGGACGATCCGGCCGTCGTCGGTCACAGGCAGCGTCGTGACGACGAGGCGCGGGTTGACGTAGGCGACATGCCCGCAGGCCGGGCAGCTCGACCGGAGGCGGTCCTCGCCCTCGATCGCCCCGAACCTGAGCTCCGCCCCGCAGCGCGAGCAGAAGTTCAGGCTCGCTGCGATCCAGCGCGGCACGCCGGCGCCGGACGCGATATCCGTTGACCGGGCGTCCGGACCGCGGTCGGAGTGCGTCATGCCGACAGGGCCAGGACTGCCGCGCCGGCGAACACCAGGATCCCGATCCCCGAGGCCGCGAGCCAGGCCAGTCGGAACAGGCCCCGGTTGCGGTTCACCGGCATCCACGCCCAGGCAGATCGCCAGATCCGCAGCGAAGCGTCCGCGGTCGTGACGATGAGTATCGGCGCCGCGACGAGAATGCCCACCTTCACGAGCGGGCTCGCGAAGGTGGAGCCGGTCTCGAGCGCGGTGATCGCGACCGCGCCCGCGACCAACGCGATCGCGGACAGACTGATGTAGTGCTTCTGAAGCGGCGTCGGCGCGGTCTCGGCGATCGCCCGGGGCGCCGTGGGTCGCGCCGTGGGTCGCGCCGTGCCACCCTGCCCCGCAAGCGCGTCCGGGACGCCGCCGGCCTCCCGAACGGTCTGGCGGTCGAGGACCGGCATGCCCGGTTCCCAACGGGGATCGTCCATCCCATCGAGTGTAGCGGGCGGCAGCACCGTGGCGGTCGAACGGCCTGATCCATGCGCCGGCACTTCGGGCACACTCGTATGACGCCGAGAGGCATATCGAAAACGAGAATCGGGCGGCCGCGAATCTGGTCATACGAAGCGACGCTGAGCCACGGTGGCGAGACGCGACACTTTCAGAGGCGGCGCACCTCGTGAGTGACGTCGGCGTCAACGACCTGATCGCAGGTCGGGCAGAACCAGCGCGCCTCGAGGGCGGCGCCGCAGACGTCGTGACGGAGCGTCTCCTGGCCACCCGCATCGGCACCGTGGCGCGCACCCCAGTCGGCGAGCATGCGGAGCGCTCCCCCGAGAGCGCGCCCCTCAGCCGTCAGCCGGTATTCGAGGCGCGGCGGTCGCTCAGCGTAGGCCGTGACCGTGAGCAGTCCGTCCGCCTCGAGTCGCCGCAGACGGTCGGCGAGGATGTTCGAGGCGATTCCGGCGACGGCCGCCTGGAGCTCGCCGTAACGCAGCGGGCCGGCAAACAGGGCCTCCACGATCCGCGGGCTCCAGCGATCGCCGATCCGCTCGAGGGCGGCGGCGAGTGGTGAGACATCGCCTGATCCGGGCGCGCCGCCGAGGTTGACCATCGGTCCATGGTAGGCGACGTCGAGGCTCCTGCCTGCAGCATCGGGACGTGTGCGCTACCATGTCACTTGCAGTTTGCAAGTCACACATCCGGAGCGAACGAAACGATGTCCCTCCTCGACGATCTCTCCTCCTCCATCGCCGCCGCCGCCGCGGCCGCTTCCCCCGGCGTCGTGGGCATCGGGTCACGCCTACGCGGCTCCGGCGTGATCGTCGGTGCCGGCCGCGTCCTGACGAACGCCCACAACCTCCGCGGCGAGGAGGTCACGGTGACCTTCTCGGATGGGCGCGCCGTGCGCGGCAAGGTCGCCGGCACGGACCTGGACGGTGACCTCGCCGTCATCGACGTCGATACGGCCGGCGCCCCGGCGCTCGCGTGGGCAGACGGCAGTGTGGCCGTCGGTAGCGTCGTCTTCGGGCTCGCCGCCACGAGCGGCGGCCCGCCCCGCGTCACCGTCGGCACGGTTTCAGCCGTCAATCGCGCGTTCCGCGGTCCTGGCGGCCGGCGAATCTCCGGGAGCCTCGAGCACACCGCGCCGATGGCCCCAGGCTCATCCGGCGGACCGATCGTCGACGCCGCCGGTCGCCTCGTGGGCCTCAACACGCACCGCATCGGCGAGGGCTTCTACCTTGCCCGCCAGGCCGATGCCGAGTTCCGCGAGCGGGTCGAGGTCCTGTCCCGCGGTCAGTCCGTGGGCCGGCCGCGGCTCGGCATCGCGGTCGCGCCGGCCCACGTGGCGCGCCGTCTTCGCCGTTCGGTGGGCCTGCCGGAGCGCAGCGGGCTTCTCGTCCGGGGCGTCGAGGATGGCTCGGCGGCGGCCGGCGCCGGGATCCGCGAGGGCGACCTCATCGTCCGTGTCGCCGGCACGGACGTGAGCGACGCCGACGGCCTGCTCGACGCGATGGCCGGCGCCACCGGAGCGATCGAGGTCGCGATCCTCCGCGGGACCGAGGAGCTGACGGTCAGGGCCGATTTGACGGGTCGTCC
This sequence comes from Anaerolinea sp., assembly GCA_013822395.1. GTDB lineage: Bacteria > Chloroflexota > Limnocylindria > Limnocylindrales > CSP1-4 > UBA5189. The sequence continues at coordinate 47,350 of PNKK01000013.1, read as the reverse complement.
ATGACCATCCTGGTCTGGTCGGCCCGGTAGGCCAGAAGGCGCTCGCCGAGGGCCGGATCGGACAGGGCGAGGATCTCGATCGCGAGGAGCGCGGCGTTCTCAGCATTGCCGATGGCCACCGTCGCGACCGGGATCCCGCGTGGCATCTGGACGATCGACAGGAGCGAGTCCAGGCCGCCGAGATGCTGCGTCGGGATCGGCACGCCGATCACCGGGAGCGTCGTCTTCGACGCCAGCATGCCCGGCAGGTGGGCCGCCCCGCCGGCGCCCGCGACGATGACCCGGATCCCTCGCCCCGCGGCCGTCTCGGCGTAGTGGAAGAGGTGGTCCGGGCTGCGGTGCGCGGAAACGACCCGCATCTCGCACGGGACGTCGAGCATCTCGAGGAGCGCCGTCGCCTTCTCGAGGATCGGGAAATCGGAACGACTGCCGCCCACGACTCCGACGATCGGCCCTGAGTGACCCATCAGGTGGTCTCCTCCTGCCTGTCCGCACCGCCGACGGCGGGCCCCGCCCAGCGGATCCGTTCGGCGGCTTCCCGAGCCGTCGCGAGCGCCGCCTCCGGCGAGGATCCGACGGCCGTGACATGGCCCATCTTCCGCCGCTCGAAGACGCGGCGCTTGTCGTACAGGTGGACGTGGGCGTCGGGAGCCTCGAGCGCGGCATCCACGCCCAGGACGCCGGCCTCCCGATCGCCGCCGGTCCCCAGGAGATTCACCGTCGCGGCACCGCCCGCCCGCAGCTCCGTCGAGCCCAGCGGCAGGCCGCAGATCGCCCGGATGTGCTGCTCGAACTGGCTCGTGGCGGCGGCCTCGATCGTCCAGTGGCCGCTGTTGTGGACGCGCGGGGCGAGCTCGTTCACGACCAGCGAGCCGTCCGGCATGAGAAAGAGCTCCGCGGTGAGGACGCCCACCATGCCCATCCCGGTCGCGAGATCCGTGGCCAGCGAGACCGCGGCCGAGGTCGTCTCGGCCGGAATCCCTGCCGGGACCGACGACTCGACGAGGATCCCGCGATCGTGGACGTTCCGCGCCGCGGGGTAGCCGCGTGAGATCCCGTCGACGCCGCGGGCCACGATCACCGACAGCTCGGCCTCGAACGGGAGCTCGCGCTCGAGGAGGAGCGACCGGCCGACCGCCGCCTCGCGATCCAGCAGCGTGCCGGCAGCCTCGAGATCGTCGGCGGCCGCGATCCGGACCTGGCTCCGGCCGTCGTAGCCCCCGATCGAGGCCTTGAGCCGAAGCGGGGGTCCGAGCTCGGCGACGCCGGCGCGGAGCTCGTCCGGCGTCGACACCTCGCGCCACGGGGCGACCGTGGCGCCGTTCGCTTGGAGGAAGCGCCGCTCGGCGAGCCGGTCCTGGGTGAGCTTCAACGCGTAGGGGCCCGGTCGGATCGCGACTTGGCCGTCGTCGAGCGCCTTCACCAGGTCGAGCGAGACATGCTCGAGCTCGTAGGTGATCACCGAGCAGCCGGCGGCAAGTCGCTTCGCGGCCTCGATGTCGTCGTATCGCCCGATCTCCACGCGATCTGCCACCGCGGCAGCTGGGCAATGCGGGTCGGGGTCCAGGACGACGATCCGGTAGCTGAGCTCTCGGGCGGCCAAGCCCAGCATCCGCCCGAGCTGTCCGCCGCCGAGGATGCCGATCCGGGCCGGTGGCTGGATCGCCGGGATCCGGAACCCGAGAGCCTTGTAGACGCCCAGGATCCAGGTCGTCTTCGAGTGCGTGTACCGGTAGCCGTCGACCGAATTGCCGCCGGTGATCGCGGTCTTGAGCTCCGTGTACTGCCGCTTGAGCTCCGGATCGCCGCGCAGGGCGTCCCGGAACGCGATGTCACGCCGGAAGTCGCCGCCCGTCGGCTGGACGTGGAGATGGATTCGGAACTCGTCGCCCCCGACCCTGACCGCCCCGACGACCATCGGCCGGGTCGGTGGCCACGGGTCCGGGCCGGGCTGGGGCTGGAGGCCGAGCTCGTAGAGGAGCCGCGTGATCCCCGGAATCTCGGCCGGGGCGGCCTCGACCGACAGATCCACGATGCCCTTCCCGGGCAGGCCCGGGACCGCCGTGCTGCCGATGTGCTCCACGACGAGATCCGGGCGTCGCCGCCGGACCATCGCGGCGACCGACGCGGCGACCTCGACCGTTCGCGGGTCCCAGTCTCTGACCCGCGCCTCGCGGCGCTCGTAGATCAGGATCGGGAGGTCGGGGCGATCGACCACGGAATCGGACACGGGGTGGAGTGTAGAGGTCACCCGGCCGGTCCAGTGGGACCGTAGGATTCCGGCGATGACCGGCCGCCTGCCCATGATCCTCGATGTCGACACCGGGATCGACGACAGCCTCGCGATCCTCTACGCGTGCGCTTCGCCCGAGATCGAGCTGCTCGCAGTGACGTGCGTCGCCGGGAACGTGCCGGCCGGTCGGGTCGCGGACAGCACGAGGTCCCTGCTCGAGCTCGCCGGCCGCGGCGACGTGCCCGTCGCGCTTGGCGCCGAGCGGCCGCTCGTGAAACCGCTCGAGACCACCGAGGAGACGCACGGCCCGCGCGGGATCGGCCATGCCGAGCTCCCCGCCCCAACCCGCGCGCTCGCCGAGCAGGACGCCGCCGACCTGATCATCGACGCTGCACGCCGCTGCCCCGGGGCCGTCCAGCTCGTCACCCTCGGCCCGATGACCAACCTCGCCCTCGCGCTGCGGCGCGAGCCGCGCCTGCCTTCGCTCCTTCGCGGCTGGACGTTCATGGGCGGCGCATTCCGGGTCCCGGGCAACACGACCCCGACGAGCGAATGGAACGTGTACGTGGACCCGGATGCGGCGCAGGTCTGCCTCGCCGCGTGGGCATCCGCACTCACCGTGGATTCCGCGGTTCCCCTGCCCCTCGGGATGGGGCTCGATGTTACCGAGCGCGCGCGGATCCTCCCCGTCGATGTGACCCGGCTCGCCCGGCGCGCGGGCGCCGCGGACGCCGACGCGGACGCCCTCACGGACGCCGCAACCCGGATGCACCCTCGTGGCACGGTCAGAGCCAACCCCCTCCTCGAGTTCATCGTCCATGCGCTTCGGTTCTACTTCGAGTTTCACGCCCGGTACGACGGCTTCTACGGCGCATTCATCCACGATCCATTCGTCGTCGCGGGGGCGATCGACCGGGTGCTCGTCGAGGTCCGCCCACTCTTCGTTGACGTCGAGGTCGGGTCGGGCCTCGCCCATGGGATGACGATCGCGGATTGGCGCGGGATCACCGGTCACGCCCCGAACGTGGCGGTCGCCGTCGAGGGCGACGCTGCCGCGTTTCTCGACCGTCTCATCGATCGCATCGGCGGGCTGGCCGGAGGCCGCTGAGGCCGGCCGGGGACCGAGACCGGCCGGGGCTGCCGGAGGGCGCCGTATCTCGCCATCCGCCTGCGTGACGGTCGGGCCGAGCGAACCCCGGAGATCGGGCCGAGCGAACCCCGGAGATCGGGCCGTACGGACGGGGAACGCCGGCGACGGCGGCCGGATGATGGATGGACCAAGGAGGTTCTTCCGTGCGAGTCCTGTTCGCAACGGACGGGTCGCGCTCCGCCGATCGGGCCCGCGACCTGGTGGCCCGGTTGCCCTGGCCCGACGGCACACGCTTCTGCATCGTGGCGGCGCTCGAGCCGCGAGGCGAGCTGTTCGGCGCGCCGTGGCTGACCGCCGCCCCAGCCGAGATCGACTCGGTCGAGTCCGAGCTGCTTCGCCACGCCGACGTCACCCTCGACGACGCCGAGCGGACCCTGGGCGGTCCCAGCCGGACCGTCGAGCGACTCACGCTCCGCGGCCGGCCGGCGTCCGCAATCGTCGAGGAGGCTCGCGCCTGGGCGGCCGATCTCGTGGTCCTCGGTAGCCGCGGTCATGGGCCGATCGCCTCGATGGTCCTCGGGTCGGTCTCGGCCGAGGTCGTCGACCAGGCGCCGTGTCCGGTCCTGGTTGTACGAGACGCCGAGATCGCATCGGTCGTTTTCGCCGAGGACGGATCGCCGGGTGCCGCGCGAGCGGCCCGGGTGCTGCGGACCTGGCCCATCTTCCACGACCTCCCCGTCGACGTCGTCTCCGTCGCCGAGACTGCCGTTCCATGGAACGCTGGCATGGCGGCCGGCCTGTACGACGAGGTCATGGCCTCGTACGTCCACGACGTCGACGCCGCGCGCGAGGGTACGCGGGCGCTGGCGCATCGAAGCGCAAACCAGCTCCAGCTCGCCGGCATCGCCGCTGTCCCCCACCTCCTCGAGGGCGACCCGGCCCAGGAGATCGTCGAGTTCGCCCGGGCACGGCCGCACTCGTTGGTCGTCGTCGGGACGCGTGGCCACGGCGGCATCGCCCGCCTGGTCCTGGGATCGGTCGCTCGGAACGTGCTGCTCCACGCGCCGAGCTCGGTCCTCGTCGTCCGCGAGACCCTGGGCGCGGCACGGACCGAGGCCCGCGACGTCGTGACCTCCGGCACGGCCTGACCACGGCCCGCATGGAGCGGGCTGGAATCCACCCCGGGAAGTCTCGTCGCACCACCGGCCGGGGATCAGCCGGTGGAGATCTCGACCTCGTGGACGGCGCCGTCCAGGATCCGCCAGGCACGGACGCCCGGCTCCCCGGTTGTCCGATCCACCTCGTCCGGATGGAGCGACACGAGGATGTACAGCGCGTCCGGGTGGAAGGCCAGGCCGATGTCGGTCGGTGACGGCCGCGCCGGCGACGCGACGTGCGAATGGACGATGGCCCAGAAGACCTCATCCGCGGCGTCGGTCTCGATCGTCAGGCGCAGGAGATCCTGGGGGTGGATCTCGTACCGGAACGGCGACGCGGCACGATTCCGGGTCGGGACCCAGCGGAGGGTGCGACCGCCGCCGGCCGCCGGACGATCGCCGATGACGAGGCCGCACGCCTCGTTGGGTAGCTCCGCCCGGGCGTGGGCCACGATCGCCTCGCGGATATCGTCCGGGAGAACGACGGTCGCCGGGCCCGGGTGGCCCGGGTGGCCCCGGCGGCCGTGATGGTCCTCGCCGTCACCAGCGAACATCGACGTCACCCGCCCGTCTGGCGTAGTCGCGAAGGCGCTCGTCCCTGGTGAGGAACGGGACGCGGAGATCGAGCGCCGTGGCGTAGAGCATTCGGTCGATGGGATCACCTGGAAACCGTTCTGCATCAAGGGTGCCGGCCCACGCCGCGGCCGCGGCGGTCAGGGCGGCAGGCTCCACCCGTGGGACGTGGAAGAGGGCCTGGACCCAGCGCAGCGGATCCCGATCCAGCTCGATCCTGCCCTGCCGGTGGAGGGTCGTGATCTCCCAGCAGCTCAGCGGGCTGACGAGCAGGCGCTCCGCCTCACGGATGACGCGATCCGCGCGCTCGGACAGGCGGCCGCCGCCGGCCTGCCACCACAGCAGGACGTGCGTGTCGAGCAGAACCGTCACGCCGGACCATCGTCCGCGTGTCATCGTGCGTCCGGTGTCATCGCGCGTCCGCGTGCCACCGCTCGCCGGTGGAGAAGTAGTCGGCGTCATCGTCGGCGACGAGCCGGACACTGCGGGCCGGCAGGGCCTCCGGCGCATCGTCCATCGGCACGAGCCTGGCCACCGGCCGACCATGCTTCGTGACCGTCACCGAGATCTTCAAGGCATTTACCTGGTCAAGGATGGCGAGACACTCGGCCTTGAAGCGGCTCGCCATAATCGCCCGATCGTCCACGCCATACCCTCTTCTGACTACTGACTATAGTCAATGGTCAAAAGTCGGTCAAGGTGGTGTATCTCTGCTCGCGTGGACGTATCTCCGCTCGTGTCCCTGCGCGGCACCTTCGGCCCATCGACGACGGTGCGGCCGGGGCACGTATCCCTGAGCGCATCAGCGCGAGCATCCGGGCGGCCCTGGTGTCGCACATCATGCTGGCAGGGCATGAGATGGGCCGTTCCATGCGCGAGCAGGCTCACCGGCTGCAGCGCAGGCGCAGGACCGGCCGATCTCATGCGCGGTGCGCATACGCCACCCCGAACCTCGCGCGGGACATGTACTACGGGCGCAGGACCGGCCGATCTCATGCGCGGTGCGCATGCCCGGCCGACATCCTGCCGGCCTCGGCCCTGGTCGGGCGTCGCGGAAGCATCAGGACGGGCTCAGCCTGCGCGGGTGCCGCTCACCACCAGTTGATGCCGCCCTCGAGATCGGCTTCCATCTCGGCGAGCTCGCGAGAGTAAGTGCCGGCCGACAGGTACTTCCAACCGCCGTCGGGGAGAATCGCCACGATCGTGCCGCCGTCCATCTCCCGCGCCACGCGCGCCGCCGCGACGAGGACCGCCCCGGACGACGGGCCCGCAAAGATGCCCTCGAGGGCGATGAGATCCCGAACCGCGGCCACGGCGTCACGATTTGAGACGAGCAGCTTCGCGTCGAGCAGCGACGGATCAAGAATCTCCGGCACGAATCCCTCGTCGAGCGAACGGAGGCCCTGAACCGCCTCGCCGGGGAGCGGCTCCGTGGCGACGATCCGGACGCCCGGCCTCGTGCGCCGGAAGAAGCGGGCGACGCCCATCAGCGTCCCGCCGGTCCCGAGACCGGCGACAACCGCGTCCACCTCCGGGCAGTCGGCGAGGATCTCCGGGCCGGTGGTCTCCTCGTGGGCCCGCGGGTTCGCCGGGTTGCCGTACTGGTAGGGCATCACGAACCGGGGGTCCCGCGCCGCCAGCTCCTTCGCCATGGCAATCGCCCCGTTCGAGCCGAGGCGCCCGGGGGAATCGATGACCTCCGCTCCGTACAGCGCCGCCATCTGGCGCCGCTCCGGGGTCACGTTGTCCGGCATGACCAGCGCGATCCGGTAGCCCTTGCGGCGGGCGATCATCGCCAGGGCGATGCCGGTGTTGCCGGACGTGGGCTCCAGGATGATCGAGTCCGGCCCGAGCGCGCCGCGCGCCTCGAGGTCCTCGATGAGTGCGCGCGCGGCGCGGTCCTTCACGGATCCCGTCGGGTTCAGGAACTCGAGCTTCGCGTAGATCCGGACCGCCGGGTTCGGGCTCATCCGTGGCACGGCGACGAGTGGCGTGTGCCCGATCGCCTCGAGGATGCTCTCGTACCGGCCGCCGTGGGGAGCCAGGTCCTCGTGGGCGCGTGCGTGATCGTGCGCGCCGGTGAAGGGGTCGGCTGCGCCGGCCCGGAGACCCTGCGCGGGACGCGGCCGAGCGCGCGGCACGGACCCTGGCACCCGCAGCGCCGACACGTCAGCCGCCCGCCATCGCCGGGAGGAGCCGCACCTCGTCGCGCTCCCCGACCGGCGTCGCGAGACCGTCGAGGTACCGGACGTCTTGCCCGTTCACGTAGACGTTGACGAAGCGGTTGAGCTCGCCCTCGGGCGTGAGCAGCTGGCCACCGAGACCGGGGTGTCGCTCAAGGAGCGCATTGACCAGCTCCCCGACGGTGCCGCCGGCCAGTTCGAGCGACTTCGCGCCGCCGACCGCGGACCGGAGGACCGCCGGGATGAACACCGTGCTCATGCGCGCGCCTCCGGGGTCGTGCCGAGCGGCGCGGAGCCGAGCGGCCCGGAGCCGAGCGGTGATGCCGTGCCGAATGTGCCGCCGAATCCGGCGCCTGCCAGGACGAACGGCGCGTCGACGGGGAACGCCGAGAGCACCGGCGCCTCGCCCCGCTCCCGGGCCGCGCGCGCCTCGTCCGAGCAGACGGGGCAGGCCGGATCGCGCCGAAGCTTCAGCTCGGTGAACTCGGCCTCGAGGGCGTCGAAGATCAGGAGCCGCCCGGCGAGCGTCGTCCCGATCCCGAGGAAGACCTTGAGGACCTCGTTCGCCTGGAGGAGGCCCATGATCCCCGGCACCACGCCGAGGACCCCGGCCACGGAGCAGCCGGGCGCGAGCTCCGGCGGCGGCGGGGTCGGATAGAGGCAGCGGTAGCAGGGACCCTCGTACGGGATGAAGGTCGTGAGCTGGCCTTCGAACCGGAAGACCGAGGCATGGACGACCGGGATGCCGGCCGCAACCGCCGCGTCGTTGAGGAGGTACCGGGTCTCGAACGTGTCCGTGCCGTCGAGGATCACGTCGTACCCGGCGATGATCCGCTCGACGTTGTCGCCGACGAGCATCTCCTCGTGGGCCACCACGGTGACGTCCGGATTGAGCGCCCCGATCGACGTCCGGGCGCTCTCCACCTTCTTCTGCCCGACCCGATCCGTCGTGTGGAGGATCTGGCGCTGGAGGTTGGAGACGTCCACGACGTCGAAGTCGACGATGCCGATCGTGCCGACGCCGGCCGCGGCGAGGTAGAGGGCCGACGGGCTGCCGAGACCGCCGGCGCCGATCAGCAGGACCTTCGACTCCAGGAGCTTCGCCTGGCCCTTCGAGCCGACCTCGGGGATGAGGAGGTGGCGGCTGTAGCGCTGCTGCTGCTCCTTCGACAGGACGACCGGGGTCGTCCACGGAAGCCCCGCGGCCTTCCAGCCCTGAAAGCCGCCGCTCATCGAGGCGACGTTCGTGTAGCCGAGCTGCTGGAGGGTCTGCGCGCCGAACGCGGAGCGGACCCCGCCCGCGCAGTACAGGACGAGGGGGGTGTCACGATCGGGAACGGCGCCCTCGATCTGCTGCTCCAGGTAGGACCGGCCGACGTGGAGGGCGCCGGGGATGTACCCCTGCTCCCATTCGGTCGCCTCGCGAACGTCGACGAGGGTCACGCCCTCGACGCGGAGGCGCTCGGCCTCCTGGGGGTTGACCTCCCTGATCGAGGCCTTCGCCTCGCGGAGGAGCTCTGCGTAGCTCTTTGGCATCTGCGGTGTGGCTCCGGTGGTCGACAGGCCGTCGCCGAACTTGCGACGGGGCGGAAGAGGATTGGGGAGGGCGATCCGCGAGAGAGACGCGGTCGCGGGTCAGCCGGCAATCAGGCCGGCGGCGTACACCTGCAGCGATCCTCAAGCCAATGGCGTCGCGGAGCTCCGCCTTGGACCTCGGAGAGCGGGTACCGACTCGGGGAGGTTGCCATCACACCTGTGCCTCCATGCGCGCACCCGTGCCTGCCTCGGCGAGCGCGCGCTGGAGGGTTTCGAGGCTCAGGAGCGCGCACTTCAGGCGCGCCGGCGAGATGTCGATCCCGAGGAGGTCCAGGACGTCCTGCGACGTCAATGCCGCGGCATCGACGACCGGCTTCCCCTTGATCTCATCGGTGAGCAGGGACGCCGAGGCCTGGCTGATCGCGCAGCCGCGGCCGGTGAAGCCCACGGCCGCGATCTTGCCGTCGGCGAGGCGGAGCTGCAGCGTGATCCGGTCGCCGCACAGCGGGTTCGCGCCCTCGTGGGACGCGTTCGCGTGCTCCAAGACCCCGAAGTTGTGGGGCCGCCGGTAGTGCTCCAGGATGTAGTCGCGGTAAAGATCGTCCATGCGAAGGTGGAGTGTATCGCGAGTCACCAATCCCAACCAGCAGGCTCGGATATCGCGAATGCGAGCAAGCAAGCACACATCCCAACGTCTGTGCTGACTCCCCGGGGCCGCCGCTTCCGCCGCTCCCGAGTCCCGCCCGTGATCGACGTCAGTCATCAGATCCGAGACATCCACGCTCGGCCGGCCCGCGGATTCGTCGGAATCGGTCCATGGCCACGCTCAGATGGCGCCGGATTGATGAACGAGATCGATCAACGGGAGTGGAAAGGGGGAGGACCAGCGCGAGGGGAGCCGGTCCGAACTGCGGAGTGGCCCCCAGGATGTCGACCAACACGTTCGCATCCACTGCCGAGATCACGTAGCGCTGTCCTCGTCCGGACCGGGGCCACGAATCTCGCGAATGAACGCGTCGGTTCCACCCGGCGGCAACGGCAGGATCCCGACGAACTCGTCGAGACTGTCCTCAGTGCCGAGCTTGCGCCCAACCATGGGCGCGAGACGCGCGTCCAGCCACGCGAGCACGACTTCGCGCAACTTCGGGTCCAGCTCCTCGATCTGCGCGACCCGTTCCCGAACGGTGGATGCATCGGCGAGACCAGCGGCGAACAGGGCGTCGGCGAACTCACGATCCTTGTCCCGAGAGGCTGCCAACTTCGAAGCAATGCAGTCGTGTCGATCGAGACACAACCCGCGTCCCGGCGTCGTGCTCCGGTTTCGGTAGAGGATGAGGCGATCGCGCCACCCGGGCGGCAGCTTCGCGGCCCTTGCGTCGACCCCCTGACCGTAGTAGCCGTTGGCCCGGTGGAAGGGCGAAAGCTCGCCGATGGCTCCGTCGATCTGCGTCGACTTCGCGCCATCCTCATCACTGAACGAGGCGATGTCGGCCTCATCTGACCTCGTTGCGGCGCTCGGCAGCACCGATTCCGGAAACGTGCCGAGGATCGAGGCGCTGCCGATCACCAGGAGATCGCGCTCGCCCAGCACGCGCGATGCTGCGCGCAGGATGTGCTCCAGCTCGCCACGTCTCATCGAAGTGTCGCGGCATGGCGCCGGAAGGAATCGAGGATCGCCAGGCGCTCCGGCTCGCTGAGAACGCCCGCGAATGGTGAGTTCTGGCGGAGCTCGCGTGCGTCGTCGGATGTCGACGTCAGAGCTTCCATCACCGGCTCGGGACCCCGGTCGATGAGTTGCAGCCATCGCCGCAGCCAGCGAGCGCTTCCCGAGCTCGGACCGCGAGCCAGGAATCGCCGCGCGTTCTCACGCGCGAGCCCGAGCGTCGCGTCGGGGTCCGCCGCCACATGGGCCGCGACGGCCCGGTGGAGCCAGATGGAACGAAGCTGGTCGGTGGTCAGCTCGCCTCTTGTGCGGCGCTGAACGTACGCTTGGACGTCACTCCGACGGAGCCGTCGATGCGCGCCGATCGACGTCGAGCGGATCTCGCCCCGGTCGCAGAGATCCACGACATGCTGGCGCGAACAGCCGAGGAATCTGGCTGCCTGGCCCGTGCTGAGAAGGTCGGTCTCCAACTCCATGCTCGCCATGATGGACTGTAAACACCAAAAACGCAAAGATCCTGTGGTTCAGAGAGCCCGCCTGGCAGGCCAAGGGGTGGCCCCTGTCCGCGGCTGCGCCTCAGACCCCGAAGACCCGCTTCACCTCGGCGATGCCGGCGATGAGGGCATCGATATCTGTGCGGGTGGTGTAGACGTTGAAGCTGGCACGGGCCGTGGCCGGCAGGTCCAGGCGCTCGTGGAGCGGCATCGTGCAGTGGTGGCCGGCGCGGACGGCGACGCCGGACCGATCCAGCACCTGCGCCACGTCGTGCGGGTGGACGCCCGGGACGTTGAACGGGACGACCCCGCCCCGGATCGCCGGGTCCATGGGGCCGTACAGGGCAAGGTCCGGGTGCGCGGCGGCGAGCGCGGGGAGGGCGTACTCAAGGAGCTCGCGCTCATGGTCGCGGACGCGGCCCATCCCCAGCGTGCGGAGGTAGTCCGCCGCCGCGCCGAGGCCGATCTCGGCGGCGATGTCCGGCGTCCCGGCCTCGAACTTCCAGGGGATCTCGTTCCACTCGCTGCGACGGAGGTGGACCTCGCGGATCATCTCGCCGCCGGCAAGGAACGGGGGCATCGATTCCAGCAGCTCGCGGCGCGCCCAGAGCGCGCCGGACCCGGTGGGCGCCAGCATCTTGTGGCCGGAGAAGACGTAGAAGTCGGCGTCGATGGCCCCGACGTCGACCGGGACGTGGGGGACGGCCTGCGCCCCGTCGATCAGGACGAGCGCTCCGGCCTCGTGGGCCATCCGGGTCATCTCGGCGACCGGGTTGATCGTGCCGAGCGTGTTGCTGACATGGGTGAACGCGACGAGCTTCGGGCGGAGCCGGAGGAGGACCTCGAAGACGTCCAGGCGAAGGATCCCATCGTCCGTGATCGGGATGAACTCGAGGTCGCCGTCCCGCTCCTGGACGAGGAGCTGCCACGGGACGAGGTTGGCGTGGTGCTCCATCTCCGTCAGGACGATCACGTCGCCGCGGCCGATGCTCTGCCGGCCCCACGCGTAGGCGACGAGGTTGATCGCCTCGGTTGCGTTCCGGGTGAAGACGATCTCGTGGGCGTCTGGCGCGTTGATGAACCTCGCGACCTTGACCCGCGCGGCCTCGTACGCCGCGGTGGACCGCTCACCGATCTCGTAGATCCCGCGATGGACGTTCGCGTTGTACTCGCGGTAGTAGGTGTCCAGGGCGTCGATGACGGCCTGCGGCTTCTGGCTGGTGGACGCCGAGTCGAGGTAGACGAGCGGCTTGCCGGTCGAGGTCGCCGTCGCGAGAATCGGGAATTCGGCGCGGATGACCTCGGGGACCAGGCAGCCGTCGCGGATCCGGGGATCGGCGGTGGCGGCGGGTCCCGCGGGTGAGCCGCCCTCGGGCGCCCCCGTGCCGGGCGGGTTGCCGCTTGCGTCGGGTCGGGCGGTGATCGTCATCGGTCGGCCGCCGGGGTCATTGGGCCAGCGCCACCGGCTCGTCGAGCCGGAGGGCATCGTCGGGGACGTCGACGTCGAGGCCTGCCTCACGGAGGATCGGGCCGTAGCCCTCGTCCTCCAGGCGGAGCGCCAGGTCCCTCCCGCCGGACTTGACGATCCGGCCCTGGGCCAACACGTGGACGACGTCCGGCTTGATGTGGTTGAGCAGGCGCTGGTAGTGGGTGATGAGGAGAACGCCGAGGTCGGGGCTGAGCATCGCGTTCACGCCCTCGGCGACGATCCGCAGGGCATCGATGTCCAGGCCCGAGTCGGTCTCGTCGAGGATCGCCAGCTGCGGCTCGAGCATCGCCATCTGGAGCATCTCCAGGCGCTTCTTCTCGCCGCCCGAGAAGCCGTCGTTGACGTAGCGCGTGACGAACGTCTCGTCCATCTTCAGGAGGGCAAGCTTCTCGCGCATCTTGCGGCGGAAGTCGAGCATGGAGACGCCGCCCTTGACCGGGTCCGTCGGGTCGATCTCGCCGCTCTTGTCGATCCCCTGGAGCTTCGCATTGAGGCCGCTCCGGATGAAGCTGGCGACGCTGAGGCCGGGAACCGCGATCGGGTATTGGAAGGCGAGGAACATCCCGAGGCGGGCCCGCTTGTCCGGGGAGAGCGCGAGCACATCGCGATCCATCCAGCGGACCTCGCCGCCGGTTACCACGTAGGCCGGGTGGCCCATGAGCGCGTAGGCGAGGGTCGTCTTCCCCGAGCCGTTCGGGCCCATGATCGCGTGGACCTCGCCCGGCCCGACGTCGAGATCGATGCCCTGGAGGATCTCGCGGGAGGGATCGGCGATCGGTGCGACCCGGAGGCCGCGGATGACGAGGTGACGGTCGGTGGCGGCGTTGGTCGTGGTCACGTGCGGCTCACGGCTCCAGAGAGGATGGGGTGGGCATCCGGCGCGTCGAAGTCGAGGTCGATGGGGCGCGGCCGGAGGGGAACGAGGTCGGCGAGGGTCATGCCGTCGAGGGCGCCGGTGATGGCATCCCGGACGCGCACCCACAGGAAGTTGACGGTGCAGGACGAGGTCCGGTCGCAGGTGGAAGCGTGGTCGGGGTCGTCCGTCGCGCAGATCATCGGCGCGATCGGACCCTCCAGGGCGCGGAGGACATCGCTCATCCGGAGCTCGCCCGGGTCGCGGGCGAGCTCGTAGCCGCCGTGGGCCCCGCGGGTGGAGACGACCAGGCCGGCGTCGCGGAGGCCCATCGCCAGCTGCTCGAGGTAGGCGCGCGGGAGATCCTCTGCGGCCGCGATCTCGGCGAGGCTCGCCGGCCCGGTCCCAAAGTGCCGCCCAAGCTGGACCATGAGCCGCACGCCGTACTCGCCCTTCGTGCTGAAGGCGACGGCGCCGGAGCCATGGAACGTGGGTCGGGTGCTCAGGGTTGGGTCCTCGCGTCGGTGTGTATCTGCGCCCGCCGGTGGCTCGTGTAAATCCGACCTCCGGGGTCGGGATTAGTCTAGGCGCCCGCGGAGCGGTGCGTCAATCGGCCGGGGCGTCATGGGAGGCCACTTCCCGAGCTGGGGCCGGATCTCCTCATCTCGGCTGGGGCCGAGTTCTGAGATCGGGGAATGGCTGCGAGACGATCCTGGCGATCAGCCCGGTTCGCCGTCCCGGCCGGCCGCGGCGAGGTCGGCGGACACGACCGAGACGGCGTTCTCGGCCGTTGCGATGGCCTCATCCGCATCGTCCCATGTCGGTCGCTCATTGAGGCTCATCGGGTTTGCAGCCTCGGCGACGTGGCGCTGCTCCACCGCGTACACCGCGAGGCTCGCGATCGCGCGATCGGCCGGTCGTAGTGGAGCCGGCGGGTCCACTCGGGCTCGTCGTAGCCCTGGATGACGGGGTCGTCCTCGGCGATGAGCCGCCGGAGCCGGACGTAGGCCATCGATTCGCTGTCGGCGAGGTGGTGCACGACCTGGCGGGCGGTCCAGCCGCCCGATGCCTGGGGTCGGTCGAGCTCGGCGTCAGTCACGCCGGCAACGGCGTCGTCGAGATCGGTTGTGCCGGAGCGGTACCGGTCGAGCAGAGCGGGTCGATCAACCAGCTTGGACATCGGACTCTCCCACTTGGCTTCGGGCCATCTCGCCACCTGCGGCTCGCTTGGTCGATAGATCGACCGAGCGACGAACGTAGGATCGCTGGAGACCCGATCGTGCGTCGAATGGCACGGTGGCGGACCAATCGACGGCGGAACCGTCCGATCTGGTCGGGTCGAGGCTGCTTCCTTCGTCGAACGGTCGATGGGTGGGCCACCCAAGGTGGAACCGCGCCGCCGACCGAGCCGGGTTGGCCGCCACGTTCATCGTCAGCAGTGGTCGAACGCGGTCATCGCGGTCTGTCCTCCTCAGATCCGGGCAAGCTCGGCGCCGAGCCGCCGCAAACCCAGCGGCCCCAGCGCGAGCGCCCGCGCGTGCCACGTCTTGAGATCGAAGACCCGGCCGTCGGCGGCCGCGGCGGCCGCGGCGGCCTTTGCCGCCTCTCGCCCGGCGAGCCAGGTCCGCTCGCCGAGCTTGTAGGCGGTCGCCTGGCTCGGCCAGGAGAGGTAGCGCAGGACCTCGCTCTCGGCCTTGTCACGCTCCATCCCGCCGGCTCGGATCATGAAGTCGATGGCCCCGTCGTACGTCCACGGACGGCCGGCCTGGCCGGACCAGTCTGGGAAGAGCGCAACGCCGGCGGCGGGGATGGCCCGACCGGTGTGGAGGCCGATGTCGACGACGACGCGCGCGGCCCGGAACGCGTGGGCGCACAGGAACCCCAGGCGCGTGTCCGGGGTCCGGAACCAGCCGAGCTCGTCCATGAGCCGCTCGGCGTAGAGCGCCCAGCCCTCCCCGTGCGCCGAGACGAAGCCGAGCTTCTGGGCGCGGGTCAACGGCACCAGGCGGATCGTCGCGCCCTGAAGGTGGTGCCCCGGCACGGCCTCGTGGTAGACGGTGCTCACCTCGTCCCACTTCGGGAAGCGGGTCCGCCCGACCGTGGGGAACCAGGTCTGGCCGGGCCGGACGAGGTCCTCCGACGGTGGCGTGTAGTAGGCGGCGGCGGCGCTCCCCTCCGGCGGGATCCGGACGTCGCAGCGGCGGATCGAGGGGTGGATGTCGAACTCGCGGCCGTCGAGGCCCTCGATCGCCTCGTCCGTCACCGACTGGAGCCAGTCGCGGTAGGCATCGACGCCCTCGACCGAGCGGGCCGGGTCCGTGATGAGCAGCTTCCGGACCTCGAGGAAGGAGGCTCCGGGCAGGATCCTGGCGCACTCCTTCGCTTTCTCGGCCTCGAGCCGGGCGAGCTCCTCCCAGCCCCACGCGTACGCCTCGTCGAGGTCGAGGTCCGTGCCCAGGAGGTAACGAGCCCACGTCTGGTAGCGCTCGTCGCCCGAGGCGTCGATCTCCGTGGCCCGCGGCGCGTACTCGTCGCGGAGCCAGGACGCGAGTCGGCCGTAGGCGTTGCCGGCGTCGCGGGCGGCGGCGGCGAGCTCGGCTCGAAGGGCGTCGTCGGCGCCCACGGCTGCGGCACCCGCGACGAACCCGCCGAACCAGCCGCCATCGTCGCCGTTCCCGGCCCAGGTCGCGCACTGCTCCGCGACGGCGATGGCCTGGCGGCGTGCGGCCGGGCGACCCTTGGCCAGCCCCGCCTCCAGGGTCGCGCGGTAGCCGTCCATCGCGGCCGGCGCGGCTCGCAAGCGCGCGGCGATCTTCTCCCAGGCCTCGGGGGTCGCGTGATCCATGAGGTCGAAGACCGAGCGGGTGACCGCGGGGGGGCCTGTGATGATGCTCAGCCCACGCTCGCGCTCCCCAGCGTCGAGCACGCCGGCCTCGCCCCCGATCCAGTCGGCGAGAAAGCCGATCCCCAGGCGCTCGGCCTCGTCCCTGGGCGACTCTGCAGCCGCGAGCGCGTCCAGCGTCCGCTGGAGGAGGGCACGGAACGCCGCGTACCCGGCCGGCGAGTAGTCCGTCAGCCGGGTGGGATCGGAGGCGACGCCCCAGCGCTCGCCGCGGACGGGATCGAGGTCCGCGACCTCGTCGATGTAACGAGTGGAAATCTCACTGATCGTCGGCATCGGGTCCTCCGGCGGTGGTCAGGTGTCGCGGGCCACGGGGCAGGGTAGCGGAGCCGCCGTTCGACGGCCGAGCGGGCGTCGCGCCGTGACTCCGTCCCGCCAGCGGCCCTGACATGATTGACGATCACGACATGACCATTCTTGGCGCTCCGTGAGCCTCACCGTCGCAGCGCCGTCGTAATACTGTGCCGCGAGCCCGCCTTCCGAGGCGCCTTGATCACTGGGCGAACACGACACCGGACAACGATGCCTGTCGGGAGGTGGAGGCCTGACGTCGAGACGGCGGTGACCGCGAGATGATCATCCAGTGATCAGGCGCGGGATCTTCGGGCGGTAGCCGAGGGGGCCGTTCGACCCTGGCCGTCGGACGTCGGCCGCGTCACGCTCCCGGGGTGATCACCACGGTCGAGCGGGAGCCTGCGCCCATGCCCGCAGCCGCGCCGGCGCTCCCCTATGGGCCGGTGATGACCCGTCTCCTGCGGCCGCTCCAGCGCGGGTTCCTCGTCCTGAACCGTGGTTTCATGGCGCCGCTGATCCGGCACGGATTCGGTTGGCTCGTCGGCAATCCGCTCACTGGTCACCTGATGCTGCTCCGAACCCGTGGACACCGCTCCGGCCGGATCCGCGAAGCACCGCTCGGGTACGTCATCGGGGACGGCGCGGTGTACTGCGTCGCCGGCTACGGCGCCTCCACGTCGTGGTTGCGCAACCTCATCGCGGATCCGTCGGTGGAGGTCGTCCTGCCGACCCGGCGGTTCCGCGGCACGGCCGAGCCGGTGACCGACCCCGACGAGTGGTTGGCGACGTACCGCGCGCTCATCGCCAGCTTCGGGCTCATCGGGCGAACGATCGTCGGCGACGTGCGCACAACTGACGAGGCGGAGCTCCTCGAGCGGCATCGGAGCCTGCCGGTCGTCCGGATCCGGCCCATCGAGGGCGAGGCGGCCGTCGCCGGTGGCCCGTTCGATCCAGGCGGCCTGGGCTGGCTGCTCCCGTGCGGGGCGACCGTCGCGGTGGCGTTCGCCGGATGGCGGTGGTGGCGCACCACCCGCCGGTGAGATCAACCCGTGGCGATCTGCGCGAGGTGCTCTTCGTCGTGGGCGAGGAGGATGCGGAGCAGCGCGGCGACATCGAGGATCCCGTAGGTGGCGTGGCGGCCGGTCCGGCGCCAGCCGTCGGCGTCGAGGGCGTCGAGCCGGGCGACGGTCGCCGCGCGGCACGCTGCGAAGGCGGCCAATGCGCCATCCCAGGTGTCGCCGCCCGGGCCTGCCCAGAGCCCCGGCTCCACCCACGGCCAGTGCGGGAACGCCTCGCTCGCGAGCGCGTCGAGGCGCGCCTGCCAGACCTCCTCCTCGACGGCGGCGAGATGGAGGACGACCTGCCTTGCGGACCACTCCCCTGGCGCCGGAGCATCATCCGGCGGCCTGGACGATGCCTCGATGGTCGCCGCCACCCGCTCGGGCACCGCGGCCAGCGCGTCGCGCAGGCGGCGCTGGTCCGGGGTCACGCCCCGGCTCCCGCGGTCGATGCCCCGAGCGCGGCGAGGTACTCGCGTCGCCAGGCTTCGGTCGAGACCACCTGGTTGAACGTGTAGACGTGGAGGTCAACGATCCCGGCCGTCGGGTCGGCGATGACCGGCGCGACGGCCTCGAGGAAGCCGTTCGGCCGATACATCCCGCCGGACGCGATCAGCTGCCCGACGAACGCCGTGTTCTTCATGATGAACTTGGAGGCGTCGCGGACCCCGATCCGCGCGGAGATCTCGATGAGCTTGGGGATCTGGGCGACCGCCGGGATTCCGAGCTTGATCGGCAGCGTGATCCCGGCCGCACGACGACCCTCGATCCAGGTCGCGATCGCCTTCGGGTCGAAGCACAGCTGGGTGGTGAGGTACGAGGCGAACGGCGCCTTGGCCGCAAGGGCCGCGTCGAGCCACTCGTCGGGGATGAACGCGTGGCCGTCGGGGTAGCCGCCGATCCCGATCTCGGCTGGGAGCACGCCGAGGTCGGCCATCTCCCGGAGTACGCTCAGCGCGTCGGGATAGTCACCCGGCTCCTCCGGGTCGCCGCCGACCACGAACAGGCGATCGATCCCAGCATCCCGGAGCGGCGCGAGGTACGCGAGCAGCTCCCGGCGGTCGCGGGTCAGGCGGGCCGACAGGTGGGGCACGACGCGCAGCCCGCGCTCGTGGAGACGGAGCGACAGCTCGGCTGTCGCCATGAGGCCCTTCGCCGGCGACGCAGTGACCGAGACCGTGGCGCCGGCCGGGAGGTGGCTCGCCTGATCGTCGGCGTTCTTCAGCGGGATGAGCTCGAAGGTCGGCGCCTCGAGGACGCGGATGAGGGCCGCGCGGCCCGCATCGTCGAGGCGCGATCGGTGCCTGGGGAAGGCCACGCTCAGACCTCCGAGTCGGGGAAGGACGCCTTGCGGCGGACGATGAACTCGAGGAGCGCCTCGTCGATGGCGTCGTCGATCGGCGGCGCTTCGTACTCGGCCAGCATCCGCTTCCAGATCGCGTTCGCGCGCACGGCGGCGTCCTTGCCACCGTCCTCCAGCCACTGCTCGTAGGAGTTGTTGTCCGCGATCTCGGAGCGGTAGAAGGCGGTCTCGAAGTTCGCCAGCGTATGGCTGTTGCCGAGGAAGTGGACGCCGGGCCCGTTCTCCCGGATGGCGTCGAGGGCCTGGCCGTTGGGCGACAGGTCCACGCCCCTCACGAAGACGGCGGCCATCCCGCACTGGTCCGCGTCCATGATGAATTTCTCGTAGCCGATCGCCAGGCCGCCCTCCAGCCAGCCGGCCGCATGGAGAACGAAGTTGACCCCGGCGAGGATCGTCGGCTGGAACGTGGCGGCGGACTCGTAGGCCGCCTGCGCGTCGGCGACCTTCGACGCGCACAGGTTGCCGCCGGACCGGAACGGGACACCAAGGCGCCGGGCGAGGGCGGCCATTGTGTACAGGACAAGGGCCGGTTCCGGGGTCCCGAACGTCGGAGCGCCCGACTGCATCGAGATCGAGCTGGCAAAGCTCCCCAGGACCACCGGCGCTCCCGGCCGGGTGAGCTGGACGAAGGTCATCCCAGCGAGCGCCTCGGCGAGCGTCTGCGCCGCCGTTCCGGCCACCGTCACCGGTGACATCGCCCCCGCAAGGATGAACGGGGTGATGAGCGTCGCCTGGTTGTTGGTCGCGTAGGCGCGGGCCGCGCCGAGCATCGTCGAGTCCCAGACGAGCGGCGAGTTCGCGTTGATCAGGCTGAGGATCACCGTGTGGTCGCGGACGTAGTCCGCGCCGAACGCGATCTTCGCCAGCTCGACCGTGTCGGCGGCCCGCGACGGGTGGGTGACCGAGCCCATGAACGGCTTGTCCGAGTACCGGATGTGCGAATAGACCATGTCGAGATGGCGCTTGTTGACCGGCACGTCCACGGGCTCGCAGACGGTGCCTCCGGAGTGGTGGAGGTGCGGGCTCAGGTAGGTGAGCTTCACGAAATTCCGGAAGTCCTCGATCGTCCCGTAGCGCCGGCCGTTGTCGAGGTCACGGACGAACGGCGAGCCGTAGTTCGGGGCGAGGACGGTGTATGGGTCACCGATCTTCACGGTCCGCTCGGGGTTCCTGGCGTGCTGGGTGAAGATCCGAGGGGCCGACGCCTGGACGATCCGGCGGCACATCCCGCGGGGAAACCGGACGAGCTCGCCCGCGACGTCCGCACCGGCCTCGCGGAGGAGTCGGAGCGCATCGGGGTCGCCGCGGAACTCGATGCCGACCTCCTCGAGGATCGTGTCGGCGTTGGCCTCGATGAGCGACAGGCCCTCCTCGTCCAGGACCTCGAACGGCTTCAGCGTCCGGGTCAGGAACGGTGCGGCCTCGACGTGGGCGGCCAGGCGGGCCGCCATGCGCCCAGCGCGGCCGCCGGTGCGGTGGCGAGGACCTTCATGCATCAGCGTTCCTCCGTCGCGGCGGCGGCCGTCCGTCGCCGGTTGATTCTGCGCCCGTGGATGGTGGCTGAGCTGCCGAGCTGGGCCGGGCCACCCGGCCGGCCGGAGCTCGCGCCATCCACGGCCGGCGCGGCAGGGCGGGTGGGGAGCAGCACCGTCGCGGCCAGGTTCGGCGTTGGCGCGGTCCCGTGGGGGATGGCCATGGCGTTCACGAAGTGCTCCTGGAAGCGCGGCTCGATCGCGGTCTCGATCTTCTCGACCCGACGAACGACCGCCTCGATCTCTCGGCGGGCCTCGCCGGACAGCAGGGCGATGAGGGCGCCGGTGCCCGCGGCATTGCCCGCCGGGCCAACGCGGTCCAGCGGGGCGTCCGGCACGAGCCCCAGGACCATCGCGTGGAGCGGGTCGATCTGGCTGCCGAACGCACCGGCAAGCCTGACCCGGTCCACGGTCTCGACGCCGAGGTGGTCCATGAGCAGCCGCGCGCCCGCATACAGCGCGGCCTTCGCGAGCTGGATCGCCCGGACGTCGTTCTGGGTGATCGCCAGGCGCGGGCTGCCGGGCAGCCCCTCGCCGGCCGGCGCCGCACCCTCGTGGAGCACGTACGACCACGTCCGTCCGTCCCTGACGATCCGCGGGCTCCGGGCGGCCAGCGACCCGTCGATCGTCCCGTCCGCCGTGATGACGCCGGCCAGGAACAGCTCGGCGATCACCTCCACGATCCCCGACCCGCAGACGCCGGTGATGCCCGTCCGTCGGGTGGAGGCCGCGAAGCCGGTCTCGTCCGACCAGCGGCCGGACCCGATGACCCGGAACTGCGGTTCGAGCGTCTCGCGGTCGATTCGGACCCGCTCGATGGCGCCGGGCGCCGCCCGCTGGCCACAGCTGATCTGGGCACCCTCGAAGGCGGGGCCCGTGGGCGAGCTCGCCGCGAGGAGCCGCTCGCGATTGCCGAGGACGATCTCAGCATTCGTACCGACGTCCACGAGGAGCGTCAGCTCGTCGGACAGGTACGGAGTCTCGGCGAGGATCGCACCCGCCGCGTCCGCGCCCACGTGGCCGGCGATGCACGGCAGCAGGTAGACGCGCGCGCCCGGGCGAAGGGGGAGGCCCAGCTCGCGGGCCGTGGTCCGGACCGCCCCGTCCGTGGCCAGCGCGAACGGCGCCGAGCCGAGCGGCACGGGATCGATGCCCAGCACGAGGTGATGCATGATCGGGTTGCCGACGAGCGTGACCTCGAGGATGTCGCCGGCGTCCACCCCGGCGCCGGCGGCGAGCCCGGTGATCAGGGTCCCCAGCGCGTCGCGAACCGCGCGGGTCATCTCGGCGGCGCCGCCCTCGTGGAGCATCGCGAACGAGACGCGGCTCATGAGGTCCTCGCCGAACCGGATCTGCGGGTTCATCACGCCGTCCGAGGCGAGGACCGCGCCGTCGGCAAGGTCCGCGAGGTGACCGGCGATCGTGGTGGAGCCGACGTCGATCGCGATGCCGAGCGCCCGGTCGTGGAGGCCCGGCCAGATCGCGGTGATGTCCCGTCCGTCGTGCACCGCGACGGTGACGCGGTGGTCGCCCGCCTCCAGCGCCGGCTGGAGCGCGCGGATGACATCAAGGTCCGCCACCAGCCCATCGAGGCTCCACTCACGGTTGAGGGCGGCGAGCAAGCGAGCGAGGTCGCCGCCGGGCGTCTCGAGCGTTGGCCGCTCGACCTCGACCTCAAAGAGGCGGACGACGGGATCGATGACGAAGTCCCGCACCGGGACACCTTTCCTGATGACCTGCCGGTGGACCTGGCTCTCGGGCGGCACATCGACGAGCACGTCGCCGTAGATCGCCGCGCGACAGCCGAGCCGCCGATCCGCCGCGAGGCCGCGCCGCCGGTCGAACTCCGCCTCGTCCGCGCCGGCCGGGGAGAGGTGGCCACCGGACGAGGTGATGCCGTGCTTCGGGAGCTCGCCCTCACCGGGCCGAACCTGACAGCGGCCGCACAGCCCGCGCCCGCCGCACACGGAGTCGAGGTCGACGCCGAGGGCGCGGGCGGCATCGAGGACCGTCGTCCCGGCGGCGAACCGGCCCCGCCGCCCAGAGGGGGTGAAGATGACGAGCGGGTCTGCGCCGGCGGTCACGACGCGCCGCCGCCTCCGGTCACGATGCCCCCTCCGACCACGGGGTTGTCTCCGACCACGGCGTCTCCTCCGCCCGCGGAGCTGCCTCCGCCGGCGGCGTTGCCCGCTGCCGCGAGCGCCCGCCGGTTGACCCGGCGCCCGCGCTCGCCCGCCGCGGCGGCCCCATCGGGCCCGCTGCCCATGCCGGCCTCCGGGGTGGGTGCGCGGTTCGCCCGGATCCAGCGAGCGGCGTCCTGGTCGTTGCCCATCAGGACGTCGGCGGCCATGATCGCGGCCCGGACGTCCGCCGAGAGCGGGTTCGTGATCGCCGAGGTCAGACCGGACGCGATCGCCATGGGCAGAAAGGCCGCGTTGATCCCCTCCCGGTTCGGCAGGCCGAAGCTCACGTTGGAGGCGCCACAGGTTGAATTCACGCCGAGCTCCTCGCGGAGGCGGCGGACGAGCCGGAAGACCTGCTGACCGGCCGTTCGCATCGCCCCGATCGGCATGACGAGGGGATCCACGACGATGTCCTTGCGTGGGATGCCGTGGTCCGCGGCCCGCTCGACGATCCGCTTGGCGACCGCGAACCGGACGTCCGGGTCCTCGCTGATCCCGGTGTCGTCGTTGGAGATCGCCACGACCGCGGCGCCGTACTTCCGGATCAACGGCAGGACGCGCTCCATGCGTTCCTCCTCGCCGGTCACGCTGTTGACGAGCGCCTTGCCCCGGTAGACGGCGAGGCCGGCCTCGAGGGCTTCCACGATCGAGGAGTCGATCGACAGGGGCACGTCCACGAGCGACTGGACGAGCTGGACCGTCCGGGCCAGGATTCCGGGCTCGTCCGCGAGGGGGATGCCCGCGTTGACATCGAGCATGTGGGCCCCTGCCTCGACCTGGGCGATCGCGTCGCGCTCGACGCGGCTGAAATCGCCCGCGCGCATCTCCTCGGCGAGGAGCTTTCGCCCGGTCGGGTTGATCCGCTCGCCGATGATCACGAACGGGCGGTCGAACCCGAGGACGATCTCCTTCGTGGCCGACGAGACGACGGTATGGGTCATGCGGGTCCATCCTTCGGGACGCTTCGAGCGGGATCGAGGCCGCCGGCCGCGACGAGTCGCGCCAGGACCTCCCTCGTGTACTGCGCCTCGAGGCGCGCCGCCTCGGCCGCCGCCTCGGCCAGCAGGTCGTCGCCGCACGGGCGGGCCTCGCGGCGCCACTCCTCGATGTAGTCGCCGAACTCCTTCCGACCCCCCTTCATCGCGGCCTTGTCGATCGCCACCTGGAAGCGCGGATGCAGCACGACCTTGTGGGCCTCGCGCCGGTCCTTCGCCACGACCTGGGCGGGAATGTCCCGCCACCAGATCACGGTCAGCGTGGCGGCCATCAGCGGGGGCCCCCGATCGCGATCGCTGGCGGCGTCCAGCCGATTCCCTGCACCGGGTGCAACGATTCGTCGACGCGTTGCACGGGATGCAAGCAACTTCGTGCCGCGACCCCGCCGGGGCGATTCCTTTGCGCCACCTGCAACATGGGCACCCCATCGACCTCGATGTCATCGATTTCGTGCATGCGCGGCAAGGAAATGACCGATCGGGCGCCGGGATCGGCCGTCGATGCCGAGTTGCTTGCACCTGGTGCAAACGCCCCCGCCTCCGACGAGGTGAGGGCCGTCATCGCCGGGACGAGCTCGCCGTAGCCCGTATACCGGCGCTCGAAGCGCAGGCCGAGGCGTTCGGCGCCGCTGCGGGCGGCAGCCGTGAGCGCGGCATCGTCCGTCTGAGCGAGGTAGAGCAGCCGCGTGTAGCTCCCGAAATAGAGCGGCAGCAGCTCCGGGTGGCGGTCCAGTCCGAGACCGCGGATCACAAGTCTCTCGAAGTTCCGGGCGAGGAAGTCGGTGAGGTAGAACGTTCCCGGCTCTTCCTCGGCGAGGGCCATGAAGGCGGCGCGGCCGGCGTAGACCTCGTAGCAGTGGGCGCCCTCCAGGCGGGCGACGCCCTCCTCCTCGAGGACGCGGTCCAGCATCCCACCCGTGCCACAGTCCGCATAAGCGACGAAGAGCCGCTGGCGGCCGGCCGCGCGGGCGCGCTTGATCCGGGCACGAACCGCCTCCGGGATCCGCTCCGGACGGTTGTGAAGAGTGGCCGGCAGGCACGTCAGGTCCACCTCGGGAAAGCCGGCCCGACGCGTCAGCGCCGCCAGCTCTTTGGCGAGCGCGCCGCAGCCGATGACGAGCGGGCGCTCCCGAGGGCGCGTCAAGCCGAGTGCGGACGAAGGTGCCGGCGAGGACGCGAGTGAGCGCACCTCGGTCGTGCGTGCGTGAGTGCCCGCAGCCGACAACGCCGGCCCGCGCCGGATGGACGTGCCGTCAGGCGACCTGCGCACGGCGTTGCTCGACGAGCCTGCGAGCGGTCTCCGACGCGACTGCGGCATCCCGACAGTAGGCGTCGGCGCCGACGGCCTGGCCGAACTCCTCGTTCAGGGGCGCGCCACCAACGAGGACGATGTAGTCATCGCGGATTCCCCGCTTCTTGAGCTCCTCGATGACGACCTTCATGTACGGCATCGTGGTGGTGAGGAGGGCGGACATCCCGAGGATGTCCGGCTGGTGCAGCTCGAGCGCGGCGATGAACTTGTCGGCATCGGTGTTGATCCCGAGGTCGTGGACCTCGAAGCCGGCGCCCTCGAGCATCATCGCGACGAGGTTCTTGCCGATGTCGTGGATGTCGCCCTTGACCGTCCCGATCACGACCTTGCCGATCGGCTGCGCGCCGGTCTCGGCGAGGAGCGGACGGAGAATGGCCATCCCGGCTTTCATCGCATTGGCCGCCAGGAGCACCTCAGGCACGAATAGAATCCCGTCGCGGAAATCCATGCCGACGATGCGCATGCCCTCGACGAGGGCCTC
The DNA here is from genome assembly GCA_013822395.1 of Anaerolinea sp. Taxonomy (GTDB): domain Bacteria; phylum Chloroflexota; class Limnocylindria; order Limnocylindrales; family CSP1-4; genus UBA5189. Next base: position 21,959 of record PNKK01000013.1, on the reverse strand, counting down.
ATTCAGGACCTTCTCGGGACCCCAGCCGCGGCCGAGGAGGATGTTCGTGCCCTGGACGATCTCGGCGGCCATCCCGTCGTACAGGTCGTTGTGCATCTGTTCGACCAGCTCGGCGTCGGCGAGTCCGCTGAGGTCGATGTCTTGGTAGCCATCCTGTGCCATCGGGTGATCCTGGCTCCTGTGCGGTCTCCGGGTGGTTCCATATCGTGGAACAATGCCGTATGATGGAACGACCGACCGACAGCGTAGCCGACGGGGAGCCGGATGTCCAGAGTCCAGAGCATCGAGCGCGCGTTCACCGTCCTCGGCGCGCTCGCCGACGGTCCGGTCGGGGTCACCGACGTCGCCGGTCGGGTCGGCCTTCCGAAGTCCACGGCCGCCCGGTTGCTCGCGTCGCTCGAGCGCGAGGGCGCCGTGGAGCAGGTTCCCGGGGAGACGCGCTACCGCCTGGGGCCGCGTCTCGTGTCGCTTGCCGCCGGGCTCCGGGACACTCGCGGGCTCGTCGCGATCGCCCATCCAACGCTCGTCGCCCTGGCCGGCGAGCTCGGCGAGGCCGCGGGGCTGTCGGTGCCGGACGGGCGGACCGTCCACTACGTCGATCAGGTCGATTCCCCGAACCCGGTGCAGGTCCGCGACTGGACCGGCTCGCGCATTCCCATGCACGCGGTGTCCTCCGGGCAGGTGTTCCTGGCTCACCTCCCGTCGCCGGCGGTGGCGCGGTTCCTGGCCGAGCCGCTCGAGCGGTTCACGTCGTGGACCATCACGGACGCGGGTACGCTCCTGGAGCGGCTGCGAGACGTGCGACGCGACGGCCACGCCTGGGTGCGCGAGGAGTTCGCCGAGGGGATCGCGTCCGTGGCGGCTCCGATCGCCGGGGCGGACGGGGAGGTCGTGGCGGCGGTCCATGCCCACGGGCCGACGTATCGCTTCCCGACGCCGGGGACGGAGGCGGCCGTGGCGGTGGCGGTGCAGGCCGCGGCCGCTCGGATTGGGGTCCGGCTGCGAACCGGAGCGTGACGGGTTGGGGGTTGTGCGGCGCGATGCCGTGCGATGCGGCCGACGTCGGTCTCCGGATCCGTATGGCCGGATTCCCGCGCGGGGGGGAATTTCCAGATGACCGTCGGCGTCATCGACGGCCACGAGCGGAGTCGGCGTGCGGGCGCGGGCCGGCTCAATAGTCGAGGACGCGTATAGCCTGCCGCTCGAAGTCCCGTCGATTCCGGGTGACCACGACTGCTCGAGCTCCGCCGCGACGCCGGCGATGCGACCGTCGCCGACCGACCGCCTGCTCAGTCGCGGATGATGGCACCCGCCGGTTCGTGCCGCGGCGCCGGCGCGTGCGGCGGCCACCACCAGACCCCGGCATCGCCCACGACCACCCACGCTCCAGGCCGGCCGGTCACGCCGGTCCGCTCGGGCAGGCCCAGGATCGCGAGCTCGGTGCCGCGCGGTAGGCCGTCGACCGCGGAGCGCATCGAGACCACGCGTTCTGCCGTCGCGTGCGGCACCACCGCGAGTCGGCCTGCCCAGCCGAACCCTGCGCCGAGCCCGTCGCGCATCCACGTCCGCTCACCGAGGGCCATCGCGCCCGCGCTCGCCCCGGCAACGACCGCGCCTCGTGCACGTGCCGCCTCGACGCTCCGCCAGGCGAGCGTCCCCGCGAGAATCTCGACCACCGCGTCCGGGTCCCCGCCGGGCAGGTAGACAAGGTCCGCGCCTGCGAGCCGGCCGGCGATCGTCGCGTCCTCGGCCGAGGTGGCGTCGACGGCGCGAGCATGGCGAATCCGGACGGTCAGCGCGCCAGGGTCGGGTGCGTCGGGTGCGTCGGCCGCCTCCGCGGCCAGCCGCTCAAGGGCCGCCGAGCCCACCGCGAAGGCGAGGTCGGGTCGATGCCGCGCGACGGCGGTCGTGAGGAGCTCGACCCGGACGGTCTCGACAGGGGTCCCACCGGGTGTCGTGTTCCCGGGCGCACAGGCTCGGACGCGCTCGCGCGCGGCCGCGACCGCGAGCTTGATGAGGTGACGGAGGAACGGCTCGTCACCCGACAGGAACTCGCCGCCGCCGTGGAGGGCGAGCGGACCGATCATCGGTCGTGCTGCTCCGGAGGCGTCACGTCCTTGGCCGGCGGGCGATCCGCCACCTCACCGCCCCCGCCGCGGGGCCGCCCGAGCAGTCGATCCAGGCCGTCCCGCAGCGTCACGAACGGCGCGAGATAGGCGACGATCAGGATCGGGACGAGGAAGCGTGCGGGTCCCGGCATCGCGGCAATCAGCGCCCCCAGCGCCCACACGACGAGGAAGTACGCTGTCAGCGATTCGCGCCGCCAGCCGGCCAGCTGCAACCGCCGCGTCGGGATGAGGACGAGGAGGGCGACGAGCCCGACGAGCGCGATCGTGGTCGGCGACATCGACGGGGATGGTACGCGGCGACCGGCTACGATGCGGACCCATGCCCACCGGGTCCCTGATCTCCCGCGCCGGCGACGGCATCGCCAGATGGTTTGTCCGGTGGGGTGCCATCCTGCCCCTCCTCGCGGCCGAGTTCATCCTGTGGACCGGCTTTGGCGCGCTGCTCCCGGTGATGCCCCTCTACTTCACCGAGAACGGCGTGGATCTCGCGTTACTCGGCGTCGTGATCGCCGCCTGGCCTGCCGCGCGCCTGATCGCGGAGCCCCTCTTCGGCATGCTCGCGGACCGAGCGGCGCGTGTCCCGCTGATGGTCCTCGGGCTGGTCGTTGCCGGCGCGTCGGTCGGGGCGATGGCGATCTGGACCGCACCGGTCGCGTTCGTCGCGCTCCGGGCGGCCTCCGGTCTGGGGACCGCGATGTATGACCCGGCGGCCCGCGGCTATCTCAATGACGCGGCGCCGGCCGGTCGGAGGGGCGAGGTGTTCGGCCTCTACAACGCCGCGCAGATGGGCGGGATCCTGCTCGGGCCGGCGATCGGCGGCGTCGGGACCGCCCTCGTCGGCGGGTACGTCTTCGTCCTCGTGCTTGCCGCCGTCGCGTCGCTCGTCGCATCGCTCGCGGTGGCCGTTCGGGTGCCGGAGATTCGCGTCCCGCACACGCGGGTGACCCCACCCGGGTCCCTTGCCGAGTTCCCGGGGGATCTTGGACCCGACCTTGCCGACACCGGGCGGACCACGGTGGCCGGACACCTGGCTGGCGAGGTGCCTGCGTCGCTCCGGAATCGGTTCATCGCGGCCGCGATCCTCGTCAACCTGGCCGGCTATTTCGGGGGCGGGCTGTACGAGACGATCTGGTCGCTGTTCGTCACCGACCGGGGCGGTGGGGTCGAGCTCATCGGGGTGACGTTCGCGACATTCGGCCTGGTGACGATTCTCGTCTCGCCGTTCGGTGGGCGGATCGTCGACCGGCGGGGCCCGTTCCCGTTCATCATCTTCGGTCTGCTCGTCATGGCGGTGACGATGGTCGCCTATCCGGTGACGCCAGATCCGCTGCTCTACGTGCCGCTCGTCGCCGTCGAGGCGATCGGTTTCTCGTTTCTGGGGCCTGCGACGTACGCTGTCGTCGCGCGGGGCACGCCAGCCGGCCGGTCGTCCACGGCCCAGGGCGTCCTCGGGGCGGCGGGAACCATCGGGACGATCGCCGCGGCCCTCGCGACCGGGGTGATGGCCGCCGTGGACCTCTCGCTTCCGTTCTTTGTCGGTTCGGCCGCCGTGACCGTCCTGCTCGCCGTCACGTTGGTCGTCAGCGGCCCGGCGCTCCGAGCCATGCGACCCGCGGCCCGCCCGTCGCTGGACGCACCCGCGGGCGGCACGGCGCGGTGACTGCGGATGTCGGGAAGTCGCTAGCCCTGACAGATCTCACTTGGCATCGACATGGCATCGAGAAGTCGTTGCCCGATCGGCGCCGCCCGAGTACAATGCGAGGTCGCGGGGTGGAGCAGCGGCAGCTCGTCGGGCTCATAACCCGAAGGTCAGGGGTTCGAATCCCCTCCCCGCAACCAACCGCCTCTCCCTGAGAACCCCGGCCCCGACCAGCCGGGGTTCTTCCTTTCATGGCGGTCGGTCACGGGTACGCGGCGTCCTCAGGAGGCTCGATCGGTCAGGCCTCACCCTGAGGGCGGCCCGAACCCTTCCGACGCATTCGGCGAGGTCTGCCTGGATCTCGTGCTCCCACAGCCTCACCGCAGCCCACCCCTCCCCGGCGAGCGCGGCGTCGACGCGGAGGTCACGGTCTACGTTGCGGTCGAGCTTCGGCCCCCAGTACGCGGCATTGGCCGACGGCCGCGTTCCGTGTTCCGGACATCGATGCCAGTAGCAGCCATCGACGAAGACGGCAAGCCGTGCGCGGGTGAACGTGGCGTCGGGCCGGACCCGCACGTCGCCTGCGAGCACCGGCAGACCCGTTCGGAAGCGCAGTCCGTCCCGGTGCAGCGCCGAGCGTAACCGGACCTCCGGCCCAGTGCCGGATCCTCGGTTGCCGCGCATGACCCGTGACGCCGACTCTGACGATGGGTTCGGGTAGGGAAGGCGCACGACCGGATGGTACGACTGGGCCCGCTGCTATTCTCCACGGCATGGTGGCGAGAGGACGCGCGACATCTGACATGACCACGCTCGAAGGCGTCAAGGCATGGCTGAGGGCGGCCGTCCACGACTATCACTGGAACGTCCGCGGGATCATCCTCGATGACGGACGTGTGATCCCGCTGCCCAAGGAGCCCGCCGTCGTCGCGAAGGTGGTTGAGGTCTCCGTGACGGAGCACTTCAAGCGCAAGGCGTATGCCGTTCGCGGTCTCGACATCCTCGACGATCTGTCGGGTCGGGGATACCCGGACGTCCTTCTCACGGGGCGCGCTGTCGACAACCGCCGCGTGGCCCTGGACGTGAAGGTGGCGCGCCGCAAAATGAGGAGAGGCGGGGCGCCGACCAGGACGCAGTCCCGGATCACGCTCGGCCCCTTCGACTCCTACTTCAGACGGCCCACCGAACCGATCCCGGGCGTCGGCGTTGCCTATGGCGACATGGCGTGGCACATCGATCTGATCGTCCTGTACGACTGGGTGGACGGCGGCGTCCAGAACGTCGAGATCCTCGTCGTCGAGACGTGGCGCGTCGCGTCCATGAAGCGCTCGAGCACCACGCGGAACTACATCGGCGCGATGGACTCCCTCGCGGACTTGCGGGCCGAGCGCGGCGCGTTCGACACGATCGACGACTTCTACGCGTACTGGCGATCTCTTCCGATCAAGAAGACCCCAGACGCAGCCGAGTCCGAGCGGGTCGTGGCCGAGGAGGAGGCTTGACTTAGGTGGGCACCAACAGGCGCGAGCGAAGAGCGTCTGCCAACGGGCGCGCGACGATCTCGGCCAGTCTCGGCGGGACCGCGTTGCCAAGCTGGTTCTGCCACGACCGCCTGTTGCGGGCGACGACTACGTAGTCATCCGGGAAGGTCTGCAGTCGCTTGACCTCCAGCAGTCGGAGCCTCCGGTCGTTCCAATGGAACGGACCGATGTAAGGACCGGGCTGGCTTTGGATCGTGGTCGAGGGCCGCTCGGGGTCCAGCTTCAGGAGGAAGGTCCAGTAGCGGCCTCGCCACCTGAACAAGGGCTCTGGGTGCCCTCGCTTCTCGGTGAAATACAGGTAGTTGTCCCCAGCCGGAATCTCCGGCAACAGGTGCCCATACCGGCCGTTGACCTCCTCATCCGTCTCCGCGAGGTCGTCGCGATGCTCGAGGTCGCCGATCGCCTGTCGGCTGGTGACGTATGGGAGCAGGTTTTGGTCAACGACACGCTTCGTCTCAGTCCACCCAGAGTGCGTCGCCCTCGGCAGTTCGGGAGGATCCTCGCCGAGCATCCCGTAGAGGATCAGCCTCTTCCGGAGTTGCGGGATCCCGTAGTCGGCCGCGTTGAGCACCTCCCACCTGACCCGGTAGCCGACTGCCTCCAGGCGGTCCATGAGCCTGGAGAGCGGGACTGTGTTGTGGTTCCTGTACGCAAGGCCCCAGACATTCTCCATGAGGACGGCCGCAGGTCGGGCATCCTCGACGACCCTTGCGAACTCGTCCAGCAGCGAGGCGTCGGGGTCGTTGCCCGTCCGCTTGTACTCGAGCCAGTTGCCCGATTTGCTGAACGGGGTGCAGGGGGGACCGCCGACCACAAGTGCTGCTTCGCCCGCCATCAGGCCTGCTCGCTCCAGGATCTCGGACACATCAAGGCCCACGATCGATCGCTCGAAGACGGCATCCTGGCGATCGGGGAAGTGGTTCGCACGGAGGCTCGCAGCCGAATCGCGGTCGAGCTCGACAGCCACCCGAACGTCGAAACCAGCCCTGGCTACGCCCAGGTCGAGGCCCCCGACGCCCGAGAAGAGGCTGATGGCTGGCAGGTCGCTCACGCCAGCATGATACCGAACGTGCGTTCGATTGTCAGCCCCATCTCGCATCATGACATCATTGTCAATGACAGCCTTGGGAGGCCATCAACGAGATTCGGCCGGAGCCGCACTGGGTGCGGGAAAACCCCTGGGGCGGAGGTGGACAACGTCGAATCTGGGGTTCGCCAGCTGTGGATTGAGTCATCACAGGAGTGGCACGGTGTCTCGGACCGCCCGGCGCAGGTTGTGCGCCGTCGGGCGCTTGGCATAGGTGACCCAGGCCGACGCGGCGAGGATCACCAGGATGGCAAAGGCGAGCGATCGCAGGTTCACGGGATGCCTCCTATTCGTTCTTGGTCTGCATCAAGGCGATGCCCAGCACGAGGCCGAGCGCCCCGATCAGGAGAAGCAGCTCCCGCTCGTCGAGGCCCTTTGGCTGCGAGACGAGGAGGGACGCGAGTCCTTTCTGGCACGCGGCGTTCGGGCACCGGCCCGAGACGAGAAGGTCCTGCCCGGTGACTGGCCCCTCGCATGCCGGGCATCTTCCCAGGCCCTTTCCCATCCGGTCTGCGAGCGCCTGGTAAGCACTCTCGAGCGTCTTCTGCTTTTCCAGGAGGACCACGATGGTCGCCTCGTGCTCCCCTGCTCGCGCTCGCGCTGCGGCGAGTTCGCCCTCGAGATCCACGACCCGACGCTCGAGATCGCGGATCGTTGACGTCGTTCGGAGGCCTCGATCGATAAGGACGGCCAACGCGGACGCGGTCGTGCGGTCGTTCTCGCGGGCGTATTCGTCCGCGGCTGCCTTCAGCTCCGACGGGACCCGAGCATAGATGACCTCGCTCATGTCCGAGAATCTAACACGGTGTTAGATTCTGTCAAGGCGCGCCAGCTTCGTGGGTGTGTCCGCGTCCTTTGTCAGCGACTCAGGTTCCGGTAGCGGCGGACCCCGGTCGGCAGGAAGATCGCGACGATCACGATCACCCAGCCGATCGTCACGAGGGCCGGCTCCTCGGCCGGCAGGCCGGTCCCGACGTACGGGTTCGGGTTGCCCCACAGCTCGCGAGTCGCCGCGGTCAACGTGCTCACCGGGTTCCACTCCGCGACGGGCTGGAGCCAGTCCGGGAGCGACTGGGGCGGGACGAAAACGTTCGAGACGAACGTGATCGGGAAGAGCACCGTGAACGAGACCTGCTGGGCGACCTCGACGCTCGGCACGGCCAGCCCGAGCCAGACGCCGATCGCCGACATCGCGAACGCGAAGAGCAGCAGCAGCCCGATGCCCGCGAGGAGCTCAGGGATCCCGGTGTTGACCCGCCAGCCGACGACGAACCCGGAGACCATCAGGACGACCAGGATCCCGGCGTTGTAGACGACGTCGGCCACGGTGCGGCCGCTCAGAACCGCGGACCGCGCCATCGGGAGAGAGCGGAAGCGGTCGAGGAGGCCCTTGTTGATGTCATCGCACATCCCGATCGCGGTCGTGGCAGCGGCGAACACGATCGTCTGAGCGAAGATTCCCGGCATCAGGTACTCGCGGTAGCTCGCGCCGCCCGGAAGCGGGATCGCCCCGCCGAAGACGAACGCGAACAGCAGCACGAACATGATCGACTGGAGGATCGCGAAGATCGCGAGCTCCGGGATCCGCGGAATCCGCTTGAGGTTCCGCCAGGTGACCACCAGGCCGTCGGTGAGGGCCTGCCTCATGCCGCCGCCCCCGGGCGGTCGTCGGCCGCCGCCGCGTGGCCGGTGAGCGCGAGGAAGACGTCGTCGAGGGTCGGCCGGCGGAGCGCGATGTCGTCGATCTCCACCCCCGCCTCACCGAGGTCGCGGACCACCTCCATCAGCTTGGCGGCGCCGCCGATCGCGGGCACGGTCAGCTTTCGGGTGTGCTCGTCGAGCGTCCACTGGCCCGAGCCGTCGCGGGCGAGGACCTCCTCGGCACGGTTGAGGTCTGCCCGGTCGCGGACGACCACCTCGATCCGCTCTCCGCCGACCTGCGACTTCAGCTCGTCCGCGGTCCCTCGGGCGATGACGCGGCCGTGGTCGATGACCGCGATCGAGTCGGCCAGCTCGTCGGCCTCCTCGAGGTACTGCGTCGTCAGCAGCAGCGTCGTCCCGTCCCGGACGAGGCCACGGATCACGTCCCACATCCCCAGGCGGCTGCGCGGGTCCAGGCCGGTTGTCGGCTCGTCGAGGAAGAGCAGGCGCGGCCGTCCGATGAGAGCGCTCGCGAGGTCGAGCCGGCGGCGCATGCCGCCGGAGTACGTCTTCACGACCCGATCGGCGGCGTCCGCGAGGTCGAACTGCTCGAGGAGACCACCGGCTCGACGACGCGACTCGGCCGACGGCAGCTGGTAGAGCCGCCCGAACATCCAGAGGTTCTCGCGTCCCGTCAGATTCTCGTCGACGGCGGCGTACTGGCCGGACAGCCCGATCACCGACCGGAGCTCCTGTGCCTGGCGGACGACGTCGAAGCCGGCGACCGTGGCGTGGCCGGCGTCGGGGCGGAGGAGCGTCGCGAGGATCCGGACCGTCGTGGTCTTGCCGGCGCCGTTCGGCCCAAGAAGGCCCAGGACCGTGCCTTCCTCGACCTCGAGATCGACGCCGTCGAGAGCGCGGACCTGCGCTCCACGGGTTCGGTAGATCTTGACCAGACCCTCGGCCAGGATCGCGCGCATTGGACCTCCGGGGACGCGGGAAGGTGGCGGGCGAGGAGGAGATGGGAGGTGAGTATACGGGCGATCGCCGGGACTGCTCCCAGCGGAAATCCCAGCGGAAGGCTACTCCCAGCGGAAGGTGCGGATGGCCAGGCCCGCCGTCGCCGCGCCCCACACGCCGAGGACGAGGAGCGAGCCGGCTGGGTTCTGCCCGCTGCCGAGCGCCGACCGGAAGGCGTCGGCGAGCGCGGCCGCGGGCAGAACGGCGGCAAGGGCGTCCAGCGGCGCCGGGAGGCGGTCCACGGGGAGGACGACTCCACCGACCATCAGGAACAGGAGGAAGAGGCCGTTGGCGAGCGCGAGCGTCGCCTCGGCGCGGAGTGTTCCGGCGAGGAGCAGGCCCAGCCCGGCGAAGGCGAGTGTTCCAGACAGCAGGGCAGCCGCGAAGATGGGAATCGACGTCCCGGTCGGGGCCCGCCAGCCGAGGACAGTCATCGCCACGACGAGCAGGAGCGCCATCTGGAGCAGCTCGAGCGCGAGGACCGCGGCCAGCTTGGCGGCCACGAGCCCCCAGCGGGGGAGCGGGGAGCCGCCGAGCCGTTTGAGCACGCCGTAGCCCCGCTCGTAGGCGGTCGCGATGCCAAGGCTCACGAGGCCGCTCGCGATCACGGCGAGCGCGAGCGTCCCTGGAAGGAAGAAGTCCACCGGCCGGCCGGCGATCCCGGGCACGATTCCGACGGTCGCGAAGAAGACGAGCACGGCGGGCGGGATCACGAGGGTCACGAGGACGTTCTCCCCGCGACGCGCGGTGAGACGCATCTCCAGGGCCGCGAGCGCGACGGTCGCCCGGACCGGTGACGCCGGTCGGCTCACTCGACCGCCTCCACGTGCCGATCGCCGGTCAGCTCCAGGTACCGCTCCTCGAGCGTGGCCGCCGTCGCCCACAGGATCGCGATCTGGATCCTGGCGCCCGCGCACCATGTCGCGAGCGCGGCCAGGAGCGCGGGATCCGGCGCCGCACCCTCGACGCGGAAGGCCCCGGGCGCCTCGCCAGGCTCGGCGACAAGGGTTGCCCCCGACGCCGTGACCGCGAGCGCCGCCCCCAACCCGGTGAGCTCCACCGGATCGAGGGCGCGCGCCAGCCGAAATCGGAGCCTCGGCATTGCGCCGGCGGCCAGCTCGGCCGGCGTCCCGCCCGCCACGATCCGGCCGCCGTGGAGAATTGCCACCCGGTCCGCGAGGCGCTCCACGTCGCCGAGATCGTGCGTCGTGAGGAGGATGGCCCGGCCCTCTGCACGGAGGCCGCCGATCAACGCCCGGGTCGTCCGTCGAGCCTCCGGGTCCATCCCCGCGGTGGGCTCGTCGAGAAGGAGGACCTCCGGGTCGCCCACGAGCGCAAGGGCGAGCGCGAGGCGCTGCCGCTCTCCACCGGAGAGTCGCCGTACACGGGTCCGCGCGACGGTTGCGAGCCCGACCGACTCCAGGAGCTTGTCAGGCTCCCGCGCGCCCTCGTGGAATCGGGCATACAGCCGGAGTACGTCGCCCGGCGTGGAGCGCGGGTCCAGGCCGCCGTCCTGGAGCATCATCCCCACCCGCGCCTTGAGCGCAGGCCCGCCATGCCGCGGATCCTCCCCGAGGACACGGACCACGCCGCCGTCGGCCGTTCGATAGCCCTCCAGGATCTCGACCGCCGTGGTCTTGCCGGCGCCGTTCGGACCGAGGAGCGCCACGAGCTCGCCCGGGCGTACCGCAAGCGAGACGCCGTCGAGGACGGTTCGTGATCCATAGCGCTTGACAACGCCCTCGAGCGCTATGGACGGGGTCACCGACGACGTCACGGGGCGGTCGCGCGGTCGTGTCGGCGGCGTGGAGCGATTCGAGCAGCCGTGACCGGCTCCCTACTTGACGGTGAGCGTCCCGGTCATTTGCGGGATGGGGTGGATCGAGCAGATGAAGATGTATTCGCCGGCCGGCAGTCCGTCATAGCTGTAGGTCGTCGACACGCCGCCGTTCACGATCTCCTGGTCCTTGACGACGGTCGTCCCGTCCGCTGCTCGAATGTCGATGTCGTGAACCACCCCCGACGGGTCCTGGTTCTCGAACTGGATCGTGAACGGTGTATTCGCCGGGACGACCAGGGTGCTCGCGTCGAAGGCGATGTCCTTCGCGACGACCGTGAAGGCGGTCCCTGGTGCACCGCCGCCACCGGACGGCGCAGGCGAGCTCTCGACCCCCCCGGTCGTGTCCGTGCCCCTGGGCGGGATGACGCCGGTCTGGACGAGCACCGCGAGGACGAAGACAACCGCGATGCCCTGGAGGAGGCGGCGCGGCCAGCCGGGGGCGGGGATGTTCTCGAGGTGCCCGGTCCGGTCCGCCTTCTCCGTCTTGCCGTACTCCTCCCGGGCATCGACGAGCCAGCCGATCAGGGTGACGACGAGGATGATCGCGCCGGCGGCGAGGACCCAGCCGCCCGCGACGAGACCGGCCATCAGTGCGGTCGCCCCGATCGCGCCGAGGAGTGGCCGGAACGACGGGCCGGGCATGTGGACCCCGGGCGGCGGGCCGGGGTGGACGACCGCAGGGAGCGTCTCCGTGTGTGTCGCATGGTCGTAGTCGCGGATGGCCTCGCGGCCCCAGTACAGGAGCGTGAAGACGAGGATGGTCGCCCCGACGAGGAGCGCGTTCCCGCCGACCACCAGGCCCCACAAGAGCGCGGCGGAACCAACAGCGGCGAGGATGGGCGCGTAGGACGGGCCCGGCATGTGGATGCCCGGCGGGGCGATCGGCGTGAGCCGCGCGGGGGCGCGGCGCGTGGGACCGGCGGTCGCGAACCGGCGGATCGTCCACGTGAACCAGAGCACGACGAGCCCGGCCAGCCCGAGCGGCAACAGCCCGATCAGCTCGCCCCAGTCGGGGATGACGAGCCTGGAGATGAGCTCAAGAATCGACTGCCAGAGTCCTTCCATGCGACCCGGAGCGGCCTCAGTCCCTGGACGAGCCGGCGATCAGGATGTACGCCATGAGCGACATCGCGATGCCGAGGGCCGCGAGCATCGTGACCCCGGCCCACTCGATGTTGTAGCCCAGCGGTACCGCGCCGAGCGCGTAGAGCGCCGCGACGATGACGAAGGCACCGCCGATGACGACGACGTTGCGGGGATGCCGGATCGGATGCATTCGCGCTGCCCCGTTACAGGAAGTAGAGGATCGAGAAGAGCAGGATCCAGACCACGTCGACGAAATGCCAGTACAGGGACGTCGCCTCCACCGCGTCGTGGTGGCGGGCCGAGAACTGGCCGGCCATGCCACGATACAGGATGACCCCGAGCATGATCACGCCGCCGAAGACGTGGGCGCCGTGGAAGGCGGTGAGCGTGAAGTACGTCGTCCCGAACGGGCCGGACCCCATCGTCATCCCCTCCTCGAACAGGATGCTGTAGTCGTACGCCTGGAGGAGGAGGAAGACGATGCCAAGGACGAACGTCACGGCGATGTTCCGGATGAACCCACGGCGATCCTCGCGCCGGATGGCACGGATCGCGAGCTGGCAGGTGAACGAGCTCACGATGAGGATGGCCGTCGCGACGAGGATGACCGAGAACGGGTTGAGGACGTCCGCGAACTCCTCCGGTGGCCAGGGCCTGTTCGCGGCGCGGGTGCTGAAGTAGGCGGCGAAGAGGCCGGCAAAGAACATCACCTCGGAGGTGATGAACAGGATCATCCCGAGGATCGGGTTGCTGATCCCGCGGCGGTCGTGGGCGAGTCCCGCGATGGGAGTGTGCTCGGCGGTCGCGAGGGCGTGGCTGTCGGCAGTCACGGTCGTCGGCTCTCCCTCAGTGCCCGGCACGCCCGTGGCGGGCGTCGAACAGCGGCCGCTCGGAGCGGATCTCCGGCAGCTGGTCGAAGTTGTAGGGCGGCGGCGGCGAGGACGTCGCCCACTCGAGCGTGTTCGCCTCCCAGGGGTCGTCGCCGGCGACCTTCCCGCCCCGGAGCGACACGAAGACGTTCCAGATGAACGGGAGGATCGAGGCGGCGATCACGAACCCGCCGATGGTCGCGGCCATGTTCCAGTCGTTCCAGCCGGCTTCCGCGGCGTAGTCGGCGATGCGGCGCGGCATGCCCTGGATGCCGAGCATGTGCATCGGGAAGAACGTCAGGTTGAATCCGACGAACATCAGGACGAACTGGATCTTGCCGAGGCCCTCGTCCAGCATCCGGCCGGTCATCTTGGGGAACCAGTAATAGAGCCCCGCGAAGATCCCGAAGACGGAACCGCCGAAGAGCACGTAGTGGATGTGAGCGACGATCCAGTACGTGTCGTGGAGTGCGAAGTCGACCGGGACGGATGCGCTGAAGGCACCGTTGATCCCGCCGATGAGGAACATCGTCAGGAACCCGATGGCGAAGATCAGTGGCGTCGAGAACGTCAGCTGACCCCGGAACAACGTGAAGACCCAGTTGAACATCTTCACGCCGGTCGGGACCGCGATCATGAACGTCAGGAGGCTGAAGAACGGCAGGAAGACCGAGCCGGTGGTGAACATGTGGTGGGCCCACACGGAGAATCCGAGAGCGCCGATGGCCGCCGTCGCGAAAACGAAGGCCTTGTAGCCGAAGAGGGGCTTCCGGCTGAAGACGGGCAGGATCTCGCTGATCACGCCCATCGCCGGCAGGATCATCACGTAGACCGCCGGATGCGAGTAGAACCAGAAGATGTTCTGGTAGAGGATCGCGCTGCCGCCGCCGGACGGGTCGAAGAAGGTGCCGCCATAGTTCCGGTCGATGAACAGCATCACGAGCGCGCTCGTGATGACCGGCGTGGCCATGAGGACCAGGACGCTCGTCACGAGGATCGTCCAGACCATGATCGGCATCCGGAAGAGCGTCATGCCCGGGGCGCGCATCTTGAAGATCGTGACGAGGAAGTTGATCGCGCCGAGGATGGAGCTGGTCCCGATGAGGATGAGCGACACGATCCACAGGTCCTGCCCTGCGCCGGGTGAGTTGAGGGGACCCTCCGCGGAGAGCGGCGGGTAGGACGTCCAGCCGGCCGCCGCCGCGCCGCCCGTGAAGAAGCTGGAGATCATGAGGATCCCGCCGAGCGGCAGTATCCAGAACGACAGGGCGTTGATCCGCGGGAACGCCATGTCCGGCGCCCCGATCATCAGCGGGACGGCGTAGTTGCCGAGACCCGCCAGCATCGGGATGACGAACAGGAAGATCATCAACGTCGCGTGCATCGTGAACATCTGGTTGTACACGCGCTCGTCGGTGAGGAACTGGAGGCCGGGCCGGGCGAGCTCCGCCCGGACGACGAGCGCCAGCACGCCGCCGATCAGGAAGAAGATGAACGAGTTGATGACGTACATGATCCCGATCTTCTTGTGATCGGTGGTCGTCAACCACTCGTAGAGCCAGCCCCGGGAGGCAGTCGCGGGGGCGGGGGCCAGGGCGTGGGTCGCCATGCCGGGCTCCTTACTTGACCGTCAGCGTCCCGGTCATGGCCGGGATCGGATGGATGGCACAGATGAACGTGTAGGTCCCGGCCGGGAGACCTTCGTACGTATAGTTCGTCGAGGTCCCGCCGTTGATCGGCTCCTGGTTCGCGAGGACGTTCCCGTTCGCGTCTCGGATGTCGATGTCATGGGTGACGCCGGACGGGTCCTGGTTCTGGAAGGCGATCGCGAACGGCGTGTCCGCGGGGACCTCGAGCGCCTTCGTGTCGAACGCGATCTCTCTGGCGGTGACGTTGAGGACCGTGCCACTCGGAAGCGGCGCCGGCGTGGCGTTGCTCTTGGCGATGAGCGCCTGGAGCCACGTGTCGTAGTCGGCCGGAGACAGCGCACGGACGGTGAACAGCATCGACCCGTGGCCTGCGCCGCACAGCTCGGCGCATTGCCCGCGGAAGAACTGGCCGGCCTCCTTCGGATCCACGGTGAACTCGAACCGGTTGGTCTGACCGGGAACGACGTCCCGCTTGAACAGGAATCTCGGCACGTAAAACGCGTGGATGACGTCCGGGCTGTCCAGGGCGACCTGGACGGACCGGCCCACCGGGACGGCCATGCCGCCCTCGCCGGTGTCCTGGTTGTACTCCGGGGCGAGCTGGGTCGCGACCTTGGTGCCGTTGCCGTCGAGGTACTCGAATTGCCACTGGAACTGTCCGGCGATGGCACGGATCCGGACGTCCGGCTGCGCGCTCACGGCGTCGACGCTGTTGAGGGTCTGCCACGAGATGACGAACAGGAACAGGACGATCACCGTCGGGACGAGCGTCCAGATGACCTCGGCGACGTTGTTCCCGTGCGTCTGCGCGGGGAGCTCGTTGTCACCCGGCCGGCGTCGGTAGCGCAGGACGCTCCAGACGATCAGGCCCTCGACGACCACGAAGATGGCGATGGCGACCGCGAAGACGATGTCGTACAGCCCCCGGATCTCGCGACCCTGTGACGTTGCCGCCTCGGGCGGATAGAGACTGGCGCCCCAGCCGCTCAGAAAGACGGCGAGGACGAGCGCGATCAGGATGGCGACGACGGCACCGGCGACGAGGGCGTCGGGCGCAGGGCGCTTCCTGGGGGTACTCGACATCGGGTGTCCTCGGATGGGGCTGACGATACCGGCGGTGCGGGACGGACCGTCCGGCGGGACGCGAAGGCGGCCCGCCGCAGGGACAGGCCGTTTGACATGATAACCGAGGGCCGTTTGTCATGACGGGTCCCCGGATACCCCTCGCATGGGGCTGCGCGATGTCGCGGTGTGCGGCTCTGGTCGCGGTGTGCGGCTCTGGCAGACCGGGGAGCGCGCCGGTGAGGCTCCCCGCCGCGTGCCGGTCAGTTCGGGACGGGCGAGGTGAGCAACTCCCGGTACTGCGCCGGGTCCACATTCCCGCCACTGACCACCGCGACGACCACGCCGTCGAGGGCGGCCAGGTCCAGCTCGTGGGCGCGGAACCGCACGGCGGCGATCGACAGCGCACCGGACGGCTCGACCACGAGCCGGCTCTCCTCCGCCGCCAGGCGGACCGCGGCGGCGATCTCAGCCTCCGTCACCGTGATCACGCCGTCGAGCAGGCGTGACAGATGCTCGAACGGGCGCCTCCCGATCGCCTGCGTCCGCGCCCCGTCGGCGATCGTCCGCGCGGTCAGGGCGCCGTCCCAGCGGACGATCCGGTCCTCGCGCAGCGACTCGGCCGCGTCCGCGGCGAGCTCCGGCTCCACGCCCATCACGCGCGCCCCCGGCCGGAGCGCCTTGACGGCGGCGGCCACGCCGCTGGCGAGCCCGCCGCCGCCGATCGGGACGAGGACGAGGGCCAGGTCCTGGACGTCCTCCGCGATCTCGAGGCCGCACGTTCCCTGGCCCGCGATGATCCGATCGTGGTCGTAGGGGGGCACGAGGACGAGGCCACGCTCCTCGACGAGTCGCTGGGCCATCACCTCTCGGGCGCCGCTCTCGACACCGACCGTCACCACCTCGGCGCCGTCCGCCTCCACCCGCGCACGCTTGACCGACGGGGCGTCCGACGGCATCACGACCACCGCGCTCGTCCCCAGCAGGCGCGCTGCCCTCGCCACCCCCTGGGCATGGTTTCCGGATGAGTGGGTGACGACCCCGCGGCGACGCTCCGTGGCGGTCAGCTGGGCGATCGCGTTGTAGGCGCCGCGGATCTTGAACGCGCCGGTCGGCTGGAGGGACTCTGCCTTCAGGAGGATGCGCGGCGGCCCGGCCGAGAAGACAACGAGCGGGGTTCGGACCGCGACCCCGCGAAGCCTGGCGGCCGCCTCGCGGATGGCCTCGATCCCGACGAGGGGATCGCTCACCGCGCCGCCCGGGCGCAGTCGATGCAGGCTGCCGCCCAGGGGATCGCCGCCAGCCGCTCCGGAGCGATCTGTTGGCCGCAGCTCCGGCAGGTCCCGTACGTGCCCGCGTCCAATCGCTCGAGCGCCTCCTCGACCTGGCGGAGCTGGGCGCGCTCGCGGTCCCGGAGCGCGAGGTCCCGCTGCTGCTCGAAGACGTGCGTCGCGGCGGCTGCCTGCGAGCCATACGTCATCTGGCCCGGTCCCTCGATCGGCTCGCCGATCTCCGTGCGGAGGCGCACAGCCTCCACCTGGAGGGCGACACGGACGGCGGCGGGGTCACGGGGATCGGGCACGGGCTGATCGTAGCGCGAGCGACGCGGACATGGGGCAGGCTTGGCGCCTGCCGCACCCCTCGGCCGCTACGCGCCGTGCCTGGTCCACGGATCGACCAAGCGACGAACATGAGGCCGGCTCGGCCCCGATTCTTCGTCAAACGGCGTAGCGATCGACCGATCAGTGGCGGAGGTCCCGAGATCGGGCCGGTCGGGGCGCGCTGCTTCGTCGGACGGTCGATGCATCGACCAGGCGGCCCGGATCCGACCCTCGGCCAAGCCCGCCAAACCGGGGCAGGGCGATTCGGCCACGAAGCCTCGCGGCTCCCCTGACGAGCCGCTACCGATCGCGCGCCTCACCCCTTCGCGCCGGTCACACCGCCGGTGTCCTGGGTCAGCCTGGACGCGATATAGACGGGGATCACGGATAGGAGGATCGCGACCAGCCCGGCTACGTTGACGAGCGAGACCTGGCGGGCCAGCCGGAAGCTCTCGAAGATCCAGATCGGCAGGGTCTTGAGGCCGCCCGCGGTGAACAGCGTCACGATGACCTCGTCGAACGACAGGGCGAAGGCCAGCAACCCGCCGGCGAGGAGCGCGGTCCGGATCGTGGGAAAGGTGATGTACCGGAACGTCTGCCAGCTGTCCGCCCCGAGATCGCTCGAGGCCTCCTCGAGAGAGCGGGCAGCTCGTCGCAGCCGGGCGATGACGTTGTTGTAGACGAGGACGATGGAGAACGTGGCGTGGCCGACGATGATCGCGAACAGCCCGAGCGGCAGATCCGTCGTGGCGAACGTCGTGCTGAGGGCCATCCCGGTCACGATGCCCGGCAGCGCAATCGGGAAGATCACGACGAACGAGATCGTCTCCCGTCCGAAGAAGCGGTGGCGGGCCACGGCCAGCGAGGCGAGCGTTCCGAGGACGAGCGCGATCGACGTCGCGCCGAGCGCCGCGGCGATCGACGTCAGGAGCGCCTGGCGCAGACCTGTATTGGCGGCCGCATCCGCGAACCAGTTCAGGGTGAGCCCGGCCGGCGGCCAGGCTGACGTCCCGCTCCGATTGAAGGCGTAGACGATGACGAGCGCGAGCGGCGCGTAGATGAACAGCAGCACGGCGATCGTCGCCAGGCGGAGGAGGATCCGGGCCGGCCGGTCCATCAGAGCGCCTCGAACGCGCCGAGGCGGCGCGCAACGAGCAGGTAGAGGACCACGATCACGAGCGGGACGAGCGACAGCGCGGCCGCGAACGGCAGGTCCGGGACCCCGAAGTTCAGGTAGATCAGGTTGCCGATGAACTGCGTGGTGGTGATCAGGCTGGGCGCGATGTAGTCGCCGAGTGTCAGCGAGAACGTGAAGATGGAGCCCGCGACGAGCGCCGGCACCACGAGCGGAAAGATCACCCGCCGGAACGTGGTCCAGCTCCGTCCTCCGAGGTCGGCGGACGCCTCCAGCAGCGAGGTCGGGATGCGCTCCAGGCCGGCGTACAGCGGCAGGATCATGTACGGGAGCCAGAGGTACGTGAAGACGAGCCAGAGGCCCACCACGCTCTCGCCAAGACCGGGCCCGCGCAATCCGAGGGGGTTGAGGAGCCAGTTCAGGACGCCGTCGTTGGAGAGGATCAGCCGCCACGTGTAGGCCTTGACGAGGTAGCTGGCCCAGAGCGGCATCACGACCGCGACGGCGAGCAGGCCCTTCGTGCGCGGCGAGGCGACGCGGGCCATGTAGTAGGCGATCGGGAAGGCAATGACCGCGCAGGTGAGTGTGACGACGACGGCCATCCCGATCGTCCGGAGGGTCACGTTCCGGTACAGCGGATTCGTGAAGATCTCGATGAAGTTGTCCGGGGTGAACTGCCGGACGACCAGCCCGGTGAACGCGTCGCGGGACCAGAAGGCGTTGAGGAAGAGCAGGGCCAGCGACCCCAGGTAGGCGACGACCAGCCACCCCATCGGGGCCGCGAGGAGCATCGCCAGCCGGGCGCGGCTGTGCCGGTCCAGCCAGCCGGCGAGGCGGCGCATCGTTCCTGTTGTCCCGCGATCGGTGGCGGTGGTCATGACTCTCCGGAGACGGTGCACCCCCCGGCGGGTCCCGCCGGGGGGTGCGCTTGACGGAGCCTCGGGTCAGCCCTTGATCTCGGTCCAGGCTTTCACCCACGCGTCGAAGTCCTTGCACTTGACGCCGGTTCGGCCGTCGACACAGTTGGCCTCGGGCGTCTGCCAGTACCAGACGTCCTGCCAGAATGCGTCGTCATTGGCCCGGTACGCTTCACAGAAGCCCGGATCGGCCGTCTTCTCGCAGGCCTTGGCATTGCCCGGAGCCTCGCCGAACCACTCGGCGACCTGGGCGTTCACCTCGGGCGAGACGATGTTGTCGATGAACTTGTAGGCGCAGTTGATGCTCTTCGTCTTGCTGTTGATCATCCAGGTGTCGGACCAGCCGGTGGCGCCCTCGACCGGTTTGACGACCTCGACGGGCACGGCCGGATCCTCCGCCTGGAGGAGCTTGGCGATGACCTCCCAGGTGGTGCCGATGACGGCGTCCCCGGCGCGGAAGGCATCCATCTGCTTGGTGTAGTCGACCCAATACTGTCCGATGAGCGGCTTCTGCTGCTTGAGCAGCTCCACCACTGCTGCGAACTGCGTATCGTCCAGGGCGTACGGGTTCTTGATGCCGAGGTCGGGCTTGGTCGCCATGAGGACGACGGCCGCATCGGCGATGTAGATCGGGGCGTCGTACACGGAGATCCTGCCTGAGTAGGGCGAGCTCGGGTCGAACATCGTCGTCCAGGAGGAAGGCGCCGGCGTGACTTCGTCGGTCCGCCACATCAGGAGGTTGGAGCCTCGCCCGTGCGGAACGCCGTAGTTGACGCCGTCGACGGTGTTGTACGGCTTGTTCTTCAGTGCCGGGAAGATGTCCGTGTAATTCGGAATGAGGTCCACGTTCACGGGCTGGACGTACCCGGCGCGGACGAGCCGGAGGCTCGCGTCGCCCGAGGCGCTCACGACGTCGTATTTCTCGGGGTTCGTCGAGAACAGGCTGAACGCCTCGTCCGAGGTTCCGAACACCTGGACGCTCACCTTGCATCCTGTCGCGTCCTCGAAGGGCGTCGTCCAGTCGACCGCCGGATCGGTGCTGCCGTTCTCGACGTAGCCCGGCCAGGCCAGGACGCTCAGCTGGCCCTCGCCGTCCCCGATCGAGGTCGGCAGGTTGAACGATGGCTTTGGCGAGGCGCCGCCGCCGCAGGCCGCGGCGACCAGCGCCACGACTCCGGCGAGCACCAGGAACCTTCTACTGCCCATGCTCCTCCTCCGGTCGCGCACCTGGCGCGACCTCTCCCTGGCCGCCGGTTGAGACCGGCGGGCTCTGCCTGGTCTACCCGTCCGCGACGGGAAGGTTGTGCTGGCGCTTCCAGGTGAGACGGACCGCTCGTCCCTTGGCCGAGAGCGCCTCCATCGATGAGGTGGCGAGATTCTGCTGAGCGACGACGAGCTCGCCGCCGGCATCGAGCGACACGATATAGCGCGTATCGGGCCCCAGGTAGATCACCTCGCGGATCGTCCCGAGGGCGGAGGTCTCGTCCGGGTGGGGAGCCGAGTCCGGGTCGGTGAGGCGGATCTTCTCGGGGCGGACGGTGAAGGTCCTGTCGCTGCCCACGATCGCCCGGGCGGTCCCACCGGTGAGCAGGTTGGAGGTTCCGACGAACCCGGCAACGAATCGCGTCGCCGGGCGCTCGTACACGTCGGCTGGAGTCCCCACCTGCTCGATCCGCCCGCGGTTGAAAACCGCTAGGCGGTCGCTCATCGTGAGCGCCTCCTGCTGGTCGTGGGTCACGTAGATGAACGTGATCCCGACCTCCTGCTGGATGCCCTTGAGCTCGATCTGCATCTCCTCGCGGAGCTTGAGATCGAGCGCGCCGAGGGGCTCGTCCAGGAGGAGCACCCGTGGGCGGTTCACGAGTGCTCGAGCGAGCGCGACCCGTTGCCGCTGGCCGCCCGACAGCTGTCCGGGACGCCGGCGCTCGTAGCCCTCCAGGCGGACCATTCGGAGTGCCTCGCCGACGCGTGCATCCCGGTCCGCCCTGGGGACCTTGCGAACCATCAACCCGTAGGCGACGTTCTCGCCCACGGTCATGTGCGGGAAGAGGGCGTAGTCCTGGAAGACCGTGTTCACGTCGCGCTCGAACGGCGGGAGCTCTGTGACGTCCTGGCCGTGGAGGAGGATCCGGCCCGCCGTCGGGCGCTCGAAGCCGGCGATCATGCGAAGGGTCGTCGTCTTGCCGGAGCCGGACGGTCCGAGCATGGAGAAGAACTCGCCATCCAGGATCTCGAGGTCGATTCCGGCGACGGCGACGATCCCCTCGCCTGCGCGCCCCGCGGCGAACTTGGTGACTCGGCGACCCTGCTCGTCGTTGCCGAACTGCTTGACGACGCCCGCCAGGCGGACGGCAGGTACGGCGGGCCGCGAACCGGTCGATGAGACGGCGGCGGCTGGCTGGGCGGCAGTGATGGCGGCCAAGTGGCTCCTCGTGCGGGTCCCGTCGGTGAGCGGGACGGTGCGGACGTGATTCGTGGGTTCACCCGGCCCGGACCACGTGCATCGCACGGTCGGGCCCTCGGGTCGGCCCGCCTGCGGCTGGCCCGCACTATCCGGTGACCCGCGCGTGGTGTCAAGCTCGGGCATTCCGCTGTGTGAACGGCATTCCGCCGCGGTAACCCGAATTTTGCTGCTGGGGTCATCATGGGTGAGGCTGTGGCCGGGGCTCACGGGAATCGCCGCGGCAGAGATTGGACGGCTCGCCGCGGGGGGGGGCTCCTTCAGCACGGGGCGGCTGTCAGC